>SAAJ01000001.1 GCA_009929485.1 Negativicutes bacterium
AAGTACTTGGCTGGAAGCGGCCTGGGAGGATAGGTAGTTGCCGGTTAAGAAAAAGCACTCGCGAAGGCGAGTGCTTTTTCTTTTACCGGCAACTACCCCTGTCTTTCTAAGGCCGCGCAGCGGCGTGCGACACGCCTGGACGGCGTTAGTGTCCTGAGCGCCATGGATGGCAAAGCGAAGGACGGGAGGGATAGGTAGGTTGCCGGAGTAGCTAAGCTGACTAGATGAGTTGATGTATAATAAGTTAATATTTTTTAAGTCTATAGTACATAAAGCTAGTTTATAGTAGCGTCCTTTCCCGGCATCCCCGTCAAAACAAGAGCTCGCTCAGCTCCTGCGCAGCCAGCTGAAAGGGAAATACGGGAACTCGCTGTGCTCAGACATCCGTATTTCTAATCCTTTCAGCTGGCCTTGCAGATCCTGCGGACCGCTTCGCTTGCAAAAGTTTTGCCACAGACGCCGGGCGCGGACGGATGCCGGCATGCAAAAAGAAATACCTTCCCGTCGGTGGGATTGGCGTTTCCTTCCCTGGCATCCGTAAGAGCCGCTGATTGAATGAGTGCATCGCCAGGGCGAGGAGCTTTTTCGTCTGACAAGAAAGGGGGCTGCAGAAATAGCGGCGCTCTTTCAAGGTTTCCCTGACGTAGTCAGACGGAAAAAGAACCGTTCTGGCGTATGACAGGAATCAATTAGTGGTTCTGCAAAAAACAAGAGCTCGTTCAGCTCCTGCGCAGCAAGCTGAAAGGGAAATACGGGAACTCGCTGCGCTCAGACATCCATATTTCTAATCCTTTCAGCTTGCCTTGCAGGCCCTGTGGACCGCTTCGCTCGCAAAAGTTTTACCACAGACGCCGGGCGCGGACGTTGGCTGCAAATTCTGCTAAAAGAGATGCCTACCTTGTCAAAGGGAGGTGCGCGAAGCGCCGGTGGGATTGGCTTTTTTAGCTCGGCATCCAGTAAGAGCCGCTCATTCAATTAGTTTCGCAACCATCTCTACGTACCCTCAGGTTCTCCGATTCTCTTGTTCAATACTATTCCGTCAAGCCCTCCCTCTACTCCTTCTACTCTTGTTCAAATTCTCGTACCCCTTACGTTCTAATACAGAAAAACCCCGCCAAAGCAGAGGAGTTCTGCCTTGGCGGGATTCGCGTTTTAAAACTATGAGATTACAGACGGTTGCTGCAATTAAGTACATTTTTAATTTTGTGCTGCACCATGTTTTTAATGGCTTCGCGAGCTGGCTTGAGGTACTGCCGGGGATCAAAATCACCAGGATGTGTCTGCAGATGTTCACGAATGGAAGCCGTCATGGCGAGACGCAGGTCTGTATCAATATTGATTTTGCAGACCCCTTGTTTGCCGGCTTGGAGCAGCATATGTTCCGGAACGCCTTGTGCTCCTTTGAGGTCGCCGCCAAACTCATTGCACTTGGCAACGAACTCGGGCAGGACTGTGGAGGCGCCATGAAGAACTAACGGATAGCCTGAGAGACGTTTGGTGATGATCTCGAGGCGTTCAAAGTCTAAGGTAGGTTCGCCTTTGAATTTGTAGGCTCCATGGCTGGTGCCGATGGCAATGGCCAGAGAGTCACACCCGGTGCGCTCTACAAACTCAACGGCTTGATCCGGATCCGTGTAGGAAGCGTCTTTACCGCTGACCTTGATGCTGTCCTCTACGCCTGCTAAGCGGCCTAGTTCTGCTTCAACCACAACGCCGTGGGCATGCGCATATTCTACGACTTTTTTTGTAAGAGCGATGTTTTCTTCAAAGGAGTGCTTGGAGCCGTCAATCATGACAGAGCTAAAGCCTCCGTCAACGCAGGATTTGCAAATCTCAAAATCCTCGCCGTGGTCCAGATGCAGGCAAATAGGAAGATCTGAATCTGCTAAAGCGGCCTCTACCAGTTTAATCAGGTAAATGTGCTTCGCATATTTACGCGCTCCTGCAGACACTTGAAGAATTAATGGTGCTTGTTCTTCTTTGGCTGCATCGACGATACCTTGAATAATTTCCATGTTGTTGACATTGAAAGCGCCAACGGCATACTGACCCTCGTAAGCTTTTTTAAACATAGCGGTGGATGTAACGAGTGGCATACGAGTCCCTCCTTAGATTTGTAATTGGTGTACTCTATTCCCAAATGTATTATACCATATCTTGTACAACAAGGAACATAATGAAACATAAAAGAAGACGCTTTACCATTTATTTTTTGAGATAATTTTTATTTTGCAGCAAATTCTTCATGTCAGATGGCAAGGGGCTGCGGACGCATATCACTTTTTTGGTTAGAGGATGGCGAAAACGCAGGGCATAAGCATGAAGCGCTTGTCTCTGAATCTGTGCCTGTAGTCCGCCGTAAAGATCGTCTCCCAATAAAGGATGTCCGACATAGGCGCAATGAACGCGGATTTGGTGGGTACGGCCTGTTTCTAAATGAAAGCGGACTAACGATGCTTCGGCAGTATGATGACAACAATGATAATGGGTTAGCGCGTCTTGTCCGTCTGCGGCTACGCAGCGCTCGATTAGGCTGCCCGGTTTACGGGCAAGAGGAGCTTGAATACAACCATAATGAGTGGTCCAGTCGCCATGGCAAAGACCTAAGTAGGAGCGTTGTAAATGAAGTAAACTGTCTTTTTGAAAAAAATGCTGGATATCCGGGCGTTTAGCGATAAGAACTAAGCCGGAAGTATTACGGTCCAGGCGATGGACAGGATGATATTCATAATCCCAGCCACAGGTCTGATAATGAGTAAGAACTGCGTCTGCCAGGGTCGCTTCTGGAGGCCCGGCGTGAGGATGGGCTAAAAGCCCGGCAGGTTTATTGACGACGAGAAGGACATCGTCTTCATAAGCTATGTCGAGTGGCAAGGGCGCAACAATTGCCGCAGGATGTTTGGGCCAAGTGAGGATAAGTAAATCTCCCTCTTGCAGCCAATAGCCAGGCGGGGGAACTTGATCATTACAAAGAATGCGGCCCTCTCTTTGTATACGGCGCCACAGACTTTGTGAGAGTCCGCAATGAAGACGGATAAAATCGCGGATGGAAGTGAGCTTGGGTAATGCAGGAATATGATAGACAAGCATGGCATTGGCCTCCCCAGTGCTTAACTGAAATTGCACAGCCAATAGTATATCATGAAGTGGCTAAAACGGCATAGAGTAATCTAGGGAATGCTTTTATTTTTATGGCAACCGTGATAAAATTGATAATATTTTGGACGTTTTCATAGTACCGATTTTTAAAGGCATTGGCGGAGATGGGGATAGGTAATGAAAAAAACGACCGTATATTGGTTATTGGTAGTAACGGCATTGTTTTGGGGGGCCAATATTGTTGCCGTTAAGCAGATTGTGAGCGAATTGCCGCCGGTGGCAGCTGTGGGGATGCGCTTTTTCTGGGTTAGTTTGGTTCTTACAGCATGGGTTCTTTTTCGCGAAGGAAAAAAGGCATGGCCCCTGGGGCGGCAGTGGATAGGTCTTTTTTTATTGGGGATTACTGGAATTTACGGGAATAATGTTCTCGTATTTAAAGGAGTTGCGTTAACAACCGCATCAAATGCAAGTTTATTGATGGCTACGTCACCAGTTTTGACTACCATTTTTGCTTGGCTTTTTTGGAAAGAGCGACTGCGTCTGCTGCAATGGATCGGGGTATTACTTTCGTTTCTCGGGTCGCTTTTGGTAATTACGCGTGGGTCTTGGGATGTCTTAACTTCCATGTCGTTACATCAGGGAGATTTACTGATCTTTGGGGGCGCTTTTTTTTGGACTCTGTATACGCTGCTAGGGAAAAGGGTGATGGGCAGCGGCGGCTTGTCTGCCTTGGCGACGACAGCGTGGTCTAGCTGTATTGGAACGGTGTTCTTATTAGGCATGACCTATTGGGAAGGATATAGAGGGGCTCTGGATTTGACGGCTTGGGGCTGGGTGAGCATGGTTTATATGGTTTTTTGCAGCGGCATCTTGGCATTTTCCTTTTGGAATTACGGGGTACAGCAGATCGGACCGCAACGCGCTGCTATTTTTTCCAATATTATTCCTTTGGCTGGGGTGTTTTCCGCTTGGCTTTTATTAAATGAAGAGATTTTACTTTCGCACGGGTTGGGGGCATTATGCATTTTATGTGGCGTATGGCTGACTACGCAGCAATAATGAAAGCAGGAAATTCAGGGTAAATCGCGAATTTAATTAGTCTATGGTTTCGGTGGGAAGGAGTAGTGGATGGAACTTTCGAAGTACTTTTTGGTAGTGGCGTATGGCTTTGCCGTTTGGACCTTAATTGCGCCTCGTTTTGGAAGTCCTCGTTTTGGCGAACTATTTTTGGCCTATATGACAGCGTTGCTGTTTTCTTTGCAAGCAACAAGCGAGTTGATACTCATCAAACCGGTGGCGTTCTTTTTCACGGTGGGAGGGGTATTTGCTTTTTTCTTTACGGTATTGCGCAGGACAATCCATATTAGCGTACGACATAAATAAAGAGAGGATTTGATAAATATGGCAAAAGAGTGTTCCTTTGACGTGGTTTCTGATTTAGATATGCAAGAAGTGGATAATGCCGTTAATCAATGTGCGAAAGAAATTAAACAGCGTTTTGATTTTCGCGGCAGTAAATCAACGATTTCCTTGGAAGGAGATACGGAGATTCGCATTTTAGCTGATGATGAATATAAGCTAAAAAACGTGATTGACATTTTGCAAACGAAAGCAATAAAACGCGGCATTTCCCTCAAAAACTTTGACTATGGCAAAATGGAAACAGCGTCACAGAGCATGGTGAGACAGTCTATTACACTGAAAAAGGGTATTCAAAAAGAGAAAGCCAAGGAAATTGTGGCTGCTATAAAAAACATGAAATTGAAAGTGCAAGGCCAGATCATGGATGATCAAGTCCGAGTCGTCGGAAAAGATAAGGACGATTTGCAACGGGTTATTGGAGAATTAAAACTGAAAGATTTTGGAGTTGATTTGCAGTTCGTCAACTTCCGGTCATAATAACAAAACACCCTATGTGAAGAACGGTTGTGTTGTTCACATAGGGTGTTTCGTTGTTGGGGCTATTCTTCGATTTCGCTGTCGTTACTCCAGCCTAGCTGGTCGAAGATTTTAAAAGCTAGGCTGGCGACAATGGCTACTACCGTTGCCAAGGCCATTCCTTTTAAATTGATGCTGCCAAATTGCAAGCTGGCGCCGCTAATGCCGATGATTAATACGAGCGAGGTTAAAATGAGGTTCCGGGCCCGACTGTAGTCTACCTTGCTTTCTACCAGCATACGTACGCCGGAAGCGGCGATAACGCCGAAGAGCAATAAGGAAACGCCGCCCATGACCGGTACAGGAATGCTTTGAATGGCGGCGGACAGTTTACCGATGAAGGAGAGAATAATCGCCAAGATGGCCGCGCCGCCCATAACCCAGGTGCTGTATACTTTGGTGATGGCTAAAACGCCGATGTTTTCGCCGTAAGTAGTGTTAGGTGTAGAACCGAACAAAGAGGAGAGCATGGTGGAGAGGCCGTTGCCGAGGAGAGAGCGGTCAAGGCCGGGGTCTTTTGTTAAATCTTTGCCGACAATGTTGCCTGTTACGACCAAGTGACCGATATGCTCAGCTACGACAACCAGGGCTGCCGGCAGAATAACGGCAATGGCGCCTAAATGAAACTCAGGAGAATAGAACGTGGGGAAAGAGAACCAAGGAGCTTTTTCAATATTGCTTAAGTTTACCATACCCATGAAAAAGGCCAAACCGTAACCAGCCAAGACGCCTATCAAGATGGGAATAATAGCGAGAAAGCCACGGAAGAGTACAGACCCGAGAATTGTCACAGTCAGTGTAAACAAGGAAACGGTGATGGCGTTGGCATCAATTGTTTTAGCAGTTAAACCAGCCATATCCGCGGCTACCGGAGCTAATTCTAAACCGATAACAGCGACAATGGCGCCCATGGCTGCCGGCGGGAAGACGATGTCAATCCAGCGAATGCCCACAAGGCGGATTAGCAAGGCTACGAGTGTAAAGACCAAACCTGCAGCGAAGAAGCCTCCTAGTACGGAGCCATAACCAAATTGCGGCAGGACTACAAAAACAGGAGAAATAAAGGCAAAACTAGAACCTAAGTAGGCAGGGATTTTGCCTTTGCAAATGAATAAATATAACAAGGTTCCAATTCCGTTGAAGAGAAGAATGGTTGCAGGGTCTACTTTAAATAAAATAGGCACAAGAACCGTAGCGCCAAACATGGCGAAAAGATGTTGCAGGCTTAAAGGCAAGGTTTGTAAAAAGGGAAGTCTTTCATCAACAGGGATCATGCGTTTGCTCATTTGAAACATCCTCCTTAAATAGGCGTTCATAAAAAGACAAAACCTCCTGCCGGCGCAAGAGGTCATAAAATGCAGCGTATGATTGCATGCCTTTTTAGTCTCGCCGGACTAATTTAAAGGTTTTTTTAAATGTACCATGTACCTTTCCGTTTGTCTATGGGTTTAGAAAAAAAGCACTGTACTTTTCAGCGTAACTTTCGATACAATAGTAGAAAATACATACGTGATGAACGCAAAAGCAGCGGTAAGATAGAGAAAGGTGGCTTATTGTAGATGGCGAAAGAAACCAAAAAGGAACAACAACAGGTGTTTGCAGGACAAGCGCCTGCGTTTCGCTATGTCGATCAGGTGGATCGCTGGCGTCAAGAATATGAGCGAGCTAAGGTAGTAGAAGAGACGCTTAGTAAGCTTAGTATTTTGGATTATCGTGAAGTAGACTATTATTCGCAGCTTGAAATCGTTTTGTTTCAAGAGAAGCCGGTTCCCAACTTTGACGATTTATTGGAAGAAAATCGCTTGTTGGCGCAGGGGAAGTTCTTTATGCCTATTGCTTATCGTGCTGGGATTATTGCTTTTTTATTGTTGATTTTGGTATTGAGTCCTAGTACCTTCCTCATGTGGATTATAGCTTGCTTGCTTTTGACGGTTTTTGCTTCCTTGTTTTTTACAGTACAGGACCGGCAGCAAACGATTCAAAAGGTAGTCGTGGAAACCAAGGAGGAAATCAAGCGGCGGATTGAGTACCATCATAAAACTCAGGAAGAGGCGCGGAAGAAGCATGAAGTGGCGGAGCAGGAGCGCGTTGCCGCAGTGGAACGTCTTTTAAGCGGTGACGTTGGCGCTATTTTACTGAAAATGGATGTGGCGTTGTCGTCTTTGGAGGTTGGCTTTTCTGCTGAAGTTAATATTGATTTGTTGGAAGGGGTTCCGCTTTTTCAGATCTGGCTGCCGCCTAAAGCAATTATTCCAACCCAGGTATGCACCTTGTCCCCCGGCGGGCGGCCAGCCTACGAGGATAAGGAGATACGGACGGTAAATAAACAGTACATCGAACTGTGTGCGGCGCTGATTATGCAGGTTTTATCTCGGGTATATGAAGTGGTGCCTACTTTGGACCGCAGCTATGTCATGGGTATGTCGAAAAGCGCTTTAAATAACGAATGCTATATTCATTTATCTTGTACTAGAAATGAAGTCATGCAGGCTTGCCAAGCGACCAAGGGGCTTTTGGCGATTCAGCAATTGCAGGCTGTTTACAATGCAGACCCCATGCTGAACTTATTGCCGATTGAAGAGATTCAGCCGGAAGAATGGGGCAAAGAAGTGAATCTTCAAGCGTTGCGGAGTCTGCATGTTAGGTTGAAAACGCCGCAGTTTTTTAACAAGATTCCTTTAAATGCCGGTAAACAAGAATAAATTAAAAACGTTGGCGACAAGAGCAGCTCTTTGTCCTCAACGTTTTTTTAGTTAGACTAAGAAAGAAATGTCTTTTCGCAAGAGGGGAATGTGTTTTTAGGGAGAATAGTATAATTGATTACTGTTTAACATAAACAGAAGAGGAGGACAATCATGGCTTTTCTTGTGAAAAAATTTGGCGGCAGCTCCGTGGCGACCGCAGAAAAAATTCAGGCAGTGGCGGAGCGTATAATTCGGACTAAAGAAGAACAAGACCGTGTAGTTGTTGTTGTATCAGCCATGGGAGATACGACCGATGAGTTGATCTCTTTGGCGCAAAAAGTATGCGGCGCGCCGTATTCGCACGCTAGAGAGCTTGACCAGCTTTTAACGACAGGCGAGCAAGTATCTATTGCCCTATTGGCCATGGCGCTGCGCAGTAAAGGCTGTCCCTCCATTTCGCTCACAGGACCGCAAGCGGGTATTGCGACAACAGCGGTGTCCTTAAAAGGAAAGATTCGTCGTATTGAACCAAAGCGAGTGCTCGCAGAGCTGGATAAAGGCAAAGTTGTAGTTGTTGCCGGTTTTCAAGGATTGGCTGAGACTGGGGATATTACCACGCTGGGACGAGGCGGGTCGGATACATCGGCCGTGGCCTTGGCAGGCGCTTTGCAAGCAGACGTGTGCGAAATCTTGACCGACGTAGACGGGGTGTATTCGGCGGATCCTCGTATTGTGCCTTCGGCAAGAAAAATGAAAGAAATTACCTATAATGAAATGCTGGAAATGGCGCGTCTCGGAGCGGTAGTTATGCAGCCGCGGGCCGTGGAAATGGGTAAAAATTACGGCATTCCCATTCATGTGCGCTCTACTTTTACGGAAATTGCAGGAACGATTATTAGGGAGGCATACACCATGGAAGAGAAAGAATGTGCCGTTCGCGGCGTAACACATGATACTCATGTAGCCAAGGTAGCGGTATTGGGAGTACCAGATCAGCCGGGAATCGCCCATTTGATTTTTTCAGCGCTGGCTCAAGCTAATATTGATGTGGATATGATTGTACAGAGCATACGCACGAATGAAAAAGGAATTATTGATATGGTATTTACGATCGGACAAGATGATGCTGCGCAGACAAGGATATTGATGGAAGAACTTGCGCTTGCACAAAATTTTGGAGGTGTGGAAATTGACGAGGCAGTGGCGAAGGTATCCATTGTCGGCGCTGGAATGTACGGCAGCCCGGGGGTAGCGGCTAAAATGTTTGGCGCTTTGGGAAGTATGGGGATCAATCTAGAGGTAATCAGTACTTCGGAAATCAGCGTTTCTTGTTTGATTCGTGAAGAAAGAACGAAAGAAGCGGTTAATGCAGTGCATGCGCTCTTTTTTCCGGATAAGTAATCGAACGTTGGAGTGTTTCTTGTTGGATAACTTCTGAGGGCCGCTTTGGCGGCCTTTTTACTATATAAGCAAGTCATTTTCCGGTTTTTTACGTGGATGCTTACTCCATGCGCCTTGCGTGTGTTACACTAAGAAAGATAAATGGAATGAGGAGGAACCACTATGTCATTTTCTTTGGCCGCATCTCATGCGAAAGGAAAATTTGCTACTGATAATATTTTTGGCGCCAACGCGGCGGCTGTACAAGCGGAAGCTAAAGTAGGCAAGGAAAAAGTAGTCAATGCGACGATTGGCGCAATTCTTGATGATGAAGGCGTCTTGGCCTGCCTTCCTACGGTGGAAAAAGTTTTTCGCGCATTGCCTACAGTGGATTTGGTTCGTTATTCGCCCATCCCGGGACAGCCGGCTTTTTTGCAAGCGGCTATTGATATGACCTTAGGGGAGTACAAGCCGGAGGCCTACCTGGACGCAGTGGCGACTGCCGGAGGCTGCGGCGTAATTCATCATGCAATCTGGAACTATACGGAACTAGGAGATACTGTACTTACTTCCGATTGGTACTGGGGACCCTATAATGTGCTTTGTCATGATGCTCTGCGAAAATTGGATACGTTTCAGCTTTTTGATGAGAAGCAAAATTTCAATCTCCAAGCCTTCCAGACCAAGGTTGCAGGTGTGTTGGCCAAGCAGGACAGCGTACTGATTATCCTCAATACGCCGGCGCACAATCCTACCGGTTATAGTTTGAGTGATACAGAGTGGGATGGCGTGTTGCAGGTGGCGAAGGAATGCGCGCAAAATCCGGCTAAGCGTATTATTTTGCTGGTGGATGCGGCTTATTTGGAATTTGCCGGAGAAAACAGCGAATGTCGTGCGTTTTTTAGCAAATTTGGCCAATTGCCGCAAAATTTGCTGACCATTGTCGCTTTCAGCATGTCCAAGGCTTTTACGATGTATGGACAGAGAGTAGGGGCTATGATCGGCATTTCTTCTAACAAGGACGTCATTCAGGAGTTTGCGGACATCAATCAATATACCAGTAGGGCTACCTGGTCTAATATCAATACGCCGGCTATGGCGACGATGGCGACGATTTATCATGACGCCCAGTTAAAAGCGGCGGTGGATGCGGAGCGGCAAAGCTTTTACCATTTGATTCGGGAGCGTGCAGAGACATTTGTCAATGAAGCTGCCGAGGTTTCTTTAAATATGTTGCCGTATCGGGCCGGTTTCTTTTTATCCATTCCGGCTAAGAATCCGGAGGCTGTCTGTGAAAAACTGCAGGAAGACTATATTTTTGCAGTACCGCTTGCCCAGGGCATCCGTGTTGCGGTTTGTGCGGTTCCAGCTTATAAGATTAAAGGCATGGCGGAAAAATTCAAGCAAGCTATAGCCAAGACGGAATAAGACAACGGTCGTTTAACGTGCGCATAGCTGAAAAATGGATGTGATTTTAACAACCGAACAGAAATTGTTCGGTTGTTTCTTATTTAGGGTAAACATGGGATTATTGTCTAGGGTGAAGTAAGTATGGTATAGTAAGAAATGGTGTTATTCATATAAAAATAGAAGCCTTGAAGAAAAACGGAGGTCTTTTTCTATGTTTTCCCTGAAACCGAAGGAAGATGAGTTTTTCAAGTTGTTTGTGGAAAGTTCTCAATTGTTGAGAGAAGGCGCGTTAACATTAAAGCGCGTTACGGAAGATCCTACTCAACTATCCGAGAGTATGCGGCAAATCTATGAATTGGAGCATCAGGCGGATGAGGTTAACGATGCCATTTTGGATCGGTTAAATCAAACCTTTATTACACCGTTAGATCGGGAAGATATTTATGCCTTGGCCAATATGCTGGATAGCGGCGTAGACTTTATTCATGGTATTATTGAAAGAATGACATTGTATGGCGTTACGACCCATAAAGCGGGTGCTGAAGAATTAGGACGCTTGCTTGCGGAATGCACGGAAGAAATTGCCAGTGCCTGCGCCTTACTTGGTAACATCAAAAAAAATCAAGAAAAAATACTAAGTCATGTGCGCATGATTAGTGTCCTTGAAAGCGAAGGAGATCGGTTTTACCGACAAGAAGTAGCGCGCTTGTTCGAATGTACTCCGGATCCGATTGAAGTGATCAAATGGAAAGATATTTTAGAGTATCTGGAAAACGCCTTGGATCATTCCGAAGCCATTGCAGACTTGCTAAGAGGGATGGCCATGAAATATGCCTGATACATTGCTGATTGCAGTTGTGGTTCTTGCCTTAGTCTTTGATTATATCAACGGCTTTCATGATACGGCCAATGCGATTGCTACCTCGGTTTCGACGCGGGCTCTGCCGCCGAGGGTGGCTGTATACATGGCGGCATGTTTGAATTTTGCCGGCGCTATGTACAGTACTGGCGTGGCTAAGACCATCGGCAGTGATATTGTTACGGCGGCCAGTATGGTAAACGAACCTATCATTATCGCTGCTATGGTAGGAGCTATTTTTTGGAATTTATTGACTTGGTGGCTGGGCATTCCCAGCAGCTCGTCTCATGCGCTGATTGGCGGTGTTATGGGGGCCGTTATTATTTCGAAGGGAATGGTAGCGCTAAAGGTTTCCGGTATTGTAAAAATTGTTTTATCCTTAGTTCTGTCGCCGCTGTTGGCGATTGTTTGCGGCTTTTTGGTTATGAATGCATTGTTTTGGGCTTTTCGTAAACAAGCCCCAGCACGGGTCAATCACCAATTTAAGAAGCTGCAGATTTTGGCAGCAGCCATGATGTCTTTTGCGCATGGCTCTAATGACGCGCAAAAAGCGATGGGTATTATTACGCTGGCTTTAGTCAGCGCCGGCTATTTAGATGTGTTTGATGTTCCGTTTTGGGTGAAAGTATCGGCTGCGTTAGCTATGGGCTGTGGTACGGCTTTTGGCGGGTGGCGTATTATCAAAACAATGGGCGCAAAAATTTTCAAGTTGGAGCCCATTAACGGCTTTTCAGCAGATATCAACTCCTCGCTGGTTATTTTTTCAGCAACGCTGTTGCACCTGCCTGTTAGTACAACCCATGTGGTTTCCGGCTCAATTATGGGCGTGGGGGCGGCTAAACGCATTAATGCGGTACGGTGGGGCGTAGCTCAGCAGATGGTTATGGCTTGGGTGTTGACGATTCCGTCTACTGCGCTGGTCAGCGCGTTGACGTACAAATTCATTGAGGTATTGTTCCTTTAATACCCTCTTGAAGGGAGTTTTTCATGATACGCGTGCAACTTACTGATCTGGGGAAAGAAATACCCTGTCCTAAAAATAGGGCTGTGCGTGATTTGCTTGTGCATTATCCTGGCGATGCGGACAAGGTCTTGGCGGTAAGGATTAACCATGAAGTCAAGGACTTGAATACGCTGCTGTTTGAGGATGCAAGCGTTGAATTTTTGGACGTATCCACTATAGATGGAAATCGGATTTATCAGCGTACTTTGTCTATGGTGCTTGTTGTAGCTGTAAAGGAACTTTTTTTGCAAGATGGCGATGTGAATGTAGAGCATTCGCTGGATGGCGGTTTGTATTGTAAACTGTCAATCAAGCAAGAAGTGGACGCGCAAATTGTAGCGCGCCTAGAGGCAAGAATGCGTGAGATTGTGGCGCAAAAGCGGCCTATTGTAAAGAAAGTACTGCCTCGTACAGAAGCTATTGAGCTGTTTGCTGCGGAAAAACTATATGGCAAGGTACTGTTGCTGGAATCGCTGGAAAGAGAATTTGTCAGCCTCTATTACTGCGGTGACACTCACAACTACTTTTATGGAGCCATGGCTATTAATACGGCGCAAGTCCCTCTTTTTGCGCTGGAGCCGTATCAGGATGGTTTTGTTATGCTCTTTCCATCGCGGGAAGCGCCGCAGGAGGTGTCTGGTTTTCGGGACCGTCCTAAGCTGGCGAAAGTATTTCAGGAGGCGGAGTCTTGGGGCAGCATTTTGGAATGTACTGATGTTGGTTCGCTAAATGGTCATTTGGAGCAAGGAGAAGCGGCATCCTTAGTACGCATTGCTGAGGCCTTGCACGAAAAGAAGATTGCCCAGGTAGCCGATTACATTGCGGAGCATCGGAAAGAAGTGGCACTGGTCTTGATTGCAGGGCCGTCATCATCAGGCAAGACTACCTTTGCGCAGCGTCTCATGATTCAGCTGCGGGTCAATGCGTTGCGGCCAGTGGCAATCTCGTTGGATGATTATTTTGTGGATCGGTCGCACACGCCGATAGATGAACAAGGCAAGCCGGATTTCGAGGCGATTGAAGCCATTGATTTGGAGCTGTTTAATCATCATTTGGAGAGGCTGTTAGCCGGCGAAGAGGTAGAGATTCCTCGCTTTGACTTTCGCACAGGACAAAGAGCATTAAGCGGGTGGAGAATTCGAATTACTGACAATCAGCCATTGATTATTGAAGGTATTCACGGCTTGAATGAACGTTTGACAGAAGTCGTTCCGCGGGAGAGAAAGGTTAAAATTTATATCAGCGCCTTAACTCAGCTTTCGTTGGATCAACATAACCGCATTCCGACTACAGATGCGCGTTTGATTCGACGCATTGTCCGCGATCACCAATTTCGTTCGCATGATGCCTTGGCTACTTTGCGGATTTGGCCTTCTGTGCGCAGAGGAGAGCATCGTAATATTTTTCCTTTCCAAGAAGATGCTGATGTTATGTTTAATTCAGCGTTGATTTATGAGCTAGGCATGTTGCGGAAGCATGCACAGCCTTTGTTGGAAGCTATTGGGCCGGAGCATTCGGAATATAGCGAGGCGAAACGGTTGTTGAGCTTCTTAGCGTATTTTCATGCGATTGAAGACGATTTAGTGCCGGCCAATTCGATTCTGCGCGAGTTTATAGGCGGATCGTGTTTTCATTAAAGGGAATCCTTGTGTTTTAAAAACGCGTTCACCGTGAAAAGAAGGGTGAACGCGTTTTTATATATGCATTGAAGCCAAAAAAAGAAGAGCTCGCCTAAACGAGCTCTTCTTTGAGGTATAACAGATATTACATCCGGCCGTTAGCTTTGAAGAAGTTGACAGCCACTTCCGGGAAGACGGCATAAGAGAGAACGTCTTCGATCGGAGGATTAGCATAACCAAGTTCTTGCAACTTAGCTTTCAGTTCATCCATCTGCGGAGGAATCTGATCTGCCGGACGGCAAGTGATGATTTCTTCACCGCCGATGATTTTTTCAGCCACTTCGGGGTTAACCGGGCGAATGGTTTTGCCGTATTTACCACGGGCCAAATCTTTTACTTCGCGAGGAACTTGAGAATAACGTTCCTGGCCGAAGCTTTGCATCATGACATTAAAGGTTGCCATGGAGCCAACAATCTGGCTGGTAGGCGTAACAAGCGGAGGATAGCCAAGGTCAGCGCGGACGCGAGGCATTTCTTCAAGCAGCTCGTCGTATTTATCTTCCATACCCTGCTCTTTGAGCTGGTTACGCAGATTGGAAAGCATGCCGCCAGGTACCTGGAAGGTCAAGACTTTCGTGGAGACGTCAAACGCAGTGTTCAGTTTGAAGTCGTTAGCCAAGGATTTCTTGACGCCAGAGAAATAATCAGCAACCGGGTACAGGTCTTCTTTTTTCAGACCGGTATCGCGTTCGTGACCTTCGAAAGTGGCGATCAGAGACTCGGTGCAAGGCTGTGAAGTACCCATTGCAAACGGCGACAGAGCGCAGTCAACAATATCAACACCAGCTTCAGCAGCTTTTAGGTAGGCCATGGAAGCCATGCCGCTGGTGTAATGGCAATGAAGATGAATCGGCACGCCAATTTTCGGATCTTCCTTCATAGCTTTAACCAATTTGTATGCTTCGTAAGGAGCAATCAAACCAGCCATGTCTTTGATACAGATAGAATCAACACCGCGTTCCACAAGGCTGCGAGCCAATTCCAAGTAGCTTTCGGTGGTATGATACGGGCTGATGGTATATACGCATACGCCTTGGACATGAGCTCCGGCTTTTTTACCAGCGCGGATACCTGTTTCCAGGTTGCGGATGTCATTAAGAGCGTCAAAAATACGAATAACGCCAATGCCGTGTTCAACCATTTTAGCTACGAAAGCTTCCACAACATCATCGGCATAATGGTTGTAGCCCAAGATGTTCTGGCCGCGAAGCAGCATCGAAATCGGAGTTTTGGTAATGTGTTTGCGGAGCGTTTTCAAACGTTCCCAGGGATCTTCGTTCAGAAAACGAAGGCAGGTGTCGAAGGTAGCGCCGCCCCAAGCTTCTAAAGCCCAGTAGCCTACGTTGTCAAGGATTTCCAACTGGGGAAGCATATCGGTAATACGCATCCGGGTAGCTGCGAGCGACTGATGGCCGTCACGCAACACAGTTTCCATAATTCTCAGTGGTTTTTTCGCCATGAACTGTTACCTCCTCCAAATTATCTGTGCAATGTATGTTTTATCATTGTAGAATAACCACATTTGCCAACGCTGTGTACACGACTGAAAAGAGTTATGTAAAAGCGCCAGGTACATTTAGTCGTAAATAAATTAAAATGTCTGTGGGTACGCAACAACGATATAACACATTTTTAATTATAGTTTATTTTCATTAAGGTTGTCAATCTTTTCACAAGTATATAAGTACTTCAGCGGTGGACTTTAAACGAATATTAGTTACAAATAGCTCAAAATAAAATCGAGTAAAAAGTTTCAAATGATGTGTTTCTTGAGTTGCTTTGTCCCGGAGGAAATGAGGGAATATTGTATACATGGGGCGCTCTGAGATAATTACAAACAAATAGGAAGCTCTTTAGAGCAATTTGTAATGCCTGTTATTTTTTTAATGAAAAAAAGCTTGGCGAGACCAAGCTTTTGAAAGTATTCTATTTACCAATTAAATTGGGCGAGGGAATACGGTGCAGCAACACGCTCGCTAAAAGCAGAGGAAACAAAGATACAGCGAGAGAGACCGGGATGCCCCAGAGGTCAGCCCAGGCGCCGCTGATGGCGGCGCCTACGCCGCCCAAACCAAAGGTAAGCCCCAACATCATGCCGGAGGCCATAGCGGCATTTTGGGGCAAAATAGTTTGCGCCCAGACTATGGATGAGGGCAAAGAGCCTTGCAGGCCAGCGCCGCCAAGGAAAATAAGGATCCAAGCCGACCAGGATAAAGAGCTGGAGAAGAGAAACAAGGCTAATGAGATTAGGGCGAGGAGCAGGCAGCCTTGAATGCAACGGGCATGCCCCCAGCGATCACCAGCCCAACCGCCGCAAAAGCTTCCTAAAGCGCCGCCTAAGAGGTACACCGTAAGGAAGGTGCCTCCCATGGCGGCGGAGGCGCCCCAAAGCGGCAGTAACAGTGGTAGAAAAGTTAAAAAAGCTACTTGCGTCCAACAGCGCAGCGTCATGGCGGTATTTAATAACAAAAGAGGTTTAGATCGATACCAAGAGGGGGCTGTGGTGTCTTCTTTAAAAGCAAATTGATGCTGGTCGCGAAGCGGTACCAAATGCAAACGGGAAGCAAGGCACGCAGCAGCGAGAGCAAGGGCCGGAAAGAAAAGGAACCAAAGACTTTCAAGGCCCCATGTGGAAAGATAGCCTGTCAGCAGAGCTGGAGCAACCGCAAAACCAATATTGCCGCCACTGATGAACAAGGACATAGAAAACGCCCGGTGGGATGGATCGGTGACGCGCGCCACCAGGGCGGACGCCAACGGATGGAATACAGAAGAGACCGTACCGGCGACGGCGACCAATAAAAATAAAAAAAGCGGTGAAGGCGCTTCGCCGCTTAAACAGATGAAAAACGCACTGCCTGGAATTGTGGCTAAGAGAGGCCATGTGGCTCCCTGTCGATCAACCCAATAACCAAAAAACGGCTGCAGAAGACAAGAAGTGATGGCGTAGACCATGGCCAGCAGGCCGCCTGTGGTGAGGGAAATGTGCATGGTATCTACCAGAAAAGGCAGCATGGGGGGGAGGAAATTATTATAAAAATCACTGGTGAAATGAGTCAATGCCAAAAGCAGCACCCAGCCCCAATATTGGCGGAAGCCCCAGACTGTTTTACTGTTCATGGAGTGGAGCCGCCGGAGTGTCTGGGCCTAATGCTTGGGTGATTTGTACTTTAATATTGTCAATATATTGCCGGCGAAGCAGAAGTTGTTCCTGCTTTTCTTCTTCCGTCAAGCCGATGGAGCGCTGCTTGCGCGATAAGGCGTTGATGCGTTCAATCGTTTCCAGTGTCATAAAATGAGTCATCCTTTCGTAATTACACAACAAAATTGCTTTTAATGAAGAAATTATATCATGTAGACAGTATAGCATAAAAGGCTACACGTAAAAAAGATGCAAAGCCGTCCAGGCATCGCATCTTTTACTCGCTTTTCAACAGATACTTTAAGTTGGGGGAGTAGACTTACCTTTCAAGTTGGCAATCGCCTGTTGGTAAGTTTCTGATTGACGGAACTGATTTCCCCTAGCCTCCGCTTCTGCCGGCGTGAATTCTTCCATTAACTGCAGCATTTGCTGCATAATGGCAGGAACTATCTCAAGAGGAATTACTTTTTTGGCAGCCATTTCTTTTAAGGCTAACCTTGCATAGCCAAGAGCTTGAGAGCGAGTGTAGCAGTCAGTATCGTACACGTGAATCACTCCTTTTAGTATGATGCATCTTTATTGATACTAAAATTCGTCTTACTATGTCATTTTCCTGCGTTATATTATGATAAGTTCAATCTTTTGTCACAAAGACGCCAAATATTTGCCATGTCTGAACGATACAATAAAGACACAAACAAAACAGGAGGGATTAACAATGATGAAAAAAAGATGGATAGCAACTTTGGCTGCTGGGGTAATTCTTGTTTCAGCTGCATGGGTATCGGCGGCGCCTATGGGTCCTATGGGCGGTGGTCCAGGAGCTGGCGGCGAGCGCCCTTGCTTGTTTAACAACGCCACCTGGACGGATGCGCAGAAAGCAGAGTTTCAACAGGATATAGCAGCACATCACGAGAAAATGCTGGCTTTGAAAAAAGACTTTTTGAATCAAGAAGTAGCAAAGGGTTTGATTAGCCGAGAACAGGCTGACCAACACCTGCAATTCATGCAAGAGCGCATGGAATGGATGAAAGCGCACCCGGGTGAAATGGGCAAACATCATCGCGGTATGATGAACGGAGCAGGCAGAGGGAATATGCCGTGCCAGACTGCTCCTGGTGGAACTCAAAACCAATAATAGTATCTGCAGTAGACAAATGCGAGCCAGTAAAAGCCTGGCTCGCATTTTTATTTTAATTTTGGCAGGATATTATGCAATAACAGAGAATATGCTAGAGAATATGCTATGAAAGTTATAGGTTTTCCCAACAAGAAAACCTTTCTGGAGTCAGGCGGATTTCCGGCGGCTAACTGTTGAATAGCAAGTATTAAAATTGAAGGAGTGTAGTAGAAGATGAAAGTCGTAATTACGATTATTGGTAAGGATCGCGTAGGTATTGTTGCTATGGCCAGTAATGTGCTGGCGGAAAATCAGGTAAATATTTTGGACATCAATCAAAATATTGTTGATGGCTTTTTTAATATGGTAATGATTGCTGAAACTGGTGAAAGCAAAGTTTCTCTCAAAGAACTGCAGGCTATTTTTGCAGCGAAAGGCAAGGAACTGGGCTTGGAAATTAAAGTGCAGCATGAAGATATTTTTCAAAGCATGCACCGCATTTAAATTAGCAACAGGGCGTTGCTCACTTTTGGAAGGAGTTTATTGATGTTAAGCATTAAAGATATTTTAGAAACGAACCGCATGATCAGTGAAAATAACCTTGATGTGCGGACGATTACGATGGGGATTAGTTTGCGCGATTGCGCCCACCCCGATTTAGACCGTTTCTGTCAAAATGTATATGAAAAAATCACACGCCGCGCCGAGCATTTAGTGCGTATTGGCGAAGAAATTGAAAGCGAATATGGCATTCCCATTATTAACAAGCGGATATCCATTACGCCAATCGCGATTGCCGCGGAAAGCTGTCGTACCGACAGCCTTGTACCTGTAGCTCAGATTTTGGACAAAGCGGCCAAAGAAGTTGGGGTTAACTTTATCGGCGGGTTTTCCGCCTTGGTTGAAAAAGGCTATACCGAAGGCGACCGCCGTTTGATTGCATCCATTCCTGAAGCGCTGGCTTGCACAGATCGTGTGTGCGCGTCGGTCAATGTGGGTTCTACCAAGACTGGCATTAATATGGATGCCGTCCGGGAAATGGGCGACGTCATTGTGAAAGCGGCTGCTTTGACTGCGGATCGCGATGCCATTGGCTGCGCTAAATTGGTTGTGTTCGCTAATGTGCCCCAAGACAATCCGTTCATGGCTGGCGCTTTTCATGGCGTAGGAGAGCCGGAGACGGTTATTAATGTGGGCGTTAGCGGTCCGGGCGTTGTGAAACGAGCCTTGGAAGATGTTAAAGGCCAAGATTTCAGCATGGTGGCGGAAACCATTAAGAAAACCGCTTTTAAAATCACCCGTGTAGGACAACTGGTAGCTCAGGAGGCTTCGCGGCGTTTGGGCGTGCAGTTTGGTATTGTAGATTTGTCCTTGGCGCCGACGCCGGCCATTGGCGACAGTGTAGCGCATATTTTGGAAGAGATGGGCTTGGAGAGCTGCGGCGCCCCCGGCACGACAGCGGCTTTGGCTTTGCTGAACGATGCGGTTAAAAAAGGCGGCTTGATGGCTTCTTCCCATGTTGGCGGTTTGAGCGGCGCGTTTATTCCCGTTAGCGAAGATGCGGGCATGATTGCTGCTGTGGAACGCGGCGCTTTGACGCTAGAGAAACTGGAAGCTATGACCTGTGTTTGTTCCGTTGGCCTTGACATGATTGCCGTTCCCGGCGATACGCCGTCTACTACGTTGGCAGCTATTATTGCAGACGAAGCGGCAATTGGCATGATTAATAATAAAACTACGGCTGTGCGTATTATTCCGGTGCCTGGTAAAAAGGTCGGCGATAGTGTGGAGTTTGGCGGCTTGTTGGGCTATAGTCCCATTCTGCCGGTAAATCGTTTTAGTTCTGCTGAATTTATTGCCAGGGGCGGGCGGATTCCCGCGCCTGTGCGCAGCTTGACCAACTGAGGCTTGGCATGAGAGTGACGAAAGCCGTCAAAGGGCAGATGCTGAAGGTGCTGGAGCAGACCTATGGTCATATTGGTACAGCGCTTCATTATACATCGCCTTTTGAACTGTTGGTGGCTGTAATTCTTTCGGCGCAGTGCACAGATGAACGTGTGAATATCACCACAGGAAGATTATTTCTCAAAGCCAACACGCCGGAGGCTATTCTGCTCTTAGGGTTGCAAGCGTTGGAGGAAGAGATCAAGGATTGCGGCTTGTTCCGTGCTAAGGCCAAAAATATTTTGGCTATGAGCCGGCTGCTGTTGGAACGTCATCAAGGACAAGTTCCCGATACCTTTAACTCTCTCATTGCGTTGCCGGGAGTGGGCCGAAAAACCGCTAATGTTATTTTAAGCGTTCTTTATAATGTGCCGGCTATTGCGGTGGATACGCACGTGTTTCGCGTGGCGAATCGGTTGCGCCTGGGAACCGGCGATACGCCGGAAGCGGTGGAGGCGGCGCTGCAGAAGGCTATTCCTAAAAAGGACTGGGCAGCGGCGCATCATTGGCTGATTTGGCATGGCCGGAAAATTTGCAAGGCGCGCAGGCCTTTGTGTGATGATTGTCCTGTGCAGGATTTGTGTCCCAGCATGAAGCCATGAGTTTGACAACCAAAGGAGGGATTTTGACATGCATTTGCGTAAAGCGACATTTGGAGATGTAGAAGCCATCCATAAGCTTGTCAACGATTATGCACAGCAAGGAGTTATGCTGCCGCGTTCGCGCAACTCCATTTATGAAACCTTGCGGGATGTAATTATTGCCGAAGAGGATGATCGGCTGGTTGGTGTAGGAAGCCTGCATCTTTCCTGGGACGCCTTGGCTGAGGTAAGGGCCTTAGCCATTGCGCCTGGTTTCCAGCGGCGGGGCATCGGCAGACAGATTGTGGAAGAGCTGCTTATTGAAGGCCGGGCGTTGGGGGTAAAGACCTTCTTTACCTTGACGTATCAGCCGGAATTTTTTGGGACCTTGGGCTTTTCCGAGGTTACCAAAGAAGAATTGCCGCAGAAAGTTTGGAAAGAATGTATAAACTGTCCCAAATTCCCTAACTGCGATGAAGTGGCTATGGTGAAACGGGAAGGTTGAAGTGAAAAAAGCCGGGATATCCTTGACGGATACCCTGGCTTTTTTCTTGATTTAAAAGAGTGGAGTCGCAACTGATGACGGCAGCCGCGAAATTTTTTTGTTCGTTTCCTGGATTGCGTTATTAGGCCCAGCCTTGCAGCATTTCCAAAAGCTTTTGCACGTGAATCTGCTCTTCGGACTGCAGTGCCGTGAAAATTTTACGAACCTCGTCGTTTTTAGTGCTATTGGCAATTTGCTCGTATAGCTGTACTGACTCTTTTTCGCCTTGCAGGGCAATTTCTAAGATGGAACTGACGGAAGTGCATGCCGCAACTTTTTGCGCCGCTTGGGCTTCCGCCGGGAAGGAAAGGGAAGTGCCTATTTTTTGAATGATCGCCGCGGTTTCAGCATCCAGCGCTTCTGGTGCGCTGCCGTTTTTTTGCGTCTGTACGGTGGCCAAGATTTTTTTGACACCTTCTAAGTGATTATTGGTCTGACCTGAAAGAAGGAGCACCAAATTGCGTTGATCTTCGTTTTCCATACGTCTTGCGGCTTCTAAATAAAACTGAGCACCGCGTGCTTCTAATTCTATGGCGAAGCGAATCGAGTCCAAATCAGTTAATAGGGGAGCCATGAAAAAACCTCCTTTATTAATGCAGCGTTAATTTATAAATGCACAGTAAGAAGCGCATTTAATAATTTATAAAATTAGACGCATAACAAAGAATTCCTGCTTGTTGTGAGTAAATATCTTATACTTATGTACGGTAAAAAGGAAAAAGCATAAATTACAAGGAGATAACAGCAGGAATTTTCTTGAGAAGCGCGAAAAAATGATATATAATCATTCATACCCTTTCTGTTGTAGTTGTTTTGTGATTGGAGGGTGTTGAAAGACATAATGAGTAAGAAAAAAATGGCCTATTGGGGAAGTGCTTTAGTAACGTTTCTATTGTGCGTGCTGGGAGGAACTGGATTTTTTTCTCCGGCAGAGGCGGCAGCAGATGCTGTGCGCAGTAATTACGCCAAGGAATTTGCCGAGTCGGCTGCTACGGCAATTCTGGTGGAAAAGTCGAAGCATCGCTTAACGGTGTTTCATGAAGGCAAGGAGTTAAAAACGTATCCTTGTGCCTTTGGCGTGAACCCGGATGGCGATAAAAAAGAACGCGGCGACAATCGGACGCCGGAAGGACGCTTTTTTGTAACGGAAAAAGAGCGCTTGGGCAGCCATCCCTATTTGGGCAGATCTTGGTTGGGCCTTAGTTATCCGGATGTGGGCCATGCCGAACGCGGCTTGGGTGATCAGCTTATCAGCTATGGCGAATATCAACGTATTGTCACGGCAAATGAACAGCTGGCTTTGCCGCCCCAGGATACGCAGCTTGGCGGTTGGATCGGCATTCATGGCGGGCGTGACGAGGCGACGCGGGAAGGACGAGACTGGACCGAAGGCTGCATCGCCATGGTAGACAGTGATTTAGAAGAAATTTACCCGTATATTCGTTATGGTACGGCAGTAGTAGTGGTTCGTTAACAACTTGACGACGCGTACATAATCAAAGGCATCACAATAAAGTAAGGAGGGAGATCCATGAAAAAATGGCTGAGTCTCCTCCTGTTCCTGCTGATGTTGGCAGGTGTTGCTTTACCGGCGGAAGCTGCTTATGAGCTGCGGCTGAATGTGCCGGAATATAAGTTGCGTTTGTTTGATGGTTCGCGTTTGTTGAAAGAATACAGTGTTGCGGTAGGGACTCCTTACGAGCAGACGCCGGTGGGGCAGTTCAGCGTTTTCTATAAGGAGAAGTATCCTACTTGGCATCCTGGCAGCGGCTTTGTGGACAAGACGCCGGTTCCTCCGGGACCTGCTAATCCCCTGGGGACAAGGTGGATGGAATTTTCGCGTTCCTATGGTATTCATGGCACCAATAAGGATTGGAGTATTGAATATCCTGTGTCCGGCGGTTGCGTGCGCATGTACAATCGGGATGTGGAAGAGCTTTTTGAGAAGATTTCCTTGGGGACGCTGGTGCTGGTAACGTATGAAACGATGAGCCTTACGGAAAAGGCAGATGGCTTGTATTTAACCATTTTCCCGGACATTTATGAAAAACGCAGTTCTACCTGGAGGGCTTTTTTGGCGTTGTACCAGCCCTATGCCGGCGAATATGTCTTGCTGCGCAAACCGGAATTTGCGGCAGCGCAGGAAACGGTTTGGAGCGGGAAGGTGGCTGTGCGCAAGCAAGCTTTGCGAATGGGCTTATAAGAAAAAGGCTGTTTCGATCTATGTCGAAGCAGCCTTTTTTCTTATATATTCATTGCCACCGTAGCCTCATTCGTGCCCTCCGGTTCTCCGATTCTCCTGTTCAATTTCCGTGGTTCCCGTCAAAAGACTGCGTTAAGAGTTTTTCTTATAAAGTAAGAGTTTCGCCGGGCTTGAGGATGCGGACCGGCGTAGATAAACGAGATTCTACGTCCTGCTTGAACTGGCCTGGGTCTTGTTCGATGACAGGCCAAGTGCTGTAGTGCATGGGAACGACCATAGCCGGCTTGAGCATGGCAACGGCTTCGGCGGCGTCTTTGGGGCCCATCGTGAAGTTGCCGCCGATAGGTAATAGCGCGCAGTCGATACTTTCCAGGCGTCCTAAGAGGGTCATGTCGCCGAAAAGGGCCGTATCACCGGCAAAATAAACCCGCTGTTCTCCTTGACGGACAATAAAGCCGCAAGCGTGTCCGCCAGGAACACCAGCGCCATGAAAAGCAGGGGTGACCCGAACGGAGCCGAAAGGAAAATCAAAAGTGCCCCCAAGATGCATAGCATGGGTTTTGCATTCCTGGCCTGCGCATAAATTAGCAATCTCAGCAGTACTGATGATTGTAGCGCCGGTGCGTTTGGCGATAGCGACAGCGTCGCCTAGATGATCGAAGTGACCGTGTGAAACAAGGATGTAGTGACAGTCCATTTCTTCCGGCTGGGCTATTTGAAAGGGGTTGTCTTTTAAAAACGGATCGAACAAAAGAACGGTTCCTTGATTTTCCCAGCTAAAACAGGCATGACCATAGTAGCGTAACTGGCTCACGTGCAAAACCTCCCTTTGGTTTCTTTGCTAATTAGTATACTCTAAGAAATACTCGGGAGCAATGCAACGGAGTTAGGCTTTCGCTACAAGAGTTCTTTCCATTTAAAAGGAATTCATGAAGTGAATGACGAACCGTAACAACAGAAAAAACTGACAACCTGGAAACGGAAGAGCATAAAGGGGGCGAAAGAATTTTATGAACACGTATTCGGTGATGTTTGGAGGGGAAGCCGGGTATGGCGTCATGAGCGCCGGAATGATGGTGGCAAGAGCGGCTTCTCGAAACTCTTTATGGTCCATGGTGGTTAACGAGTATCCTTCCTTAATAAAAGGCGGTTTGAACACCTGCATGGCTCGCTTGGGCGCAGAGCCTTTGGCCGCGCATGAGGAAAGCTTTCAGTTTTTGGGTGCATTATCCCAACAGGCTTTTGATCAAAATTACTCTAAAGTGCGCACGGACGGGATTGTTTTATATGACTGCGAAGCGGTGAAGACGCCGGAAGTGCAAGGGGATGCTCCAGGGATTTGGATTGGCTTGCCTCTTTTGCAGAAATTGCCGGGAGATGCGGCAAAGGTAATGGGAAACAGCGCACTTTTGGGGGCGTTTTGCGCGCTGAGCGGTTTTCCGCGAGCTGCTATTTTGCAGGTTATGAACGACGAATTTAAAAAAGAAAGTGTCCGAGAGCAAAACAAGGCTATTTTTGAGGCGGCGTTTAAGGAAGCTGCCGCCAAGTGCTGTCCTGCGTCCGGTTTGTTTGGGCTGCCCATGGCTGCGTCACAGGAACCAAAGATGCTGCTTAACGGCAATGATGCACTGGCTATGGGCGCCATTCAAGGAGGCTGCCGTTTTTGCGCCGGTTATCCCATGACGCCAGGCTCGAGCGTGTTGGTATATATGGCTGATCAGGGAGCTCGCTACGGAGTTGTGTTTAAGCAAGCGGAAGATGAAATTGCAGCGGTAAACATGCTGATCGGCGCTTCCTATGCAGGTGTGCGTTCCTTGGCTTCTACAAGCGGCGGCGGCTTTGCGCTGATGGTAGAGGCTTTGGGGTTTGCCGCGCAGGCGGAGCTGCCCATCGTGCTGGTGAACGCGCAAAGAGGCGGACCTAGCACCGGCATGCCGACAAGAACGGCTCAGGCGGATTTGCTGTTTACTACCTTTGCCTCCCAGGGCGAGTTTCCTCGATTTGTCTTAGCTCCCGGCGATGTAGATGAATGTTTTTATGAAACTGCCCGCCTTTTTGATTTAACCGAGCGTTTTCAGGTGCCGGGGCTGATTTTAACGGATAAGTATTTAGCGGATTCCTCGGTGAGCAGACCGTTTTTTACGACGCCTCTTGAACCGCAAGTAGAAGCGGGGCGGGCTAGCGAAGAATGGCTGGCGGCGCAGCAACCGTATCTGCGGTATAGCGAGGCGGCGGGAAGCGAAGCGCCTCCCCGGGCGGTGCCGGGACAAAAGGGAGGGGCCTATATCGCAACTAGCTATACCCATAGTGATGACGGATTTTACAGCTCCGGCGACAAGGAATACGCAGCAAGAGAACCGGAAACGGCTGTTGCTGGCTTGGATCGCTGGTATGAAAAATTGCCGGCTATGGAAGCGGCTGCAGACGGCTTGAAGCAATACGGTCCAGACGAGGCGGAACTGACTTTGTTTGTATGGGGCTCTACTAAAGGCGCGGCTTTAGAGGCTATGGAACTGGCAAAACAAGAAGGCTTAACCGTAAATGTGCTGCAGGTTCTGTATGTGGCGCCGTTTCCGGTGCAGGCGTTGTTGAAGACCTTGCCGCGCGTGAAAAAATCACTGCTTATTGAAGGGAATAAAACAGCTCAGTTAGGCTTTTTGTTGCGCGGACATTTAGGGTATGCCGTTGATGAAAGCTATTTGAAGTATGATTCGCGCGCTTTTACGCCGAGTCAGATCTTGGCTCGTATAAAGGAGGTGCTTGGGTAATGAGTGCTCGCGAAATGCAAGGAACTCATACTTCTACTTGGTGCATGGGCTGCGGGAACTTCGGGATTTTCCACGCCTTGAAAAACGTGCTGGCGACATTGTCTGCCAACGATACGGTCTTAGTGACAGGCATCGGCTGCTCCAGTAAAATTGCGCAGTATGTGAACGGCTATAGGGTAGAATCTTTGCACGGGCGTTCGTTGCCTGTCGCCACCGGGGTTAAGCTGGCTAATCATCATTTGACAGTCATCGCCGAAGGCGGCGATGGAGACGGCATGGGTTTAGGCATGGGGCATTTTGTGCATACGGCCCGCCGTAATTTGGACATAAGCTATTTTGTCCATAACAACCAGATTTATGGCTTGACCAAGGGGCAGGCTTCGCCGACGACGGATTTGGGCACGGTGACCAAGTTTACGCCGCCTCCTCTGGGGAATGTAGAAAAACCGGTTAATATTGCTCACACAGCCTTGAGCATGGGCGCAACCTTTGTGGCTAGAACCTTTACAGCTAATGTGCCGCATATGACGGAAATGATGGCGGCCGCCGTGGCGCATCGGGGCTTTGCGGTTGTGGAGATTTTACAGCCTTGCGTATCCTTTAATGCAGTCAATACGTATGCTTGGTATAAGCAGAGAGTGCGCGATTTAAAAGAAATGGACGAATATGATCCTGAAAATCAAGAAAAGGCGCTGGCGTTGGCGGCATTGTGGGGAGATATTATTCCTATAGGCTTATTTTATAAAGAAAGCAGACCGACCTTTGACGGCGCTTTACCGCAGCTGCAGGCGGGACCGCTGGTGGAAGCCAATTTGCAGCAAGTGGATATTACACCATTGATGCAGGAGTTTGTATGAAGAGAACGGTGCTGCTTGGGGCCTTGCTTATTGGGGCCTGGTTAAGCCTGCCCTGGGGAACTGCTTTGGCGGCGGTATATCGGGAAGGAGACTCCGGTCAGGAAATTTTGGCGGTGCAGCAGCGCCTGCGCTCGCTCGGTTATGCCGTGGGCAAACAAGACGGCGTGTTTCATCCCTTGACGGCGTCGGCTGTGCGGGCGTTCCAACAGCAGCAGGGCTTGCCAGCGAATGGTGTATTGGATGAAGTGACTTATCAAAAGCTGATGGGCCAAGCACGGTTGCCTGCAGCGACAGCGAGCCAGCCGGCTGCGGCTTCGGAACGCAAAGCTGCAATTGTCACGAAAAAGGGGGCTGCTTCTTTGCCGCCGCTGCCGCAGTTCAAAGAAAGGCGTCCTGGAAGCTCGGTGCAGGAAACCGCCCAGCAATACTTGGGCGTGCCTTACCGTTTTGGAGGGGCTACGCCGCAGGGGTTTGATTGCTCCGGCTTTGTGATGTATGTGTTTCAAAAACACGGCGTCAAACTGCCTCGCACCGCAGACATACAGTATACGGTTGGCCGGATTATTGACAAAAAGAGATTGCAGCCGGGAGATGTGGTCTTTTTTACAACCTACGAAAAAGGCGCTTCCCATGAAGGAATTTATTTGGGGCAGGAGCGTTTTGTTCATGCTTCCTCAAGCAGGGGCGTCATGATTAGCTCGTTGAACGAGCCCTATTGGAAAAAGCGGTACTTGGGGGCGCGGCGCATGGGATGAAGGCGGGTTGTAGAGAAAGGAGGGCGTAGACAATGGAATTAACGCATTTTAATGAAACTGGCAAAGCCAAAATGGTGCATGTCGGCGACAAGGCGGATACAGAACGCTTGGCGGTGGCCACAGGCAAGGTGAATATGGCGGCGGAGACGCTTCGAAAAATACGGGAAGGACGTTTAGGCAAAGGGGACGTGCTAGCTGTGGCCCAGGTTGCTGGCATTATGGCTGCTAAGAAGACTTGGGAACTGATCCCTATGTGTCATCCCTTGCAGCTAACGGGTGTGGATTTGCTTTTTTATTTGGATGACGAGGCAGGGGCGGTAGAAATTGCTGCAACCGTGCAAAATCAAGGCAAGACCGGCGTGGAAATGGAAGCGCTGACGGCTGTCTCTGTTGCGGCGCTAACCATTTATGACATGTGCAAGGCCGTAGACAAAGAGATGGAAATCTCGCAAATCTGCTTGGTGGAAAAACGCGGCGGTCGCAGCGGAACCTATCAGCGGCCGCAAAGAGGCAAATGAAAGAAGGCAAGCGGAGATAACGAGGAATTTCATTGACAAGAAATAAGGCCTATGCTAATATTTAAAAATGCATAGGATTTCCTGTGCCGCCGCTCGGAGAGGTGGAAAATTCGCGATGGCGATACCGTATTCGGCGAGCTCAAAGCAGAGGAGGTGCATTTTTATGTACGCTATCATTGAAACTGGCGGTAAACAATACCGTGTGCAGGAAGGCGACAAAATTGTCGTTGAGAAGCTGGCCGTAGAAGAAGGACAGGAAGTTGCGTTCGAACGCGTTCTGACTGTTGTGAAGGACGGCGAAGTTTTGGTGGGCGCTCCGGTTGTAGCCGGTGCGAAAGTGGTTGCTAAAGTAGTGGAGCATGGTAAAGGCAAGAAGATTTTGGTCTTCAAGTACAAAGCTAAATCCAACTACCGTCGCCGCCAGGGCCATCGTCAACCGTTCACTCAGGTCGTGATTGAAAAGATTGAGGCCTAAGTCGGAATGATTGATATTTGTTTACAGCGAAATTCCTCAGGCTTTTTGTGGGCTTTTTCTCTAAAAGGTCATGCCAAAGCGGCTCCGCACGGACAAGACATTGTCTGCGCTGGCGTATCTGCCTTAGCGCAAGCGGCAGTGCTCGGCTTAGAGCGGCATTTGCGCATGGAACTGCAACTGTCTGTCGAAGAGGGGCTTTTGGAAGCTACGCTGAAAGAGGCGCCAACAACGCAGAGCAGTGCGATTTTAGAGACCATGCTTCTGGGACTGAGGGAAATCGAACGATTGTATCCCCGGTATCTTAAGATCCGGGAAAACAGGAGGTGAAATGGCATGTTCCAATTTGATCTTCAGCTATTCGCCCATAAAAAAGGCGTCGGCAGCACTCGTAACGGCCGTGATAGCGAAGCTAAACGCCTTGGCGTTAAACGTCAAGCCGGTGAAGTGGTAACCGCAGGCAGCATTCTTGTTCGTCAGCGTGGAACGCATTTTCATCCTGGAGCCAATGTAGGCATTGGTAAGGATGATACGCTGTTCGCCCTGACGCCTGGCCGCGTTTCTTTTGAACGCAAAGGCCGCTATAAGCGTCAGATCAGCGTCTACCCCGCGGAAGAAGCTGCAATCTAAGCGAATACACACCAAAGACCTGCGGAACCTAACCGCAGGTCTTTTTTTCTTGAGTAGCGCCTTGCTTAGGGAACTACTGATTCATTTGCATTTACGGGAGCGTTCGCTGCATCGGTGGCTCCCTAGGCAAGACGCAGCAAAACAGGTATAATTAAATGAATCTCTATGGAGCTCAGAGGAAAGGAAATACCTTTTTATGTTTATTGATCGTGCGAAAATACAAGTAAAAGCAGGTGACGGCGGCAACGGCATGTCCAGTTTCCGACGTGAAAAATTTGTGCCCAAAGGCGGTCCGAGCGGTGGTGACGGAGGGCGCGGCGGCGATGTTGTTTTAATTGTTGATAACAACTATAATACGTTAATTGATTTTCGATATAAACGGAAATTTGTCGCGCCTACCGGCGTGCATGGTCAAAGCAAAAACATGCATGGCAAGGCAGGGGAACATTTATTTGTACCCGTACCGCCGGGAACGTTAGTTAAGGATGCGGAAAGCGGCGAAATACTGGCGGATTTGACAGAAGTCGGTCAGCAAGCTGTAGTAGCGAAAGGCGGACGCGGGGGACGCGGCAACGCCCGTTTTGTCAATAGTATGCAGAGGGCGCCGCAGTTCGCAGAAAAAGGCGAACCTGGGGCAGAACGGCAATTGTTTTTAGAGCTGAAACTTTTGGCTGATGTGGGCCTTGTCGGGTATCCCAGTGTGGGCAAGTCCAGTATTATTTCCAAGGTTTCCGCAGCGAAACCGGAAATTGCCTCTTATCATTTTACAACGCTGACGCCGGTTTTAGGTGTTGTGCGCCTGGATGACGGCTGCAGTTTTGTGCTGGCGGACATTCCAGGCTTGATTGAAGGAGCGCACTCCGGTGCTGGCTTAGGCCATGATTTTCTGCGTCATGTGGAGCGTACCAAAATCATGATTCATGTACTGGATGCTTCTGGCCTTGAAGGCCGAGATCCTTTGGAAGATTTTTACGCTATCAACAAGGAATTGGCCTTGTATAGTGATAAATTAGCGAAACGACAACAGATTATTGTAGCCAACAAGCTGGATTTGCCGGAAGCGCAGGAAAATTATCTGCGTTTGCAGGCGCATTTTGCGAAGGAAGGCTACGAGATTTATCCGGTATCCGCGGCAACGGGCGAAGGGTTGCAGCAAGTGATGCAACGGGCTTGGCAATTATTGCAAGCTTATCGGGAAGAGCCGGAAGTAGTTGACGAAGTCAAGGTATACGAGGCTAAGGAAGAAATCCTCTTTACCATCAGCCGGGCGGATGATGGAGCTTTTGTTGTCAGCGGCAAGGATATAGAACGTTTGGTTGCTATGACCAATTTTGACAACGAAGACGGCCTGCGGCGATTCCAGCGCATTTGGCGCAATCTGGAAATTGAAGAGGCATTGCAGGAAAAAGGAATTCAAGAAGGCGATACCGTGCGTATTCGCGACATGGAATTTGAATACAGGCAACATGGGTAAGTTGTAATAAGGATGCTAGGAGGATTAAATATGGAGCTAAATGGCAAGCAAAAACGTCATTTGCGTGCGTTAGGAAGCGCCTTGGATCCGGTGGTGCAGGTCGGCAAAGGCGGTATTGTGGAGACCGTGGTTATCACTGCGAAGGAAGCCATTTCGAAACGGGAACTAATTAAGGTTCGAGTATTGAAAAATAGCCCGGTGGAACCCAAAGAGGCTCTGGAAGAACTGGCGCGCCTCAGTGGAGCTGACTTGGTGCAAGTTATCGGCCGCAATGGCCTTTTGTATGCGCCAAATCCGGAAAAACCAAAAATTGAACTGCCATAAAAGGATCCCAAACGCATTTTATTTCATCGCAAAGCGGGGGATTGGCTATGTTGAATCGAGAGAACATCGGAGAGGCGCAGCGGATTGTAGTTAAGGTTGGGACAAGCACCTTAACGCACGAAACTGGAAAATTGAATTTTTTTCGCATCGAACGGTTGGTCCGCGAACTGTCCGACCTGGTGAATCAAGGCAAGGAAATCGTCTTGGTCAGCTCCGGCGCGGTCGGTGCAGGCATGGAGCGCTTGGGCTTGACGGAAAAACCGAAGACCATTCCGGAAAAGCAAGCGGCAGCTGCTGTAGGACAAGGCGTTTTACTGCATGTGTACGAAAAAATATTTGCAGAGTACGGACAGACTGTCGGTCAGGTGCTTTTGACCAGGGAAGATTCTGTAAAACGCAGCCGCTATGTAAATTCTCGCAACACTTTATTGCAGCTCTTGGCTATGGGAGTCATTCCCATTATCAACGAAAATGACGCGGTAGCGGTAGATGAACTGAAAATAGGCGATAACGACACCCTGTCGGCGATGGTGGGAACCATTGTTGATGCGGATTTGATTATTATCTTATCTGATGTAGACGGCGTATATACCGCTAATCCGCAAACAAACCCGGAAGCGAAACTGCTTTCTGAAATTGCTGAGATTACTCCCGAGATTGACGAACTTGCCGGCGGCCCGGGGACGATGCGCGGTACTGGCGGCATGTATACGAAGATTCAAGCCGCAAAGATTGCGGTCAATGCCGGTATTGCCCTGGTGATTGCCTCCGGGACGCAAGATGGTGTTGTGAGGGAGATTTTAACCGGCCAAGCAGTAGGGACGTTGTTTCCTTCTAAACATAATCGTTTGCAGGTTCGCAAATCCTGGCTGGCTTTTGGAGCCCGCATCGCAGGGGATGTCCAGGTTGACAGCGGCTGTGCAAAGGCCATTGCCAAGACGGGGTCCAGCTTGCTGGCGGCAGGAATTGTCAAGGTTCAGGGGGAATTTGAACAAGGTAAAACCATTCGAATTTTAGATCCTAACGGCAGGGAGCTGGCGCGGGGACTGAGCAATTACAGCTCTGTTGAAATTGAACGCATTCGCGGCAAGCATACGGATGAAATTTCTTCGGTGTTGGGATATAAAACAACGGACGAAGTGGTTCATCGGGACCATTTGGTTCTCATGGTGTGAGGGGGAAGCAGCATGGATTTCAAATTGGAACTGGAAAAGCAAGGTAGACTAGGGAAACAAGCGGCGCGCCGGTTGGCGGTGATGGCAAGCGGCGAGAAAAATGCGGCGCTTTTGGCGATGGCGGATGCGCTGCAGGCGAAGCAGATGGTAATTCTGCAAGCTAATGCAGAAGATGTAGCTCGGGCGGAACAGCGCGGTATCAGCGCGTCCTTATTAGACCGGCTGCGCCTCAATGCCTCACGGATAGACGATATGGCGGAGGGGTTGCGCCAAGTGGCTTCTTTGCCGGATCCTATTGGCGAGGTCTTGGGCATGTGGCGTCGCCCGAATGGCTTAGAAATTGGTAAAGTGCGCGTGCCTCTAGGGGTTATCGGCATGATTTATGAAGCGCGTCCGAATGTGACCGTGGACGCGGCGGGGCTGTGCTTGAAATCGGGCAATGCCGTTTTGCTGCGTGGAGGATCAGAGGCAAATTCCTCTAATTTGGCGATGCTCCGGGTATTGGTAGAATCTGGCGAGGCGGCCGGGCTGCCTGCTGGCGCCATTCAAATGGTAACAACCACAGACCGGGAAGCGGTGCAGGCCATGCTGCGTCTTAATCGGTATCTGGACGTCATTATTCCGCGCGGCGGGGCTGGCTTGATCCGCACCGTCGTTGAGAACAGTACAGTGCCGGTCATTGAAACCGGTATCGGCGTATGCCATACCTATGTGGACGACGGCGCTGACTTAGCCATGGCGGAAGAAATTGCTTTTAATGCCAAGGTTTCCCGGCCTTCGGTTTGCAATGCCATGGAGACCTTGTTGGTGCATCGCTGTGTGGCTAAAGCGTTTCTGCCTAAGATGATGGAACGGTATCATGCTGCCGGAGTGGAGCTGAGAGGCTGCCCGGAAACTCAAAAATATCACCAGGCGGTTTTGCCGGTGACCGAAGCGGATTGGGCGACGGAATACCATGACTTGATTTTGTCGATACGTGTGGTTGAAGATTTGGATACGGCGCTGGAGCACATTGCTCGGTACAGCACGAAACACTCCGAAGCTATTGTGACGCGCAGCTATGAGCGAGCGCGCCGCTTTCAGCGCGAGGTGGATGCGGCGGCTGTTTATGTCAATGCATCCACGCGTTTTAGTGATGGCTTTGAATTTGGCTTTGGCGCTGAAATCGGTATTAGCACACAGAAGCTGCACGCTCGGGGACCGATGGGCTTGGCGGAGCTGACGAGCACCAAGTATATTGTTTCTGGAGACGGACAGATCCGGTAGGTTCTTTTGCAGATCGTGCAATATAATTTCGAAGGAATTGCAGCATTTTTGGTGGTTCCTTACATTAGGGAGAGTTCGATGACAACAAAAGTACGGAAATTTGGCGTTATGGGCGGGACTTTTGATCCGATTCATATTGGCCATTTAGTCATTGCGGAAGCGGTACGGACGGAGTTTGGTCTGGAAAAAGTATTGTTTGTTCCGGCTAATCACCCGCCTCATAAACAAGCGCAGAACGTTACTTCGGCGTTGCATCGGTACGTGATGACGGTGCTGGCGACGGCATCTAACCCTTTCTTTTTTGTATCTCCTATTGAAATTCATCGCCCAGGACCTTCCTATACGGTCGATACCTTGCGGCAGTTGAGAAAAGAAATTGGCGAGCCGGTGGAATTGTATTTTATTACCGGTGCTGATACGATTCGGGAATTACCGACATGGGAACGAATTGAAGAGCTTTTTGAGTTATGCCATTTTGTGGGCGCCAGTCGGCCGGGTTGTGAAGATGCAATGGAGGCTACGCAACGGTATTTTGGCAGTGTGGGACAAGGTCGCATTCATCGGCTGACAACGCCGGAACTAGCGATTTCTTCGACTGATATTCGTTTGCGGGTGCAGCAAGGGCGATCCATTCAGTATATTGTTCCGGAAATGGTAGAACAGTATATTCTTAAAGAAGGTTTGTATCTGGGCCTGGCGGATGAGGAGACAGGATCGAATGGATGTTGAAATCATTTTCCGGGAAGTTAAAAAGGAATTAAGCTCTAAACGCTTTGCTCATACTCAAGGGGTTATAAACAAAGCAATTGAATTGGCGCAGCGGCATGAGGGGAATGTGGAGCAAGCTCGTTTAGCTGCCTTGCTCCATGACGTAGTTAGAGAATGGACTCCTGCTCAATGGTTGGCGGAAGCCAAGAACATGGGGTTAGTGATTGATGAGGCGGCGCTTCACTCGCCTGTGCTGCTTCATGCGCCGCTGGCGGCAGGGGTGGCGAAAAAACGCTTTGGCGTTACTGATGAAACTGTATTACGCGCCATTGCACGACACACTATTGGGGGGACTGGCTTGTCATTGTTGGATAAGATTATTTATTTAGCTGACGGTTTGGAAGAGGGGCGTTCCTACAAGGGTGTGGCGGAGTTGCGACAATTGGCGCTGCAGGATGTAGATGCCGCCATGCTGGCAGTCTATGATCAAACGCTGCGGTATATGATCAAGAGAGAAGAAGCGATTCACCCGGAAACGATTGCCGGGCGCAATGAACTGTTATGGAGGAGAGACCAGTGAGGCGGCCATTAAGCGAGCGGCAGCGACTGCGACGAACCAAGCCAAGAAAGCTGCGTTGGGGGCGGGTCGTGCTGCTTTTGTTGCTGTTGCTGCTGTTCCTTGCTGGATTGGTAAGGGGCGGTATATGGCTCTGGAGCCAGGCTGCGCCGACAAGTCAAGCGGTGGTGGAGCCTGTACAAGCGGCGCAGCCTGCTCCTGCGCCCGAGCCGGCTGTGGCAGCTCCAGCTAAGCCTCTCTACGCCAAACCGCAGGTGGCTACCTCGCGGCTTAATGTGCTGTTGTTGGGCGTGGACGATGGCGAATATGGCATTGCTGATGCGCCTAAACGTTCCGATACCATGATTCTGGCCAATATTGATCCTGCTACAGGCATTGTTACGCTAGTGTCTCTGCCTAGGGATACGCAAGTGCTGCTGCCTGGCCGTAAAGAGGCTGAAAAACTGGGCCATGCCTATGCGTATGGAGGACCGGCGTTGACGGTGAAAGCAGTGGAAGATTTGTTGCAAATTCCTGTGAATTATTATGTTACGCTGCACTGGCAGGGCTTTATTCGCTGTGTGGACAGCCTGGGTGGCGTTGACTTATATGTAGAACAGGATATGAACTATGAAGATCCCTATGCGGCGCTGGCAATTCATCTAAACAAAGGGTATCAGCATTTGGATGGTGATAAGTCCGGACAGTATGTGCGTTTTCGCAGCGATGAGCTAGGGGATATTGGACGGGCGCAGCGTCAGCAGCGTTTTTTGCGGGCTTTGGCGAATCAAGCGTTTCAATGGGAAACCCTTGCCAGGCTGCCGGAGCTCCAGACGGTGGTAAAAGAATCTTTTCTTACGGATATACAAGGGAGCGATTGGTTGCGCCTGGCGGCAGCGTTGAGACACTTTGACCGCGCTGCCGGTTTGAAACCGGTGTTGCTTCCAGGCCGGTTTGTAACAGAAAAGAGTGTAAGCTACTGGAAAGCGGATGAAAATGCGACTAAGGAACTGGTGAATACAAAACTGCTGGAAGCGGCAGTAACAAATGAAGGAGGAAAATAATGCTCGAAATAACGAAAAAAGCAACACCGGAGGTCATTGCCCGACTAGCTGGTGAGAAAAAAGCCATGGATATTGTTATTTTAAATATGGCGGAGGTTTCTCTGGTAACGGATTATTTTATTATTTGCAGCGCCAACTCGACAACGCAGGTGCGGGCTATTGCCGATAATGTAGAAGAAAAGCTGTCTAAGGCGGGGATAGAACCGCTGCACAAGGAAGGGTACCGCGAAGGACGCTGGGTGCTTCTTGACTATAGTGAGTGCATTTTACATGTTTTTGTCGAAGAAGATCGGCGTTTTTACAACTTGGAACAGTTGTGGGGCGATGCGGAAGCGCTGCCGTATAAGGAGTAATGATGAGCGAAAATGAAAAACCGCGCCTGCAAGCGGCGACTTTAGCGACGCTGAAGGTAGTTCGTAAAGCGGACTTTGGCGTATTTCTAGATGGCGGAACCGGCCAGACCAGTGATGATGTTTTGCTGCACCAAGGCCAGCAGAGCCGGCCTGTTGAGATCGGTGAAGAAGTGGACGTCTTTCTTTACCATGACGCTAGAGGCCGTATAACTGCCAGCATGAAGCTTCCGAAGATGAAGGAAGGCCAGGTGGCTCGGGCGGAAGTTATCCACTTTACAGGCAAACAGGGCGCGTTTGTAGACCTAGGGGCGGAACGGGCTGTCTTTATGCCTTTTAGCCGCATGCGGGGGCGCGTCTACGAGGGTGAAAAGGTATGGGTCAAGCTTTATACAGATAAAACAGGACGTTTGGCTGTGACGATGGAAGTGGAAGAAGACCTGCAGCGGGCAGCGTTGCCTTTCACCGGCAAAGTAGGCGATAAACTTAAAGGAACCGTTTATAATGAAACTGACGAGGGTTACTTTTTGTTTGCTGAAGGGCGGCATGTTGCTTTTCTCCATCGCAGTGAAATGGCTGGCGCAGCTTTGCGTATGGGGCAGGAAATTGAGTTTCGGGTAGCCTTTATCCGGCCGGATGGACGGATCAACGTATCCTTGCGGCCACAAAAGGAAGATGCTTTATTTGAGGATGGAGAACGTATCTTACAGTTTTTACAAGAGCGGGGCGGGAAAATGCCTTATGGAGATGCGACAAGCCCGGAAATCATTCAAACCAAATTCGGCATGAGCAAGGCGGCTTTTAAGAGGGCTCTGGGCCGGTTATTTCGTCAGGGAACGATTCGCCAGGAAGATGGCTGGACTTGGATTTGTGAAGAAACAGAAGAAAACAAAGAAAACTAACGAAATTATAGTCCTGATTTCAAACAATTCGCTGCTTTGGGGCAGGAATTGTTTTTTTTTGGGCGAAATGATCAATAGTAAGAAATGATCAATAATAGGATCACTATGCAAGATGTACGTTAAAAACATAAAAGCAGCATGTAGGAGGTAGTGCGTAATGGAACAAGGCACTGATAAAAAAGGCATTCTCCTGGAGTCGGGAACGAATGAATTTGAAATTGTAGAATTTGTAGTTGGTGATGTAACCTATGGCATTAATGTAGCGAAGGTTCGTGAGGTTATTAATTTGGTGCCTGTCACTAAAATGCCGAATGTGCATCCCTATGTGGACGGCGTGTTTACCTTGCGCGGGCGGGTTATGCCGTTGGTCAATTTGCCACGCTGCCTAGGTCAGGGAACCGATAAAGAACCGACAAATATTATTGTTAGCGAACTGAATGAATTTTATGTTGGCTTCTTGGTTCACGGCGTGTCACGAATTCATCGGATTTCTTGGAGCGCCATGGAAGAGCCGCCGGCGATCAGCAGCTCGGAAATGGTGGTAGGCATTGTGAAGATGGCTGAGAAAATGGTATTGCTGCTGGACTTTGAAAAAATCGTTTCTGAAATTAATCCGGAAATCAATCAAAAGCTGACCAGCATTCCTACGGCCAACGAACGGCTGACGAGCTTACGCAAAACTAAGCGTGTTTTGGTGGCGGAGGATTCGCCTTTATTGCGTGATTTGCTGGTGGGTACGCTTCGTGAAGCAGGCTATGAAGAAGTTATTGTCTGTCACAATGGCCAGCAGGCGTGGGAACGGCTAGACGCTATTGCCAAGTCTGGCGAAGATATGAACAACTATGTAAATATTGTTATTACCGACATTGAAATGCCGAAAATGGACGGACATCACCTTTTGAAACGCATTCGCGAGGAAAGTCGCTTGGCGGGATTGCCTGTATTCATCTTCTCTTCCTTGATTAATGAAGAAATGCGTCGTAAAGGCGAAAACTTGGGAGCGGACGGGCAAATTTCCAAGCCGGAAATTGTGCAATTAATTGATCTTATTGATAAGAAGATTCTGTAATTAAATAAGTTACGGAATTAACTTTTATAAGGTGCCCTTATGTTATTGACATGCAAAAAAAATATAAGTTATAATAAACCCATCGGCTGGAACACTGCTTAAAAGTTATGATGGTATACAGCGCGACGGGTTACAAAGTGAAGACTGGCTTGGCTTAAGAGACGTAGTATGGCAGTTTGCAAGCAGATGCCGGCAAAATGTTGTTTCTTTTGCATTACAAACAAGGCTTTGCGGATGAACCCGCAAAGCCTTTCTTTTTAGGAATGTGCTTGTTGTAACATACTTTCAGGCAGTGCGTCGAAAAAGTCCGCCGGAATCGTGTGAACGGTACAGGCGGCAAAGCCCATTTTGAAAAAAAGATTGGGAGGTACACGTTGTGCATATTGTTGTGTTTGTGAAGCAAGTGCCGGGGACAGAAAATGTCAAGATGGATCCTGAGACGGGAGTCATGATTCGCAGTGGCAAAGACGTCGTAATCAATCCTCTGGATGAAAACGCGTTGACAGAGGCCATCAAGATCAAAAATTCTCGTGATGATGTTCGGGTAACCGCCGTCAGCATGGGACCGCCTACTGCGGAAAAAGCTCTGAAAGAAGCCATTGCCTTAGGGGCTGATGCTGGTATTTTGGTTTCCGGGCGCGAGTTTGCTGGTTCGGATACGATTGCTACGGCAAAAGCCTTGGCAGCAGCGGTTCGCAAAGCTGGAGAAGTGGACATCGTTATTTGCGGCGAGCGCGCTACTGATGGTGAAACCGGCCAGACGGCCGCTATGGTTGCTCAATATCTTGACATGCCTGTGCAGACCTACGTGTCCGCCGTTGATGTTTTTGATGACAAAGTCATTGTAAAACGTACAGTTGAACGCGGTTTCGAACGGGTGGAAGTTCCCACTCCGGTGTTGATCAGCGTTAACAAAGATATTAATGAAGTGGGCATGCCTACGTTGAGCGGCAAATTGCACGCGAAAACCGTAGCTGTTGATGCTTACGACGCCGCTGGTCTGGGCATTGAGAAATGCGAAGTTGGCTTAGGTGGTTCGCCGACCCGCGTGGTAAAAGTATTTAGCCCGAAATTGGCGCGTGATACCATTATGCGTAAAGCCGATGGCACGACCAAACCCGTGGAAGAGCTTGTCGAATTCCTGGTCAAAAAAGAAGTACTGGGTTAATTTGGAATGAAATAGGGGGTAACGTGACGTGTCTACTTATCTGAACGCTGGCGTAGATCGCGAAAATTTCATGGCATCCTTTAAGGGTGTTTATATTCTGGGCGAGCAACGGAACGGCCAGATTTTGCCTGTAACTTATGAGCTGATTGCTCGCGGCCGCAGCTTGGCTGATGATTTGAATGCCAAGTTGACCTGTGTATTGTTGGGAGAAACTGTCGAAAATCCGGAACAAGCCATTACGCAAGGGGCTGACCGTGTTGTTTTCATTAAGGATGCTTCCTTGGCGCATTTCCTGCCGCGTCCTTACACGAACGCTATTTGCAAATTGGTTGAAGAAGAGCGTCCGGAGATTATCATTGCTGCAGCTACGACCACGGGCCGTACGGTTATGCCTCTGGTAGCCGCTAAGCTGCATACCGGTCTGACCGCAGACTGCACTTCGCTGACTATTGATGCAGACACCAAATTGCTGTTGCAAACCCGTCCGGCCATCGGCGGCAACATCATGGCTACCATTAAAACGCCTGACCATCGTCCGCAAATGGCGACTGTCCGGCCGCGTTCCTGCAAGCCCTTGGCTGCTGACGCTTCTCGTAAAGGCGAAGTAATCGAAAAGAAATTTGAAGGCGCTACCTTTGTGACGCCTGAAAAATTCCTCGAATTCATTACCGATACAACCCAGGCTGTAGGCGTGGAAGATGCTGAGATCGTCATTGCTGGCGGTAAAGGCATGAAGAACACAGATGGCTGGAAAATCATTGAAACGCTGGCTGAGCTTCTGAATGCCGGCGTAGGCGCTACTCGCGATGCGGTAGAGCTGGGCTGGACTACTTATTCTCACCAGATTGGCTTATCCGGCAAGACTGTTGCGCCGGTGCTGTATATCGCTATGGGGATTTCCGGTAAAATCGCCCATTTGGCTGGTATGCAAACTGCCGACGTGATTGTGGCTATCAACAAGGATCCCGAAGCGCAGATCTTCAAGGTCGCCGACTTCGGTATTGTTGGCGATGTACTTGAAGTCGGTCCTATGCTCATTGAAGCGGTGAAACAACTCAAGGCAAAAGCGTAAGGAGGATCCAGGCGATGCAATTCAACAAAGTAACCCAGAAACATATCGATGAATTGAAGGCCATCTTCGGCGACGCCAACGTATTGTTCGACGAAGAGAAGATGGATATGTACTCCCGCGACGAAGTATCCGACAAGCAGTGGGAGCATATGCCGGAAGTAGTAGTTAAAGCGGGTTCCGCTCAAGAAATCTCGGAATTGTGCAAATGGGCTAACGTCAACATGGTTCCAATCACTCCTCGTGGCGGCGGTTCCGGTCTGGCTGCAGGCGCGGTTCCTTTCAGCGGCGGCGTGGTTCTTTCCACAGAGCGCATGAACAAAGTTCATGAAATTGACACCCAGAACCTGTTTATGGTTCTTGAGCCCGGCGTAACCACCGGCGAAGTACAGGCATTGGCTAAAGAACAGGGCTTGCTGTATGCTGGCGATCCTTGCTCGGCTGACTCCTCCTTCATTGGCGGTAACATTGCCACTAATGCTGGCGGCAACCGCGCTGTAAAATATGGTACTACCAGCCGTCACGTATACGGTCTGGAAGTAGTAACCCCCGCTGGCGACATTGTCACCTTGGGCGGTAAAAACGTAAAAGACGTAACTGGCTATGACGTAGTGCATCTCATGGTCGGTTCCGAAGGCACCTTGGGCATCGTGACCAAAATTTGGCTGAAGCTCATTCCGTTGCCGAAATATGTGGCTGACTTGCTGGTTCCTTTCGAAAAAATGCAAGACGCCATCAATGTGGTGCCTAAAATCATGACTGCTGGCGTCGTGCCGACTTGCTTGGAGTTCATGGATAGCGACTCCATCAAGGCTGCAGAAATGTACCTCAATAAAAAGCTGCCTCATAGCGATGCTGGCGCTTATGTCATCATCGAAGTAGACGGCTCGACGGAAGAGCAAGTGCAGGCTGACTATGAAGCTGCAGGCAAAATGTGCATGGAAAATGGGGCGATGGAAGTATTTGTTTCCGACAACCTCTCTAGCCATGAGCGCATCTGGAAAGCTCGTAAATGCTACGCAGAAGCTCTGCGTATGCTGAGCCCTGTGTACTGCATGGAAGACATTGTTGTGCCGGTTTCGGAAATTCCGAAAGCCCTGGAAGGCATTGCTAAAATTGCTGCCAAGCACAGCTGCAGAATTCCGTCCGCTGGCCATGCTGGCGACGGCAACATTCACTGCACCATTCTGCGCGAAGATCGGGATGAGCATACCTGGCATGAACTGAAAGATGCAGTTCTGCCGGAAATTTATGAACTGACCTACTCTCTGGGCGGCAACCTGTCCGGCGAGCACGGTATTGGCGCTAAGCGGGCAGAAGCCATGGATCGTCATATGACACCTGAGCAGAAAACCGTATTTACTCTGGTGAAAAAAGCATTTGACCCCAATGGCATCATGAACCCTGGTAAAGTGCTGATCTAATTGATGCGTAAAAAGAGCTTCCCCGCAGGGGAAGCTCTTTTTTGTTATAATGAGATAGAATAGGAATTGCTGAATGAGGTGCAGGAAATGGCAAAAGGTTTGAAGCGGCAGCTAGATGCGAGATTTGCTCAAACATTGGTGGATATTGTAGCGGCAGAACTGAATAAAAATGTAAATATTACAGATGAACATGGCGTCATTATTGCTTCTTTTAGCACGGAGCGCATTACTCAAGTGCATGAAATTGCCGCAAATATGCTGCAGACAGGCGTGATTCGAGAATGCGCCGTCAGCGAGGAGGATGAGCGTCAATGGAAGGGCGTGCGTAAAGGCTGGAATGTACCTATTCTTTTTGAAAATCATTGTGTCGGTGTTATTGGCGTCAGTGGCGAACCGGATACTTCGGCGCCATATGCGAGACTCGCCGCTCGTTTTGTAGAGGCGGCTCTGCAGGCCAATGCACGTCAGGAAGAGCTGGTGCAGGCTCTGAACGAAAAGAAAGAGCTGCAGTCCAGTCTGATGAACCGGATCATTCAGGCCCAGGAAGAAGAACGCAGGCGTATCTCAAGGGAACTTCACGATGAAACAAGTCAGGCGTTGACATCAATTATTGTCGGCTTGCGTGTCTTAGCTGCCGGAGCTAAGGGGCAAGAGGAAGAAAGCAGCTTGCTGCAGATGCGCGATTTGGCGGTACAGACGCTGGAGGCGGTGCATCACCTGGCCGTGGAATTGAGGCCTATCCTTTTGGATGATTTAGGGCTGCTGGCTGCGGTGCAGAAGTATATCGAAGGGTATATGAAGCAATATGGCATACAGGTTCAATTGCATGTAAGTAATATGCATAGGGAACGCTTTCCTAGCGAGCTGGAAACAACAATTTATCGGATCTTGCAGGAGGCTTTGACCAATGCAGCTCGTCATGCTCAAGCAGAACAAATCGACATAACCCTGGCTAAACAGCGGGGGAAAATTATTTTGGTAGTAGCAGATAACGGCATCGGTTTTGCGGATGGGCGCTACACGGGGCATCAGGGGTATACGGCCCTTGGCATTTATGGCATGCGCGAGCGGACGGCTTTATTGGATGGAACCCTGGAAATAAAGTCTTCTCCTGGAGATGGAACGACGTTGATCGTGGAGATTCCTTTGCGTAGACGTAAAAAAACGGAAGAAATTTAGCGAGAAGTATAAACTTCAAAATACAGAGCAACTAAGAAATCTTGAGAGGGTAGTGGAGACAGGGTGCGCAGCCTAAGTAAGTAGAGAGGCATGGTTTATAAAAGTTGTCAGTGGATTCGAGATAAAAAAACGGTGAGACTCGCGATTGCGAATCTCACCATTTTTATTAGAAAAATTATGCTTTTTTAGCGCCAGCCTGGTAAGAGCGATCCAAAAGTTGAATCACATGGTAGCAGTTTTGCGGCTGGTTGTTTTGAACCAAGCCATCAGTAAGAAACATACGGCAGCTGGGGCAGCTGGTTGCGACATTGTCGGCCTTGGTAGAGGCAATGTCGGCAATTTTCTTGTCGTTAACCTGACGCGCAAGGTCGTAATGCGCCAAGTTGAAGGAGCCTCCTGATCCGCAGCAACGGTCAGGCGCACTCATTTCGACGAACTTCAAGCCAGGGATGGCATTGAGAATTTCGCGAGGCTGTTTAGTGATCTTTAGACCGCGAGCCATATGGCAAGGGTCATGCATGGTAATGGTTTCGTTGACTGGACCAAGAATGTCTTTGCGGAAGGGGAGAACGTCTACTAGAAATTCGCTGATTTCGTAGGTCATGTTCGCCAGTTTTTCCGCGCGAGCTTTCATTTGCGGATCATCATGGAAAATATGGGGATATTCAATTTTCAAGGCTTCGGCGCAAGAACCGCAAGAAGCGATAACTGCATCCAAGTTATATTTTTTGATAGCGTCTTCAAAAACTTCGATGTTGTGTTTCGCGAAAGCTTGAGTCCGCTCAGTCTGGCCGTAAACATAGACCGGCGTGCCGCAGCAATGCTGAGTACTGGGGATGACGATTTCAACATCGTTGGCTTTGAGGACATTGACTACCGATTGTCCCATATCTGTGTAGATATAGTTAATGGTGCAGCCTGTGAAAAAGCCGACTTTTTTCTTGGGGTTAGCAACAGTGATACGCTCCGGAACCTGGCTGCGGAACGGTGTTGCAGCAAAGGGAGCCGTAATACGCCGTGCGTCCATGCCGGGCATGGGGAAACGGGCGACAGCAGCCATGGGACGAGGCAGCTTTTTGAAGCTCAAAGGTCCGAAAAGACCAGCCATGCGTAATGCAAAGTCAAAAAGCTGACGATGCTTGAGTAAATTAAAGACATTTTTTTTGATAGGACTCAAGCCGCGCGCTTTAGCAGCAGCTCGACGTCCGCGAATGATAAGCTCATCCGCAGGAACGCCGCAAGGGCACTTGGTGGCGCAGGCTTTACAAGACAAACAGGTAAGCATGATCTTTTCGAATTCTTCACTATACGGAAGCTGGCCTTTTAAAACCCCTTCCATTAGCGCCAGCTTGCCGCGAGCAACAGCGCTTTCTTTGCCGATTTCTTTGTAAAGAGGGCAAACTGCCATACAGTTGCCGCATTTCATACAATTAGAAAGGGCGTCTTCAATATCCTTTAAAAGAGATGTATCTTGAGCGTGTAAATCCGCTCCTGTGATTTGGTTGCTCATGGCTTAACACTCTCCTACTAGTTTGCCAGGATTGAGGATCAGATTGGGGTCAAGGGCGCGCTTAATGGAACGCATAGCATTCATGGCGGCAGGACCATGTTGATCTTCCATATAGCGAAGTTTGCCCAAACCGATGCCATGTTCGCCGGACAAAGTGCCGCCTAATTTCAAAGCTCCAAGGAAAATATCATCCATGGCTTTATATACGCGGCCCATTTCTTCTTCGTCACGCAAGTCGCAAACGATGGTGGGGTGCATATTGCCGTCGCCGGCATGCCCGAAGGTGCCGATGGTGACATTGTATTTCGCAGCTGCTTCATTAACAAGGCGAATCATAGCTGCAACCTGATTACGGGGAACTGTAGCATCTTCTACAAATGTGGTAGGACGCAGTTTAGCCAGCGCCGGCAGGGCGGCACGACGAGCAGCCCAGAGATTATCGCGGTCTTGAGCGTCTTTAGCCAATTGAGCTTGGCCGTCATATTTGTTGAGGATTTCTACTACTTTTGCAGCTTCTTTTTCAACAACTTCAGGAAGACCGTCCACTTCGATCAAAACAACGGCTTCGGCATCCAAAGGAAGGCCGCATTTAGCGTAGTCTTCTACAGTGCGGATCGTAGCATTATCCATGATTTCCAGCGTAGCAGGAATGATTTTCGCAGCTACAATGGCGGAAATAGCTTGGCCAGCTTTATCCAAATCATGGAAAATAGCCATCATGCTTTTCTGCGCTTCCGGAGCAGGAACTAATTTCAAAATCAGCTTGGTGATAACGCCTAGGGTGCCTTCGGAACCAACCATGAGCTTGGTGAGGTCATAGCCGGAGACATCTTTCACGTTTTTACCGCCGCAATTGATGATTTCGCCGCTGGGCAAAACTACTTCCATACCCATGATATAATGCTTGGATACGCCGTATTTCAAACCGCGCAGGCCGCCTGCATTTTCAGCAGCGGTGCCTCCAAGAGTAGCCGTAGCAACTGTGCCCGGATCCGGAGGATAAATTAGGCCGCTTTTAGCAACCTCTGCATTTAAAGTGGCAACGATTACGCCGGGCTCAGCCACGGCAACTAGGTTTTCCAAATCAACTTCGATAATTTTGTCAAAACGGGTCATCAGTAACACGATGCCGCCTTTGGTAGGACAGGTGCCAGCGCTCAGGTTGGTGCCGGAGCCGCGCGTGTAAACCGGGATTTTGTTGGCATTGGCTACCTTGAGGATCTGGGAAACTTCTTCGGCATTTCCCGGGATGACAACAGCGTCCGGCATATGCGCGTGGCCGGGTGTGGCATCATAAGAATAGGTGTACAAATCTTCAGGACTGGTCAGAACGTGGTCGGCACCGACAATCTTTTTGAGCTCTTGGATTTGGGTTTGTTGCATACCTTTTCTACCCCTCTACTTATAAATTTTGACAATAGAAATAATAAAATAATATAAATAATCGAATCTATCACAATTATAGTTCGAACGTTCACCCTTGTACAGGGGGTATAAAAGGTAACCTGTGGTAAGATATACTGTTATACGGCTGTGGGGTAAAGTATTACAACGTTATGTGTTGATGAGCTTGTAACGGATGGCATAGTTTACAAGTTCTGATTTTTTACTCACGTTTAGCTTGTTCATAATGCGAGAACGGTAGGTGTCTACGGTTTTAGCGCTGATGGAAAGCATTTCTGCAATTTCGCTGTTTGTATGACCTTGGGCTAAAAAGCGGAGGACTTCCCGTTCGCGAACGCTGAGCAGGACATAAGGATTTTGATTGTCCGGTTCGTTGACAGAGGTGCGGAGCAGGCTTTCGATCAATGTTTGAGAAATTGTTTCATTTAAATGTTTTTTTCCTTCGTGAATCTTGACAATACCCTCAATTAATTCCGTGTCCGCAGACTTTTTCAAGACATAACCGTCGGCGCCGGCGCGCATAACTTCCTTAATATATTCCTCATCGTCATACATAGTAAGAACCAGTACGCGGCAGGGAAGGTTACGCGAGCGAATTTCTTTAAGCACATCGACGCCGGTCATGCCCGGCATAGACAAATCCAAAATAAGAACATCCGGCGAAAGGTGCTCTACCATATGCAAGGCTTCCAAACCGTCACCTGCTTCTCCGATGACTTCGAATTGGGGTGAGCAGTGAAGCAGGGCTTTAAGGCCGGACCGCAGTACGGCATGATCATCTGCCAGGATAATGCTGATTTTTTTCATGGACGTAAAACTCCTTTCGCAAAGAGCCGCTGCTTTACGCAATGGTTCCATAATGCTTCCTTTTAGCATAGCACAGAGGCGACAGCAGGGAAAGCGTCGATTCCCTTGTCAGGGTGAGGTGAATCTTCTATAATATAAAGAAATTGTGATGAGGCGGGCAAGGTTGATCGGATTGTCTGCTTTGTCGGCGATAGGGCGAGGAGTTGTGACATGCATCCATATCTTTTTTTTATTGGTGACTTTCCTGTGCGTTCTTATGGCATGGTGATGATGTTGAGTATTGTTTTGGCAACTGCAGTGGCTTACTTTTTGGCCAAACAGGATGGCCGCTGGCATCAGCATGTGCCTGATTTTGGAATTTGCTGCGGCTTTGCCGGGTTAATAGGAGCACGCCTTTGGGATGTGTTCTTTTTCGACTGGAGCTATTATCAGCATCACCTTTTGGAAATTCCTTTTGTTTGGCAAGGCGGCATGGCCATTCAGGGAGGGGTGGTATTCGGCGCGTTGGCTGGCTACTGGTATACTAAGCGGCATGGCATTGACACCTGGGCTTTTGCAGATATTGCAGCCGCACCTGCTGTGATTTTCGGCCAGGCATTGGGACGGGCTGCTAACTTGCTTAATGGTGACGCTTTTGGCCGTCCCACAGGAGAAAGCTTCGGTATTGTTTATCCCACTGGGTCTCTAGCGCAGCATACTTACGGCATGCAGCCTCTCTGGCCGGCGGAGATCTGGGAGGGACAGCTCGACCTGGTTATCTTCGCATTGCTGCTGCTGTTGCGGACAACAAATCACCGCAAGGGGCAAGTGTTTGCTTGCTATGTATTTTTATATTCAACGGCGCGTTTTGGCCTGGAATTTTTGCGGGGCGATTACGGGACCTTGCTTTGGGGGCTTAAATCAGCACAGCTGACAGGAGGCGCTATGGCCGTGCTGGCGTTGCTCGTTTTTGCGCTTTTGGGACGGTTTGGAAAACCTATTCGTGATATAAGCGACAATTGACTCTCTTAGTAGATTTAGTTATAATATATCTCATATTGGGTTCTTATATAAAAATCCAAAGACGCAAACTAGTATGTAAGAATAGGCTTCAGAGAGTTGGCGGTCGCTGTGAGCCAATGCCATGGACTTACGGAACTCTTTGCAGAGGAGCGGCGCTGAAGTTGCAGTAAGCGTTGCCGCGTCGCCGGCGTTATTGGTTGGAGAGGATGTCTGCGTTTGTTTAGGCATCAAGCAGGGTGGTATCGCGGGTGCTCTCGTCCCTGGCACAATGCCAAGGGGCGTTTTATTTTTTTTAGAAGGAAGGAAGCAAAGACGATGATTGAAAATAAGTATGTTCCTTTCGAAATTGAACGGAAATGGCAAGAAAAATGGCACGAGGAAAGCCTTTACCAGACTAGTTTGAACCGACAGAAACCGGAATACTATGTTTTGGAGATGTTTCCTTATCCTTCCGGCAATCTACATATGGGTCATGTGCGCAATTATTCCATTGGCGACGTTATCGCCCGCTTTAAAATGATGCAAGGCTATAATGTGCTGCATCCTATGGGGTGGGACGCGTTTGGCATGCCAGCGGAGAATGCCGCTATTAAAAATGGCATCCATCCGGCAAACTGGACTTGGTCCAATATCGACAACATGCGGCGTCAACAGCAGGAACTGGGCTTGTCTTACGATTGGAGCCGCGAGGTGGCTACATGCCATCCGGAATATTATCGCTGGACGCAATGGCTGTTTTTGCTCTTTTTAGAGCGCGGATTGGCTTATAAAAAGAAGGCTTCCGTTAATTGGTGTGACGAATGCAATACTGTATTGGCTAATGAGCAGGTTATTGACGGTCACTGCTGGCGTTGTGATTCGGCAGTTGTCAAAAAAGACCTGGAACAATGGTTCTTCCGTATAACCGACTATGCGGATCGTCTCTTGGAAGATTTGGACGAACTGAAAGGCTGGCCGGAGCGGGTAAAAACTATGCAGGAAAACTGGATTGGCCGCAGCGAAGGCGCAGAGTTTTCCTTTGATTTGCCCGAATTGGGCGAAAAAATTCCTGTTTATACCACACGGCAGGATACCGTATTTGGCGTTAGTTATGTTGTTTTAGCGCCAGAGCATCCGTTGGTGGAGAAAATGATTGCCGGCCGCCCAGAAGAAGCTGCAGTGCGCGCTTTTGTGGAAAAAGTGCGTTCTATGAATGAAATCAGCCGTACTTCTTCGGAAACGGAAAAGGAAGGCATTTTTACCGGCGTTTATGCGGTTCATCCCTTTACAGGAGAACCGGTTCCGGTATGGGTAGCTAACTATGTGCTGTACGAATACGGCACAGGCGCTGTCATGGGCGTGCCGGCCCATGATGAACGCGACTGGATTTTTGCCGGTAAGTACGGTTTGCCGAAAAAAGTGGTGGTACAGCCGGAAGGGCAGATTTTCGATGTGGCTTCCATGGAAGGCGCTTACGACGGAGCCGGCGTACTTGTTGATTCCGGACGTTTCAGCGGCTTGAGCAATGAGGCGGCTAAAAGCGCCATTGCTTCTTGGCTGGAAGACCAAGGCGTAGGAACGCGGCGGGTCAATTATCGTTTGCGTGATTGGCTGGTATCCCGTCAGCGCTATTGGGGCGCGCCTATTCCTGTGATTTATTGTCCTGAGTGCGGCGTTGTACCGGTGCTGCAGGAAGATTTGCCGGTGCTGCTGCCGGAAAATGTGCGTTTTGACGCTGGCGTAGTCTCTCCCTTAGCGGATGCGGAAGAGTTTGTGAAATGCAAATGCCCGAAATGCGGAGCTGACGCGCGGCGTGAAACGGATACAATGGATACCTTTATTTGCTCTTCTTGGTATTATTTGCGTTATACGGATCCGCGCAATACCCAGGCGCCTTTTGATATGGGGAAAGGCGACTACTGGATGCCGGTAGACCAATATATTGGCGGTATAGAGCATGCTATTTTGCATTTGCTGTATTCTCGCTTCTTTACTAAGGTATTAAAGGATGCCGGCTTGATTAATGCCAATGAACCCTTTAAGAACTTGCTTACCCAGGGTATGGTGCTTAAAGACGGTTCGAAAATGTCGAAATCTAAAGGCAATGTCGTAGCTCCAGGGGAGATTGTTGAAAAATACGGCGCCGATACAGCCCGTTTATTTATTCTTTTTGCAGCGCCTCCGGAACGGGATCTGGAGTGGAGCGATCAGGGCGTAGAAGGCGCCTTCCGTTTCTTGGGTCGTTTCTGGCGGATCATGCTTCACTATGCACAGTTTATGCCTGCTGAGGAAAACGGCGAATACGCGCCAGAACAGCTGGAAAAAGAAGCGAAAGAATTACGGCGGGCGCTTCATGGCACCATTAAAAAGGTGACTGAGGACGTTGAGCAGCGTTTTAATTTCAATACAGCGATCAGTTCCATTATGGAATTGGTTAATGCCATGTATGCTTTGAAAGAGGAGCCAAAAGCCCAGGTTTCCGGTTTGGCGCAGGAACTGGTTTCGTCTTCACTGCGTCTAATTGCCCCTTTTGCGCCGCATATGGCCGAGGAGCTTTGGCAGCTTATCGGCGGAAATGGCAGTGTGCATAAGCAAAGCTGGCCGGTGTATGATGATGCAGCTTTGCAGGTGGAAGAAGTGGAATTGGTTCTGCAGATCAACGGCAAGGTGAGAGACAAGATCGTTGCTCCTGTTGGTCTGAACGCTGCCGAGCTGGAAACGCTGGCTATGGGGCAAGAACGGGTGCAACAGGCGATTGGTGACAAAAAAGTTGTAAAAGTTATTTGTGTGCCGCAAAAATTAGTGAATATTGTAGTAAAATAGAAACAGAGTAAAGAAGACATTGGCAAGGCCGATGTCTCTCTAAAAAAGGAGCTGTTACTATGGCAAACTGCAACGAAACGAACTGTATTTGTCCGAAGAACAACTGCGAGCGGCACGGCAAATGCTGCGAATGCATCAACTTTCACCGCAATAATCAAAATCAAGTATTTTGCATGCGAGAAGGAAATTATACGGGAAAATAAAAGGTCTATAGGGCGGGCTGCATTGCTTTTGGCGATGCAGCCCGTTTTTTTACTATATCATTTTCGTATTCCCGCCCAAAGATCTCGTCGACGGTTTTTCTTGCCAAAGCAGGGATGCTTATGGTCGCGTCGAAGCAGTAATGAATAAAGAAGCTAGAGAAAGGGAGATGGCAGTCATGCCGGCAGTGCGCGTATATGTTCTTGCAGTCTTATTGATTTTAGTGGTGTGCGGAGGTTATGCAATACAATCTTTAAGCGGCAAGGAATCTACAACATCGCTGGAAACGGCTGTAAAGTTGGAGACGGAGCCAGTTCAGGGCAAAGCGTTGGCCAAGGTTTATGTCAGCGGGGCGGTAGCGGTTCCGGGGCTTTACCAAGTAGAGCCGGGAATGCGCGTATCGGACGTACTGGCTTTGGCTGGCGGAGTTGATGAGAGTGCGGATTTGCAAAAAGTGAATTTGGCGCAAAAGTGCAAGGACGGCATGCAGGTAAAGGTGCCAAGCCGTAAGGCTTTGGCGGCTAAAAATCAAAGTAGTCGTGCTGTCGCTGGTGCGGGCGCTCCGGCTATTTTCTTGAATGTCGCAAGCGAGGCGGAATTGGACCGTCTGCCTGGAGTTAGTCCGGTCTTGGCGCGGCGTATTGTGCAATATCGTACAGAACACGGGTCGTTTCATTCTATGCAGGAACTTTTGCAAATTCCCGGCATAAACGAAACGCTCTTAGAGCGACTGCAAGGCAGGCTGGCGTTGTGATTTTGTCATTTCTTTGGCTGCTGTTGACGATAACAGCAGGGGGGATCTATTTTTACGGCAATACGGAGATCGTGTTGCCGGTTTTAACGTTTCAACTGGCATTCGCAGTCGCTGTGCTAGGCGCTGCGGCGCTGGCGCAGCGTTTTAAAAGAGCGGCGTTGGTCTGTCTATTAGTGGCTGCAGCATTGGCTGGCGTCTTGCGGGAAGAACAGGTTTTAGAACAGTGGCGGCAAGGAGTAGCGCATTGGCAAGGAAAACCTGTATTAGTAGAAGGCGTTTTAGCGGAGCAGGCCGTTATTGAGGAGGAGCCTGGTTGGGTGCGCGGGCGTCTTGCTTGTTACGTCGTTGGTGATCCGGGAGGTACGTTGACTTCCTGCACCCAGTCGGTCTGGCTGAAATACCCTGCAGGTGATACCGGCGTAGGCGATGTTTTAAGAGTTGAAGGAAAATTAAGTTCCAACAACGCTTTTCGTGATGAGGGACAAGTTCAACGCGAGCGAATGCTGGCGGTCCAGGAAATTGCAGGGACTTTGAAGGCTAAAACAGGAATGGTTCGGGTGTTGCGTCATTCTGGCTCGTATGAATGGGGGCAGTGGCGATTTTCGCAATGGCGCGAGGCCTTGACGGCGCGCGTTGCCGAGAGGTTATCACCAGAGACAGCAGGCGTTTTGAACGGGATGCTCTTTGGCGGTTATGCAGGTATTGCACCGGAAACAGCCCAAAATTTTCGCGATACAGGTCTTGTTCATATTTTATCGGTTTCCGGCTCGCATGTGTCCTTGCTGGGAGCGATGCTTCTTTGGCTTGGTTCCTGGATGAATTTGGGAAAGAAAAGCAAGGTGGCTTTTGTTGGCGCAGGCATTGTGCTGTATGCTTGCATTGCCGGTTGGTGCGCTCCGGTAGCTCGGTCGGTTTGCATGGGCCTGGTGGCTTTGGGCGCCTTGGCTTGGAGGCGGGAGAAAGAAGCCGTCTATTCTTTGGCGCTTTGTGCGTGGGGACTGCTGCTGTTTCAGCCGTTGTGGCTCTGGGATATTGGTTTTCAGCTTTCTTTTTTTGCGACGGCGGGGTTGATTTTATTGGCGCCGCAAGCGCTAAAATGTCTTCAGACATGGCGCGTTCCTGTAGTGCTGGGGGCGCCGCTGGCTATTACCTGGGGAGCGCAGATGGCGTCACTACCGTTGTTAGCTTTTTATTTTCAACAGTTTTCGCTTGTTTCTTTTCTGGCGAATTTACTGGTGCTTCCACTTTTAGAAAGTGCTATGATTTTTGGCTTAGGCTCGTTGGCGGCAGGCCTTATTTTAGGGGACATAATACTGACTCCGGTATGGGGCTTGTGTCAAGGGCTTGTATATTTAGGCAGCTTCCTTGCCTCTTTGTGCGCCAAGGCACCAGGAGCGTTGGCTTATGTACCGCCGCCGGGAGCGCTGGCAGGGGCAGCTTATTTTGCGGCTTTGACAATTTTTTGGCGGCGAACTTTGCCTGCGCTGCAGCAAGGCGGTTTGTGGCTGGTGGTGTGCGCACTGTGGCTGGGTCCTTGGCTGTGGCTGCCGCCGGAACTGGAAGTGCATATGCTCGATGTTGGCGAGGGGGATGCGCTGGTGGTGCTGACGCCGCACCGTCATGCCTGGGTGGTGGACGCTGGCGGCGTGTGGAGGCAAGGAGATGCCGGCAGCAAGGTTGTTGTGCCTCATTTGCGGCGCCTAGGCGTATCGAAGCTGCAAGGCATTGTGCTGACCCATGGTCATGCAGACCACATGGGCGGCGCCCAGGCGGTCTTATATAGTTTCCCCTGCCGTTATCTGATGGCTCCGACTATGGAAAAACCGGGGCAAAGCGCGTTGCAGCTCGCGTTGCCGGCGGGGCTTTCCGTATGTCGTATTCCGCCTGGAGAAGGGGTTTCCTGGGAAGATGACGGCGTGTCCTTTTATGCGTTGCGTTCGCCAGGCGGCCTTGTGAAAGGCGAAAATGACGAATCGTTGGTTGTGTGGCTGGCTTATGGAGAAAAAAGTTTTTTACTGACCGGCGATGCAAAGTTAGAGAACTCTTGGCTGCCGCGGGATTTGCACTGCGATGTGTTGAAAATGCCGCATCATGGATCCCGCTTTGCTTGGGAGGCAGAAGCTTTGGCAAAGCTGGCGCCGCAAATAGCCTTGATTTCGGTGGGGCGCAATAATTCTTTCGGACATCCTCATGCGGAGACGCTGCAGGAATTAACACGGAACGGAGCTCGCGTATGGCGGACGGATCGCGACGGTACTGTGCGGGTTTTTACAGATGGACATGTTTTGCGCCTTGCCACAACGCCGGGCTTTGGGGTACACTAAATCAGCGGAATATACTCTGAAACGGGGCGTAACTATGACATGTGAAGAATTAATGCGGGATGTGCGCAAAGGAACGGCGCATTCCATTTATGTGCTCCACGGCGAAGATGCGGCGGAGGTACGCAGGAGCGGGCAACAGCTGGCGGGGCTGCTGGTTTCGGAAGAACAGGCGGCTGAAGGGCAGATGTTGAAGGTGTCCGGCAAATGGGATATGGAGGAATTTCGGTTTTGGCTGCAGGAAATCCCTTTTTTGGGGGGACAAAAGTGGCTGTGGTGGCATGGCTGTCCTTGGCTGGGGGAGGCGGGGGCCGAAGAAATTGCCGCTGCCGCCGAGATGGTGGCGCCTTGGCCGGAATATGCCGGCTTGCTGTTGACAGCGACCAAGCTGGACAAGAGGACTCGGTTTTATAAGGCTTTGGTGCAGGCCGGCGGCGTAGAGGCCGCTTGTGCGATGCTGCGTCCCTGGGAAGCGGAGGCTTGGTTTTCTCAGTACCTGCAGAAAGCCGGCAGAACCTTAGAACGGGATGCTTCGGCTTGGTTGGCTTCATTATTCAGCTCGTCCCAGCAATTGGCGCCTGGCTGGCTGGAACAAGAGGCTGAAAAGGTGCTGCTGTACACGCAAGGACGCAAGCGGATTTCGCTGACAGATGTGCAGACTATGCTGGCGGCTACGCCTGAAGCTTCCTCCTTTGCATTGCTGGATGCTATTGCTGCAGGGCAGTGCGCCAGGGCGTTGTCTTTGTTGGAAGAGGCTTGCCGCAGTTCCAACGGGGCGTTCATGCTGATCCCGCTTTTAGCGCGACAACTGCGGCTGCAACTGCAAAGCCTGGAGGTACAAGGAGGCAAGCAGGAGCTGGCTAAGGAATTGAAAGTGCATCCGTATGTAGCGGAAAAACTCTTGCGCCAGCGAGGGGATGTCTCGCCAGGTTTGCTGCGTTACTTGCTGCAGGAATTGGCGCGGCTCGAAGGCGGTATCAAATCAGGGACAAGGCTGCTTCAAGGGGAGTTAGAGAAACTCGTTATTTTATGGTGTGAAAAGGGCAGACAAAAAAAGTGATGGAGAAGCAAGCTTCTCCATCACTTTTTTTGTCTGCCGCAAAACTTACATTGCGTTCAGTTTTTTCATCAGACGGGATTTTTTCCGAGCAGCGGCATTTTTATGGATGACGCCTTTCTTGGCAGCCTTATCGATGGTGCTAACAGCAGTGGTCAGAAGGGTTTTCGCCTCATCCGCCTGTTTGCCGTTGATGGCTTCCAACGTCTTGCGGGTCGCGGTTTTGACCGTCGATCTAACAGCGAAATTTTTCGCGCGACGTTCTGCGTCCGTTTTTACACTACGTACAGAGGATTTAATATTCGGCAAGTCGTTCACCTCCTTATGACCATATTACTTAAAATATATTAGCATGGTGTTCGCAAAAAAGCAAGGGCTGCTTTAAAAGAAGATGTGCAAAAAAAATCATATTTTAGAAAGGTTTTCTTGTTTGCGTGGCCAATATATATACAGTTAAGCAAAAGAAAGTGAAGTGAAAACATGGCAAAGCCAATTTGCATGATTATTGACGGAAGCAGCTTGACCTATCGGGCTTTTTACGCGTTGCCGCTTCTGACGGATGCCGCAGGGCGTTATACAAACGCAGTATATGGGTTGTCGACCATGCTGCTGCGTCTTTTAGGGGAATGGCAGCCTCAGCAGTTAGTGGTGGCTTTTGATAAAGGCAAGCATACTTTTCGCAATGAAGTATATGGGGATTATAAGGCTCACCGCAAAGCGACGCCAGTGGAACTGGTAGAACAGTTTCCTCTAGTACGGGAACTGGCGGCAGCGTTTGGCGCGGCTGTTTTAGAGCAGGAAGGGTTTGAAGCCGACGATATTATTGGGAGAGTTTCCCGTGACGCGGCGCAGGAAGGTCTGGATGTGCTGATTGTCACCGGAGACAGGGATGCGCTGCAATTGGTGGAGCCAGCGGTCAAGGTGTTGTTGACGCGCAAAGGGATCAGCGAAATGGATGTATACGATGAAGCCAAAGTGCAGGAAGTTTATGGGATGGAACCGCTGCGGCTGATTGACTTAAAAGGGTTGATGGGAGATGCCTCGGACAATATTCCAGGGGTGCCCGGTATTGGCGAAAAGACGGCAGCTAAGCTGCTGGCGCAATTTGGCACACTAGAAGAGGTGCTGGCGCAAGCGGCGCAGGTGAAAGGAAACAAAACTAGGGAAGCCTTGATATCTAATGCGGATTTGGCGTTGCTGTCGAAGAAACTGGCAACCATTGTTCGCGATATGCCGTTAGCGGAAGAGTGGCGCCAAAGCAAACCGGAGGCCGGGGCGGCTTTGGCCACCTTTTTTACACAAATGGATTTTCGCTCCCTGCTGGCGCGTCTGGCCGTGAATGGGACAGAGACTGCCGCCCCTGCAGAGCAGGAACTTGCTCCCTTGCAGTGGCAGGAAGAGCAAACGGCGCTTCTTTGGCTGGCGCAAGAGCAGGCGGTGGCTGTCTGGCCCCTGTGGGACGGGCCGTGCTTAAGCGGTTTGGTCTTGTCAAAGGGCTCCGAGGTATGCTGGTTTGCCGCAGAATGCGCAAGCTGGGATACGCTGCTGCTGGAATTGGTTGCAAAGAAAAACGCAGTTGGACATGACGTGAAGCGGTTGGTGCGGTGGTTACTGCAAGAACGGCAAGCGGAGTTTTTCATTGCTTTCGATACGGCCTTGGCGGCCTATTTGCTGGACGCAACCCAAGGGGAAGCTTCATTTGCTTCCATTTGTCTGCGCTATTTGGGCCGGGAGGAGTCGTTGGCTTCCTTGCCTGAACAAGATGCAGCGGCTTATGGTGCAAAGGCGCTTTTGGAATTACAGCCTATCCTGGAGGCGCAGTTGGATGCTCAACATATGCGCGAATTGTATTTTTCCTTGGAGCTTCCGCTGGTACGAGTTTTAGCGGTCATGGAAGCGCAAGGAATTGCAGTGGATTTTATTCATCTCCAAGAAGTGAATGAAGAACTGGGACAGCGGATAAAGGAGCTGTTGACGGGGATTCATGCGGCGGCGGGCGAAGAATTTAATGTTAATTCCACCAAACAGCTGGGCGTAATATTGTTCGAAAAATTGGGTTTGCCGGTGCAGAAAAAAACGAAAACAGGCTACTCCACAGATGCTGAGGTGTTGGAAAAGTTAAGCGGCCACCATGCTGTAGTGGACCAACTGCTGGAATATCGCATGCTAAGTAAGCTTAAAAGCACCTATTTGGAAGGCTTGGCCGCCTTGGTTAGTCGCCAGAATAATCGTGTGTATACGCATTTTAATCAAATGGTGACCTCTACGGGGCGGCTGAGCAGTTCGGAGCCAAACCTGCAGAACATTCCAGTGCGGACGGAAACGGGTCGGCGTATCCGGGAGTTGTTTGTGCCTGGAGAAGGCTATGCCTGGTTAATGTCGGCGGACTATTCGCAGATTGAACTGCGGGTGCTGGCGCATATGTCTGGAGATGAATCGTTTATTGACGCCTTTTTAAAGAATCAAGATATTCATGCCCGGACCGCAGCGGAGGTGTTTGGCGTAACTATGGAGGACGTGACGCCGGAACTGCGCAGAAGGGCTAAGGCGGTAAATTTTGGCATTGTCTACGGCATCAGCGATTATGGTTTGGCCAGGGACTTGGGAGTGAGCCGCAATGAAGCTGCCGTATATATTGAAGGCTATTTTGCTCGTTACCCCAAAGTGAAGACCTTTATGGAGAATGCCGTAGCCCAGGCTCGTAAGGACGGCTATGTGGAAACTATGCTGGGACGCCGGCGTTATTTGACCGATATTAACAGTCGCAACTTCAATCAGCGCTCCTTTGCGGAACGCACCGCCATGAATACGCCGATTCAGGGGAGTGCGGCGGATATTATCAAAAAAGCCATGCTCCTTGTCTTTGAGGCGTTGCAGGAAAAACAGCTGCGCTCGCGTTTGCTGTTGCAGGTGCACGATGAATTGGTGTTGGAAGTAGTGGAAGAGGAACGCTTGGCGGTGGCAGCTCTCGTCAAAGAAAAAATGGAGCAAGCTGTTTGTCTGCAGGTGCCTTTACTTGTGGACGTGCATTACGGTGTCAACTGGGCGCAAGCCAAATGAGTTTGCGAAAGGCGAGGTGAAGACATGCCGGAGTTGCCGGAGGTGGAAACAATCTGTCGTACCTTGGGGCCCTTGGTGGTCGGCCGAAGGATTGAGCATTGTGACATTTGGCTGTCGCGGCTGATCAAGACTCCCGCAACGGAGTTTGGGCGGCGCATTGAGGGACGGCAGGTGCAGCGTCTGCGGCGGCGAGGTAAATATTTGCTGCTGGAATTGGAAGAAGATGTGTTGGTTATCCATTTGCGGATGACCGGACGTTTAGAATACCGGACGGCTTCGGAAACGGCGGAACGGCGTTTGCATGATCGCTTGCGTTTTGTACTGGACGACGGCGCGCAATTGCTATATCATGATGTGCGTACCTTTGGTACGTTTCACTTGGTTTCGGCAGCGGAAGTATCCTCTTTACCTGGCTTGAGCAGTTTGGGCCCGGAGCCTTTGGAAGATGATTTTAGTGTGGCCTATCTGCAGGAACGCCTGCAAAAAAGCCGCAGCCGTATTAAAAGCTTTTTGCTGCGTCAGGATGTAGTAGCTGGTTTGGGAAATATCTATGTGGATGAAAGTTTATTTTTGGCTGGCGTGAATCCGCTGCGGACAGCAGCGTCCCTAACTAGGGAGGAGACGGAAAAACTGCATCAAGCTATCCAGACGGTGCTGCAGCAGGGGATTGACCATGGCGGCACAAGCATTCGGGATTATCGCGACGGCTTGGGGCGCCGAGGGGGAAATCAGAGGTTTCTCTGTGTATATGGGCGCGGCGGCGAGCCATGCTTGCACTGCGGTCAAAGCATATCGCGCGCAGAGGTAGCAGGCAGAGGGACGCATTGGTGTTCTCGCTGCCAACCGGACAAGGGAGAGTAGAATTAGTTATGAAATGGATTGGACTGACAGGAGGAATTGGCAGCGGTAAGAGTTTTGTTTCCTCTTTGCTAAAAAAGATGGGAGCGACCATTATTGATGCTGATTGCTTGGCTCGTGAAGTGGTGAAGCCGGGGACTCCTGGTTATCGAGCGGTAGCGGCTGCTTTTGGAAACAATATTGTTCTTCCTTCAGGGGAGATTGATCGACGCAAACTAGGGACGATTGTTTTTGCCGATGCTTCAGCCAGAAAAAAGTTGGAGCAGATCCTGCACCCTCGTATTTTAGCGCGCGCCGCCGAGGCGGCTCAGGCGGCAGCTGCCAGAGGAGAGCTTGCGGTGGTGTTTGACGTGCCGTTGTTGTTTGAGGTTGGCTGGCAGGATCAAATGGATGAGGTATGGGTAGTCTTTGTAAAGCCGCAGGTGCAGCTCCAGCGCTTATGCGCCAGAGATGGCATGACTGAGGCTGAAGGAAGGCATAGAATATCCCTGCAGGGGGATTTGAATGAGAAAGCGACGCAGGCGGATGTCTGCATTGATAATAACGGTGCTGAAGAGGCGACCCTTTTGCAAGTGAAAGAGCAATGGTTGCGAGTGTTGCAAGGGACTCTTCCTAAGCGCAGAATTCTTGAAAGGCGGCCACATGAGTAGAAGCGGTTTGATGTATACGCGCGCGGCTGAAAGAAGCACCCAGCGGGACGGGAAATGGATGAGAGGGGTTGTGTGCCTTTTCTTGTTTGTTTTGGTTGTGTACGGAGGCTATCGCAGTGCGTGGTTTGAAGAGACCTATCGTTTTCCTTTTCCCTATCGGCCTTTGGTTGAAACCTATGCCGCCAGCAGAGAGCTAGACCCTATGCTGGTTGCTGCGGTGATTCAAGCGGAAAGCAAATTTAAGCCGCAAGCCGTATCCAACCAAGGGGCTCGCGGACTGATGCAAATGATGCCGGAGACGGCGCAGTGGGTTGCTCACAATATAGGCGAAGAGACTTTTTTTGAGGAGCATTTAAACGAACCGGAAACAAACATTCGTTTTGGCACTTGGTATTTGGCTTCGCTAAAAGAAGAGTTTCATGGAAATGAAGTGTTGATGCTGGCCGCCTACAATGGAGGGCGGGGGACGGTACGGCAATGGATGACAACCTATGGCTGGAATTTTTCGTTTCAAGACGTAAAGGCTATTCCTTACGGCGAAACCCGCGAATACGTGGAGCGGGTGCTAAGCGGCAGGGAACGATATAGGCAGTTGTACGGGAACAAGGGGTAAGGAGTGAATTGAGGTGCGTAGATTCGGCCGCATGTGGATATTGGCTTTGATTTTGGGCGGGTTGCTGTTGGCTGGGGGCTGTTCGTTCGGGCAGAATTCGGAGAAAGCGGGAGGGGTTGCATTGCCTTCTGCCACTCGCTCCGGAGGACAGGTGGTTTATGCTAGTCTGCATGAGCCGGCAGTGTTAAATCCGTATCTTTCGGATGCGGTTTCGGTTCATGAAATGTCGCGACTGCTATTTAGCGGGTTGGTCGTTAGCCAGCCAGATGGCGCCCTGCAGCCGGACTTGGCGAGAGAACTGCCGACGGTGAGCCCGGATGGGTTAACGGTTCGCTATCTGCTGCGTACCGGCGTAACCTGGCATGACGGGGCGTCTTTTACGGCGGAAGATGTTCGTTTTACCTGGGAATATATCATGAACTCTAAAACCCAGGCGATATCCAGGGAGGGTTATGATCGTATCCGCGCCGTGGAGACGCCGGACCCCTATACTGTAGTGGTAAAATTTCGTGAGATATATCCAGACTGGGTCAGCTTGTTTAAAACGATACTGCCTAAGCATCTTTTGGCTGGGGCTGATCCGAACAAAGGAGCTTTTCAAAGGAATCCGATTGGCACGGGTCCTTTTCGACTGCAGGAATGGCGTATGGCGGACGGCCTTGTTTTTGCAGCAAACGAACGCTATTTCCGCGGTAAACCTAAGATGGATACCATTGTTTATAAGATTGTGCCGGACGAGACCTTGCTTATTGCTCAGGCTAAATCTGGTGAAGTGGACATAGCGCCGCATTTTGGCAACCAAGCGTATGATCAGATGCGCAGCCAGACTAATTTTCAAGTGTTTGCCACGCCTGGTCCTATTTGGGAGCAAATTACCTTTAATCTGGATCACCCTCTTTTTAAAGACCTTCGGGTGCGGCAGGCCTTAGCCTTGGGTCTTGATCGTAATCTGCTGGCGCAGCAGGTGTTAAAAGGAACTGGGGTAGCTGCCTGGGCGGACCAGCCGGCTGTTTCCTGGGCGTATGTGAATGAAGGAATACCTCCTCGTGATTTAAAAACAGCCAAGGAACTGTTAGCGCAGGCAGGCTGGCTGGCTCAAAACGGCAATATGTTGCAAAAAGAAGGAAAACCATTGGCCTTTGCTCTGACGGTGCCTAGCGGCAATAAGCAACGGGAATTGGCGGCGCAGGCGATTGTGCAGCAATGGAAGGAACTGGGCGTTTCGGTACAGCTTCAAGTGGTGGATGCAAAGAACTTTGAGCAGACCTATCGGCAACGTCCGTTTGCAGCGGCATTTTTTGCTTGGGTACGCGGCGTGGACCCGGATAATCGCTTGTATTGGCATTCGCGCTTTATAGGGCAAGGCGGTCTTAATGTCGCCGGTTGGCGCAATCCACAAATTGACGCTTTGACGATACAAGGAGCGACGACTCCGGATATGGCGGCGCGCAAAGAGATATATAAGCAGATCGGGGCGTTGATGGCCACGGATGTGCCTGTAATACCTCTTTATTTCCGGTGCCAGCTGGATGCGAGCAAGAATGGGCTAAACGGTTTTAAACCCAATCCGGCAGAGGGGAATTTATGGAACGCCTGGGAATGGACCTGGGCGGCGCGCTAGTCATTTTCTTGGTATGTTGACAGAAGATTAGTTGTTATGATAAAGTAGGGACGTTCTTACTGCATGCGGTCGTGGCGGAATTGGCAGACGCGCTAGACTCAGGATCTAGTGAAGGCAACTTCATGGAGGTTCAAGTCCTCTCGACCGCACCAATCAATACTCTATGCGGTAGTGGCGGAATGGCAGACGCACCAGCTTGAGGGGCTGGCGGGGGCAACCTCGTGATGGTTCAAATCCATTCTACCGCACCAAAAAAATGAAGCCTGCAAAATATTGCAGGCTTTTTTGTTTTTGCATTTTGCAACATTAAAAAAGAAGAATATTGCGAAATATTGTGGTATACTGGCGATGTAAAAAACTATCTTATAGAAAAGAGGTGCGATTATGACGCAAAATACTTTTTTTAAAACGAATGAGGAAATTCTTCAGGCTTTCAAATTGGTATTGCCGTATATGAACCGAATTGTGCGGGAGGATATGGCAGTCGGTTTGACAGACTGCAAAGAATACTTATCGTATTATCGTGCGAAAGAATTTGAACTGGATCTTCCTGCGGGGAAACCCATTAGCGGCATTGAAACGATTGAACGCTGTTTGTCAATGAAGCAAGACACCTTTGCCGATATTCCGCCAGCGGTTTATGGGCGTCCAATAAAAACTATTTTTACGCCGATTTATGGGATTCAGGGCGAAGTAATTGGCACCTTGAGTTCTGGTATTGATTTTCAAAACAGTTTGCAGTTGATCAAGACGATCGAAGATCTTGCAGCAGATACTACGCAAGCTTCAGAGAGCATTGAACAAGTTGCTAAGAGCGTAGGCGAATTAGCGAAAGCAGGGCAGGCGACCATTGGGCAAGCGCAATCGTTAGGTGAAAAAAATAGGCATACCGCTAGTATTTTGGAATTTATTCGGACCATTGCCGCGCAAACCAACTTATTGGGACTCAATGCGGCTATTGAAGCGGCTCGGGCGGGTGAACACGGCCGGGGCTTTGCGGTCGTGGCGGAAGAAGTGCGCAAGCTGGCGGATCAATCCAATGAGGCCGTAAAAAAGATTCAGGAGACGTTGCAACAAGTAAACGGGGCCATTGCAGAGATCAATCAATCGATTGAAACGACCGGAGCAATTAGTGAAGAACAAGCTGCGACAACCGAAGAGATTGCTGCTATTTTGCGGCAAGTGCATGAGAACATGAAAAATTTGGAGAACTTTGTTGAGCGATATAAGTAATTAGAAGGAATCGCTGTTTTCTTAGGCAAAGATTTTCTTGCATTGGCGCGAGGTCTCTGCTATAATAGCCAACGTGGGTAAGCTGCTATTTGTGATGGCAGTTGGCTTTGCGGTCGTGGCGGAATTGGCAGACGCGCTAGACTCAGGATCTAGTGAAGGCAACTTCATGGAGGTTCAAGTCCTCTCGACCGCACCAAACTCAATAAAGCCCTCTTGCGGTCGTGGCGGAATTGGCAGACGCGCTAGACTCAGGATCTAGTGAAGGCAACTTCATGGAGGTTCAAGTCCTCTCGACCGCACCAACTTTATAGTTTCATGCGGTAGTGGCGGAATGGCAGACGCGCCAGCTTGAGGGGCTGGTAGGGGCAACCCTGTGGAGGTTCGAGTCCTCTCTACCGCACCAATTTATCAGTAATAAGCCTTCGGGAATTTCCCGAAGGCTTTTTATTTTGCCTCCTAGCAAGGGTGGTTTGTTATATAATGAAAGAAATTGTTGATGATGCAAGGAGGCGGCGTAATGACGCAACGGCGACTAGGATTGGCTTTAGGAGCGGGAGGCCTGCGCGGTTTGGCTCATGTGGGCGTGCTGCAGGTGCTGGAGGAGGAAGGGATTGCCGTTGATTGCATCGCTGGCTGTAGTATAGGGGCTTTGGTAGGGGCGATGTATTGCGCCGGACATAAGCCGCAGGACATCTTAAAATTGGCTTGCCATTTACCCAAAGCGCATTGGTTGGATATGAATATGTCGAAGCTCGGCATGTTTTCAGGCAGACGAATATGGGGAACGATGGATGTGCTGCTGCAAAAAAAGACATTTGCGCAGTTGAACATTCCCTTGCGTATCGTTGCTGCCGACTTAAAAAGCGGCAAAGAGGTCGTTTTTGCGGAAGGGCCCGTGGCGGCGGCAGTAAGAGCCAGTGTGTCTGTACCTGGTGTGTTCCTGCCTTTTGAGTGGGAGGACATGCTCTTGGTGGATGGCGCGGTTTTAAATCCGGTTCCCAGCGACTTGGCGCGGGAAATGGGGGTGGACGTAGTAGTTGCGGTGGACTTAACGAGCAAGGAAGAGGCGCCGGAAGTAAAAAGCTTTGTGGATGTTATGCTGCGTTCTATTGATATTATGGAACGGGAGCTCCTGCGGCATAAGCACCGCGATTGGGATGTGCTGCTGCAGCCTAATGTAGGCTATGTATCGCCAAGTTCCTTTAACCATCTCAAGGAATGCGTGGCTTTAGGACGCGTGGCGGCTCAAGCGGCTTTGCCTGCTATTCAAGAACTGCTTTCCGGTACATAGACCGGGGAGCGGAGAAAATCCAGTCCGCTCGCCTGGCCGCTGGCGAAAGCGTGCAGATCCGTAGCCCGGACGTCCCATTGCCAAGAAGCAAGGGGGGAACTGCTTGGCAGAGGGGCCATTTGGAGCGCTTTGGAGCGGCTTAGGGCTGCGCCGCGAGTGATGACAGGCAAAGTGGCGGTCTTTTTCATTTGCTGCAGCAAGGTGCGGCCAGTTGCATTGAAAGCGAGGACGTGCAGGTAGGCGGGACCGTCAAGACTTGCTTGCTTGGCGATGGCGGCCGGAAATCGCAAAAGGCTATAGATCAACAGACGCTGCAGCCGGGTGCGGGCGTAGCGTTTTGTTTTTAACTTTGTCAGCAGCTCTTCCACTGTTCGGGATGTGCGAGCGCACTGTAGAAGACGCCATTCCAGCCCGGGTTCCATATCAGGCAAAAGAGCCAGCTCATTTGCATAGCTGCTGCGCAACTGCTGCAGCAGCGGAAGTTCCAGGGAGCGAAGGGTTACAGGCTGCGTTGGCAAAGAGAGAAGACGCTGCCAAACGGCAGGCGGAAAGAACGAAGATAGTTCTTGTGAGGCGATTGTAAGTAACTGCTGTCGTAAGGCTGTGGCGCTGGCATAGCCGGATGCAGGCAAATCGCCTTGATGATAGCCGGAACCTTGTCGCGGCAGCGCAAGCGATTGCAAAGCCGGGGCGTATTTGGCGAGGGCGCTCAGATACTCCAAGGCGAGAATGTTGTTGGGCAAGGCAAGGGCGCTTGCGGTAGTTGCATTTTGATCCAGGGCGGCTCCGAGGGCTGCCCCGTAGGATAATCCCTTCTGTAAGGCGTTTTGTAAGCGCTCTTGTGTTTGAGGCGTGTTTTTTTGTCGGGCTACTTGCTGCAGCCAGCTTAGGTCAGGCGTTTCAGCGCTGAATGCCAAGGTGGAAACTAGGCCGGTTGCGGCGAGAAGACGTACGCCTCCTTGGGCAAAGGTTTCTGCGCTGCGACAGGAAAAAGTGAAAGGAAGTTCCAAAACTAGATCGGCGCCTCCCAAAACAGCCAATTCGGCCCGGAGCCATTTATCAAAAATAGCTGGTTCCCCGCGCTGCACAAAAGAGCCGCTCATGGCGACGATGACAGGGGTAGGGCCGCAGCGGCGGCGAGCTTCGGCAATTTGCCAGGCATGACCTGTATGAAAAGGATTATATTCTGCAATAATGCCAGTGACAGACATAGAACCCTCCTGCTTTTGTGTTCTGATTATCTGGAGTTTAGCACTTTTCTTGCCGGATTTGGTGATTTTCTGCAAATAAATAATAAATTTTTCTATAGAAGAAGGGATGAGAAAAGTTTTGTCGAAGAATAAAAAATGAAAATCCGATAAAAATGATGTTGTGGCTTTAAAGTCACAACATTTGTTTTATTTAGTAGGATTTCGTAAAAATTTAATTTATTCCATCAATTTAAGGGGGATTTCGAAGGTGAAAGTACTAGTTATCAATTGTGGCAGCTCCTCGTTGAAGTATCAGCTCTTCAACATGGCGGACGAGTCGGTATTGGCTAAAGGTCTTGTGGAACGGATCGGCATTGAAGGCTCTGTGTTGAAGCATCAGCCTGGCGAAGCCGAAAAAGTGACTATTGAAACCGAGATTCCGGATCACAGCGTGGCAATCAAATTAGTTTTGAATGCTTTGGTTGATGCTAAACATGGCGTTATCAAGGACATGAATGAAATTTCCGCCGTAGGTCATCGCGTAGTTCATGGCGCCGAGAAGTTTGCTACATCGGTACGTATCAATGATGCCGTTATGGATGCGCTGGAAGAGTGCATTGAAATGGCGCCGCTTCATAATCCTCCGAATATCTTAGGTATTAAAGCCTGTGAAAAATTAATGCCTGGCGTAGCTCAAGTGGGCGTGTTTGATACTGCGTTCCATCAGACCATGCCGAAGCATGCTTTCATTTACGGTCTGCCTTATGAAGTCTATAAGAAACACGGCATTCGTCGCTATGGTTTCCATGGTACTTCTCATAAATTTGTTTCTCAGCAGTGCGCAGAGATGATGGGACAAAAACCGGAAGACATTAAAGTCATCACCTGTCATTTGGGAAATGGCTCCAGCGTTGCCGCTGTTAAAAACGGGGCAGTGGTGGATACCAGCATGGGCTTGACTCCGCTGGAAGGCCTTGTCATGGGAACTCGCTGCGGCGACATTGATCCGGCTATTTTGCCGATGTTGATGAAAAAAGAAAATATGGATGCTGATGCAATTGACAGCTATATTAATAAAGAGTCCGGCGTGCTGGGTATTTCCGGCGTTTCCAGCGACTTCCGGGATATCGAAGGCGCTGCTGACGAAGGCAATGAAAGAGCGAAATTGGCGCTGGATGTATTCGCCTATCGTGTACAAAAATATGTGGGCGCTTATGCCGCTGCTATGAACGGCGTAGACGCGATTGTCTTCACCGCCGGTTTGGGGGAAAACTCCATCTCTATGCGTGAAAGCATTGCGGAAGCTTTTGGCTATTTAGGAGCAAAAATCGACAAAGAGCGCAATAATGTTCGCGGTAAAGCCTGCGAAATCAGCACGGCCGATTCCAAAGTGAAGCTGTTCGTTATTCCTACAAACGAAGAGTTGATGATTGCTCGGGATACGAAATCAATCTGTCTTGGTTGAGTTTTTCTAACTTGCCTGAAGTGGAAGCCGGCAGCGGTTTTTATCCTGCCGGCTTCTGTCATGGTCTTTTCTTGACAAGGCTCGCCTCGGTGGATATAATAGACGAAGGTTGAGGTGAGAAGTGATGAAACTCAACGTTGTTTCACTCCGACATGCAACAGGCAAGCAATTTTCGTTTGCCTTCGAGGTGCCTGCGGCAGAAGAGTTTTTCTGGTTGCGGGGACCCGTTTCCGTTTCAGGGAAGGTTGCCAACAGTGGCGGTCATATGGTGGTTTCCGGCACGATACGTGCGTTAGCCTCCTTTGAATGCCAGCGTTGCTTGCGGGACTATGAAACCGAGCTTGTTGAAGAATTTCGACAGGAATATCGGGAAACATCGCAAGAAAGCCCATTGCCGGCAGACGCTGAATATGGCGTTTACGAAGGTGATGAGCTGGATGTAACTGAACTGGTGCGGGATACATTGTTGCTGGCGGAACCCATGAAGAAAGTGTGCCAACTGGATTGTAAGGGCTTATGCCCGGTGTGCGGCCAGGATCGCAATCAAAGTGACTGTCATTGCGATCATGAAGCCATTGATCCCAGGCTGGCTGCTCTCAAACAGTTGCTTGATTCTAAACAGTAGCCTACCATTGAAGGAGGTGGAACCAGACCATGGCAGTACCAAAGCGTAAAATGTCTAAAGCCCGTCGTGACAGACGGCGTGCAAACTGGAAACTGACGGCTCCGGGCTTCGTACCCTGCCCGCAGTGCCATGAGCCCAAAATGCCTCACCGCGTGTGCCCTGATTGCGGTCACTACAACGGAAAAGCGGTTGTCACCGTGGAATAATCCCGAATGAAAGGAGCAAGCTTGCAGCCTGGCTGCAAGTTGCTCCTTTCATTTTTTGCTTGCCAATTGCGTCATGTCTCCGCTATAATGAGGACGATGTTATTTTAGTACCAGTTTCTAAGATTAGGTGATGATATGGCGCGCATGAACAAACGTATACGACAGGAATTGTTGACAGAAAAGATTTCTACTCATCCGTTTTTGCGCGATGAGGAATTAGCTGTGGAATTTGGGGTCAGCGTGCAAACCATTCGTCTGGATCGCATGGAGCTGGGGATTCCCGAGTTGAGAGAGCGGACCAAGCTTATGGCGCAGCGGGCTCAAAACAAATTGAGAGCGATTGCGGAAGACGATGTCGTAGGTGAATTGGTTGATTTGGAAGTAGGCCGAACGGCCATTTCCGTGTTGGCAGTTACGGAAGACATGGTGCTGGCAAAGACGAAGATTGCCAGAGGACATTATATTTTTTCCCAGGCCAATTCGTTGGCGCTGGCGGTTATGGATGCGCCTGCGGCGGTAACCGGCGTGGCTAATATAAAATACAAAGTGCCGGTGCGGGCCGGTGAAAAACTAATGGCTAAGGCGGAAGTGATTCGCATCCGCGGGAACAAAGTTTTTATTTGGGTAAAAACCCGTAATGAGCAAGAAGAGGTGTTCCGGGCCAAATTCATTATGGTTGCAGTGAACTCGGAGGGCGAAAATTGATGAAAGTTGCGATTGATGCCATGGGAGGCGATCATGCGCCGGAAGAAATTCTTTTAGGCGCCATGGCGGCTGTGAAAGACTATGGCTGTGATATTGTGCTGGTAGGCGATGAGACGTTGTTGCGAGAGGCCATGGGTAAGCATGGCGTGCGCGAAGGCGAGCACATTTTTGTACATCATGCGTCGGAAGTGATTGATATGCACGAATCTCCCGGCGCTGCGGTCCGCAAAAAGCGGGATGCTTCGGTGGTAGTTGCTACGCGCTTAGTGAAAGAAGGCGAGTGTGCGGCGGTGATTTCAGCCGGAAGCACGGGCGCTGCGGTGGCGGCCGCCTTGTTTGGCTTGGGACGACTGCCCAAGATTGAGCGTGCTACTATTGCAACGCCCATCCCCAATTTAACGGGAACGACGATGTTGTTGGATTCGGGAGCTAATGTGGACAGCAAACCGAAACATTTAGTGCAAAGCGCTATTATGGGGTCCATTTACGCGAAATATGTACTGGGGGTTGAAAATCCTCGTGTTGGTTTGTTGAGCATTGGCGAAGAAGAGACCAAAGGAAACGAATTGACTTTGTCAACGTATCCGCTGCTGGCGCAAGTACAAAACATTAATTTTATTGGTAATATTGAAGGCCGAGATATCCCGCAAGGGACTGTTGATGTTGTGGTTTGCGATGGCTTTGTGGGGAACGTGGTTCTAAAGTTCGGCGAAGGCTTAGCCAGCGCAATCATGCGTTTATTGAAAGATGCCGTTCAACAAAGCGGTTTTTTAACGAAAATGGCATCGTTGATGTTGTTGCCGGTTTTGAAACGTTTGCGAAAGAAATTAGATTATGCTGAGTATGGCGGGGCGCCTTTGCTGGGTGTAAATGGTTGTTGCATTATTTGTCACGGCAGTTCTAAAGCTAAAGCGATTAAAAACGCAGTTCGTGTAGCCAAGGAATTTACGGAACAGCAAGTGGCGACTCATATTAGCGAGATGATTGCAAAAGAGGAGGTGCTGACGCATGGCGGAAACTAAGCAGTCTGCTGGAATTTTAGGCTTAGGCAGTTATGTGCCGGAACGCATTTTGACCAATGCCGATCTTGAAAAGATAGTAGATACTTCTGATGAATGGATTTTTTCTCGGACGGGAATCAAACAACGTCATGTGGCGGATGAGGCGACAGCTACTTCGGACATTGCTGTGGGGGCGGCTAAACGGGCTTTGGCTCATGCAGGAATTAAAGCAGAGGAGCTGGATCTGATTATTGTGGCCACAGCGACGCCGGATATGTTTTTTCCTTCGACGGCTTGCTTGGTACAAGAAAAGATTGGAGCGACTCATGCAGCAGCCTTTGATTTAGCGGCGGGCTGCTCCGGCTTTGTCTACGGGTTGACCGTGGCGACGCAATTTATACAAGCTGGCTTATATCAGCGGGTGCTTGTCATTGGCGCGGAGACGCTTTCTAAAATTTTAGACTGGACGGATCGCAATACCTGCGTGCTTTTCGGCGATGGCGCCGGTGCGGCGGTAATCGGACCGGTTCCTGCAGGATATGGCGTACTGGGTGTGGAATTAGGGGCAGACGGACATGGCGGAGAGCTTTTGAAAATGCCTGCTGGCGGTTCGAGGCGTCCGCCAAGCGCCGAAACAGTGGCTCAACGCTTGCATTATGTGCATATGAACGGCAACGAAGTGTTCAAGTTTGCGATTAAAGTTATGGGTGAAGCGGCGCAAAAAGCCTTACAAAAGGCTGGCATGACCGATGCGGATGTAGATTATTTAATTCCCCATCAAGCAAACATCCGGATTATTCAATCGGCTGCGAAGCGCTTGCAATTACCGATGGAGAAAGTGCATGTCAATGTGGATCGTTATGGAAATACGTCGGCTGCATCGATTCCTATCGCCTTGGAAGAAGCAGTGCTTGAAGGCAAGGTCAAAAACGGAGACAAGCTGGTGCTCGTAGGCTTCGGTGCAGGGTTGACCTGGGCTGCCTGCGTGCTTCGCTGGTACAAGGAGGATTCATCTGTTGGTGAGTAATCAGATTTGCGAATTATTGAACATTAAATATCCCATTATTCAAGGGGGCATGGCCTGGGTAGCTACGGCTGAGTTGGCGGCAGCAGTTTCTAATGCAGGCGGTTTGGGGCTGATTGGCGCCGGACATATGCCGCCGGATGCCTTGCGCAAGGAAATTCGTCGAGCTAAAGAATTGACAACAAAGGTGTTTGGCGTCAATGTTATGTTAATGTCTCCTTTCGTCAAAGAGGTTATGCAGGTTGTTGTTGATGAGAAAGTGCAAGTAGTGACGACTGGCGCTGGCAATCCGGGAGAATACATTCCTGCGCTCAAGGGCATTGGGGCTCGAATTATTCCGGTGGTAGCTTCGGTTGCCTTAGCGAAGCGTCTGGAACGTATCGGTGTTGATGCGTTGGTGGCTGAGGGACATGAGAGCGGCGGCCATGTGGGCGAAGTATCGACCATGGCATTGGTGCCGCAAGTTGTGGATGCGGTTTCTAATCCGGTTATTGCCGCTGGCGGTATTGCCGATTCTCGAGGCGTTGTGGCGGCTTTGGCTTTAGGAGCGCAAGGGGTGCAGATTGGCACTCGTTTTGTGGCTACTACAGAATGCCTCGTGCATGAACGATACAAGCAGGCTTTAGTAAAAGCGAAAGAACGCTCGACCATTGTTACCGGCGTGAGTACAGGTCATCCTGTACGCGTCTTGCAGAACAAACTGACTAAAGAATATGTGGAGCGCGAACGAGCTGGTGCAACAACAGAAGAACTGGATCAAATGGGAGCTGGCAAACTGCGTTTGGCCGCTCAAGAAGGCGATGTGGACTACGGGTCTGTGATGGTGGGCCAAATTGCCGGTATGATTCGGGAAATTCAGTCGGTAGAAGCGGTCATGCAAGATCTGGTTTCCGGCATTCCCGGCGTAATGGAGCATTTGCAGCAGGCAACTCGCTTTAAGGCGTAAGACTCGGAAAAACAACGAGACGGAATGGAGGGAAAATAGATGAGCAAATTGGCATTCGTGTTCCCAGGACAAGGATCTCAAACCGTTGGTATGGGCAAAGATTTGTACGAGACCTTTCCGATTGTAAAAAAGATCTTTGCTGAGGCGGATGAAGCGCTGGGATTTTCTATTACCGACATGTGTTTTCAAGGTCCCGAAGAGGAACTGAAAAAAACATATAACACGCAACCGGCGATTTTGACAGTAAGCGTGGCTTGTGCGGCTGTGCTCAAAGAAAAAGGAATTACGCCTGTTCTGGCAGCCGGGCATAGCTTGGGTGAATATTCGGCATTGGTTGCGGCGGGAGCGCTGGATTTTGCTGATGCGGTGCGTCTAGTGCGTAAACGGGGGCAATTGATGCAGGAAGCCGTTCCTTTGGGCGAAGGCGCGATGGCGGCTATTTTGGGTCTTGATAGCGAGAGCATTGTCAAGACTTGCCAAGAGGTACAGGCCGAGTTGGGGCAAGCAGTCCAAGCTGTTAATTTCAATTGCCCGGGCCAAGTTGTTATTGCTGGTACGACGGCAGCTGTTGAGACCGCTGCAGCCAAGCTGAAGGAAGCGGGCGCCAAACGGGCAGTTATGCTGCCGGTGAGCGCTCCATTCCACAGCACGCTGATGGAACCTGCGGCTAAAGGATTGGCGGCGGAGCTGGATAAAATCGCAGTTAAGGACGCCGTAATTCCGGTCATTTCCAACGTAACCGGCAAACCGATGACCGGTGCTGCTGATATCAAGCGCCTTTTGGTGGCGCAAGCGGCAAGTCCGGTTATTTGGGAAGCCTGCGTGCAAACACTGCTGGCTGAAGGGGCGGAATGTCTGGTAGAGGTGGGGCCTGGCAAGGTATTAACAAGCTTTACGAAGAAAATTGCCAAAGAGACTGCCAGCGCCAATATTGAGGATTTGGCTTCTCTGGAAAAAAGCCTTGATTATTTCAAGGAGGTCCGCTAAAATGCATGTAGACAATAAAGTGGCCTTGATTACAGGTGCTTCGCGCGGCATTGGCCGGGCAACGGCGCTGGAACTTGCCAAGGCCGGAGCTAAGATTGTCATTAACTACGCCGGTAATGCGGCGGCGGCGCAGGAAGTGCTGAAAGCCATTCAAGATATGGGCGGTCAGGCCATTGCAGTGCAGGCTAACATAGCGGTTGCTGCTGAAGTGGATGAATTGATCCAAAAGACGGTAACTGCATTTGGCTCGATTGACATTCTGGTCAACAATGCCGGAATTACGCGGGATGCGCTCTTGATGCGGATGAAAGAGGCCGATTGGGATGTGGTGCTGGATACCAACTTGAAAGGCGTCTTCTTGTGCACCAAGGCGGTGTCTAAGCTGATGCTGAAGCAGCGAAGCGGCAGAATCATCAATATGACTTCGGTTGTGGGACTGACTGGCAATGCTAGTCAAGCTAACTATGCTGCAGCGAAAGCTGGCGTAGTGGGCTTTACAAAGTCCATGGCAAAAGAGCTAGGCAGCCGTGGGATTACGGTCAATGCAGTAGCCCCGGGGTTTATTGCCACAGATATGACCGAAGTGCTGCCTGACAGTGTAAAAGAACAAATGACTAGTACTATCCCCCTTGGACGTCCAGGAACGCCGAGCGATGTGGCGAAAGCCGTATTGTTCCTCTGTTCGGACGCTGCAGCTTATATTACAGGACAAACCCTTAACGTGGACGGCGGTATGGTCATGTACTGATTTCCACTTTCTACGTGGGCTTTGGAAGGAGGTGAACTTCATGTCGACATTTGACAAAGTAAAAGAAATCGTAGTTGAGCAATTGGGTGTGGAAGCTGCTGATGTAGCTATTGACTCCACCTTCATCGATGATCTGGGTGCTGATTCCTTGGACATCGTGGAATTGATCATGGCTTTCGAAGAGGAATTTGGCATCGAAATTCCTGATGAGGTTGCAGAAAAGATCAAGACCGTAAAAGACGCTGTTACCTACATTGAACAGGAAAAACAAGGCTAAAGATCGCGAAGCGGTCTGTCAACTGAGAAAGTCCCGTGAACTTGTTCGCGGGACTTTCTTAAAGATGATGACGCCCATGTGAATGGAGGAGTATTTTCTTGAAACTTCCAGAACTTCGCATTGGCCAGCTTGTGGCCAAAGTACCAGTTATGCAAGGCGGCATGGCCATCCGTCTTTCTACGGCCCGCCTGGCTGCCGCAGTAGCCTCGCAGGGAGGCATAGGCCTGATTGCCGCATCTGGGATGACTTTTGATGAATTACGATATGAAATCCGTCTGGCTCGTTCCCTGACGAAGGGGATTATTGGCATTAACGCCATGGTGGCGGCTCGTGAATTTGCTGGTTTGGTAAAAACCGCAATTGAAGAAGGAATTGATCTTGTAGTTGCCGGAGCTGGCTTTTCCAGAGATATGTTTGGACTCGGACACGAATCGGGCACTCCGATTGTGCCGATTGTTTCATCGGTAAAATTGGCCAAGATTTCGCAAAAACTAGGTGCGGCGGCCATTGTGGTTGAGGGCAAGGAAGCAGGCGGTCATTTGGGAACCGACCTATCCATGCGCGAGATCATTCCCGATATTTGCAAAGCTGTCAATATTCCGGTCATCGCCGCTGGCGGCGTCATGAACGGTGCAGATATTGTAGACGTCTTGAAACTGGGGGCAAGCGGCGTGCAAATGGGTACGCGTTTTGCCGCAAGCGAAGAATCCAATGCGGCCCCGGCATTAAAAGAATTCTATCTGAAGGCTAAACCGGAAGATGTTGTGCTGATTGACAGCCCGGTAGGATTGCCGGGACGCGCTGTGCGCAATCCCTTTGCGGCTCGCCTTTTGGCAGGGGATGCTCCGGCGCCGACAACCTGTGATGCTTGTTTGAAGCATTGCAAACGTAATTTCTGCATTATCCGGGCGCTGATTCGAGCGCAGCAGGGAGATGTGGAGAGCGGCTTGGTCTTTACTGGCGAGTACATTCACAAGATTGAGGAAATTCTTCCTGTAAAGGAAATTTTTGAGCGGCTGCTTCGCGAAGCAGAAGCAGTTAACTAAAGTGAGGTGTTTTATTTGCATACTACTTCCAAACGCGTAGTAATCACGGGATTGGGGGCTATTACCCCTGTAGGTAATACGGCGGCTGAATTTTGGCAGTCCTTGACAAACGGTGTTTCCGGCATTGGTCCGATTACACGTTTTGACGCCAGTGACTTTACAACACGTATTGCCGGTGAAGTCAAAGGCTTTGAACCTACGCAGTTCATTGATAAAAAAGAAGCAAAGCGCATGGATCGAGTGACTCAGTTTGCTGTAGCCGCAACATCCATGGCGATTGAAGATGCGGCCTTGGATTTGGAAAAAGAAGACTTGGAGCGCATTGGTACGGTAATTGGCACCGGTATTGGCGGCATTGATACGCTGCATGATCAGTACAAAACTTTGTTTGACAAAGGCCCTGGCCGTGTCAGCCCTTTCTTTGTACCGATGATGATCGCCAATATGCCTGCTGGTCAGACTTCTATCGCTTTTGGTCTGCGCGGACCTTCGAGCTGTGTAGTTACGGCTTGCGCCACCGGCACGAACGCCGTAGGCGATGCTTTTAAAATTATTCAGCGCGGTGATGCCGACGTAATGGTGGCTGGCGGGGTGGAAGCCTGCATTTCTCCCGCAGCGGTAGCTGGCTTTTGTTCTATGAAAGCCTTGTCGACACGCAATGACGAACCTACTAAAGCTTCTCGTCCGTTTGACAAAGACCGTGCAGGCTTTGTTATGGGCGAAGGCGCAGGTATTGTGATTTTGGAATCTCTGGAGCATGCCTTGCAGCGCGGCGCACGGATTTATGCGGAAATCAGCGGTTATGGCTATAATGCGGATGCATATCATATTACGGCTCCGGCGCCGGAAGGCGCTATGGCCGCAAAATGTATGAACTTGGCTATTAAAGACGCCGGTTTAAAACCGGAAGACGTCGACTATATTAACGCTCACGGCACCTCGACGCCGTTGAATGATCGCAATGAAACGCTGGCGGTTAAAGCTCTTTTCGGTGATCATGCCAAAGAACTTTCCATCAGCTCTATTAAATCTATGACAGGCCATCTGCTGGGAGCAGCTGGCGGTATTGAAGCCATTGCTACAGCTTTGGCGATCTCTAATGACCTGGTTCCGCCGACAATTAACTATGAGAATGCCGAAGAAGGAATGGATCTCGACTATGTGCCGAAGGTGAAACGGCAGCGCACGGTCAATGTGGCCATTTCCAACTCCTTTGGTTTCGGCGGTCATAATGCTACCATTTTGCTCAAAAAGTACAAGGCGTAATCGCGCGTGAGCAAGATAAGACAAATGGTGGATAAGGGTCGGCAGCAAGAACTTGCACTATTGTGCAAGCGTTTGGGAACCGTATTCCAGGATCTATCTTTGTTGCACCAGGCATTGGTGCATACTTCTTATGCCAATGAGACAAAGCATGAAACGCTGGTTCATAATGAACGGCTGGAGTTTCTTGGCGATGCTATCTTGGATTTGATTATCAGCGATTATCTGTTTCGCAAGTTTCCGCAACTGCCGGAAGGCGAGTTGACGAAAGCCAGAGCTGTCTTGGTTTGCGAGACTACCTTGGCCCGCAGGGCAGGGGAGATGCAAGTTGGTGAATTTCTCTATTTGGGCCGCGGCGAAGAATTGTCAGGAGGCCGCCAACGCATTTCCATTTTAGCGGATGCCTTTGAAGCGATTATTGGCGCTATTTATTTGGACCACGGCATTCCTGGCGTAACAGACTTTGTCATGAAGCAGCTAGCGAAGGAAATTAAGCTGGTGGAGCGTGGTAATTACCTAAAGGACTACAAGACCTTGTTGCAGGAATTGGTGCAGCGTAAGGCTGACGCAAAGATTCAGTACCAACTGGCTGGTGAAGAGGGGCCTGATCACGGGAAGATTTTTCACGTGGAAGTTTGGGTCAACGACCATCTAGCAGGGCACGGCAGCGGCCGCAGCAAAAAAGAAGCGGAGCAGCATGCTGCGCAAGAAGCCTTTGCGGCTTTGCAGCCCAAGGAAAGTGCGCACAAGTCATCTTGAAATAGAAACGATGCCGTGACGGATGTAGTTACGGCATCGTTTTTTGTCTTTTTAGAAATCGCTTAGCGATTTTGCTTAGAAGGAGGCCTGTAGATGAAAGAGCCAAGAAAGCGAATTGTACCGTTATTCATTCCTTTTTTGGGCTGTAGAAGTCAATGCGTTTTTTGCGATCAGCGCATGCTGACGGGAACCGGAAATGCGGCGCCGACGGCGGAAGATATCCGGACGATTTTGGAAAAAGCGTTGGCATTGCAGCCGGCCGGACAGAAAGTGGAGGCCGCCTTTTACGGCGGCAGCTTTACAGCCTTGCCGCTGCGGCAGCAAAAGGAACTTTTAGCGCCGGCGCAGCATTTTTTGGCAACAGGGAAGGTAACAGGCATTCGTTTATCCACCAGGCCGGACGCCATAGAAGAAGAGGCGGTCAGATGGCTGAAGACGCAAGGCGTTTCGTGCGTGGAGTTGGGGGCGCAATCGCTCTGCAACTCTGTTTTGAACGCAGCCAAGCGAGGGTATGGTTTTTCTTGTGTAGAAAAGGCTGTCGCTGTGTTGCGGCATGCCGGGCTGACCGTAGGCGTGCAGCTGATGCCGGGATTGCCCGGGGAAACTCGGCTGTTGTGGCAAAAAACATTGCAGCGCCTCTGGAAGCTGGCTCCGGATTTCATCCGCTTGTATCCAACGGTGGTTTTAGCAGGTACGGAACTGGCTGGCTCTTACGCAAGCGGCGTGTATAAGCCGCTATCGCTGGCGGAAGCGGTCGAGCGTACGGCGTGGGCCTTGGCTGGCTGCCAGCAGCGAGAAATTGGCGTGATTCGCATGGGCTTGCAGGACAGTGAAGAACTGCATTCCGCCAAACTGCTGGCAGGACCCTATCATCCCGCTTTTGGCGAACTCGTATGGTCTTTCTTAATACGTCAGCAGGTGCTGTATGGCTTAGAACAGCTTTCTTCTTCAGCGTGTCGCCTCTTCTATCATCCTCAGGATGCATCCAAGGTGCGGGGCCAGAAAAATGAGAACTTGCGTCAATGGCAAGAGGCCGGTTTCGGAGAAGTATCCCTGCAAGCAAAGGCAAGCCTTTGTCCAGGCAGCCTGGAGCTAGAGACGGTGCAAGGCAGACGGAGAGTGAAGCTAGGAGCGCTTGGAGCCTTTTACTGTTAAACGATCATAAGTAAAATCTTTCCGGTAAACATAGCTTTAGGAGAAGGAGTTTTTCATAGAGAACAGAATAGAGGGGATAAAGGAAGACCTAATAGGAACAACAAATGCTGGATGCCTTGCAGTTCAAAGCGACGTAGAAGGAGGTTCAGTAACTATGGAAGTCCTCAAAGTGTCTGCTCGATCGAATCCTAAAGCGGTTGCCGGAGCATTGGCTGCGGTGTTGCGCGAAAACGGGGGCGCGGAAGTCCAGGCGGTGGGAGCCGGGGCGGTGAATCAAGCGATCAAGGCTATCGCTATCGCCAGAGGATTTGTGGCTCCTAACGGTATCAATCTCGTGACCATTCCGGCGTTTGCGGAAATCAATATTGATGGCGAAGAGAGGACGGCCATTCGCTTTATTGTGGAGCCTCGTTGAAGTGAGTTGTTTTATAAGCCTGTTTGCTGCGGCAAGCGGGCTTTTTATTTGTTATTAGGTGGTTGATGATGGTACAATAAGTAAGATATCTGCAAGAAATGTGGTGAATTAATTCGTGCTGTTACGAAAACTGGAAGCTCATGGCTTTAAATCGTTCGCAGACCGTACTGAATTGGAATTTGACGAAGGAATTACAGCGATTGTCGGGCCTAACGGCAGCGGCAAGAGCAATATTTCCGACGCGATCTTGTGGGTGTTGGGCGAACAGAGCGCCAAAACTCTGCGCGGCGCCAAAATGGAGGATGTTATTTTTTCCGGCAGTGCAGGGAGGCGCCCTTTGGGCATGGCTGAAGTGTCATTGACCTTTGACAATACAGACGGTACCTTGCCTATTGAGTATAGTGAAGTCATTTTTACCCGCCGCGTCTATCGTTCCGGTGAAAGCGAATACTATTTAAATAAACGTTCTTGTCGTCTCAAGGACATTCATGAGCTTTTGGCTCATACCGGCCTGGGCAAGGACTCTATGGTTGTTATTGGACAAAATCGCGTAGACGAAGTGCTGAACAGCAAACCGGAAGAACGACGCTTGTTGTTTGAGGATGCGGCAGGAATCAGTAAATATAAGCAGCGCAAACGGGACGCCATGCGCAAAATGGAGGAAACCGAGCTAAATCTGACGCGCGTAGCAGATATTCGCGGCGAAATTTCCGCGAGATTAGAACCTATGGCGGAGAGCGCCCGTAAAGCGAAAGAACATAAAGAACTGGCGCGACAGTTGCGCAGCCAGCAAGTATCTATGCTGTGTCAGCGGCTGGAGCAGGCGCAAAGCCAGCAAGAGCGTTGGCGCGGCGAAGCGGCGGCGCTGCAGCAGGATTATGAAGCAGGTCGCACGGCGTTATATGCGGCAGAGAGCGAGGCCGCCCGCTGCGGGGAGTTGCGCAGCCAGGCGGAAGCGTCTTGGACGGCAGCGCAGCAGCAACTTCGCAGCTGCCAGGAAGAAGGAGACGCGCTGCAACAGCAGCAGGCGGTTTTGGCGGAGCGGTCCTTGCAGGAAGAGGAGCGCAGCCGGCGCTTAGCCCAAGAGCAGGTGGAATATGCGCAGTTAGCGCAGCGCACCCGAGCGCAGGGAGAAAACGTGTCTGCCGAGTGGCAGCAGCAAGCGGGAGCGTTGTTGCAATGTACGAAAGAAGTTAAAGAACGAGAAACAACGCTGCAACAATTGCAGGAAGAATTGACGGCGCTAGAAACGCAGGTGGCTTCCGGCAAAGAAGCGGAAATGAGCCGGATGCAGAAATTGCTGCAATTGCGTCACGAAGTCCAGCAGCACGAGCAGGAAGGAAGCCGGCTGGAAGAGGAACTGGTGCGCGTCGCCGGCGAAGAAACACAGCAGCAGCAGCAACTAGGTGTTGTAACGGGTCAAGAGAAAAAACTGCAGCAACAAGAAGACGAGCTGCAGCAGCGTATGCGAGCGGCGCGGCTGCAGGGGCAGCGCGAGCAAGAACAAAGTCAGCGTAAGCGCGAAGAGCGGCAGCAGCGGCAGCAGGAGCTGCAAAAGCTGCAACTACAGCAGCGGGAATGGACGACAAGACGGCAAGTGTTGCAGCAGATGAAAGAGGCGCATGAAGGCTTTGGACGCGGCGTAAAGGCCTTGCTGCAGAGTAAGGCGGCTTGGCGCAGCGGCATTCACGGACCGGTTGCAGAGCTTATTCGCGTTTCCTCCCGCTATGTAACAGCCGTGGAAACCGCTTTAGGCGGAGCTATGCAGCATGTGGTGGTAGAACGGGAGGAAGTGGCGCGTGACGCGATAGCCTTTTTGAAAGCGCAGCGCCTGGGGCGCGCGACGTTTTTACCCTTGAGCGCGTTGCGGCTCCAGACTCCGCGAGATGCGGAGCTGCGGGCGGTTAAGCTGCCTGGGGCTCTTGGGTTTGCCTCCGATATGATCGAGTGTGCGGCGGAACATGAAGCGGCGGTTAAATTTTTGCTGGGCCGTACGGTTATTGTAGAAACCTTGGATGAAGCCATTACGATTGCCCGCCAGACCGGTCATAGTGTAAAACTGGTGACCCTGGACGGCGAAGTGCTCAGTCCGGGCGGGGCTATGAGCGGCGGCAGCCAGCAACGGCGCGAAAGCGGCGTGCTGGGACGTGAAAGCGAGCTGGAAGAGCTGAGCCTTCGCATTGCTGAAGGAGCTGAAAAACTGCGGGAAACGGAAGCGCAGTTGGAACGATTGCAGCGGGAAGGACAAGAGCTGCAGTCTCAATTGGAGCAAATACGACAGCAGCTGCAAGCGCTGCAAGTAGAACATACGGCCTGGGAAGGGCGAAGCCAGGCTTGCGCTAAAGAGAGGCAGCGTTGGCAGGGCGTTGGCGAAAGTCTTAAGCAGCGGCGCAGAGATTTGGAATTGGCTTTGGCACGGGTCCGGCAGCGGCGGCAAGAGCTGTCCGAATCGCTGACGACGTTTGAAGCGGCTGACCATGTGCAACGCGAGGATGTGTCGTTGCAGCAGGAACAACAGGTTGCGCTTACGCGTCGAAGGGAAGAGGAGCAAAGCCGCCTTATGGCGGCTAAGGTGCGGCAGGCCGCTTTAGAGGAACAGCGAAGACAGATGGAAGAGCGGCTGCGCGGCATGGAAGCGGAACTGGAGCATGTAAAACGCAAACAAGAGCAGCTCCTGGCGGAACACGGCGTGTTGCAGGCGCAACAGCAAGAAACGCAGCAAGCCTTAGCTGCGATTACTGCGGTGCAGGAAGAGCTTGTCGCCAAACAAAAGGCGGCGGAAGACGCGGCGGCGAAAACGCAAAGCGAACGGGTGCAGCAAGAGACTGTTTGGCGTCAGTCGCTGGAGGCTCAGGAAGCTTGCCGACGTCAGAGTCAGGAACTAGAGCGCAAAGTTCATGCCATTGAACTGCAGACTGCTAAAGCGGACTATGAGGTAGAGGCGGCGCAGACCCAACTATGGGAGCAGTTTTCTTTGCGTTCTCAAGAGGCGCAGGAGTGGCGCGTAGAGGGAAACACCGCCTCTTTTAACTCGGCTATCGCCCGGCTGGAAAGAGATATCGAGGCCTTAGGACCGGTCAATCTCAACGCAGAAAAAGAATACGCGGCGTTGCTGGAGCGCCATGAGTTTCTAGAAGGGCAGTTCGAGGACTTAGCGTCCAGTCTGGAGCAATTACGGCAGGTTATCTCCGAAATGGACGCGACTATGTCCAGTCAGTTCAAAGAAGCTTTTCAGCGAATCAATGAATACTTTTCGGCATCTTTCCAAAGTTTGTTTGGCGGCGGCAAGGCGGAACTGCGCCTAACGGCGCCGGATAATTTATTGGAAACCGGTATTGAGATTTTTGTGCAGCCTCCTGGGAAAAAGACGCAGCATTTGGCGCTCTTGTCCGGTGGCGAACGGGCGTTGACGGTGATTGCGCTGCTGTTTTCCTTCTTGCGGCATAGGCCGGCGCCGTTTTGCATGGTCGATGAAATTGACGCGCCTCTGGACGAGGCTAATTTGCGTCGCTTTAGTCGTTTCTTGCGCGAATATGCGGCGCACACGCAGTTTCTGGTGGTGACGCACCGTAAGGGGACGATGGAGGCGGCAGACCGTCTGCACGGGGTAACGCTGCATGAAAACGGCGTCTCTCGCATTATTTCCGTAGAACTTAGTAATGAAGAAAAGCAGTCTTCCGCCAGCTAAGAAGCAATTTTAAGCCGGCGGTGTGAATTTTAGAGAAGAGGTGCGAAGAAGAATGGGTTTTTTTGATCGGTTAAAATCGGGCTTGGAAAAGACGCGCAAGTCTTTTGCAGAGAAAATAGAACAGGTAATTAAGGGCTATGCCGATATTGATGAGGAATTTTTAGATGATATTGAAATGGCGTTGTTGACCTCGGATGTTGGCGTAACAGTTACGTCGCGGTTGATGCAGGACATCCGCACAGGCATAAAAGCTAAAGAAATCAACCAGCCTGACGATTTGCGGCCCTTTTTGGCGCAGCGCATCAGTTCCATGCTCAATGAGGGAACGGCTGCTATGCAGTTGCCGGAAAAGAGCGTAGGCGTTATTTTGGTGGTTGGCGTCAATGGCGTAGGCAAGACGACTACGATTGGAAAATTGGGGCATTTTTACGCAGCTCAAGGCAAAAAGGTGCTTCTAGCGGCGGCGGATACCTTTCGTGCGGCGGCGATTGACCAGCTGGAGATTTGGGGTCAGCGCGCCGGCTGCGAAGTGATCAAGCATGCAGAAGGTTCGGATCCGGCGGCGGTGGCGTTTGACGCGCTGCAAGCAGCTAAAGCCAGGAACTTTGACATAGTGATCATCGATACGGCCGGCAGGCTGCACAATAAGGGAAATCTTATGGAGGAGCTGCGGAAGATTTACCGGATTATTGGCCGGGAAGTGGAAGGAGCGCCGCATGAAACATTGTTAGTGCTGGATGCTACAACAGGGCAAAATGCCTTGAATCAGGCCCGGGTGTTCGGAGAAGTCAGCGATGTGACTGGCGTGGCTTTGACCAAGCTGGACGGGACGGCTAAGGGAGGCGTGATTGTGGCTGTTAAGAGTGAATTGGGCGTGCCTGTCAAGTGGATTGGCGTTGGCGAAGGCATGGACGATTTGCGGCCTTTTGATGCGGAGGAGTTTGCACAAGCTTTATTTGCCAACTAACCAAGAATGCCAAGTAAAAGTACTTGACGCCCATCCTTGAAGTGCGTATAATAAAGCAGGTGTCAAGTATTAGAACTTGGCAAGAAGTTGGTGGTGAACATGTTGGAGAAAATCGTCCGCATTGGACGTCTCTTTGATTTGTATAGCGCGTTACTGACGGAAAAACAGCAGCGTTGCGTGGAATTACATTATTTGCAGGATTTTTCTCTTTCGGAGATTGCCGAAGAGCTGTGTGTTTCGCGACAAGCGGTGCATGATATGCTGCGCCGGGCGGAACATATTTTAGAAGAGTATGAAGGAAAATTGCGATTGCTGGAACGGCAGGAACAGGATCGGGAAATTTTGCGGCAGGTGCAACAGCTTTTAATGAGCCTGCCTGAGAATATGCAAAACATTCCCGCTCTTGGCGAGGCTAGGCGGCAATTGAGTATGCTGTTGGAGGTTGCTCATGATATTTGAGGGCTTAGCCGATAAGTTGCAATCGACATTTAAAAAACTTCGCGGCCGAGGAAAGATTACCGAAGCCGATGTTGCTGAAGCGCTTCGCGAAGTACGTATGGCCCTGTTGGAAGCCGATGTGCATTTTAAAGTGGTTAAGAATTTAATTGCACGCATTAAGGAACGGGCTGTAGGGCAAGAAGTGCTGGAAAGTCTGACGCCGGCGCAGCAGGTCGTAAAGATTGTTAACGATGAGCTGACCGAGTTGATGGGCGGCACCCAAAGTCGCATTACTATCTCTCCTAAGCCGCCGACAGTGATCATGCTTGTGGGCCTTCAGGGCGCTGGTAAAACGACAACCGTAGGCAAGCTGGGGCAGTATTTGAAAAAACAAGGTAAAAACCCGCTGTTAGTTGCCGCCGACGTGTACCGGCCTGCGGCTATCAAACAGCTGCAGGTGCTTGGGGAACAGCTGAGCATTCCGGTTTTCACTATGGAAGAGCCCAAACCGGTGGAAATTGCCAAACAGGCTCTGGAACATGCCAAATTATACGCTCGCGATGTGGTGATCATTGACACTGCAGGACGACTGCATATCAACGAAGAGTTGATGCAGGAGCTTAAGGACATTAAAAGTGCGGTCAAACCGCATGAAATTTTGCTTGTAGTCGATGCGATGACCGGTCAGGACGCTGTCAATGTAGCGGAAAGCTTTAATGGCGATCTGGGGCTGGACGGTATTATTCTTACCAAGCTGGACGGCGATGCCCGCGGCGGAGCGGCTCTTTCGGTAAAAGCCGTTACCGGTTGTCCGATAAAATTTGCCGGTATGGGCGAGAAACTGGATGCGCTGGAGCCTTTTCATCCAGACCGCATGGCTTCGCGTATTCTCGGCATGGGCGATGTGTTGACTCTGATTGAAAAAGCCCAGGCCAGCATCGATTTGGAACAGGCTAAAGAGATGGAGCGCAAACTGCGCAAAGACGACTTTACGCTGGAGGATTTTCTGGATCAGCTGCAGCAGGTGAAAAAACTGGGACCGCTGGATAAAATTATGGAAATGCTTCCCGGTATGAACCAGCTGACAAAGAACCAGGATATCCAGATTGATGAAAAAGAAATTGCCCATGTAGAGGCCATTATTCGCTCTATGACGAGGGCGGAGCGGCGCGATCCCAACCTAATTAACGGCAGCCGCCGTAAACGCATTGCTGCTGGCAGCGGTACGCGCGTGCAAGACGTCAATAAGCTGTTGAAGCAGTTTGTGGAGGCGCGGAAGATGATGAAGCGCTTCAAGGATATGCAGAAAATGGGTAAAAATAAACTAAGCAGCATGTTTAAAATGCCGTTTATGAAATAATGATTCTATAAAGGAGGTGATATCAATGGCAGTAAAAATTCGTTTGAATCGCATGGGGGCCAAGAAAAACCCCTTCTATCGCATCGTTGTGGCTGACTCTCGTTCGCCCCGCGATGGCCGTTTCATCGAAATCGTCGGTCACTATGACTCTACTCGCGAACCCGCAGTAGTAAAAGTGGACGAAGAAAAAGTCCTGGCCTGGTTGCAAAAAGGCGCTCAGCTTACCGATACGGCGAAAAACATTCTCCGTAAAGAAGGCATCATGAGCAAATGGGATGAAATGAAGCGTTCGAAGTGAGAAAGAGTGTGATAACGTCATGAAAGAAATCGTTGAAGTTATCGCCAAAGCCCTGGTACGGCATCCGGAACAGGTACGAGTCGAAGCAGCGGATGACCGTAATGGCACCGTATACGCCTTGCGCGTATCTCCTGAAGATATGGGCAAGGTCATCGGCAAGCAGGGACGGATTGCTAAAGCCATCCGCACTGTCGTGAAAGCGGCGGCGACGCGGGAAAATAAAAAAGTCAACGTGGAAATCAGCGAATAAAGGTGGATTACCGACATGGACAGCATGACTCTAAAATGCCCTGTGACCATCAAGGCCAAGGTGACGGAGGAACTCAAGCAGCGTTTGATCGCAGAAACCGAAGAAGCCCTGCAAGGGGTGGAGTTGGAACTGCAGCAAATTGAGTTTCACGCTAAGCGTCTGTTGGCGGAACAAGCCAAGCAGGACGCCCAAGGCCTTGTGGCTCTGCGTCAACAAATTGAGGCAGAAAAGCAAAAGCGCCTGGAATTCAAGAATGAAATGCTGGCCAAGCTCAAGGCCACGCAGGAACTCGAACTCGGCTCTGAGATTGTCAGAGGGCAGTTGGAGCGCGTCGTCGATGTGAAGGTAGGCGATGATCTGAACAAGATCATGGGCTCTGAGATCCTTCTGGAAGACGGCAAAGTTCTGGCTTTCCGCAGCTGAGACCAAGATGACCATGAAAGAGACTAACCGTATATTGGTCGGTCAGATTATTGCCCCGCACGGCGTGCGGGGTGATGTTCGTGTTAGCCCCCTGACCGATCGGGCGGACCGCTTTGCTGCCTTGAAGTGCGTATTTATGCATAGCGGCGCTGTTTTGACCTTGGAGCGCGCTAGTGTGCATAAAGGCTTAGCTTTGTTGCATTTTCAAGGCGTAGACACGATTGAAGCCGCTGAGAAGCTGCGGGGGCAGCAACTGTATATTGACCGTAAAAATGCGGTTCCTTTAGCGGCAGGGCAATACTATACGGCTGATATCCTGGGACTTCGGGTGGTTGATGAGCGAACCGGCGAAGAATTGGGAGAAATCGTGCAGATCTTGGAGACGGGCAGCAACGATGTGTATGTGGTGCGTCAAGCTGGACGCAGCCAAGACGTGTTGGTGCCGGCTCTTAAAAGCGTAGTTTCCGAGATTTCTTTGCAAGAAGGTCTAATGCGTGTACGCTTGCAGGAGGTATGGGAATGAATTCGCTGCATTTTTCCTTTGTGTCTCTCTTTCCAGAGATGTTTGCGCCTCTGGAGCATAGCATTTTGAAACGGGCCCGCGACGCGGGCCTGCTTTCCTTTTCCCACATTAATCCCCGGGACTTTGCCTTAGATAAGCATCGTATTGTAGATGATACGCCCTTTGGCGGCGGCGCGGGGATGGTGATGAAGCCAGATCCCATTTATCGGGCTGTGCAGTCTGCCAAGGAAAGTGGCGAAGGGCGCGTCTTGCTCATGTGTCCAGGTGGGACGCCTTTTTCTCAGGCCAAGGCGTTGGAACTGGCCAAGGAGGAGCATCTTATTTTGGTATGCGGCCATTATGAAGGTATTGACGAACGCGTTCGCCAACATGTGGTGGATGAAGTCATTTCGATCGGCGATTATGTGCTCACAGGGGGCGAACTGCCGGCAATGGTTGTGGCGGATGCTGTGGCGCGCTTAGTGCCCGGTGTGCTGGGTTCCTGCGATTCTGCGCCGCATGATTCCTTTTATGATGGTCTTTTGGAGTACCCGCAGTATACACGGCCGCGCAGTTTTAACGGCTGGGAGGTACCAGAGGTGCTTGTCAGCGGTGATCATGCGAAAATCCAGCGGTGGCGGCGCAAAGAAGCGCTGCGCAATACCTGGAAGCGGCGGCCTGATCTGTTAGCAGGGCGCGAACTGGAAAAGGCGGACGCGAAACTGCTGGCGGAAGTCGAGGAGGAAGAGTCATGAAGGAAAAAGCAAAGGTTTATGTAGGTCTGGTGCATTATCCGATTTACAACCGGAATATGGATGTAGTAGCTACGGCGGTAACCAATTTTGACGTCCATGATTTGGCCAGGACCTGCCGGACCTATGATGTAGCGCGTTATTTTGTCATTCATCCTCACGAGAGCCAAGCTCGCCTTGTACAAGACATTATTGGCTATTGGCGGGATGGTTACGGCAGTGAATACAACCCGGACCGCAAGGAAGCCTTTCAAGTTCTAGAGCTGGCTGCTTCGATTGAAGAGGCGTGCAAGCGCATTGAGGAAGCCGAAGGACAGCGGCCGTTGATTGTTACTACCGACGCGCGGGTATATCCCAACAGCATTTCCTATCGAACGATGCGCAGCAAGCTTCAGCAGGAGGCGCAACCATGGCTGATTTTATTTGGTACCGGCTGGGGTATTGAGGCGGAAACGATGAGCCGTTTTGACGCAATCTTAGAGCCAATTTACGGGCCAGGCGAATACAATCATCTGCCGGTGCGTTCGGCGGTGGCTATCATTTTGGACCGCTTGCTGGGCGAAGCTTGGTATGAAGCTGAAAGTGCGCGTGAGGATTAATTTTTTTCTTGAGTTAACTCGGGGAAGATGATATAATTTTAATGTTTATAAGGCGGTCCTCTATACCTAAAGCAGGATACGAACGTCTTAATGAAGGAGGAAAACCCATGAATCTCATTGAAGCTTTGGAAAAAGAACAACTCCGTACCGACATCCCTGATTTTAAACCAGGCGACACTGTCCGTGCCCACGTAAAAGTTGTCGAGGGTACTCGTGAACGTGTCCAGGTTTTTGAAGGCGTTGTCATTCATCGTAAAGGTACTGGCGTGCGTGAGACTTTCACCGTTCGCCGCATTTCCTACAATGTAGGTGTGGAACGTACTTTCCCGGTGCATTCGCCCCGTTTGGAGCGGATCGAAGTAGTGCGCCGCGGTATTGTCCGTCGCGCCAAACTGTACTACCTGCGCAATCTGCGCGGTAAAGCAGCGCGTATCAGAGAAAGACGCTAAGCGACGAAAAGGGGACTGGCAGCAGTCCCCTTTTTTCATCGTAAATATTAACTAGGTATACGGTCAGAGGCTTCGAATGGGGGTTTGTGGAAAATGAGCCAAAGCAAACTAGGACAAGAAATCAAAGACTGGGTTGTATCAATCGCTATTGCGTTGATACTTGCTTTTTTTATTCGTTATTTTATCGTTGAACTGTATTTAGTCGAAGGACCGTCTATGCGTCCTACGTTGATTAATAGCGAACGCCTGGTGGTCAATAAATTCATTTATCGTTTTCAACAACCCGCCAAAGGCGAGGTTATTGTTTTCCGTTATCCGCGGGACCCCAGTCGTGATTTCATCAAGCGCGTTATTGCCGTTGCAGGCGATACGATTGAAATTAAGGATGGCCGGGTGTTTGTCAACGGTCAGTTGCAAAATGAAGAGTACATTTTAGAGAAGACGCGTGGTTCTTATCCTTTGTCTACCGTGCCGGAAGGCCATATCTTTGTGATGGGCGACAACCGGAACAATTCGGAGGACAGCCGTTTCCGCGATGTAGGCTTTGTTTCCTTGGATATGGTAAAAGGCAAGGCGATTATGGTGTTTTGGCCTTTGGATCAGTTGAAACAACTGCCTTAAGAGCGTTAAAAACGCGGAGGATTTCATGAAACAAAGACATATTCATTGGTTCCCGGGGCATATGGCCAAGGCGCACAGGGTCATCCGAGAGCAGTTGAAACTAGTGGACGTAGTGGTAGAATTGCTGGACGCCCGTATTCCAAGAGGCAGCGCTAATCCGTTGCTGACGGAATGGACTGTAGGGAAACAACGCCTTATCGTTTTGAACAAGGCGGACTTGGCGGACCCGGCGTTAACGGAAGAGTGGCTGCGGTATTTCAAGACGCAAGGATTTACGGCGATTGCCTTGGATTCTTCCGGCAAGAAGAATATTAAGCCCTTTATCCATCGCATTGAAGAGGCTGGCGCAGCCAAAGTGCAAAAGCTGGCGGCTAAAGGCATACGGAACCATCCGGTGCGGGCGATGATTTTGGGAGTGCCCAATGTAGGGAAATCTTCCTTGATTAATCGTCTTTTGGGAGTGGCTACCGTTCGGACCGGGGACAAAGCGGGTGTTACCCGAGGACAGCAATGGCTGAAAATCGGCAAGTCCGTGGAACTCTTGGATATGCCTGGAGTGCTGTGGCCGCGTATGGATGATCAGGATATTGCTATCTTGCTGGCTTTGACCGGAGCTTTGAACGACTATGTCTATGATATGGAACTGGTAATCGATCATTTCCTGGGTTGGATGCGGGAGCATCAGCCGCAGTTTCTGGCGGAACGTTATAAACTAGAATTGCCTTTACCTCCCGACACCGAAGAACTTCTGCGTCAAATTGCTGTGCGGCGGGGCTGTCTGCGAGCCGGCGGCGTAGTGGATTTGGAAAAAACGAGGCGCATTGTTTTGGGCGAACTGCGGGATGGTAAGCTAGGCAGATTGACCCTGGAGTATCCGCCTTTACAAGAGCAGCCAACGGAATTACCAGCAGAATAATAGGAGAAAAACCGCTTTTGCGGTTTTTCTTTTTTTCTTAGGTCTAGGCAAAAAGGAATTACCCGAAGAAAATAGAAATGATACATAAAACAGCGCGAAGGCGGCGCGGCAGGAAGGAATGGCAGATGACGCAGAAAAAAACGATTACGGAAATTCGCGAATTGTTGCAGGCGGAGGAAATTAATGCGCAGTTATTTGCAGAACTGCAAGCCGATCCTCGTAAAGGCGTCCAGCAGCTTTTAACCGCGCGGGAGCGTCGTATGCAACGTCAGCAGGAAGAACAAGACAGGCTTTATGAAATGGGCCGTTACGAGCGCCTTTGGCGTCAAAAAGGCATAGAGCGTATCTGCGGCGTTGATGAAGCAGGCCGGGGACCGCTAGCTGGCCCGGTGGCGGTTGCTGCTGTTATTTTGCCTTCAGACTGCTTAATAATAGGCATTAATGATTCCAAAAAGCTGTCCCCTTTGCAGCGGGACAGGCTGTATGAGGAAGTCCAGCGACAGGCTCTGGCAATTTCGCTGGTATGGGTGAAACCGGAGGAAATTGATCAGTATAATATTTATCAGGCTACGGTACGGGGGATGGAACGGGCGGTGCGCCAGTTGCAGCCGGCGCCGCAGGCGATCCTGGCTGATGCGGTGGACTTAAAGCGTTTAGACATTCCTTGTCAGGCGCTGATTCATGGGGACGCCTTGAGCGCTTCCATCGCAGCGGCTTCTATTGTGGCTAAAGTGGAGCGAGATCGGCTGATGGCGAAACTGGATGAACAATATCCGGGATATTCCTTGAGGGAACACAAGGGATACGGTACGGCGGAGCATATGGCGGCGCTGCAAAAATTGGGGCCGTCGCCGATTCACCGGAAAACCTTTGAGCCCATTCGCTCGATGCTGGCGGGGAGGGATGCGCGATGAACGGCAAGAAAGGCGAAGACGATCTAAAAAAAGAGGAGATCCAACGGCGTCAAGCTATTGCCATGCGCTATGAAGCCGGCGTTACGACGGCACCGAAAGTGGTTGCTAAAGGAGCCGGCTATTTGGCCGAGCAAATCTTAGATACAGCCCGCCGTCATGGCGTGCCGGTTTATCAGAACAAAACACTTACGGCGATGTTGATGGCAGTGCATTTGGACCGGGAAATTCCTGCGGAACTATATCAGGCTGTGGCTGAAGTATTAGCTTACGTTTACCGCGTAGACCAGCGCCTTGGCCGGCGGAGGGCGTGAGATGGCCCGGCATCTGGCCTTTGGTTTATCCGGCGAAGAATGTGCGGCTGACTGGCTGGCCAAGGAAGGCTATGTTATTTTAGAGCGACGCTTTCGTTGTCCGATGGGGGAAATAGATATTATTGCCCGCCAGGGACGCATCATCGTTTTTGTAGAAGTAAAAGCAAGACACAGCGCTGGATATGGCAGTCCGGCGGAGGCTGTTACTTGGGGCAAACAGCGGAAATTGCTGCGCACGGCGCAGCTGTGGCTGCTGCAAAAGGGTTTGACCGAAGCGGCCTGCCGCATGGATGTAATTGAAGTGCTGCAGCAAGAAGAAGCTCCGGTGATTCATCATATACCCAATGCTTTTGGCATGTAGGGGCAAATACAGCAAGGCCGGCTCTACGTCAACAGACGGAGAGCCGGCTTCTCGCATGGGGGGGATGTGTTTTGTACGCGCAAACTTTTGGTTGCGCCACCTGCGGTATTGAGGGCGTGCCTATTACCGTCGAGGTGGATTTATCAAATGGGCTGCCTGCCTTTGAAATTGTCGGCTTGGCGGACACGGCGGTACGAGAGGCTAGGGAGAGAGTGAGGGCGGCGGTGCGGAACGCTGGTTTTGAATTTCCGGCGCGGCGCATTACGGCCAATTTGGCGCCTGCGGATATGCGTAAAGAAGGGGCTGCTTTGGATTTGCCGCTAGCCTTAGGGCTTTTAGCGGGAACCGGGCAGCTGCAGCCGGACGATATTCGCGGCATTGTTTCGATGGGCGAGCTGTCTCTTGAGGGCTTGGTGCGCCCTGTGCCGGGTGTTTTAGCAATGGTAGACGCCTGCCGCAAGGCGGGAATCCAGACGGTATATGTGCCGCAGGAGAATTTGCAGGAGGCGGCGCTGGTAACTGGCGTACAGGCTTTTGGCGTAGCTTCCTTACAGGCATTGATGGAGCATCTGCAAAAGAAAAAGCTGTTGCTGCCGGCGGATGCGGCAGAGATGGCTCAAAGCATGTCTCCTGTGTTGGCTGGAGGGGATTTTGCCGAAGTACAAGGGCAGCAAGGCGCGAAACGAGCTTTAGAGATTGCGGCGGCCGGTAAACACAATGTTTTATTAAGCGGCCCGCCAGGGACCGGAAAAACGATGCTGGCGCGGCGGCTTCCTTCCATTTTGCCGACGCTTACGCCAGAGGAAGCGCTGGAAGTAACTCGCATTTATAGTATTGCAGGGTTACTGCCGCGAGAAGCCGGTCTTGTTCAACAACGCCCCTTCAGGCAGCCCCATCATACGATCTCGATGGCTGGCTTGGTAGGCGGCGGTTCGGTGCCGCGTCCGGGAGAAATTACCCTAAGTCATCGCGGCGTACTATTTCTTGACGAACTGCCTGAGTTCTCGCGTCAGGTCCTGGAGGTATTGCGTCAACCTTTGGAAGAGGGGCGCGTTTCCATCGCCAGAGCCCAGGGGAATTATACGTTTCCGGCCTCGTTTTTGCTGATAGCAGCCAGAAATCCCTGTCCGTGCGGCTGGTTTGGCTCCCAAGGGCCGCATATTTGCAAGTGCAGCGACGGAGAAATCCGGCGGTATCAAAAGCGTCTTTCCGGTCCCTTGCTGGATCGTATTGATCTGCGAGTTGAGGTGGCGCCGCTTTCGTATGGTGAAATGAAGAGCAGCGTAAAAACGGAAAGCTCGGCTTGCATACGCCAGCGAGTGGAACGGGCCAGAGCGCTTCAAAAAGAACGTTTTGGAGCTGGCGGGACGTTAGTAAACGCAGCGATGACACACAGCCAAATTTTGCAGTATTGTCATTTGAGTACGGAAGCGGAGCGGCTGTTGGCTCAGGCTTTTCAAAAACTGGGCATGAGCGCGCGCTCCCACGATCGCCTGCTGAAAGTAGCTAGAACTATTGCCGATTTAGACTCTAGCGAAGGCATTGAGATACAGCACATCGCCGAAGCGGTGCAATTGCGCGGCGGCGAAGAACTGGAAGGCTTGTAAGTTGATAAAACGCAAGGCGTGCGGGAGTTATCAGCTGAGAGACTTAACACAGTTTTTTCCGCTTGCTTTGGCCAAGTATAAACTTTGATCAGCTCGCAGAATTAGCGTCGTGACAGTATCTCCAGCTTTTAGATGACTAAGACCTAAACTTGCGGTTATGCTAAGGTGAGCGTCGGCATGGTCTTGCTTGACATGAAATGAATTATTAGCGATAGAGGTACGGATTCGCTCTGAAATATCCCAGGCAATATGGGGTGCTACATCCGCTAAAGCAACAATAAATTCCTCGCCTCCATAACGACCAACTGTATCTTGCGAGCGGGTTGAAGCAGTTAGGATTGCCGCAACTTGCTGCAGGACCATGTCGCCCGCTTGATGGCCAAGATGATCGTTGACCGCCTTGAAATTGTCCAGATCAATCATCAATATTGAATGAGTTTATACTGTTGATAATCAAGGGGAGAATACTTCACTTGTAATCATCCTTTCGTAAAGAAGAAAAAGGAAATAGATGCTATTCTTGTTGATTAGTGGAAAAATACGACAGGATGTAAAAAAAACCTTTAAGTATGGGGAAATGAGAGCTAATTAATTACTATCATAAGGGAAACTGAACCGACTTCTTGCGCGGCGAAGAAGTTGAAAGCTAGAAAAAAGATAATTTATTTAGGCGTAAAATGAAAAATAGATTACCCTTTGGTAACTATAAAATGTTATAATATCCACTGTCCAGATTGTGAAAAAGCATTCGCGAGCGTGCAGCTGCGTGCAAAGAGGGTTATATGAGATATTGGCTAGGGAGCTTATGCAAAAGGATTTTGGTAGTATTGGTTTGGGGCAATTTGCTGTTTGGAGGCCAAGTTTTTGCCAATCCTGAGGAAAGACATATTCTGATTTTAAATGGATTTTCTCCTGGTTTTGCTGCGGTGGAAGGGTTTAACAGCGGTTTAAAAAGAGAATTTCAACGGCAGCCGGACTATATTGCCTCGTATTCTTATGAATATCTTGATATAGCGCGCTTTAATCAAGAAGGATATTTAGAAGAATGCGCCAGGCATTTTCAAGTAAAATATGAAAAACAAAAGCCGGATCTGATTGTCGCTGGAGATACAGTAACACAATTCTTGGGGGACTATTCGCAGCAAGTATTTCCTGACGTGCCTATTGTCGCCTTGCAACCGCTTGAAACCAAAGAGATAGCAGCCAATATAACCTGGGTAGGTAATTTCCGAGACGACCTGAGTAAAAACATCGAACTCATTTTAAAAATAAAGCCTTCTGCGAAAAAGATCGTAATTATTGCTGGCGATTCGATCTTGGAACGTGAGGTTATTGAAGCGTTTTTGCCCTTGGCAAGTCAATATGAAGATCAGGCGGAGCTAGTATTTACCAACAATCTCTCTCGAGAGGCCATGGTAGCTGAAGTAGAAGAGGGCGGCGAAGATAGTGCGGTATTATTTTTGAGCTGTCTTGTGGATATAACGGGGCAACGCTACGCTTCGGATCAGGTTTTAAAAGAACTATCTCAAGTGGCTAAGGGTCCGATCTATACAACGGATGCATCATTTCTTGGTCAAGGGACTGTAGGCGGATATCAGCGAAACTGGAGTGCCGCAGGGGAAGAAGCAGCCCGAGCAGGCATAGCTGTTCTTAAAGGCGAAGAATATCTTAAAGAGGATCCTTCGTTGAATACGTATGCCTTTGATGGGCGGGAATTAAAAAAATGGCATATTGATAAAGCTCTTTTACCGGCAGATAGTGTGGTACAATATAAAGAGCCATCGTTTTGGGAGCGTTATGAAGGGTGGCTCTTTAGCGGTGGAGCAATTCTTTTCGCAAGTGTTTTTATTTTATACCTGCTGCTTAACCGTTCACGAAGAAACGCGGCGGAAGAAAAAATAAAACAGATTAACCGAATGCTGGAGAAAAAACTTCAAGAGAGAACTGTGGAACTGCAAAAGATGGAAGCCGAATTATCGCGTTTCAAAATAGAGCAGGAAGCGGTCAAGGAAAATAGCGCCGAAGTTAACTATGAACTGGATTTTGCCGCGAAGCCGGACCAACTTACGGGAATTTATAACCGGCGCTATATTCTAAAGCGAATTGAAGAAGAGTTAGCGCAGTTTTCACAAGAAGCCTGCACTTTTTCCTTAGCCCTTGCAGATGTTGACTTCTTTAAAAAAGTCAACGACGAATATGGCCATGAGGTAGGAGATAAGGTTCTTTTAATGGTTGCCGGTATGTTAAAAAGCTCTCTTAGAAAGCAGGATGTTGTTGCTAGATGGGGCGGGGAAAAATTCTTGGTATTGCTGCCTGAAACTACTAGCGAGCAGGCGCAGCAGCTGCTAGAGGGTGTACGTGAACAAATCGCTCAAACTGGATTGTGGGATGAAGAGCGCAATATACAGGTTACAGTGACGTTAGGGATTGCAGCGATGCAGAAAGGAGAAACGATTGATGCGGTCATGAATTACGCGGATATTGCGTTGTATAGAGGAAAGAAAAACGGTCGAAATTGTGTAATTGTAAACAATGGAACAATGAAAGATTTTTAAAAAGGAGAGTCAATATGCAGTTTCCGAGACAACAAGAAAGACAAATGCAGCTTACGGCAAAAACATTAGTTAAGGGGGACAATCGAATCTATCGGGTGCAAAATCCGTTTCGGACCGAATTTTCGTTGTCCATTTATTTCTTTCTTAAATGGCACCTGTCTAAATCCATAAAAACGGTATCCACGGCGAACCCTAAAGCCAATATTCTTTTTGGCAGGATTGGCGGTTCTTGGTGGAAGCCGCAGTTCCATGTTATTATTGGCGGCAGGACCAAGAAAGCGGTATTGGCTGCTGCCGAGATGCTGCAAAATGAAATGAACGGAAAAAAGAATAAAAAAGAGGATAAAAAAGAAAACGCAAAATAAAAAGTAAGCCGGCAGTGAACATACTGTCGGCTTACTTTTCTTATCCTGATTGCAGCCGTTTGGGAAGCACCGCAAGCATTTGCTTGTTGGATCTTTTCCTGCAAGAGTCGTACTTGCAACGGCTCATACCATTGTGACTCGCCTTCTCTGCTGGTATGACGGCCTTAGCTGCCGCTCAGGATGCAGAGCTGCCAGACGAGAGTGCTGGAAGTGGACGATTTGATCTTCCATCCCAGTTGCTGGAACCAAATGGTCCTCTTCTTAGTTAAAGAATATCATCAAAAAGACAAAAGTCAATCAGGGAAAAACGATATTAAGCAAAAAAATAAAAACCAACAAGGAGATATGAGAAAAACGAACACAAGTGGCTTCTCATACTAAATAGATAATTATTTTCTTGCAATTTTTTGTGTTCTATGATATTCTTAACAAGATCATTAGCAGGAATTTCCAAAAAACGTGAAGCAGATGCTGTAACTCTTCTCGTCGTGACTGGTAGCAATGTGAGATGGTCTCGGTAAAGGAAATGGTTTAGCCCGACCATGTTACCAGAAGCACGCATAAAGGAGGAGAGAAAATGGATCATCGCATTCAACAAATGCAACAGAAGTTAGCATTTTTGGGATATCGGCGTTATCAGATTCAAAGAATCATGGAAGAAAGTAACGGCTCGCATGAGCAGTTGCTTTTGGATTTGCAAAAATATGAAGTTCTTGGCGCGGATTACGTACAAGGATATAGTAAATAACTATCCCTGTGTAAGGGAAAAAGAGTTAGCGAAAGCTGACTCTTTTTTTATAGACAATTATGTCTGGAGAGGAGAAATTTGAAAATAGTGTGACACAGTTCTGATGAAAAGGTATAATAAAATTAAATTGACTTGAAAAGACAAGGGGGCAAGGACATGCTCAAAAAGATTGCAGTAATGACTAGCGGTGGCGATTCGCCGGGAATGAACGCAGCCATTCGCTCTGTGGTGCGTGTAGCGCTTCATGAAGGAGCGGAAGTCTGGGGGATTTATAATGGCTATGCTGGGATGCTGGCGGGCGAAATGGACCTGCTGACCTCCCGTTCTGTAGGGGATATTATTCAGAGGGGCGGTACGTTTTTGGGTACGGCTCGCTGTGAGGAGTTTCATACTGAAGCAGGGCAGCGGAAAGCGATAGAAAATGTACGTCAAAAAGGGATTGAAGGCTTGGTGGTTATCGGCGGCAACGGCTCTTTGACTGGAGCGATGAAGTTGGCGGAAATGGGGCTGCCTGTAGTTGGCCTTCCCGGCAGTATTGATAACGATATTTGGGGTACTGATTATTCTATAGGCTTTGATACCGCTATTAATACGGTGGTGGATGCGATTAACAAACTGCGAGATACGGCTTCGGCGCATCGCCGCGTCATTGTTGTGGAGGTAATGGGGCGTAAATCCGGTTGGATTGCGATGACTACCGGTTTGGCCGGCGGGGCGGAACATATCTTAATTCCAGAAATGGAGTATGATCTCCAGGACATATGCAAGCAGCTTGTCGCCTCGCGGGATTGCGGCAAAAAGTACAGCATTATCGTTGTTGCAGAAGGCGCTGGGAGTGCTATAGAAATCGGCAAGGTCATTGCCGAGGAGACAAATTTTGAGACCAGGGTGTCCATTTTGGGACATATTCAGCGCGGCGGTTCGCCTACGGCCATGGATCGGCTGTTGGCTAGCGCTTTGGCGGAAAAGGCTGTGTTGGCGCTTTTACAGGGACTGTCTAATATTATGTTTGGCTATCGTACAGGAACCATTTGTTCCGTATCGCTGAAAGATGCGGTAACGTGCCAAAAAACAATTGAACCTTCGTTGTTTCGTCTTTCAACCGTGCTTTCTTAAAGGAATGCTCTTACTGGGAAGGAAGGAGGGCTGTGGAAAATTCCACAGCCCTCCTTTATTTTCTTATGAGTTTTCAATTTTTAGTCCAATTCGACCACTAAGTGGACGGTGGCGTTCAGTTTTAGCAGGCCCGCGGAGATCGGCGTAGACGGCGCTGCATCGCCCAGGGCTTTAAGGCTGTACATCCGGTTGGAGGATTCTGGGCTTTGAACGCTGATGCCGCTTTCCGTGACAGTTTTAACTCGGACAACGCGTTTGTTCAAGGCGTCAGCAATGGCATTGGCCTTATTGAGACCATTGCGTACGGCTTGCGCTAGAGCGGCGTTTTTAACAGCGTCATCATCTTTTTTGCCAAATTGCAGATGATTTACCTGGTTACAGCCGGCAGTAAGGGCGGTGTCGATCACTTCGCCCGCTTTGTCCGGCGTGGTGGTTACCGTGATGCTGTTCGTGGCCTGGTATCCTTTAATTACATAGTTGCGACGACTGTCATCATTTTTGTAGAGCGGGGTTACTGTGTATTGGGTGGTCTTTATATGTTCCGTCTTGATGCCGATGCGTTCTAACTGTTGTTGGACGTTGGAGGATATTTCCGCATTTTTGCTTTGGGCTGCGCCTACGGTGTCGGCTTCGGTCAGCGTACCCAAGTTGATGTAGACGACATCCGGCGCAATTTCCTCCTGGTAAACGCCGCTTACCTGAACTTCTGTGGCTGAAGAGACTTCTGCAGCCAATGCGGTGGGACCAAGCAATGCGACAAACAAAGCGAGGGAACAGAACGTTTTGATTATTTTTGACATGTATATCAACTCCTTTGCTTATATAAACGCTTCTAAGAGAAAAAGGTAACGGAGAAAAATAAAAAAATCTGGAGCTCTAAGGAACCCAAGGATCGAGGGGTTCTTGCGTCTCCAGATTTAATGGGACTAAGAGCAGGTCTACTCTTTTATTTTAATGTCAGGCAGCAAGGGGCTTTCGCGTCGGCGTTGGTGGAAAAAACGGCTTTTTGTACTTTGCTGGCGCTGTTGGTAACTACAACCGGTGTAATAGAAGATTTATTATGCGCCGTCAGTACGCGAGGATCGAAGGAGAGCAGTAGTTCTCCTTTATTAACTTTTTGAGCGACTTGCACATGAATTTCAAAGCCTTCGCCGTTAAGTTCCACTGTATCTAAGCCGACATGGACGAGGATTTCCAGGCCGTTCTCCGTTATGAGCGCGATAGCGTGCTTGGTTGGGGCAATCAAGGCGATAGTGCCGTCGCAAGGCGAGAAAATTTGATGTCCCTCTGGTTCGACGGCGAAACCTTCACCGAGGAGATTTCCGGCAAAAGCGGCATCAGGAACATTGGCTAAGGGAAGCACGTTGCCCGGAGCCGGGGCATGCAGTTGAAACGATTTGGCATTGCGTTGCAAGAAAGAAAACATGCAGACAACTCCTTTGTTTATGTATAGTTTAGTGGATGCTGAGATGCGCAACAGTCAGCGTTTCGGTGGAATACGCTGCGGCCGGCTACATAAGTTGCTTCAACCGTAAAATCATCATGGAAAAGAACAAAATCGGCATCTTTGCCAGGGGTTAAGCTGCCTTTTGTTGCGAATGCGCCGACGCTTTGGGCGGCGGTGCTTGTTACGGTGCGCAGTAACTCTGGCAAAGAGAGGGCGGTTGTCACTTGGAAATTTCGCAGTTCTTGGGGCAAAGAAGTAATGCTGCCAGCAAGAGCGCCATTTTCTAAACGAGCGGCGCCGTCGCTTACGTTGACTGTTTGTCCGCCCAAATCATAGCGACCTTCGCCAAGCAAGGCGGCTCGCATGGAGTCGCTTACAAGCAGCAGGCGGTCTACGCCTTTTTGGCGCAGGAGAAGACGTTGCATAGCTGGATGAACATGGAGATTATCAGTTATGATTTCGCAATATACATGCTCAAGATCTAACGCAGCTCCTATGACGCCTGGCTGACGATGATGCAGGGGCGGCAAAGCATTGAAAGTATGAGTGAGATGGGAGGCGCCGGCAGCAAAGGCTTGGCAGGCTTCTTCGTAGGTTGCGTTACTATGGCCGATAGAGACAATGAGGCCGGCGTCGCAGCAGCGGGAAATGAAATCCAAACCACCGGGCTCTTCAGGGGCTATCGTAAGCAAACGCAGCTGTCTTAGATAAGGCTTGAGAAGGGAAAAATCAAAAGAACGCAGATGCTGCGGCGCTTGCGCACCTTGCCGCATAGCACTGAGAAACGGTCCTTCCAGGTGGCAGCCTAACGAGCAGGCCCCTGGCCAGGAAGCTTGACTCAAATTTTGCAAGGCGGCTTCAATTCGCTGCCAGTCCATGGTCATGGTTGTAGGTAAAAAGGAAGTAACTCCCTGAGAAGCCAGCAGAAGGCTGATCGTATCTACGGACTTCGGCAGAGCATCCATCACATCGCAACCGCCGCAGCCATGAAGATGAGCATCAATCCAGCCGGAGGAAACATAAAGTCCGGCAGCATCAATGCAAGGCATATCGGAGGGCAGGTTCTGCTGCGGCAGGAGAGCTACAATGCGGGAATGATGGAATACTAAGGCCCATTGAGAGAGTATGGAATCGGTGGTGACCAGGCGGCCATTAACGATGGCTTGCATGACTGGCTCCTTTCGAGGGACTTGATAGGTACGGCCTGAGAGTACCACATTTGTCCAAATATCTCAAGATGAAAAGAGTCCTTTCTTTTGCTGACAGGGGCAGGAAATGTGAAATCATTGCAGAAGAAAACATAAAAAGACATAGAAAGGCTGGAGCAGAGCATGACAACGATAACTGGTCATACGAAATTGTACGGGCTTCTTGGCTGGCCAGTGGGGCATACGGCTTCCCCGGCTATGCAAAACGCTGCTTTTGCAGCGTTGCAAATTGATGCCGCCTATGTGCCGTTGGCTGTGGAGCCGGCTAAGATTGGCAATGCCATCAACTCTTTAATTACCTTGGGGTTTGCCGGGGCTAACGTTACGGTGCCTCACAAGGTGGAGATCATGTCCTTTGTGGATGAACTAGATGAAATGGCTCGGCGCATTGGCGCTGTGAATACCCTTGTATTTCAGGAAGGACGCGCGAAAGGGTACAATACCGACGCTCCTGGTTTTGCGGCGTCCTTGGCCAGAAGGCAGGCGGCAGTGCAGGGACGGCGCGTGGTGCTTCTCGGAGCAGGCGGCGCGGCGCGGGCGGTTGCGGCAGGACTGGCGGAGGCTGGTGCAGCAAGTATAGCTGTGGCGGCTCGGCGGCCGGAGCAGGCGGATTGGCTGGAAGCGGCAACCGGTAAGCAAGGGCGTGTGGTTTTTCTTGGGGCAGCGGCTGAAGCAGGAGCTCTGCTGGAAGAATGCGATTTGCTTGTGCAATGCACTTCTTTGGGTATGGCTGGCAAGTCGCTGGGGCAGTGTCCGGATATTTCTTGGGAGCGCCTGAAGAACGACGCTGTTTGCTGTGATATTGTCTATCGGCCTTTGCAGACGGCTTTCTTACAGGAGGCGGCCAGACGTGGACACAGGACCGTGACCGGCGAGGGTATGCTGGCAGAGCAGGGAGCGCTGGCCTTCGAGCTGTGGACAGGCCAAACGGCGCCGCGCGAGGTGTTTTACGCCAAGCTGCATGACTTTTTGCAGGAGTCCGGGCCGGGTTAGAACGAGATCGCTTTTTAAAGCGCTTTTAATTAGAGAACCGCTATTTTAGAGAACGATTCGCTAACGGCGCTGCAAAGCGCCGTTTTTCTATGTTTGCGAATTTCTAAATAAAGGAGGCGGTGGCGGTGCGAGAGGGCGCGTTGGCATCAAGGCAGTTTCGCGCTGAGAAACCGAAAGAGCTGGCTAGGCTGCCGGTGCCTCAACTGGTAGATGCGTTATTGGAGCAGGCTCTGCAGGAAAGAGCTAGTGATATTCATATTGAACCTGCGACGCAGGGGCTGCGGGTGCGGTTCCGAATCGACGGCATGCTCCGCGAAAAAGAGCTGTTACCGTTAGAAATGCAGGCTGCGGTTTTATCGCGCATCAAGTTGTTGAGCGCACTGGATATTGCCGAAAAGCGCTTGCCTCAAGACGGACGCTGGCGGGTACAGAAAGAGAATCAGGACGTGGATGTGCGCGTATCTACCTTGCCTGTGCAGGGCGGGGAAAAGGCGGTGCTGCGCATTTTGCCCTTTCGGGGCATGCGACAGAATATAGAAACCTTGGGTTTCAGCAAAGATGCTTTGCAACGTTACCGGTTGCTCTATCAAAAACCCCAAGGAATCATATTAATCTGCGGTCCGACCGGGAGCGGCAAGACAACCACCTTATATGCGACCTTGGCGGAATTGAATCGGCCGGAGAGCAACTTAGTGAGCATTGAGGACCCGGTGGAACTGCAGCTGGCAGGCATGAATCAGGTGCAGGTCAATGCGAAAGCAGGACTTACTTTTGCCACGGCTTTGCGCGCGATTTTGCGGCAAGATCCCAATATTATTATGGTAGGAGAAATTCGTGACGCCGAGACGGCGGACGCGGCTGTGCGGGCTGCCATGACCGGACATTTGGTCTTCAGTACCCTGCACACTAACGATGCGGCCGGGGCGGTTGCGCGGCTTTTGGATTTGGGCGTTCCGCCGTTTTTAGTGGCAACTTCGCTATTGGGAGTGGTGGCGCAGCGCTTAGTCCGCCTGGTTTGCCAGGAGTGCCGGCAATCTTATCAGCCGGCGGAACATACGGCGGAAGAGATGCTGCTTAAAGACGTGCCTGAGGGCAAGCGGTCCTTTGTAAAGGGTTGCGGCTGCGCTGCCTGCGGTCAAACCGGCTATCGGGGGCGGCAGGCGATTTACGAGGTTATGCCGGTGACGTCACGACTGCGCCAACTGATTCAAGAAAAGGCGGCTGCCTACGAAATCGCCGCGGCGGCGCGGGAAGAAGGCATGCATACCATGAGTGAGGATGGCGTTGCCAAAGCCGCAGCCGGCCTGACGTCCTTGTCCGAAGTGGTGCGCGTGGCCGCTGGCATGGCGTGAAGGAGGTGAAGAGGCATGGTTGAGTTTTGGAACCGATTGTTACAAGAAGCACGGACCGTACAAGCTTCCGACTTGCATCTTACAATCGGTGCGCCTCCTCTTGTGCGTTTACAGGGTCTCCTAAGTCCTTTGGCAAAGCAGGCTGCTTTGACGGCCGAGATGACGGCAAGCTTGCTGCGGTCTTTTATTAATGAAGAACAGTGGCAACAGTTTTGCCAGCTCGGAGAGCTGGACTTAATCTATGAGGTGGAAAAGAAACGGTATCGGATTCATGCGTTCCAACAGCATGAAGGGACGGCGGTAGCGGTGCGGCTGATACCGGAGATGTTGCCAACGCTGGCGCAACTGGGGCATCCGGAAGTGCTGCGTCAATTGGCCTGCAAGCGCCGCGGCCTGGTTATCATCTGCGGTCCCACAGGCTGCGGCAAATCGACCACGTTGGCGGCCATGGTGCATCAAATTAACTGCGAGCGGTGCTGTCATGTGATTACCTTGGAAGAGCCAATTGAGTATTTACATACGCATCGGCGCAGCATTGTCAATCAAAGAGAGATTCCGCAAGATACGCCGTCTTTTTCCCAGGGACTGCGGGCTGCTTTACGCGAAGACCCGGATGTAATTTTGGTAGGGGAGATGCGGGATGCCGAAACGATGCAAACGGTTTTGACCGCAGCGGAAACAGGCCATTTAGTGTTGGCAACACTCCACACCAACGAAGCAGCTCAGGCCTTGGATCGGATTATTGACGGGTTTCCGCCTTATCAGCAACAGCAGGTACGGCAACAGCTGTCCATGGTGCTGGAAGCGGTGGTGGCGCAGCAACTGCTTCCTCTGAGCGAGGGGCCGGGGAGGGTGGCTGCCTTGGAAATTTTGTTGGCCACACCGGCGGTGCGCGCCTTAATTCGCGAGGGCAAGACGCATCAATTACTCTCGATCATGCAGACAAACGGGAAAATGGGCATGCAGACCATGGATATGGCGGTAGCGATCTTGTGGCGGAGGGGCTTGATTTCGCGCGAGACGGCCTGTACTGGAGCAAAGGACTTGGACTTGCTTTAAAGCTGGAAGTAGGCGAAAGTGATGCGGGAAATGAGTGAATACGCCTATCGCGCTCGCGGACGCGACGGGCGGGAACGATGCGGAGTTTTACAGGCGACTAGCGAAGCGGAGGTGGCCGCCTATATTCGGGCACGCCAGTGTTATGTGACATCGGTAGTTCGATGTGCGCCGCGCAAAGAAAAACACTGGGAACGACGTCCGGCTGCCAAGGAACTGGCTGTTTTTTGCCGCCAGTTTTCTTTTCTAATAGATGCAGGGGTGTCCTTTTCGTCTTCCTTGCAAGTGCTGCGCCATCAGGCCGGAAGTCGTCGCTGGAAAACGGTTTTAGAAGAAGTGGAGCGACAAATCCAGGCGGGAACTTCTCTGGCAGGAGCGTTAAGCAGGCAGTCTGCTTTTTTTCCGCCCTTGCTTTTAGGCATGGTGGAGGCGGCGGAAGCTTCCGGGGCCATGGAGGCGATTTTGGGTCGCTTGGCGATGTATTTCGAGAAAGAGCATTCTTTGAAGCAAAAAATGTTCTCGTCGTTGTTATATCCCGCCTTGGTATTGCTGATGGCGTTAGCCTTGACTTTTTACATGCTTTTGTATGTACTGCCGGTTTTTGCGGATCTGTTTTCCCAGATGAATCTGGAGCTTCCTTGGTTAACTCGGTGGTTGCTGCAAGGAAGTTCCTGGCTGAGGCAGGAAGGGATCAAGCTGGCGGGATTCGTAGCGGCGGGGTTGCTTGGCTTGCGCTTTTGGCAAGGTAAGAACTCTTGGCTGCGCTGGCGGGATAGAATAGTCTTGACGCTTCCGGTTTGGGGCGAATTTTGGCGTAAAGCCGTGATTGCCCGGTATTGTCGTACCTTAGGGACTCTGTTAGGCAGCGGCCTTGCTTTGCTGCCGGCGCTGGATTTAGCGCAACGGACGACAAGCAATCGGTGGTTTTTAGAACGTCTGCAGATGGTGCGACGCCGCGTGAGCGAAGGAGAAACCCTAACGGCTTCTTTTGGCGCCAGCGAGTTGTTTCCGCCTCTTGTGGTGCAGTTGGTAGCGGTAGCCGAGGAAACGGGCAAGCTAGAGGCCATGCTGGCAAAGGTTGCCGATTTTTATGAGGCTGATGTAGAGGAAGCAGCTGTACGGCTGGGGGTATTGCTGGAACCTTTCGTGATTGTTTTTCTAGGACTGTTGGTCGGGACCTTGGTTTTGGCGGTTATGCTGCCTGTGTTTGAATCCGTAGGAGCTATTGGGTCCTTCAAGTAATACGGTGTATGACGGAAGGAGTGACGTACTGATGAGACGGTACTGCCAATGGGGAAAATGCTGGCGTCAAGAAGGCGGGTTTACTTTAATTGAATTGATGGTGGTTATCGCCATTATCGTGACCTTAGCGGGGATTGGGCTTTTAAAGTATGAAGATTCGCAGGCTATGGCGCGGGGCGCTAAATTGGTGGCCGATATGCGGAATATGGATACGGCGTTGGTGATGGTTAAAGCGGAAGGAACAGCTGCGCCAACTTTGGCTTTGATTCAGGAGCGGCTGACGCCGGACCCGGTGCTTTCGCTGCAAAAGATGCAGGCGACGAAAATCCGCGTAGGCGGTGCGGCGTATACGAGTGAACAAACCGGGGCGTTGGCGTACGGCATCAATGCGGCTAAAGGGCAAGTGACTGTTAAAATAGACAGCCGAGATTTGACAGTGGACCAACTGCTGGGCTTGACGGCGCAGTAAGTTAAGCATAGGGCCTAAACAAGAGAACCGGAGTGATCGGAGGGTACGGCTGAGGAAACGAGGTTAGGGCAAAGAAAAAATCAGGCAACCACCTATTGCTTTAGGAAGTTGCCTGATTTTTAGGGAGTGTTTCCATACTGTGTCCGACTTAGTCCGGTTTTTCGTCCTGTGGACCGTCTTGTTCCAATAAAAGTCTTAAATGCAATCAATACCGCCGTCGCAGCCCTCTTGCATACCCTCTCGTGACTCTTGTTCAGTTCTTCTTCTCGATAATGTTAGAAGTATAGATCCCGCGTGCCGCTTTGGATTTTTGCCAGCTCGCGGCGGGTTGCGTCGCGGACGTCGTTCTGGGGAATTGATGCCAGCTGTTCGGCGATTACTTTTTCTCCCACACTGCGAGTTTCTTCATCCGCATAATCAAGAAGATATTCCTGGAGCGTCAACAGAGCGTTGGGGAGACAGACATTTTGAATTTCTCCGGTTTTTGCCAGCGCCATGAAGCGGTCGCCAGTGCGTCCTTGGCGATAGCAGGCAGTGCAATAGGAAGGTACATAACCTTGGGCGCAGAGCATGCGGATGATCTCGTTGGGCGAGCGGCCGTCGCTAGGCTCGAATTGCATGCCGCTGCTTTCAGGATCCAGGTGCTCGCCAGGGTGTGCCTGCAGTTGCGCGTAACCGCCGACACCGGTACAGGAACCGGCGCTGATTTGAGAGATGCCGTAGCGGATAAGGCGGTCTCTTGTACCTGGTTCTTCACGGGTTGACAGGATCATACCTGTATAAGGAACTGCTAAGCGGATGATGGCGATGATTTTAGCGAACGCTTCGTCGTCGACTAGATAAGGGAAGGTTTCCAGATTGATGCCGCTGGCCGGGCGCATGCGCGGTACGGAAATAGTATGCGGGCCGACGCCGAAAGTGCGCTCCAAATGTTCGGCATGCAGGAAGATGGCCACGGTTTCGTATTTATAGTCGTAGAGGCCGTAGAGAACGCCTAACCCTACGTCATCGATACCGGCTGTCATAGCGCGGTCCATAGCAGTGGTGTGCCAGTTGTAGTCTTGTTTCGGTCCGCCTGGATGAAGGGCCGCATAAGTAGGTCTGTGATAGGTTTCCTGGAAAAGAATATAAGTGCCAATGCCGGCTTCTTTTAGTTGCTTGTATTCGTCAATAGTCGTGGCGGCAATGTTGACATTGGCCCGGCGTATACTGCCGTTACCGCTTTTGCTGGCGTAAATTTCCTTGAGCATGTCGGTAACATAGCTGATAGGACAGTTGACCGGATCTTCGCCAGCCTCGACGGCCAGACGTTTATGGCCCATGTCTTCGAGGATTTCCGCTTCGCGGCGGACTTCTTCGGCGGTGAGGCGGCGGCGCAATTGTTTTTCGTTACTGCAACGGTAGCCGCAGTAAGTGCAATTGTTGACACAGTGGCTGGACAGATACAGCGGTGCAAAAATGACGATACGCTGACCGTAAATGTCTTTTTTTATTTGCTCAGCCGTTTGAAATAGTTCTTCTTGCAGGTTCGAGTCTTCAACTTGGAGCAAGACCGCCACCTCTGCTGCAGTCAATCCTTGGTGTTTGGCGGCTTTGGTGATGATCGCGCGGACTTGAGCGGTATCGCGGGCTGCTTTTTTTCCTGCGGCCAGCAGCTCTTCTATACGGGCCTGATCGATAAAGGCGTCGCTGGTACGTTCTACATTGCTAATCATGAACAGGTGCCTCCTTTTTCGCTGTAAGTGCTGATTTGACAATTACGCCGGGCAGATTTCCCAAACGACCGGTGAAGGCGCCCACGTCGTCGGTAGAGCCTTCCACAATCAAGGCGATGACGCCTGAATCTGTGCCGTGATGAGGGATGCCCATGCGGCCAACAATGAGATGACGGTACTGGCTGATTAATTGGTTGACCTTGCCGGCGATGGTTTCGGGAGATTCTACGACAATGCCGACGACGCCAATACGTTTTTCCACATAAACCCTCCTTCGCAGTCCTGGCTGAAAAATGCAAAAGCCTCCCTACAGACGCAAGCTGAGAGAGGCGCAGAAAAACAAAAAAGCCTCTCCGACCGCGCAGGTAAAACCCCCTTGCGTTCACAGCAGGACCGAAATGTATGTTCCTTGGCAGCTTGCTTAAAAACATTTAAACATTCTGTCTCAGAATTACTTTTTTCTTATTATACACCGAATAGATTGAATTCGTAAAGAACGTACCCAGCGGTTCGTCTTGTGCTATAATATATAAGTTATGGATTGAGGCTGGCTGCCAGCGCAGAAAAAATAGTTGGCAGTTTGTTGACGGAGAGGAGTCTTTTCCGTGCATATTGTTTTGTATCAACCGGAAATCCCTGGGAATACAGGGAATATAGCGCGCCTTTGCGCAGCTACGGGCTGTACGCTTCATCTGGTGCATCCTCTCGGTTTTTCCGTGGATGATCGTCATTTAAAACGGGCCGGCCTGGACTACTGGCACTTGCTTTCCATTCATCACCACGAAGATTTTGCATCGGTAGAGCGAATGCTGCAGCCGAGGCGATTCTTCTTTAATACGACTAAGGCGCATAAGGCGCACAGCTCGATTCAATATGAGGCGGAGGATGTGTTGGTATTCGGCAGGGAAACTGCTGGTTTGCCGCCGGAAGTGGTGGCAGGCAAGGAAGAGCAGTGCCTGCGCATTCCTATGATTCCGGACGCTCGCTCCTTGAATCTGTCCAATGCAGTAGCGGTAGTCGTGTATGAAGCATTGCGCCAAATTGGCTACCCGGAGATGAAGTAAAGCTGCAAGAAGAAAAATGAGGTGCTACATGACGGCAAGAAGACAGCCTTGGTTTGGTTCAGCCGGTAATCCCGACGCTTTTTATGAAGCAGGAGGCAAAGCAAGTGCGGCCATGCCTGCGTGGCTGGCGGCGCAGGGTCTAAATGCCTATGAGTATCAGTGCAGCCGGGGCGCTTCGGTCAAAGAAGAAACAGCGCGCAAAATCGGTGAAGCCGCTAAAGAACATCAGGTAGCGCTGAGTGTTCATGCGCCTTACTATATTAGCCTGGCGGCGGAAGATGAGACTGTAGTGCATAATACACGGGAACATTTTCGCAAGTCATTGCGCGTAGCCCATTGGTTAGGGGCGGATCGGGTGGTCTTTCACATCGGCGGCGCTGGCAAGAAAGAGCGCGCTGTCGCGTTGGAGAGAGCGCAAAAGGCTTTTTTGCGCGTGTTGAAGCAATGCGGCGAAGAAGGCTTGCTGGAGGGTGTCTGGCTGTGTCCGGAAACGATGGGCAAGAAAAATCAACTGGGTACGCTGGCGGAAGTTCTTGATTTTTGCCTCTTAGCGCCGCAGTGGCTGCGGCCAGCTGTAGATTTTGGCCATTTGCATGCGGTGGCGGGAGGCGCTTTCTATACCAGGCAGGAATATGAAGCGGTTTTTGCGGCTGTGGAAAAAGCCTTGGGAGCGGAGGCTTCCCGACAATTGCATATTCATTTCAGCAAGATTGAGTTTACTGGCGCTGGAGAAAAACGGCATTGGACATTTGCAGATTCCTTTGGGCCTCCTCACGAACCTTTGTTGGAATGTTGTGTGCGAGGCGGCTACACGCCGCGGATTATCTGTGAATCTGCGGGTACGCAGGCGTTGGATGCGTTGCAGATGCGAGACGAATATCAGCGCTTAGCAAATTGTTTTTAGTGGACGCGCAAGGCGGGGTTATACGATCCTGGCCTGATGCTTTCCGAAAAATACTCAGCCGTGCTATAATAAGGGAGAATTTTGAAGGGAGTAGGCTAAAAGGTTTATGATAGAGCAGATGCAAAGCGTATTTCAGAAACTGCAGCGTGTGATTCATGTGGGGCGTTTATTGGCGGAAGAACCGTTGTCGCAGCATACAACCTTTGCTATCGGCGGCCCGGCGGATATTTTCATACAGCCTGGCAGCATGGGAGAACTGGCGGCGGCGATGCAGGTGCTGCATGCGCATCAGGACGTGCCTGTTACCATTTTGGGCAATGGCTCTAATGTGCTGGTATTGGACCGGGGCATACGCGGCGCGGTGATTAAATTAGGCGATTTTTTAAGCTCCTTGCGCCGGGAAGACAATCGTATCTTTGCCGGGGCAGGCTCGCTTTTGAGTGAAGTATCGGGATTTGCGGCCGCCCAGGGCTTGGGCGGCATGGAATTTGCCGTAGGTATTCCGGGCAGCATTGGCGGTGCCGTCTTTATGAATGCCGGAGCGTACCAAGGAGAGATGAGTTGTGTGGTTGACGCGGTTACCGCCGTTTCTCCTACAGGGATAGTGCGCCGGTTTTCTCGTGAAGAATTAGAGTTTTCGTATCGGCACAGTATTTTTCAAGACAATGGACATATTGTGTGCGAAGTGGAACTGCTGTTGGAAGTAGGCGAGAGCAGCGAGATTGAGGCTCGTATGCAGGAGCTGACTCAACGGCGGGAAAGCAAGCAGCCGTTGGAACTGCCGAGCGCCGGCAGTACGTTTAAGCGTCCGCCGGGACATTTTGCCGGCACGTTGATTGAACAAAGCGGTCTGAAAGGATTGCGTGTGGGCGGAGCCGAAGTGTCGCAAAAACATGCCGGTTTTATTGTCAATGCCGGCGGCGCTACGGCGCAGGATGTCTTAGCGTTGATCTCCGAGGTGCAGCGGCAGGTGCAGCAGCAGTTTGGCGTATCGTTGCAGCCGGAAGTGCGCATTCTTGGGGAATCTTGAAAGCGGCAGGGAATAAAGCATGACACAGAGCAGGCGGGGACTTACGAAGCCGGCGCAAAAATGTCGGTTTTCGAAACCTACGTGGCTCTGTGTTCGACGTTTTAGTACTGGGAGAATGAAACTCAGGTCGAGAGGAGACGTGCTTATATGCGTTTGACGTTTCTGGGAGCCGCCAGAATGGTAACTGGCTCCAGCTATCTTTTGGAAATTGGCAATAGCCGTGTTTTGGTGGATTGCGGCATGTTCCAGGGGGGCAAGGCGATTGCGGCATTGAACCGCAGGCCTTTTGCCGTAGAACCAGGCAGCATTGATTGCGTGCTGCTGACTCATGCGCACATTGACCACAGCGGATTATTGCCGAAATTGTGCAAAGAAGGCTTTAAAGGTCCTATTTACAGCACAAAAGTGACGAACGAGTTATGTCGGATCATGCTTCCTGACAGCGCTCATATTCAGGAATCAGATGCGGAGCTGACGACGAGAAAAGGAAAACGTTCGGGTATGGCGGAAATCCAGCCGCTTTATACAGTGGACGATGCTTTTCAATGTCTGCAGCAATTTCGCTCTGTGCCTTACGCTGAGGATTTGCTTCCGGTTCCTGGTCTGCGGGTGCGTTTTCAAGAAGCCGGACATATCTTGGGGTCGTCGGTGCTGGAGATTTGGGGCGAAGAGAACGGGAAGACGGAAAAGCTTCTCTTTACGGGTGACCTAGGACAGCCGGAGCAGCCGATTATTCGCGATCCGGCGATTATTGAGACTGCGGATTACATCATCAGCGAGTCTACCTATGGCAACCGCAATCACGAACAGTACGACAAGGAAAGCCGTCTGGCAGAGATAGTCAATGAAACGGTAGAACGCGGCGGCAATATCATTATCCCGGCCTTTGCCGTCGGCCGCACCCAGACGCTGCTGTATCACTTCTACAAACTTTGGAAGGCGGGGCGCATTCCAGAGATTCCTGTGGTCATCGATAGTCCATTGGCCATTTCAGCAACGAATATTTTCTTTAACAATATCCAGGATTTTGATGAAGAGACAAAATCTCTTATGCGCGGCGGCAAGCTGCTAGAACTGCCGCAGCTGCGTTTTGTGCATACTGCGGACGAGTCCAAGGCTTTAAACGAGGATTTGCAGCCGAAAATCATTATTTCCGCCAGCGGCATGGCTGACGCCGGACGCATTTTGCACCATCTCAAGCACAATTTGTGGCGGCCAGAGTCCAGCGTGCTTTTTGTGGGCTATCAGGCCCAGGGCAGCGTGGGGCGTCGGTTAGTAGATGGCGCTAAACGGGTGCGCATGATGGGCGAGGAAATTACCGTCAAGGCGCAAATTCATAATTTAGAAGGCTTTTCAGCCCATGCGGACCAAGAACAGATGATGACTTGGCTGAGCGCTTTTAAAGAGAAGCCTGCCTGTATCTTTCTGGTCCACGGAGAAATTGAAATGTCCGAGCCCTTCAGCGAGCGGATTCAGTCTCAGTTGGGGTGGCCTGTATATATTCCCCGTTTTGCCGATGCGGCTCTTTTAAAGGGACGCGAATGGGAAATCGTCGAGTCCGACGTGGTGGTGCTGGATCCGGCCATGCGCCAACTGGACGAGTATTTAGATCAAATGGAGGGGGACTACCGGGCGATGCGTCGCCGCATTGCCAAAGTGGTGGCTACCCAACCAAGCAAAGCCAACGAAATGCTGCGGCGGCTTAGCAAAATTTCTGCTTACTTCAAAAAAATGTTTAATGACGTCTGAGAACGTCCTATGAGGAGGAACTATGGAAAGAACAGATATTCGCAACGTGGCTATTATTGCTCACGTTGACCACGGTAAAACTACATTGGTGGATGCTATGCTGCGGCAGAGCGGTGTTTTTCGCACTAACGAGCAGGTAGCGGAGCGGGTCATGGACTCCAATGATCTGGAGCGGGAACGCGGCATTACCATTTTGTCTAAAAATACAGCTGTGCTGCATAGCGGCGTAAAAATCAACATTGTAGACACTCCTGGCCATGCCGATTTCGGCGGCGAAGTAGAACGCGTACTGAACATGGTGGACGGTGTGCTGCTTTTGGTAGACGCTTTTGAAGGCCCTATGCCGCAGACCAAATATGTTTTGCGCAAGGCCTTGGAACAGAAGCTGAAGCCCATTGTGGTCATTAACAAAATTGACCGTCCTGACCAGCGCGTTGATGACGTAGAAGATGAAGTTTTGGAATTGTTCATGGAACTAGATGCCGACGATGATCAGCTTGATTTCCCGGTTGTCTATGCTACGGCTCGGGATGGCATCGCCAAATTGAACATGGCGGACGAGAGTTCCAATTTGGAGCCCTTGTTCAAGCTGCTTATTGAAAACATTCCGGCGCCTAAAGGCGAGATTGACGGCCCCTTGCAGGTTATGGTAACGACTCTGGATTATGATGAATATGTAGGACGTATTGCGATCGGGCGCGTTGTACGCGGACGTATCAAGAACGGCCAGAACGTAACGGTTTTGGATGGCGAAAACCAGCGCAAAGGGCGCATTGGTCGTCTATACGGCTATGAAGGCCTCAAACGCCGGGAAGTGGAAGAGGCGGCTATGGGCGATATTATTGCCGTTACCGGTTTGGATGACGTCAATATTGGCGATACCATCGCCGATACGGAAAATCCGGAAGCATTGCCGACTATTGCCATTGACGAGCCCACTCTTTCCATGCTCTTCAGCGTCAATACCAGTCCTTTTGCCGGACGTGAAGGCGATTTTGTTACCTCGCGTCATTTGCGTGACCGTCTTTTCCGGGAAGTGGAGACCAACGTCAGCTTGCGTGTAGATGAGACTGATAGTGCAGACAGCTTCAAGGTATCGGGACGCGGCGAATTGCATTTGTCTATTCTCATTGAGACTATGCGTCGGGAAGGTTTTGAGTTTCACGTAGGCAAGCCAGAAGTTATTTATAAGACCATCCAGGGACAGCGTTGCGAGCCGATGGAGCTTTTAACAGTAGATGTGCCGCAGGACTTTATGGGCGCGGTTATGGAAAAACTGGGCACCCGTAAAGCCGAACTCATCAATATGGGCGAGATTTCCGGTTATCTGCGCATGGAATTTGTTATTCCCGCGCGCGGCTTGATTGGCTTCCGTAATGAACTGCTGACAAGCACGAAGGGCAACGGTATCATGAACCATGTATTCCATGGCTACGCCCCCTACAAAGGAGATATCCAGGGCCGTACGCGCGGCGCTCTGGTGGCGTTTGAACCTGGCGAAACCACCGGCTACGGCATTTACAGCGTGCAGGATCGCGGCGTCATGTTCATCGTTCCTGGACAAGAAGTCTATACGGGTCAGATTGTCGGCGAGAATGCCCGGGAGCAGGATATGGATGTGAATCCCTGCAAGAAAAAGCATGTAACCAATATGCGTTCCAGCTCGGCGGATGAAGCTATTCGTCTGACTTCGCCCCGCATTCACAGCTTGGAGCAGGCGCTGGAGTATATTAACGATGACGAGTTAGTAGAAGTTACGCCTAAAAGCATTCGTTTGCGTAAGTCTATCTTGGATCGCTCGGCGCGGGCGCGGTCGAAAAAAGGATAAAAATTTTCTGACGCCTGCAGGAATTGCGGAATTTGGCTCGAATTAGCATAAAGAAGTGACAGTATCTGCAAAAGGAGGAATGCCCCATGGCGGCAAGCTTAATGGAAAAGCTGACCAATTTTTTAATGCCTTTGGAGGAAGAGGAAGAAATTGCTGCAGCACCTGTGCGACAAAGCAAAAATCCACCTCAACTGACTGTGCATGAAGGCGCTGCCAGACGGGGGGAGGAGTTTTCCATTACCGTCGTAGTCCCGAGGGCCTATGAAAATGTCTGCTCCTATGCAGATCTCTTGTTGCAGGGTAAAGGATTAATTGTTAATTTTTCATGCTTAACCGCTGAGGAACAGCGTTCTATGGCTGATTTTCTAGAAGGCGTTTGTGCTGTGTGCGAGTCGGGATCGCTTGTGGTAGAAGAGCGACTCATTATTTATGCACCGCGACAAGTAGAGATTGAAAAGCAGCTTTTTGGCGGATATTCCGTTCCTGCTTATGGCAAGCACGCTTAAAAAACGGGTACGAAACCTCCCCAATAGGGGAGGTTTTTTTACTAGTTTGCCGTAACCCTCATTCGAGCCCTCCCTCTACTCCCCTTACTCTTGTTCAATCTCATTCTCTAAAATAGTGCATGAAAGGCGGTTTTCTTATGAAACAAGTTGTATTTACCTCACAAGCGCCCGCGGCGATTGGACCCTATTCTCAGGCAATTCGCGCCGGAGAGTGGCTGTTTTTGTCTGGACAGATTCCGGTGGACCCGGCAACAGGAGAAGTTGCGGGAACCGATGTGCGCACACAGGCCCGCCAAGTTTTGAAGAATATACAGGCTGTTTTAGCGGAAGCGGGTACTACGGTGCAAGCGGTTGTTAAGACGACGGTGTTTTTAAAGGATCTTCAGGATTTTCAAGCTTTTAATGAAGAGTATGCTAAAGTATTTGCCAGCGAAGCTCCAGCTCGTTCCTGCGTGGAAATAGCGCGGCTGCCGAAAGATGTGCTGGTAGAAATTGAAGCGATTGCTCTTGTGAAGCCATGAGCCGAAGCCTTGAAGAAAGAAAAGCGGTGTTGACGCTGCCGGAAGTCTATACGGCTGCTAGACGTCTTAAAGGCGTCATTCACCGGACGTTGCTGGACCATAGTCATACTTTCAGTTCCATTACAGGCTGCGAAACGTATTTGAAACTGGAAAACCTCCAGAAAACAGGCTCTTTTAAAATTCGCGGCGCTTATAATAAAATTCAGACTCTCACTCCAGAGGAACGCGCTTGCGGCGTGATTGCGGCTTCCGCCGGCAATCATGCGCAAGGGGTAGCCTATGCGGCGGCTCAGGCCGGTATTCCATCGGTCATTGTCATGCCGGAGCATGCGCCATTAGCAAAAGTGGTAGCGACTAAAGGCTATGGCGCGGAAGTCGTATTGGCTGGAGCCACCTATGACGAATCCTATGAGCATGCTTGCCGCCTGCAGCGAGAGCGCGGGCTGGTATTTGTGCATGCGTTCAATGATCCTTGCGTGATGGCTGGGCAGGGCACGATCGGTCTGGAAATTCTGGAGGATTTGCAGGACTTGGAGGCTATTGTGGTGCCTGTGGGCGGCGGCGGGCTTATTTCCGGTATCGCCCTGGCCGTGAAGCAGGTGGCGCCTCATGTCAAGGTGTATGGCGTCCAGGCCGCTGGCGCGCCGGCTATGCATTTGTCGAAAAGGGCCGGCTGCTATCAGACCACCGATTGTGCTGTAACTATTGCTGACGGTATTGCCGTGAAGCAGCCAGGCGATTTAACCTATGATATTGTTCAAAAGTATGTAGACGACGTGGTTATCGTAGAAGACGAAGAGATTGCGGAAACAATTTTACTGTTGCTGGAGCGCTCCAAGTTGATGGTGGAAGGCGCCGGGGCCACTTCGTTAGCCGCGCTGCTGTTTCAGAAGCTGTCCTGCAAAGGAAAGGTTGCTGCTGTCCTTTCCGGCGGCAATATTGATGTGAATTTTATTTCTCAGATTATTGAGCATGGTCTCGTTAAGTCGGGAAGGCGAGTGAAAATTTTGACTCGTATTGCTGATCGGCCAGGAGAGCTGAGCCGTTTGCTGGATCGCATTGCGCAGCTGCATGGTAATGTCATGCAAGTATTTCATGATCGTGCCGAGCGCTGTCTGCCTTTAGGACAAGCGGTGGTGGAGATCAGCTTGGAAACAAGAGATGAAGCGCACTGCCAAAGTATTTTGGAAGATTTAACCGCACGGGGTTATGAAGTAGAGCGGGATTGAAAAAAGCCGGCAAGTACTCGTCAAAAGAGAACATGCCGGCTTTTTAAGGAGGATATAAAATTGAAAATTCAACACATTCGTTTAGGAAAAGTGCGTATTCCTTTAAAAAAGCCTTTTAAAACCGCTTTGCGAGAAGTGTTTTTTGCCGAGGATATTATCGTGCAGGTTGTAGCGGATACTGGCGAAGTTGGCTTTGGCAATGCGCCGCCGACGCTGGTAATCACCGGAGACGGCCAACAGTCGGTTGCGGCGGCAATTCAGGAAGTATTAGCTCCTAAATTGCTGGGTATGGATGTAGAGAATCTCGAAGGAATTATGACGACAATTCAAGGCGCGCTGCATCATAACTATTCGGCGAAAGCCGCTATGGACATCGCTGTGCATGATTTGTTCTGCAAACGTTATGGCATGCCGCTGCAGCGCTTTCTAGGAGGATATCGTCAAAGCCTGCAGACGGATCTGACAATCAGCGTTAATGCGCCGGAAGAGATGGTGGAAGACTCTCTGGCTGCCGTTGCCGCAGGATATCGAGAACTGAAAATCAAGGTAGGTACCGATGCGGCGCTGGATTTGAAGCGAGTCCAAGCCATTCGTCAGGCTGTGGGGAGCGATATTCGTCTGCGCCTGGATGCAAACCAAGGTTGGAAAGCCAAAGAAGCGGTGAGGACCATTCGCTGCTTTGAGGATAAGGGCTTGGATATTGAACTTGTTGAGCAGCCAGTGGCGGCGTACGATTTTGCGGGGCTTAAATATGTTACTGAAAATGTAGAAACCAACATTATGGCGGACGAAGCGGCTTTTGGCCCGGTCGAGGTGTTTCAGCTATTGTCTATGCGGGCTTGCGATCTGATCAGCATTAAGCTGATGAAAGCCGGCGGCATTTATAATGCCGTAAAAATTCTTAATTTGGCCGAAACCATGGGCGTAGAGTGCATGATGAGCTGCATGCTGGAAAGCAATGTAGGCATTACTGCTGCGGCCAGCTTGGCTGCCGCGAGAAAGAACATTACCAGGGCCGATTTGGATGCGGCGGTGCTGCTGGCGGAAGAGCCGGTAGTGGGCGGCGTCTCCTACGCTGGCAATCAAATTCTGCTCTCAGAGGCCTCTGGACTAGGAATTACGGAAGTTCTTGGCTGGGAAGAAATCTAAAACATTAATTGTCCAAGGCCAGTTCGGGAACCAAGATGTCCTTGAGGGCGTCGAAGGGGACGACAAAACGCAGGATGCCATCGCTGGCAGGACTGATTTCACAAGGTTCGTAGTAAAGCACAAGCCCTTCGGGGGTCAAGTAGAAAGACTTTTGATTGGTTATTCCCCGGAAGTCCCAGTGCGAGCCGCTGCGTCGGTTAATGTCGTCCCGAATCCATTGTTCGAGACGGTCACGATAGGCGGCTTGGGGAATAAATAAATCTTTTAATTCTAAAACCTGCCCGTTTTGATAGCGCAAGGTCATGGTATGAAACTTAACCAGGTCAGGAGAAGCGTCAAAAATTGCGTAGCTTTTTTGGGTAAGGCTAAGTAAATCGGCGCCATTATAGGCTACATAGTATTCCGAGAAAAAATGGCTGCGTTGGTTGTATTCCAAAGGAAGCTGGCCGTCGGCGGTCATGCGGTGGATTTCCAACTGATACTCTTCCCAGTCTTTTTGTACTTCCAGCAGCAGCAATTGGTTGATTTGAAATTCCAGCTTAGGCCGCTGGGTTCGCTGCAGCTGAGGGATGAAAGCGCTGCCTTTTGGGGTTTCGGCGAAAGCTTGAGGAACGACTTGAAAGAAAGCGTCGGCCTTCGTTGCAGGGAATACGCTCAGACAGGCAAGCAGTAAAAAAGCAAAGCAGGCTTGTTTCATCAGGGGACCTCCTTTGTAGTCAGTTCTTGTTGGAGTAATTCGCTGTTTGTATCTTAAAACCTGCTGATATAGGAAAAGAGGACGAACAAGAAAACTGGCGTAACAGAACACAGAGAAAACCAATAAATTATAAAAGCTTGCTTCTTGGAAAGCAAGCTTTTATAATAAGAAACAATGACAAGACAAGTGACAAGACATAAAGGAAATGAAGGAAGGGCAAAAAAATGGAGGCTATAGTTCAAGAAATCCAGGACCTGAAAAAACAGAGGCAGGCAATCATTTTAGCGCACTATTATCAATGGCCGGAAGTGCAGGATGTAGCTGATATAGTTGGCGACTCACTGGAATTGGCCAAGGCTGCCGCTAGGACCGAGGCGGAGGTTATTGTCCTTTGTGGTGTGCATTTTATGGCGGAGAGCGCCGCCTTATTAGCACCGGAGAAAACGGTGCTTTTGCCTGAATCGAGCGCAGGCTGCCCGATGGCGGACATGGTTGGAGAGGAACAACTGGTTCAATGGAAAGAAGCGCATCCGCAGGCGAAGGTGGTTGCCTATGTCAATACTTCGGCTGTGGTGAAGGCGCTGAGCGATGTGTGCTGTACTTCGGCTAATGCGGTGCAGGTAGTTGCTTCTTTGCCCAAAGAAGAGAAAGTTTTGTTTTTACCAGATCGTAACTTGGGTGCATATGTCGCGGCGCAGACAGGACGCGAACTTGAATTGTGGCCAGGCTGGTGCAACACCCATGCAAAAGTGCGCATGGGCGATCTGCAGGCGGCGAAAAAGGCATATCCCCAGGCATTGGTGTTGGCACATCCGGAATGCCGCCCAGAGGTGCTGGCGGCAGCTGACCAGATAACAAGTACGGCAGGCATGATTCGTTTTGCAGAAAACAGCACGGCGGAAGAATTTTTGATTGTGACCGAAGAAGGGGTGCTGCACCGCCTGCAGCAAGCGTGCCCAGAAAAAAAGTTTTATTTAGCTACGTCTAAGCTTTTTTGCCCTAATATGAAAAAGACCTCGCTGCGTTCTGTGCGGGCGGCTTTGAAAAATATGAAGCCCGCGGTAGCGGTAACTCCTGCAGTGCGTCAGCTGGCGCTGCAGAGCTTGCAGCGTATGTTGGAGTTGAGCTGAGATGAACAGACGTTATTTGCGGAATTTTGACACGACACAGCTTGACTGTCTGAAAACTCCTTGCCTGATCGTAGGGGCTGGCGTAGCAGGACTTTGGACGGCATTGAAGCTGGCCCGCAGCGGTTGTCGGGTCATGCTTATGGCTAAAGGGGAAGTAACTGACAGCAACAGTCATCATGCACAGGGAGGCATTGCGGCTGCTGTGGGGGCAGACGATTTTCCGGAACTGCATAATCAAGACACCTTGGCGGCTGGCGGCGATTTGTGCAATAAAACAGTGGCCCAGTTAGTGACGGACCAGGGGCCGGAAGCGATTGCGGCGTTAGCTGCGGCCGGGGTTGCTTTTGATGCCAACCAGAATGGCTGGCGTCTGGGGCGGGAAGGCGGGCATCGGCGTCACCGGATTATGCACATTGATGGAGATGCTACAGGGGCTGGCATTGTGCGAGCTTTGTGGCAGCGTGTGCAGAAAGAGCCGCTCATTCAGGTACGCACACAGTGCATGGCTCTTGATTTATTGGTGACTGACGGGCGTTGCCGCGGTGTTTTAGCACAAGCAGGCCCAATGGGCGAAATGCTGACGGTGGCCGCAGGAGTGACTATTTTAGCAACCGGCGGCGCAGGGCAGCTTTACCGGTATACTACCAATCCTGAAGGAGCTACCGGAGACGGCGTGGCGATGGCCTATCGAGCAGGTGTGTGTTTGAAGGATTTGGAGTTCATGCAGTTTCATCCCACGGCGCTTGCGGTTCCGGGGCTGCCGTCCTTTCTCATCTCAGAAGCGGTACGTGGTGAAGGGGCGCCGCTCCTTGATGGCAAAAGGGACCGGTTTATGCTGCAAGAGCATGCTTTGGGCGAGCTGGCCCCGCGGGATATTGTGGCGCGAGCCATTTATCGCCGTTGCAAGAAAAAGCAGGATGTAGTTTTGGACACGACGCAAGTAAGTGGTTTTTCGGTTCGATTTCCTGGTATTTATGCGGCTTGTCGTCGCTTAGGATTGGATCCTTGCCAAGAGTCCTTGCCGGTTGCACCGGCGGCGCATTACTGGATGGGTGGGATTCGCATTGATTTGCAGGGCAAGACGAGCCTGCCTGGACTATATGCCTGCGGCGAAGCAGCTTGCAGCGGGTTGCACGGCGCCAATCGCTTAGCCAGTAATTCGCTGCTGGAAGGGATCGTCTTGGGCGGCCGCGTGGCGGCCGCGGCCGCCTGGGAAGCACGGCGTCCTATCGTTAGGGCCGCTCTTGCGTATCGGCAGGAGCGGCCTGCACTGGCAGACTCCCTGGTCTGGAGAGAGCAAATCAGCGCGTGTATGGAAAGCCATGCCGGCGTGGAACGAGAAAAAAGCTCACTTTCTTCAGGCTTGCAGTGGTTTATGAGCAATGCCGTTAGTTTGGATGCAGCAGAGCCGTTAACTGTGGAAGATGCAGAAACTTGCAATCTCTTTACCCTTGGCCGCCTAGTGGTGCAAGCCGCCCTGTGGCGTAAGGAAAGCCGAGGCTGTCATTATCGCTTGGATTTTGAGGAGAAAAAAGCTGTAGGAAAGCACCAGGTTGTGAAGTGGCGTCGCAAAGGAGGGAAAATATGCAAAAATTGCAATTGAGAAGTATGCTGCAGGTGTGGCTGGAAGAAGATTTGGGCAGTGGTGATATAACTTCGGAACTCTTGGTTGCCGGACAGCAGGTAACCGCCATTATTCATGCGAAAGAGTCGGGGGTAATTGCCGGTTTGGAAGCGGCAGCAGAAGTTTTTCGTTTGCTGGATCCGGAAGTGCAGTTCCGGTGTTTAGTGTCCGATGGCGAGGAGGTGCAGGCAGGTGCGTTGTTGGCGGAAATTTCAGGGAGCGCTCGGGCTTTACTGAGCGGTGAGAGGCTGGCGCTTAACCTGTTGCAGCATTTGAGCGGCATTGCGACAAAAACAGCGCGGTGGCAGAAACTTCTGCATGGGACAAAGGCGCGCTTGACGGATACGAGAAAAACGCTGCCAGGATTGCGCCAACTGCAAAAACAGGCGGTGCGTCTTGGTGGTGGGGCCAATCACCGAATGGGGTTATTTGACGGGGTGCTGATTAAAGACAATCATATCAAAATCGCCGGTGGTGTTGCCAAAGCAGTGCGTTTGGCTAAGGCGGGAGCTCCACATACCTTGAAAGTGGAGGTGGAAGTGGAAGATCTGGCAGGCCTGGACGAGGCTTTGAGCGCCGGTGCGGACATTATTATGCTCGATAATATGGGAGATGCAATGATGATTGAAGCGGTGCGTCTGGCTAAGGGCAGGGCGATCTTAGAAGCCTCTGGCGGTTTGAGTGAAGAGCGCTTGGCGGCAGTAGCGGCAACCGGGGTGGATTTTATCTCAGCAGGAGCTTTGACGCACAGTGTGCAGGCCTTGGATATCAGCATGGACATTGGTACTCCTAAAAGTAAATAGTAAAAGCCCGCCTGGACGCTGCGTTGCGCATGGTCCAAGCGGGCTTTTTACATAGAAATCTTTTATATACCAGAAATTATATTATATTTCATGTCTTTCTCTGGTTTACTCTGGCTTCTCTCAGTTACTCTGCGTCCCGTTCCTGTCCTCAGCGGCAGATTTTCCCTAGCGAGTCGTCCAGGGCGTCGAGAAGTCGGGCGAGGTCGCTTTCTTCGATAACCAGAGGGGGCTGGAAGGCCAGTACATTGCGGCCCGGGCCGTTTTTGCCAACCAAGAAGCCTTTGTTTTTGAGGTCCTCTAAAATAGCGTCCACCCAGTCGCTGGCGGCAGAGCCGTCAGGCAGGATGATTTCTGCGCCCAGCATCAAGCCCAAGCCGCGTACATCGCCGATGGCGGGATGGCGCTGCTGCAGCTCTTGGAGTCCTTTTTTTAGGTAAGTGCCAAGCTTGGCGGCGCGTTCAGGAAGGTTGTGCTCCTTGAGATAGCGCAAGGTAGCCAACGAAGCCGTGGCAGTCACGGGATTGCCTCCTAGCGTGGAGGCGCCGGGGCGGGTATAGCTGTCGGCGACAGCGGCGGTAGCAGTGAAGGCTCCCACAGGAGTGCCGTTGCCCAGCGCTTTCGCCATGGTCATAATATCCGGATTAATGCCATAGTGCTCGCAGGCAAACCATTTGCCAGTGCGGCCAAAACCGGTTTGCACTTCATCCATGACAAGAAGAATGCCGTAATGGTCCAGAATTTCCTTAACGCGCTGGAAATATCCGGCAGGCGGCGTGATGATGCCGCCGTTGCCCTGGATGGGTTCGGCGAAGAAGGCGGCGACTTGTCCGGACGTGGAAAACTTGATGACATTTTCTATCTCGTCAGCGCAGGCCAGATTGCATTCGGGATGGCGCTTGCCTAAAGGACAGCGGTAGCAATAGGCGTTAGGCGCAAAATGGATGCCCCCCACAGGGGAAGGATCAGTACGCCACATGCCGATGCCGGTAAGACTCATGGTCAGCTTTGTGCGGCCGTGAAGGCCTTGCCGCAGGGCGATGAATTCATGGTGTTTTGTATGTAGGGTTGCCAACAGAGCGGCGCCTTCATTGGCTTCCGTGCCGGAGGAACAAAAGAAAGTCTTTTGCAATTCCCCAGGCGTTACTTGCGCCAAGGACTCCGCTAAATTGACAATAGGCTCGGTAAGATAAATGGTACAGGTATGCTGGAGCGTTTCCACCTGCTTGCAGATTTCTTTGGTGATGTCCGGATTGCAGTGGCCGCAGTTAACAACAGAGACTCCGGCAAAACAATCCAAGTATTCTTTACCGTTTTGGTCATAAAGATGCTGCATGCTGCCACGTACCAGCTGCATGGGCTCCTGGAAAAAATGGTAGACACAGGGAATCATATATTCTTTCTTCTTGCGAAGAATCTCCTCAGGACCGATGAACTGACTCATAAAATAACCACCTTTCTTTTAAGGAACCACTACTTTATTCGCAGCTCACGCTAAAACGGCCTTGATTCGGCGCTCTCATGAAAGCCGTGGGTTTATGTACGGCAGCCGACCCGTAAACGGGCCGGCTTCTTTGGTTATATATCTTTCACAACCCTCATTCGTGCCCTCCGATTACTCCCTTTACTCTTGTTTAAAGACTCGTTCCTCTGACTTTACCGGGAAATGCGGTAACGGAAAGCGCCAATGCCCAAGGGTCGGGGGCTGGCTTCGCTCAGAGCGGTTAAAGCGTCAGCGGAGAAGGCGTAAGCGTCTTTTTTAGCGGCTAGTTCGTCGAGTTCTTTGCGGTACGCTTTGGTGATTTGTCCCACTAAAGCTGGGGCGTAATGCTGGCCTTCAATACGATAGCTGCCGACGGAGGTCAGAGCAGGCAGGAAGGAGAGCAGGCAAAGATCTTTAGCGAAGAGAACATGATTGCGCTCATACTGATCGATGGCAATGGGGTGAATCTGGCCGGCGGTGTCCAGCAGTCCGTAGGAGCGGTCAACGTCTGCTTTTTCCAGGCCAAGAATGGCTTCCGGCAAATGGTGGTCCATGACCATAGCTTCCAAAGGTCCGTGGATAATCATTTCCAGCGGCAAGGGGGTGTGCTGGCAAAGATCCCAAATCTGTTCACAAGTGGCTTCCGCGGAGACGGTTCCTTGGCGTAGGCCGTTGTCTTGCAGCCACTTGGCGGTAACGCCGTTAAACAGATTCAAAGAAAGATCGCCATAGATCGGCAAGGAAGCGTGCTCGTTCGCCAAACGAAGCATGCCGATGCTGCTGACCATCAGGCCGTCAAGGCCTAACTCCGCGGCCTGTTTGAACAAATGAGACCATTCACTGCACTCTCGTTCCAAGGTAATACGGGGGGCTGCAACAACCACTTTAGCGTTTGCCGCATGCGCTTCTTGGGCCAGGGCTTTTAAATTTTCTTTCGTCCAAGGACGGTGTGGCAGGAAGCTTTCACCGCCTACATACAAGGTGTTGGCGCCGTTTTCCAAAGCTTCTGACGCAGCGGCGCGGTCGGCTACGCGCACGGACAGCGTAGGTTGATGAGGAAAATCAGCGGCCATTTGCTGTTTTGGCAAAGCTACCGGCGTATCAAGGCCTGGTTCCACAACGGCTTGACTGAAAAAACGCGGCTCCCGTTCGCCTGTGTAGCCGATGGCGGCGGCGCCGGGGTTGCCGAAGGAATAGCAGGTGGAAAGGTCGCGGGAACGGTTTTCCTGCATTTCCTGCCACTCTTTTTCGGTTAAGTAATAGCCTGTGGGATCGTCAAAATAACGATCAATTGCGCTGCTGTAGAGATGGACGATGTTGCTCACAAAGTCGGCGGTACGCATGCGCCCTTCAATTTTAAAGGAGCAAACGCCGGCTTGGATGAGTTCCGGCAGGTGATTATATAGGCACATATCTTTTAAGGCTAGCTTGTAAGGTCCCTGTTCGCCGGACTCCAATACGTCCCCGCTTTGGGCGTCGACTAGCTGATAAGGCCAGCGGCAGGGCTTGAGGCAGCGGCCGCGGTTGGAACTTTGCCCGAAGAGTACGCCGGAGTGAATGCATTGACCGCTTTGGGCGATGCACATGTCCCCGTGAATGAAGTACTCAATTTCAATGCCTGTGCGTTCTTTAAGAAGACGCAGCTGATCCAGCGTCATTTCCCGGTTGGTAACCACGCGGGTGAGGCCGTAAGCTTGCAATTGTCGTACGGCATGCTCGTTATGGGTATTCATCATGACAGAGGCGTGCAAGGGAACCGTAAAACCGGTTTCCTTGGCCAACTGCAGAATGGAGAGGTCTTGTACAATCAGGGCGTCAGGCTGCAGTTTTTGCAATAGTTCCAGGTATTGGCGCATGCCCGGCATTTCCCGGTCGCTGATTAAATTGTTTACAGTTACGTATAGTTTGACCTTTCGTTCATGGGCGTAGGCAATGGCCCGGGCCAGCTTTTCATCATCGAAATTGGTGTCGGTGCGATGCATACGCATATTGAAGCGCTTGCCTCCGAGATATACGGCATCCGCTCCGGCGCCGATGGCGGCCTCCAGTACGTCCCAGTTGCCGACGGGGGCAAGAATTTCCACGCTTTGACGAGTCAGTTCCATCTTTTTCATCTCTCCATATCTTTCAACAATCTCACCCCAAGGAGGTTGAGTTTATTCGAAAATTTCCCGCGCTTCCGCCTGTAGGTCGGCTGCGAGATCCACGCCAAGATTTAGGGCGGCAAAGGAATTTAACAAAACATGAGGTTCTTTCACGATATCTACAGGAATGCTGCCAGCCGGAGTTCCGGCGAGAATGGCAGCGGCTTTGGCAGCGCAGGCTTTTCCTAGTTGGCGGTGGTCCGCAACAAGAGCGCCTAAAGCGCCGGCAGGAACGTTGGGGGCATGGGAAGCGACAATAGGCAAAGCTAACGTATCGGTGTAGTAGACAATGGAGGCGAAATTATCCTCAAGGGCCTTGCCGATGGGTAAAAAGATCGCGTCCAAATCTTCCGGCAGCAGCTGCGGCAAGGAAGAGATATCTTCGGCTTTTTCCAGAGGAATTTCTACGCAGCACAGGTCTGCAGCGGATGCTGCCTGGCGGAAATGCTTCATTTCCAACTGCGCGTTAGCATCGTGAGCGTGGAATAAAATGCCCAGACGAGCTAGGTTGGGCAGCAAACGACGCATAAAAGTGATTTTCTCAGCGGCTGAAACCATGCCGGAAACACCGGTAGCGTTACCGCCAGGCTTCTCGAGAGAGGCGGCCAGACCGGCGCTGACGGGATCAAATACAGGCGTGTAGACGACAGGGATATCCTCGGGCAGCGCAATCGCCGCCAAGGCGGACGGAGTGGTGCAGGCGAAGATCAAGCTTACGTCGGCTGCCGCCAGCTCTGCTGCTAACTGAGGCAGCCGGGAAGGCTGGCCGTCAGCGTTGCGATAAATAAACTCCGCCTTTACGTTCAAGGCCTGGAGTCCTTCTTGGAAGCCTTCGACGGCATCATCCAACATTTGGGTTAGTTGTAAAATTCCAATACGGATCATAGTACACCTCGTATTCATAGAAAAATAAGCGGCCTCCCTTTTGGGCAGGCTTTCTCTTTATAATTATGCTGCAGCCGGGATAAAAAAACAAGAGATGAATGAGGCAGGTGGTTTACCACTTGCTTTTTTTAAGGCGCAGCGCGTTCAATACTACGGAAATAGAGCTAAAAGACATAGCGGCCCCAGCCATAATGGGAGATAAAAAGCCGGCGGCGGCAGCGGGAATGCAAATGGAATTGTAGAAGAGCGCCCAAAAGAGATTTTGCTTGATGTTGCGCAAGGTAGCGCGGCTGAGACGTATGGCCTGAATGATACCGTGCAAATCGCCACTGATAAGAGTGATGTCCGCCGCTTCCATGGCTACGTCCGTACCGGTGCCGATGGCAAAGCCAATGTCAGCGCGGGCAAGCGCCGGCGCATCGTTAATACCGTCGCCCACCATGCCAACGACATGGCCGAGCTGTTGCAGCTTGGCCACTTCAGCCGCCTTATTTTCCGGCAGAACTTCCGCCAGGACATGTTTGATGCCGAGAGCGGCGGCTACATGGTTGGCGGTGCGGGTATTGTCGCCGCTGAGCATCCAAACCTCAAGGCCCATATCCTGTAAAGCGGCGACGGTAGCGGCGGAATGTTCTTTGAGCGTGTCCGCCAGCGCGATGAGTCCAAGAAGCTGCTCGCCCTGGGCGGCTAAGATTACGGTTTTTCCCTGGTCTTCTAGTTCGCGCATGACTTGCTCTAGCGGTGCAGTATCGATTTTTTGAGCAAGAAGCCATTGGCGCGTACCTAAAAAAAGCTGCTTGCCTTCAACGGTTACGGCTTCAATGCCAAAACCGGGAATCGCGCGAAAGGATGCCGGAGATTGCAGTGGCAGCTCTTGGGTGCGGGCGTGGCGGACGATGGCCTGCGCCAGCGGATGCTCAGAGCTGCTTTCTCCTTGCGCGGCAAGGAGAAGCAAATCTTGCGGCGTTACGCCGGGAACAGGCAGAATATCGGTTACTTCCGGCAGACCCTTGGTCAGGGTGCCGGTTTTATCGAGAACAATAGCCGTAAGGCGATGGGCTGTTTCCAAATGCTCGGCGTTGCGGATTAAAATCCCTCGCTCAGCGCCGATGCCTGTGCCGACCATAATGGACGTAGGCGTGGCCAGACCCAAAGCGCAAGGGCAGGCGATGACTAGGACCGCTGTAAAATGGGTTAAGGCGGTGGCGAAGTCTCCTGGCGCTACTATCAAGTACCAGACTAGAAAGGTGGCCAGCGCCAGCAATAAAACAGCAGGCACAAAATAAGCGGATACCTTGTCGGCGAAACGCTGTATCGGCGCTTTGGAGCCTTGGGCTTCTTCGACAATGCGCATGATTTGCGCCAGCATGGTATCCTTGCCAATTTTGGTGGCCTGAAACGTAAACGCCCCAAAGGTATTTAAGGTGCCGCCGATAACGGTGTCGCCTGCTTTTTTATCGACAGGCAGGCTTTCACCGGTCAGCATAGACTCATTTAAGGCCGAGGCGCCTTCTAAGATCACGCCGTCTACAGGCACTTTTTCACCAGGGCGTACCCGCAGAACGTCCCCAGGCAGGACGGCTTCGACCGGTACATCAGTTTCTTCTCCTTGCAAAAGCCTATGGGCCGTTTTGGCTTGAAGGCCCATCAAGGCTTTTAAGGCTTCAGAGGTGCGGCCTTTCGCGGTGGCTTCCAGAAATTTACCCAGAATAATGAGGGTAATTAGTACGGCGGAGGTCTCGAAATATAGCTGCGGCTGATCTTGCAGCACGTTGGCGAGACTGTAGAAATAGGCGGCGGAGGTGCCCAAAACGACTAAGACGTCCATATTAGCACTGCCGCTGCGCAGCGCATGGTAAGCGCCGCGATAAAAAGCCCAGCCGGCGCCGAATTGCACTGGCGTGGCCAAAAGCAACTGCACATAAGGGTTCATCAGCCAGTGCGCCGCTTCCCATTGCAGGGTATGAAAAACCATGCCCAGCAGCAGCGGCAGCGATAAGGCCGCTGCAAAAAAGAGACGCTGTTTCTGGGTGCGCAGTTCCTTTTGACGCAGCTGTTTTTCTTGATCAAAGGAAGCCTTTTCAATGATCGGAGTTGCCTCGTAGCCAAGGCGTCGTATTTTTTCCTGCAGGTCATATGCGGCAAGGACGCTGGCATTATATTGAATGCTGGCTTTTTCTGAGGCGAAATTAACCTGGACAGAGTGAACGCCAGGGGCTTTGGCCAGCATTTTTTCAATGCGGGCGGCGCAGTTGACGCAGGTCATGCCAGATATCTTAAAATCCGCTTTTTCCAGAATCACCTGGAAGCCCAAGGTCGCCACTTTTTCCGCTAATTGGGTTTCGCGGACTTTGGCGGCGTCGTAGGTGACACTGGCGGCTTCGGTGGCGAAATTGACTTGAGCCTGGGTAACGCCGTCAAGGCGGGCGAGGCCTTTTTCGATGCGCTTGGCGCAGGCGGCGCAGGACATGCCGGAAATTTTCAAGGTTGTTTGCTGTTCAGCGGACATATGCTCACATCCTTTAACGATTAAACTGTTTGAGTACGGTCATTAATTCAGCGATGCTTTCGTCGGCGTGATCCGCTTTGATGGCGTTGACCACGCAGCTTTTGGTATGGCTTTCTAAAATGAGCAGGGCGACCTGGTTCAGCGCGGCCCGGGCGGCGAGAATTTGCTGCAGAATGTCTACGCAGTAGCGGCTGTCGTCGATCATTTTATCAATGCCGTTAATTTGGCCGGATACTTTTTTTAAACGTTGCTGGAGATTTTTCTTTTCTTTTTCGTTTAGCATATAATGCCCTCCTTGATGCAATACCCCAGTAGGGTATATTAAGCGTACATCCTTCTGAAAAAATAGTCAAGGGAATCGATTTGACAAGATACGATGATTGAAGGAAAATGAGACAAGAACAACTTCGGGAGGTTGCTATGTCCAAGGTACCGTTTACGCACTTGCATGTGCATACTGAATATAGCTTGCTTGATGGGGCCAGCCGTATTAAAAATTTGGTGGCTCGGGCCAAAGAACTGGGCATGACGTCTTTGGCGATTACCGATCATGGAACCATGTACGGAGTCGTTGATTTCTATAAAGAAGCGAAAAAACAGGGTATTCATCCTGTGATTGGCTGCGAAGTCTATGTGGCGCCGCGTTCGCGGCAGGAAAAAGCCAGCGTGGACGGTGAATACGCCTATCATTTGGTGTTGTTGGCGGAAAACGAAACCGGTTACCGTAATTTAGTGGAATTGGTTTCTAAAGGCTATTGCGAAGGATTTTACTATAAACCGCGCATTGATCATGAAATATTAGCGGAATATAAGGAAGGAATTATCGCGTTGAGCGCTTGTCTGGCGGGAGAGATCCCAGCGGCGCTGCTGCGAGGGCAGGAGGAAAAAGCCGAGTCGCTGGCGCGGGAATACCTGGAGCTTTTTGGGCCGGAACATTTTTATATGGAGCTGCAGGACCACGGCATGCCGGAGCAAAAGGAGCTCAATCCTCTTTTGGCGGCCTTGGCGGCGAAGCTGGGGATATCTTTGGTAGCGACCAATGATCTGCATTATGTAGAAAGAAAAGACAGCGAAAGTCATGACGTGCTTATGTGCATTCAGATGGGCAAAACTGTGGATGAAGAAGGGCGGATGCGTTTTCCCAGCGACGAATTCTACCTAAAGAGCGGCGAGGAAATGGCGGAACTCTTTACTTCTTATCCGGAAGCGCTGGCCAATACTTGTCGCATCGCTGAACGCTGCCAGGTGGATTTTGACTTTGGACATTTTCATTTGCCACAGTTTCCGCTGCCCGAGGGCCTGACGGCGGATGCTTACTTGATCCAACTTTGTGAAGAGCGGCTTCCCAGAAGATACGCTGAGGAAACGGCGGAGGTTCGGGAGCGTTTGCAGTACGAACTGGGCGTTATTAAGCAAATGGGTTATTCCAGCTATTTTTTGATTGTTTGGGATTTTATTAACTACGCCAAGGAGCAGAAAATTGCCGTAGGCCCTGGTCGCGGCAGCGCCGCAGGCAGCATTGTCGCTTTTTTGCTGGGAATTACCGATATTGACCCCTTACGCTACGGGTTGCTTTTTGAACGGTTTTTGAATCCAGAACGCGTCAGCATGCCTGATATTGATATTGACTTTTGCTATGTGCGCCGTGGCGAAGTCATTGAGTATGTATCAAGGCGCTACGGCAGCGACCGAGTGGCCCAGATCATTACCTTCGGGACGATGGCGGCGAAGGCGGCCATTCGCGATGTTGGGCGAGCGTTGAGTCTTTCTTATAGCGAAGTGGACCGGATCGCCAAGATGGTTCCCGGAGAGCTGGGAATTACCTTAAAGCGCGCCTTGGAAACCAGCCCGCCTCTGCGCGAAGCCTATGAAGGCGAAGAGACCGTTCGTAAGCTGCTGGATCTGGCTATGGCGCTGGAAGGACTGCCGCGGCATGCTTCCACTCACGCCGCAGGGCTTGTGATTGCCAAAGAACCTTTGACGCATCTGGTGCCGCTGCAGCATTCCTCTGAAGGTTTTTTAACCACGCAGTATGACAAAGACCGCGTGGAAGAAATCGGCTTATTGAAGATGGACCTTTTGGGCCTGCGCACGCTGACGGTAATTGGCGATACTCTGGAGCTGGCGGCTAAAAACAGAGGCGTTGAAGTCGATTTAGAAACCATTCCCATGGATGATGCCGCAACTTGCGCCATGCTGGCCAGCGGCGACACGGGCGGCGTATTTCAGGTGGAATCGTCCGGCATGACGAATTTGGTAAAGGAATTGCGCCCGGAACGCTTTGAGGATTTAATCCCTCTGGTGGCGCTCTATCGGCCGGGTCCTCTAGGCAGCGGCATGGTTACTGATTTTATTAATGGCCGTCACGGGCGTAAAGAAGTGACCTATATGCATCCCTGGCTGGAGCCTATCTTAAAAGATACCTTTGGGGTTATTTTGTATCAGGAACAGGTTATGCAAATTGCGTCCACCTTGGCGGGCTTCAGCCTGGGACAGGCGGACTTGCTGCGGCGCGCCATGGGCAAAAAAAAGCACTCCGTTCTGGAAGCGCAGAAGGAGAACTTTTTGAAGGGCGCAGCCGCCAAAGGGATTGATACTTCTTTGGCGAAAGACGTCTTTGAGCTGATGTCGCATTTTGCCGATTACGGCTTTAATAAGTCCCATAGCGCCGCGTATGCGCTGGTTACGTACCAGACGGCGTATCTGAAGGCGCATTTTCCTCATGAATTTATGGCGGCTACCTTGACCAGTATTATGGGGGCCAGCGATAAAGTCGGTCATTATATTGAAGAATGCCGGCGCATGGGCATCTCTGTGCTGCCGCCGGATGTCAACGCCAGTGAAAGCCGCTTTAGCGTTGATGGCGACGCCATTCGTTTTGGCTTGTCGGCAGTGAAAAACGTCGGCGAAGGAGCTATCGAAAGCGTTATGGCCGCTAGAGAGGCAGAAGGGCCGTTCGCGTCGCTGGTGGATTTTTGCAGTCGCGTAGATATGCGTCTTGTCAACAAGCGCGTAATGGAAAGCTTGATTAAATGCGGCGCGTTTGATTCTACAGGCGCTAAACGCTCACAACTGCTGGCGGTGCTTGATCGGGCGGTCGATGTGGGGGCCGGCTGTCAACGGGATGCCCAAAGCGGACAGTTGGGCTTGTTTGGCGAGGAAGAGCTGGCGGAAACTTGCTCGCTCGAATTACCGGACTTGCCGGAGCTGCCGATGCCGCAATTAATAGCCTTAGAAAAAGAAATAACCGGCTTTTACATTACCGGTCATCCTTTGGAACCGTTTCGGCAGCAGTTGGCGGGCCTGACTTCTTTGGAAGAACTGCAGGCGCAGCCAGCGGATGGGAAAAAGATACGCATTGGCGGCATGGTGGCAGCGGCTAAACGGATCAGTACCCGCAACGGGGATATGATGTGCTTTGTGGCGCTGGAGGACTTTTCCAGGCAGATGGAAGTAGTGGTCTTCCCCCGTGTTTTCCACCAGGCCATGCCGTTGCTTGTGCCGGATACGCCGGTTATCGTGCAGGGGAAGGTCAGCGTGAGCGAAGAAGGAGTAAAAGTGCTGGCGGAGCGCATTTCTCTTTTGAGGGAACAGCCGCAGGAGGTGCGGCTGCAACTGCGCAAGGAGCAGGAAACCCAGCCTGTTTTTGATGCTTTGCGCGAGGTATTTTCCCGGCATCGAGGCTCCTGCCGTGTTTTGCTGCATTTAATAGACAGCCGCCGCGTGATTACAACGGAAGAGCGCTTTTGGATTGAGGCGACGCCCCAGTCGCTGGCGGAGTTGGAGAAGGTGTTGGGGACGGGGAGCGTTCATACTGCATAAGCGACAGGACGGCGGCGCTTTCCCGCGCAAATTGATAGACCGTAGCTCCGAGACGATCACTCATGGGAGCGGCAGCGCCGCTGGCGTCAAGGCCGTGAAGGCGGGCTAAATATAAGGAACGGAAAACGTGAGAACGATTGGTGACGACGATTACCTGGTTCAAATCTTTTTCCCGAAGAATAGCAGTGCTGTTGCGCAGGTTTTCGTAAGTGCTTGTAGAAGCGTCCTCTAGAAGAATGGCGGCGGCAGGAACGTCTCGGGCCATTAGATAGTTACGCATGGCGGCGGCTTCGCTAATGTCCTCGTCGGCTCCTTGGCCGCCGCTGACCAATAGGTACGGCGCAAAGCCCTGGCGATATAAAGCCAGGGCTTTTTCTAAACGCAGCTGGAGCATAGGCCCTGGTTCTTGCCCGTAGACACGGGTTCCCAGAATGAGAATAGCCTGGCTGGGAGCAGGCGCCGCAGTGAAGGCGTCCTTTAGGACCAGAACCTCGCTGCCGAGCAGCAAAAGCAAAGCCGCAACGCTTACTAGGCCGGTGATTTTTTTATAAGTCTTCATGGCAGACCTCCATCGAATATGGTATCATGAATTAGTATTAGTATAACACGGACTCCAAATGAATAGTGACGCGTGTGGAGGAGCTGACAGGCTGTGAAAATACTAGTTTGCGTCAAGCAAGTGCCTGATACGACGGAAGTACGCATCAATAGGGAGACCAACACTCTGCAGCGACAGGATGTTCCCAGCATACTCAATCCTTTTGACCGGCATGCTTTGGAAGAGGCGTTGCGCGTGAAAGAGCGTTGCGGCGGCACGGTGAGCGTTTTGACCATGGGTCCTTTGAAGGCGCAGGAAGTGCTGAAAGAGTGCTTGGCCTTGGGCGCGGACGAAGCCGTATTGGTCAGCGATAAGGCTTTCGCCGGGGCCGATACCCTGGCTACAAGCCGGACGTTGGCGGCGGCTATTGCCAAGCTGCAGCCGGCAGAACTCATTTTTTGCGGCAAGCAGGCTATTGACGGCGATACGGCGCAGGATTCGGCGGCATGGCAGGATATCTGGGTATATATAGAAGGAAACGGACCGGGTGATCTTCGGGGTGTTTCCTTAGAACTTTTGGGAGTCGGACGGGCGTTAGCAGACGCTGGCGGACAGAGGCTGGCGGCTGTTGTTTGCTCGGATGGAACGCAGGAATGGGAACCATTTCTTTTTTCTTACGGTGCAGATCTGGTTTACTATGCGATAGCTCCCGGTTTGCAGCCGTATACTACCGATGGGCATGCAAGCGCTCTGAGCAGCTTGGCGGCAGAATATAAGCCAGCAGCCCTTCTTTTGGGCGCTACGGCTAACGGGCGGGATTTGGCGCCCCGGGTTGCAGCCAGACTGCAAACTGGGTTGACCGCGGACTGTACCGCAGTTGCCTATCAGGAGGAAGAAGGACGGATTGTTTGGACGCGGCCAGCTTTTAGCGGTAATATCATGGCGACCATTGTCAGCAACCGATATCCGCAAATGGGAACGGTGCGGCCTGGGATTTTTAAGCGGCCAAGGCAACAACCGGGACGAAGCGGGACTTCCGTTCGTCAGGAAGTGGTCTTGCCGATGTTGACGGCGAAAATTTTGGAATTTCGACCTGGAAAGATGGCGGCGGTCAAGCTGGAGGAAGCTTCGGTTATTATCGCTGGCGGCCGCGGCATGGGCAATGCGGAAAATTTTCAATTATTGCAGCAGTTGGCAGATGCCATGGGCGGTGTTGTAGCCGCCTCAAGGGCTGCGGTAGACGAGGGCTGGCAATCGCATGTAGTCCAAGTGGGCCAAAGCGGTAAAGCCGTTGGCCCTAAACTATATCTTGCATGTGGAATTTCCGGCGCGGTGCAGCATTTGGCTGGTATTGGCGGCGCCGATATTGTGGTGGCTGTGAACAAGGATCCAGATGCTCCCATTTTTCGCATGGCTGACATTGGCATTGTGGGAGATGTATTGGAAATCATCCCGGCGTTGATCCGGGCAGTGGAAGAGACCCAAAGAGGCTGAATTACAGCGAGCCAGGAAAAGTAGGAGGCAAAGAAAAGCATATGTGGACTGTCATTTATATTGCCACAAACCGTGCTCAGGCGGAACAACTGAAAGAGTTGCTGTGCCAAGAAGGAATTTTGGCCAACATCCGGCCTGCGGGTGCTATGGCAGCCGCCAATGACGGATTGCATGAGATTCTGGTCCTTGAATCGGAAGCGGACGAGGCGCATGCTATTTTGTGCGAGCATGCAATCAAGTAAACAATGTGCTCAGGAATGAAAAGAAGAAGCGTAAGAGCGAGAGCCCTTTTACGCTTCTTCTTTTTTGCTTTTATCTACGAGATCCAGAACCGGTAAGAATCCAGGAGAGACCGGGAATAAAGCGGCTGAGAAAACGAAAGACGATGGCTGCACAGAGACTGCCGCCGGCAGCCCAAAGGAAAAAGAGGGGAATGCGCTCCGGCGTCAGTTCCAGAGTAGCGTCATTGAGCCATTCCATGGCATAGTACATGAAAAAAGGATGGACAAGGTAAACGAAGTAAGAATGCCGCCCCAAAAGGGAAAGAAGCCAGGAAAGCGGGTTAGGCAGGGGACGGTCAAAGAGGGCGAAGAGCCAAAATGTAGCGCCAAGGGTGTACAGCATGCCAGGGGGGCTGAGCTGCTGGGCGGCATTGACGGCGTCTTCCAGAGAGTACGAGAATTGGAAGATCAGCACGTAGTAATAGCCGAGCAATAAGCCCAAAGAGCCCAAGGCTGCAAGAGATAGGAATGAAAAATGCCGTTGCAGCAGTTCTCGGAATTGAGATACACGGACGGCGCAAACGCCTCCCAGTAAAAAGAGAAAAACATAATGCCAGGGCCAGTAACTAAGACGGTATTGGAGAAATAGATTCAGCCAGTAGCCGTCTTCATGCGGACGAAAGAGAGCGTAGGACCAATAATTGAAGGCCATCTGCAGGAAAAACAGGCAGGGAAGCAGCCAAAAGCCTTTGCCGGATAGCTGGCGTACCAGGGGGCGCCACAAAGGCATGAAGAGGTAAAACCAAAGCAGGATGACCAAAAAATACAGTTGATACGAGCCTAGGCCAAACAAGAAATAGCATTGTAAAAAAGGATCGTCCCAGATGTGTTCATCGCCGCTTGTGTAGGTGTAGTGCATCATATAGAGAAGCGACCAGGTAAGGTACGGAACCAGAACGGTCCGCAGACGCCGAAGCAGAAAGCGCCCGTATTGAAAAGGTTGCTGTAAATCATCGTTTAAAAATAAGCCGAAGGCTGAAATGAAAAAAAAGATAGGTACGCTAAAACGGCTGGCGATTTCCAATAGGGCGAACAGATGAATGTCCGGCTGAGCATAGGAAAGAGAAAAAGCGCCTGTATGAATGCCGACTACCCCTAGCATAGCAATGCCTCTGGTGGCTTCTAAAGAAAACAAGTGCAATTTGGCCATGAAACACCTCAATTATCGCTGTATCTGCGAAACTATATGTTGCTGATAGATTGAAAAATAGCAATTTATTAGAAAAAGGTCATTTGACGCTCTTCAAGCATACTACTATACTAAAAGCATGAGAAGCTGAGGTCAAGAGCGGGAACGTTACGGGCATTCAAATTATCAGTACGGTGGATAGGAAAGGAAGACGAACATGAAGGCATTGGGGTACATTAACGGACGTATTGTGGAATTAGATCAAGAAGTAGTATTGTTGGAAGACAGGGGCTATCAATTTGGCGATGGCGTATATGAAGTGACCAAAGTTCACGAAGGACGATTAATTGCCTTTGAAGCGCATATGTTTCGCTTATATCGTTCGCTGCGGGAACTGCGTATTCCAGTCACCTATACGATAGAAGAATTCAAAGAAATGCACGACCAGCTAATACAAGAAAGCGGCATAACCGATGGCGCGATCTATTTGCAGCTTACCCGAGGAGCGGCGCCGCGGAGCCATGCTTTTCCCAAGCAGAGCTGCCCGGTTCTTACGATGACCATTCGCCCGCAAGGGCCAGTGACAACGGATTTGAATCTGCAAGGAGTTTCTGCACTGGTATTGGATGACATCCGGTGGCTGCGTTGCGATATTAAATCTTTAAACCTGCTGCCGAATATCCTTGGTAAACAGGAAGCGAAAGAGGCTGGCTGCTATGAAGCGGTGCTGGTGCGAGACGGCAAAATTACCGAAGGGACGTCAAGCAACTGTTTTGTTGTTAAAGACGAGGTGCTATGGACGCATCCTTTAAATAACTTGATTTTACCTGGCATTACTCGGCAGATTGTCTTGGATCGCATTGCTAAACCCTTAGGCCTGGCAATTTTAGAGAAAGCCGTTACTCCTGAGTTTGCCTATGGAGCGGATGAAGTCTTTTTAACAGGAACCAGCACAGAAGTGATGCCTATAGTCAAGCTGGGTCGGCAAACAATCGGGAATGGCAAGCCGGGAGCGCTCACCTTACGGTTGCTAGCGGAATATCGGAAGCTGGTCCAAGAAGGAATTTGACGCGGCAGTTGACGCGGGTAACCAGAGGATGATAGGATAAGAGGCAAAGAAGAATGAGGAGGAAACAGTGCCTGTGAATCAGACGTGGTTAATAGTATTTGCCCTGCTAATGGGCGGCAGCCTGATAAAAATGCTGCTGGTACACCCTTTAATTTGGGTGGGCATTGATTTGGTGATTCTTGGCGCCGCATATCAGGTGCTGAAACGGGATCCTCTGGTGAATGTGCCTCATAGCATGAAGCTTTTGGGCGCATTAACGGCGATCAATGTAGTTGTGGACTTGGGAATTTTAGAGGCTTGGATGGGGAATTTTGCCGTATTAGGTTTAGTGGGCTGGATGATATACCGCAGCCGCAGCGGCGGTGGCGGTGGTGGTTCCGCGCGACGTCAGCAACGGCATAAATGGAATAAGTAATATTTTGCGTCAATGACGGCCGCGCTTAGAAAAGTGCGGCCGTTCTTTGTAGGAGGTGAAGCGGTGCGTCGCGCTTGGGGCTTGGAATTGGCTTTGTGGATGGTTGTACTTATTTGGGCGGGAAATTATATTGTAGGTAAAATCGGCATGCGTGAGTTCTTGCCGCAGAGTTTTACTTGCTTGCGCTTTGCTATTGCGACGCCGCTGATGTATCTTGTTTTGTTCTGGCGTGAAGGCAAACTGTCTTTTGGGCAGGTCCCTTGGGGGCGCTGCCTTTTGGTGGGAGCGGTGGGGGTTGCCATCTACCAGACGCTGTTTATTGCCGCCTTAAAATACACGACGGCGACTACAGTGGCTTTAATGTTGGGGTTATCTCCTATTTCAACGGCCTTTGTAGCTGCATTTTTAGGGTATGAACGCTTGAGAAGACAGATGGTGGCCGGTTGTTTGCTGGCTCTTCTGGGCCTTATCTTTGTGTTGGGAGCCGCCGGCGGCAGTTGGGGCTTTCGGGAAGAGACTCTTTTTGGGGATATGCTGGCTTTGGCGGCGGGGGTGCTGTGGGGCGTTTATCCAGTACTTATGCTGCCCATACTGCAAAGAGGCTCCGGCTTGTGGGCGACCTGCCATACTTCTTTGGCGGGGACCTTGCTATTGCTTGCGGCAACAGCTGGAGATTTATGGTTGTTTCCTTGGGAAACGGTTACCTTGGCAGGTTGGGGAGCGCTTCTTTATGCAGCTATTCCGGTGACGGTGATCAGCTTGCTTTTGTGGTATTATGGTATTGAGCGCCTGGGATCGAACCAGGTGATGGTTTATATGTATTTGGTGACGCCGTTAGCCTTACTGCTTGCGGTGTGGCTGCTAGGAGAGCAGCTGAGCTGGTTGCAGGGGCTGGGGGCCGTGTTGGTTTTGGCTGGGGTCTTTTTGGCTAAGCGACAGATTTGAATTATCCTGAGCGCGCTAACGGTGCGGCGGCTGGGCAAGCAGTCCCTGTCCGTAGAGACGCAGCCAATTGCGGCGGGCGAGACCGTCCGGCAAATGGCGCTGCAACTCTTCCCAGAAGAGACGGGAATGATTAGGGATGTGCATGTGGCATAGTTCGTGCACTACTACATATTCAATAATCGGCAAAGGGGCCAAAATGAGACGCCAATTGAGATTGACGTTTTTTTTGCTGGAACAACTGCCCCAACGGGTACGTTGTTCGCGGATGCTTAGTCGTTGTACGGAAACTCCCAGACGGGCGCTCCATTGTTGTATAAGTTTTGTGAAACAAGTTTGCGCTTCATGATAATACCATTGTCGTAAGTGAAGGTTTCTTATTTCCAGTGAAGCAGGCGTTGTTTTAAGAAAAGGCGCGTCTAGGAAGACGAAAGTGTTGCGCGGCAAGTGCTCTGTTTCCTGCAGGCGATACCAACTGCCTTGGAAGAGGCAGCAGTCAGTTTGTTGCTGCGCTTGGCGTGCGGCTAGCTGCTGGGACAACCAATCCTCCTGATTTTCAAGCACTTGGCGCAAGCGGTCGGTTGGACAGTGCCAGGGCAAAGTAACGCTTAGCGTACCGTCAGGCAAAAAACGCAAACGGATATGCTTGCTGCCCGCGCGGCGAGAGATTTGCAAAGAGAGAGCCTGTTGTTCCACCAACCATTGTTTCATTTAAAAGCCTCCTTAAAAAAGCTGCGAAAGGATATGTGCAATGAAGAAAAAAGAGAATGCTTGGGGACCTCTGACAAAACGGAAAATTTCCTGGCGCCGGGTAGTGGCGATTCTCATAGGATCGTTTCTTTGCGGGGCCTCGCTAAATTTATTTGTATTGCCTTTTCATATGCTCAGCGGAGGCGTCAGCGGTATTGCCATTATTTTATATTATCTCCTGGGGACGCCGGTAGGTGTGGCTATCGGTATTATGAATGTGCCTCTTTTGTACGCAGCCTATCGCTGGCTTTCCAAGGATTTCTTTTATAGTACCTTGGCAGGCATTGTCGTATTCATGGCGGCTGTGGATGTTACCGGTTTTTTGCAGCAGCATAGTCCGACTAAGGATATTTTTTTAGCTTCCTTATATGGAGGCGTTTTTGGCGGTCTCGGTTTGGGCATGGTATTTCGCGCCGGCGCCTCTACGGGAGGTACGGATGTAGTCGGAATGATTGCTAAAAAACGCTACGGCATGGAGATCGGTACGGCGGCATTTGCTGTCAATGTGGTAGTAGTGGCCTGTGGGGCGCTGTTGTTCGGCCTGGAAATTGGTATGTATACGCTCATTTCCATGTTTGTGGGCAGTACAGTAGTAGATAAAGTCATTGAAGGCTTTAACCGACGGAAGGTGCTGCTCATTATTTCACAAGAACGAGAACAGATTGCGAAACGCATTTTAGAAGAATTAGGCAGAGGGGCTACTTTCTTGCAGGCGCGCGGTGCGTATACCAGCGAAAGCAAGGATGTGCTCATGGTAGTCATTTCTCGGGCGCAAATCGCCCATGTGAAGCGTTTTGTGGATGAAGCGGACCAGGGCGCTTTCTTTATGGTCATTGATACGGCGGAAGTCATCGGCCGCGGCTTTAAGCGCCCTGGGGCGCTTTGAACAATAGAGGGATGGAACACAGAGGAAAGCCAGAGAGGACGGGAAACGAACAAGAGTCGAGGGAGTCAAGGGAGGGTACGAATGAGGGCTACGGGGTGCGAGTTTTAATTTAAACCTTTTCGCGTGTTTCGCGGTTCGTTATTTCTGATTATAAATAAAAAAAGAACCCTTGATTCAAGGGTTCTTTTACTTTTGAAGTTTGGTGCCGGAGAAGGGACTTGAACCCCCACGGGACGAACCCGGATGATTTTGAGTCATCTGCGTCTGCCATTCCGCCACTCCGGCACTGCTTGGCACAGGTGTAATAATATCATCTCTTCGTATGGTTGTCAACACTCGAAATGCAAATTCTTGCAGAGGGTGTTATAAGGATGCTATAATCGATTAGCGACATCAATAAGCCTAAGAATAAGTTAGGGCAGGACCGAACTATAGCGGGCTTGCATTCAGTTTTAGAAAAGAGGAGCTTGGAATGGACACAAAGAATATCCGCAATTTTTCGATCATCGCTCATATTGATCATGGTAAGTCCACTCTGGCGGATCGCCTGCTTGAATATACCGGCGCGCTTTCAGCGCGGGAGATGGAAGAGCAAGTGCTCGACCAGATGGAACTGGAACGTGAAAGAGGCATTACCATAAAATCGCAGGCCGTGCGTATTGCATACACGGCCCAAGATGGGCAGACCTATATGCTGCATCTGATTGATACTCCGGGACATGTTGATTTTACGTATGAAGTGTCTCGTAGCTTAGCTGCCTGTGAAGGCGCCTTGTTAGTAATTGACGCGGCGCAAGGCATTGAGGCGCAAACGCTGGCGAATGTATATTTGGCGCTGGAAAACAATTTGGAAATTATTCCGGTCATTAATAAAATTGACTTGCCTAGCGCCGACCCGGAACGAGTTAAACAGGAAATTGAAGATGTTATTGGCATTGACGCGTCAGAAGCCATCTTAGTTAGCGCCAAGACGGGCATTGGCATCCCGGAAGTGCTAGAGGCTGTTGTAAAGAGGGTGCCGGCGCCTGCTGGCAAAGTTGAAGAGCCGCTGCAAGCGCTGATTTTTGATTCGCATTTTGACGCCTATAAAGGGGTTATCGCCTATGTGCGTGTTATAAACGGGCGCATGGCGCCTGGTATGAAACTGCGTATGATGGCGACGGACAAAGTTTTTGAGGCTACTGAAGTCGGCGTATTTCGCCCGGTGCCTACGAATGTTTCAGAACTGACCGCCGGTCAGGTTGGCTATGTGGCGGGAAGTATTAAAAACGTTAAAGACGTGCGCGTAGGCGATACGGTAACCGATGCGGCGCGCCCAACAACGCAGGCGCTCGAAGGATATCGGAAAATTACGCCGATGGTATACTGCGGCTTGTATCCGGTGGAATCGTCGGAATATGATTCCTTGCGGGATGCGTTGGAAAAATTGCAGCTTAACGATGCGGCGTTGGTTTTTGAACCGGAAACGTCTGTGGCTCTTGGCTTTGGTTTTCGTTGCGGCTTTTTAGGGTTGCTGCATATGGATGTCGTCCAAGAACGGCTGGAACGTGAATATGGCATTGTTCTGATTACAACGGCGCCTAGCGTTATTTATCATGTATACAAGACGGACGGGGAAAAGCTAGAGATTGACAATCCTTCGAAACTTCCTACGCCGCAGGAAATTGAACATATTGAAGAACCTTACGTAAAAGCGACGGTTATCGTTCCCAACGAGTTTGTGGGGGCGGTGATGGAATTGTCTCAGGAAAAACGAGGCGAATTTAAGGACATGAAATATCTCGATACGACAAGGGTATTGTTGACCTATCATTTGCCTTTGAGCGAGATTATCTATGATTACTTTGATCGCCTGAAATCATCTACCCGCGGCTATGCCTCGTTGGATTACGAATTGTCGGGCTATCAGGAGTCGGCGCTGGTTAAACTGGATATTCTTTTAAATGGCGATCCTGTAGATGCTCTGTCTGTTATTGTGCATCAAGAGAAAGCGACGCACAGGGGCCGTATTTTGGTTGAGAAGCTGCGCGGTATTATTCCCAGGCAGATGTTTGAAATTCCCGTGCAGGCGGCCATAGGCAATAAGGTTATCGCCAGGGAAACGGTGCGCGCCATGCGTAAGGACGTACTGGCCAAATGTTATGGCGGCGATATTAGCCGGAAACGCAAATTGTTGGAGAAACAAAAAGAAGGCAAAAAGCGCATGAAACAGGTGGGGAGCGTAGAAGTTCCGCAAGAAGCCTTCATGGCTATTTTAAAGATTGACTGAGACTGAGTTGTTTAAAATATAAAGCGGGCTGCCTCGAGAGCGATTGAGGCGGCCCTCTTTCTGGTTTTCCGGAGGGCGGGAACATGGGGATGTTAGGCTTGTATGTGCATATTCCTTTTTGTCGGCAGAAGTGCGCTTATTGCGACTTTCCGTCTCAGCCAGGAAACTCTTTGCTGCAAGAACAGTATGTAGAAGCATTGTGCGAAGAAATTGCCTGGCAAGGGAGCCGGTTGGGAAAAGCGCCGGTCGATACGGTTTTTTTTGGCGGCGGTACGCCGACCATCATCGGCGCTGAGGCGCTAGTGCGTGTGCTGCAGCAACTGCGGCAATGGTTTTTGGTACTTCCGGAAGCGGAGATCTCCCTGGAAGCTAATCCGGGAACGGTTTCCGGTGAAGATCTAAGGCAGTTGCGTGCGGCAGGCTTTAATCGTCTCAGCCTGGGCGTGCAATCCTTTGACGATGCATTGCTGCGCAATTGCGGCCGCATTCATGACGGTGCGGCTGCTGCTGCGGCCTTGGAGGCTGCGAGGCGGGCCGGCTTTGAGAATTGCAATGTGGATTTGATGACCGGACTGCCTGGGCAGACACTGTCTTTATTGCAGCAAAGCGTGCGCCAAGCGGCGGAACTTTCTGTTGAGCATTTATCAATTTATGCTTTGAAAATAGAAGAAGGTACGCCTTTTGCCAGCCTCGAAGAAAAAGGGTTTTTAGTTTTGCCAGCTGAAGACGAAACCGCAGCTATGGACAACTGGCTGGAATGCTGGCTGCCGGCTCATGGTTACAAGCGCTACGAAATATCGAATTATGCGCAAAAAAAACGCGCTTGTCGGCACAACCTTCGCTATTGGCGTTTTCGTCCGTATTTAGGCCTGGGAGCGGCGGCGCATTCCTTTTTGGAAGGGCGGCGTTGGGAAGGGTGTTTCCCTTTGGAACGATATCTGTCTTTGCGTCCGCAGCAGCGGTGGGAATATGGAAAGCAGCCCGTGCTGACGCCGGCGCAGCTGCAGGAGGAGTTTTGTTTTTTGGCGCTGCGCACCAGAGGAGGTATTTCTCATCGTCAATTTAGAGCGAACTTTGGCGTGGAGCTCTGGCAGCGCTACGCTTTTGTGTTGGAGCAACTATTAGTAGAAGGTCTTGTGGAAAAACAAAGGGGACGGACCTGTCTTACTTCCTTAGGTATGCGTTTTGGCAATCGCGCCTTTGCGGCCTTTTTGGAAACGGAATCGGACAGCAAGTCTGACGAAAAATGAAGCAAAATACTGGATTCGATTGACTTAGACATATTGACATTTTAGGAGGAGAGTGGTATGTTTTTTATAGATGTTAGCACTCCTTAGAGAAGAGTGCTAACAATGGAGGTGGATGACATGCTTGATGAACGAAAACGTCGTATTTTGCAAGCGATTGTCGATGATTATGTATCCACCGCAGAACCGGTTGGCTCCAGGACGATTGCTCGTAAATACGATCTTGGTGTCAGCCCTGCGACGATTCGGAACGAAATGGCGGATTTAGAAGTGTTGGGCTACTTGGAACAGCTTCACACGTCTTCCGGGCGGATTCCTTCGGCCAAAGGCTATCGGTTTTACGTGGATGCCTTGCTGTCTCCGACACAGATGTCGGAAAAGGAAATTTCCTTGATTCGCAATTGGTATCAGGCCAAGGTGCGGCGTTTGGATGAGGTGTTTCAGACAACCGCCAAGATTCTTTCGCGGATGACAGGCAATGTTTCTTTGGTGCTGGCGCCGCAGGCGAGTCCTAGTTCTTTTAAGTATTTGCAATTTCTGCCGTTTGATGAAAACAAAGTGCTGCTGGTGGTTGTTTCCGACAGCGGCGCTGTTGAAAATAAGCTGTTGCCATTGCCAAGGGGCACAACCTTGGAGGAGATGCAGCTTATTGCCGAGAAACTGAACAATCGTTTGGCGGGGATTCCTTTTCGGAATTTCCGGGGGCGTATGTTTCAGGATGTCCGCGACAGTATTTTAGGCGAGGCGCGTGAGTTTGAAGAAGCGCTGGCTATTTTGGCGGATACCCTAAGCAGTCGGCATCAAGAAAGGGTATACCTCGGCGGCGCTACACAGATGCTGAATCAGCCGGAATTCAAGGATATGGAGAAATTCAAACGTCTGTTGAATATGCTGGAAGAAGAGCGCTTGCTGTATGATATTTTAGAAGCGCCTAGCGACGACGGTGTTGTGGTGACCATTGGCAGGGAAAATAAATTCAGCGGCATTCAAGACTGCAGTATGGTGCGGGCCACGTATTGTTTGGGCGGCGAAGTCGTAGGAACTATTGCCGTACTCGGGCCGACGCGTATGGATTATGCCAAAATCATGGCAACTTTGGAATTTATGAACCACAATCTTAGTGAAATCTTGAAGCACTATAAGCTGTGATTTTAAGAGGGAGGCGTAGTCTGTGAGTCGAAAGCAAGGCGGAGGCGCTGATGCCGATAGCGCATTAGCGGCGTTGATGACCAATGCCGAAGCGGTGCGAGCCATCACTTCGGCGGTAGAAGGAACGATAGGCCCCAAGGGGCTTGATACCATGCTGGTAGATCGTTTCGGCGAGGTCATTATTACTAATGACGGCGTTACGATTTTAGAAAAGATGGATATTAATCATCCGGCTGCGAAAATGCTGATTCATGCGGCGAGAGCGCAAAAGGACGAAGTCGGAGACGGCACGACTACGGCGACGATCATGGCTGGCGCTCTTGTAGCCGAAGGGCTGACGCAGGTGCTGCGCGGCGTGCCAGTAGCCCGGGTAATTGAGGGCATTCGCTTTGGGATTGACGAAGCGGCCAGACAGTTGAAGGCTCGCGCTATTACCATTGATGATGTGCAGGCGGAATGCCTTTTTGATGTGGCGCGCATTGCCGGCCGGGCCTATGCGGATATTGCTCAACTGGTAGTGGAAGCGGCGCGCTTAATCGGGCGAGGTAAATTGAAAGAAGCTCACTTTAAGCTTTCCGATACGGTTTTAGCTCAGGAAGGCGCGGAAAATGAAGTGTTTCTCGGTGTTATCATTGAAAAAGAACGCTTGAATCAAGATATGCCTTTGTCGATGGATGACGCCAAAGTAATGGTGCTGGATGATGCCTTGGCGCCGGAAGAGTTGGGCGAAGAAGCCTTGGGGACGGAAGCCGGGTTTAAGCGCTATCTGGAACTGCAAGAAGAGTTTCGGCAGAATATAGCGAAGCTGGTGGAAATGGACATTCAAGTGGTCCTGACAGACCGAGCTGTTGATTCGGCGGCGGAAGAAGCCTTTACCGACGCAGGCATGTTTGTAGTCAGCCAAGTAAATGCCACAGATTTGCGCCGCGTGGCGGAACATACCGGCGCGCGTATGATGAAGCGGACTGCCTTGAAAAAGGAAAAAGCCGAACTGCAGCGCTATCTGGGCAAAGTACAGCGTGTATATGCGGAAGAAAAACTGGGACATATTCGCATGTTGGGAGGCGATGGCAAGCCGATGGCGACCATTTTGGTAGGCGCCGCTACGGCGGAAGTGGTTGGCGAGCGGGAGCGCATTGCCAAGGACGCCGCTTCGAGCGTGCAGGCTGCTGTAAAAAGCGGCTATCTTCCGGGAGGCGGGGCTGCGGAAATTGCGGTTGCCCGCGAACTGGAACGTCATAGAGACCGCATGAAGGGTATGGCTGCTTATGGCCTGGATTGCGTGACGGCTGCGCTGAAGCGGCCGCTGGCGCAGATTGTGGATAATGCCGGCTTCAATCCGCTGGAAAAAGTGGAGGAAGTGTTAACGGCGCAAGCGTCCCAAAGCCAGGAGGTGCTGGGCATCGACTGTGAAAGCGGCGCTGTGGCGGATATGCTGCAGGCGGGGATCATGGACCCGCTGGAAGTCAAGCTGCATGCATTGAAAGCAGCTGGGGAAGTGGCGGTAGCCATTTTGCGTATTGACACGATTATTCGAAAGCGTGATGAAAATGGCGCTCCTCAACAAGGTATGGAAGAAGGCCTGCCTGATTTTTGAGAAAGTAAAATGCAAAGAGGTGGAAAGAGTGGCCAATAACCACGAAGATCTAGAAAACAAAGAAAATCAAGACGTTTCTGCGCAGGAAAGCTGCCAAGAAGCCGAAGCGGATCAAGCTGTGACGGTCGAAGCAGTCCAGGCGGATAAGGAACGGCTTTTGGCGGAAGCTGAAGATCGTTATAAGCGTCTTTATGCGGATTTTGACAATTTCCGTCGTCGTTCGCGGCAGGAAAAAGAAGAGCTATCGAATGTAGTGGCGCAGAATCTAATTTTAGAACTGCTGCCAGTGCTGGATAATTTTGAACGCGCCTTGAGCAGCCTGAGTGAAGAAGAAGCCGCAGGCCTAGGCTCCGGCGTCTCCATGATTTACCGTCAGCTTTTTGGCGCTCTTGAAAAGGCGGGCCTTAGCGTAGTAGAGGCTGAAGGTAAAGAGTTTGATCCTCAGTACCATGAAGCCGTACTACGGGTGGAAGACTCTGAACAAGCGGAAGGTACGATTGTTCAAGAACTGCAAAAAGGCTATAGCGTAAAAGGAAAAGTCATCCGTCCCAGTATGGTTAAGGTAGTTGGTTAAGCAATTATATAATGTTGGCTGGCAGCTTGAAATTGGCTGTTGGCGTGAAGCGAAATAAGGAGGAATTGAAACATGGCAAAAGTAATTGGTATTGACTTAGGTACAACAAACTCTGTTGTTTCGGTAATGGAAGGCGGCGAGGCGACAGTAATCGCCAATGCAGAGGGAAGTCGTCTGACTCCTTCGGTAGTAGGCTTTTCCAAAACCGGTGAACGTTTGGTGGGACAACTTGCTAAGCGCCAGGCGGTTTCAAACCCCGATGGTACCATTAGCTCCGTAAAACGTCATATGGGTACTGACTGGAAAGTGTCGATTGAGGACAAGGCCTATACGCCGCAACAAATTTCGGCGATGATTTTGCAAAAACTGAAGGCTGATGCTGAAGCTTACTTGGGAGAAACGGTGACCCAGGCGGTTATTACCGTACCTGCGTATTTCAGCGACTCTCAGCGTCAGGCTACCAAAGACGCTGGCACTATTGCAGGTCTTGAAGTATTGCGTATTATTAACGAGCCTACTGCCGCAGCGTTGGCTTATGGCATGGATAAAGGCGAAGACCACACGATTTTAGTATTCGACCTGGGCGGCGGCACCTTTGACGTATCCGTGCTGGAACTGGGCGAAGGCGTATTTGAAGTAAAAGCTACTAATGGTAACAACCGTTTAGGCGGCGATGATTTCGACGAGCGTATCGAAAAATATTTGGCTCAAGAGTTCAAAAAAGAAACAGGCATTGATCTTTCTCAGGATCGCATGGCTGTGCAGCGCTTGCGCGAAGCGGCGGAAAAAGCGAAAATCGAATTATCCGGCGTGCTGACGACCAATATCAATCTGCCCTTCATTACTGCGGATCAAACTGGTCCCAAGCATTTGGACGTCAATTTGACCCGGGCTAAGTTTGAAGAGCTCACAAGCGATCTAGTGGAATCCACCATGGGACCCACGCGACAAGCTCTGGCCGATGCCGGATTGAGCGTAAACGAAATCGACAAGGTTATCTTGGTTGGCGGTTCCACCCGTATTCCTGCCGTTCAAGAAGCTATCAAAAAATTCTTGGGCAAAGAGCCTTTCCGCGGCGTGAACCCGGACGAGTGCGTAGCCGTAGGCGCTGCTATTCAAGCGGGCGTGTTGGCAGGGGAAGTAAAAGACGTGCTGCTGCTGGACGTAACGCCCTTGTCTCTGGGTATCGAAACTCTTGGAGGCGTTTTCACCAAGATTATCGAGCGCAACACGACGATTCCTACGAAAAAAAGCCAGGTTTTCTCCACAGCGGCTGACAATCAGCCTTCTGTAGAAATTCATGTACTCCAAGGCGAACGCGAAATGGCTTCGTACAATAAAACGCTGGGCCGCTTCCAATTGGGCGATATTCCTGCGGCTCCCCGCGGCGTACCGCAAATCGAAGTTACCTTTGATATCGACGCTAACGGCATCGTGCATGTGTCGGCCAAAGATCTCGGCACAGGCAAAGAGCAGAAGATTACCATTACCGCTTCTACCGGCGTCAACAAAGACGACATCGAGCGCATGGTGAAAGAAGCTGAAGCCCATGCGGCAGAGGACAAACAGCGCCGTGAAGAAGTAGAGGTGCGCAATCAGGCGGACAGCCTGGTCTATCAAGCCGAAAAGACAATTAAAGAAGCCGGCGACAAAGTGGACAAGGCCTTGGCGGAAAAAGTACAGGCAGCCGCTGACAAGTTGAAAGAAACCTTGAAAAGTGGTACGCTGGAGCAGATTAAAGCCGATACGGAAGAGCTGACGAAGCCGCTGCATGAACTTGCAGGAGCTTTGTATCAGCAGCAACAGCCGCAGGAAGGCGCTGCAGGCGCTCAACAGGCTGGCGGAGCCGGCAAGAAACAGGACGACAATGTTGTAGATGCCGACTTTAAAGTGGTTGACGAAGATAAAAAATAATCCAAAGCTAGGATGGTGACACGTGGCAAAACGCGATTATTATGAGGTGCTTGGCGTAAACAAGTCCGCCTCGGAAGAAGAATTAAAAAAAGCGTATCGCAAGCTGGCACGCAAGTACCATCCTGACGTCAACCGTGGCGATCCGAAAGAAGCGGAAGAGAAGTTCAAGGAAATCAACGAGGCGTACGAAGTATTGTCAGATGCCAATAAGCGTGCGCGTTATGATCAACTTGGACATGCCGCCTTTGACCCCGGGGCCGGCGGCCCCGGGGCGGGTGGTTTTCAGGGAGACTTTGGCGGCTTCTCTGATATTTTCGATATGTTTTTCGGACAGTCCGGTTTTGGCGGCAGGAGGCCCCAGCACGGACCGGAACAGGGCGCCGACCTGCGCTACGATCTGGAAATTACTTTTGAACAGGCTGCCTTTGGGCATGAAGTGGAAATTGAAGTGCCTCGTACGGAAGAATGCGGAACCTGCCATGGCAGCGGCGCAGCGCCGGGAACAAAAGCAGAAACCTGTTCTAAGTGCAAAGGGACCGGCCAGGTTCAATACGTACAGAATACTCCCTTCGGGCGTATGGTCAATGTGGGCGCCTGCGATCAATGTCGAGGCGTCGGCAAGATCATTGAGAAGCCCTGCCATGTCTGCCGCGGAACCGGTACGGTTCGCGGGCGGCATAAGATTCAGGTAACCATTCCTAAGGGCGTAGATAACGGTTCGCGCCTGCGGGTGTCTGGTAAAGGCGAAGCTGGTACGCGAGGCGGCCCGTCTGGCGACTTGTACGTCTATTTGTTCATCAAAGAACACACTCTTTTTACGCGCGAAGGATATGATGTGCTTTGCGAAGTACCGATCAGCTTTGTGCAAGCAACCTTGGGAGCGGAAGTAGACGTACCAACACTGGATGGAAAAGTCAAATTGACGGTTCCAGAAGGCACTCAATCCGGTACGGTGTTCCGGCTGCGTGAAAAAGGCGTGCCGCGTTTGCATGGCCGCGGTCGAGGCGATCAGCATGTGCGGGTGAAGGTGATAACGCCGCAAAAACTTAATGATAAGCAAAAAGAGTTACTGCGGGAGTTTGCCGTTGCTGGCGGTGACCAGGTATACGGCGAAGAAAAAAGTTGGTTCAAAAAGATGAAGGATGTATTCGGCGGTTGATTCCTGTTTTGGTGCAGGTAGTCGCTGGCTGCCATTTTGCAAAGACACGGTCTTGCCCAGGAGGTTTCAAAAAAGTCCTTGGGAAACGAAGACGTGTCTTTGCCTTTTATGGCTTTTTTAAAGAAAGCGAGGTCGTATAACTATGAAATGGACAGAAATAAGCATTGCCACGACACATGAGGCTACGGAGGCGGTGGCCAATATTTTTCACGACCTCGGAGCAAGCGGCGTCGTCATTGAAGATCCGGAACTGATTAATTCATACCGGCGTTCCGGTACCTGGGACTATTGCGAGCTTCCGGAGCAGGAAGATGTGGAGACCGTTGTGGTTAAAGCCTATTTGCCTGTTGATGAGGAGCTGGAGGAGAAGCTGCGTTGCTTTGAACGACGGGTTAATGAATTAGCGCAGCATAATTTGGATAAAGGTCGAGGCACGATTGCCTACAAGGAAATCCAAGAAGAAGATTGGGCTACTTCTTGGAAAGAATATTTTCATCCTGTCAAAATTGGCGAGAGAATCGTTATCAAGCCCTCTTGGGAAAGCTATCAACCGTTGCCGGAGGAATTGGTTATTGAACTGGACCCCGGCATGGCTTTTGGCACTGGCACGCATCATACGACAATGCTTTGCTGTCGGGCCCTCGAAGAAGTAGTGATTCCTGGTCAGGTTATTTTTGATGTGGGAACCGGCTCCGGCATTTTGGCGGTAGCGGCGGCTAAACTGGGCGCCGCCACTGTTCGCGCCGTAGATTTGGACAGTGTAGCGGTGCGGGTGGCTAAGGAAAACGTAGTCATGAATCATGTGGAAGACTGCGTAGAAGTGCGCGAAGGCGACTTGCTGACCGGTTTTAGCGGCCAAGCCGACGTAGTAGTGGCCAATATTATAGCGGATGTGATTATACGTCTGCTGCCGGATATCCCAGGGCGTTTGCGCGAGGGCGGCGCCTTTATTGGCAGCGGTATTATCTCTGAACGCCTGCCGGATGTAACGGCGGTTTTAAGGGAGCAGGGGCTAAGCGTGGAAAAGGTAATGGAAGAAGGCGGCTGGGTAGCGATCATTGCCAGAAAAGGCGGCGCATAAGGTGAGACGGTTTTTCTTACGTTCTCTGGATGACGCTGAGTTGACAGGGACGGAGGCGCTGCATGCGGCAAAAGTGCTGCGGCTGCAGCCAGGTGCGGTCATTGCGGTTTGCGATGCAGCGGGGCGCAGTGCAGAAGCCGAAGTGACAGATGTATCCGAGGAACGGGTTACGCTGCAGGTGCTCCGCCTGCTAGAGGAAACCGTAGAAGCAGAGCTTGGACTGCATATTTTGCAAGGCTTGGCTAAAGGAGAGAAAATGGAATGGGTGCTGCAAAAAACGGTTGAATTGGGTTGCCGATTTTTTGCGCCTATAGCCGCTGAACGCAGTGTGTTGCGTCTTGATGCTAAAAAGGCTGCAGCAAGGCAGGAGCGCTGGGAACGCATTGCCATGGAAGCGGCTAAACAGTGCAAACGCAGTCGCATTCCAGAGATAAAGCCGGTGGCTTCGCTGGAAGCTGCCTTGGCAGCGCTGCCCGAGGGCGCGCTGCTTTTAGTCTTATACGAAGATGAGCAAAGCTTGGGCCTTAAGGAAGCGTTGGCGGCGCTGCAAGAGCGCCCGCAAGAAGTCGCTGTGCTTATCGGGCCGGAGGGAGGCCTAACACAGCAAGAGGTGGCTCTGGCTCGCCAATATGGCGCGTTGGTAGTGCGTATGGGACCGCGCATTTTGCGGACCGAGACGGCGGCGGTGGCTGCGGCTGCAGTTGTAATGTACGAGCTGGGAGATTTGGGAGGAACATCATGTCAAAAGTAGCCTTTATGACATTAGGCTGCAAAGTCAATCAGGCGGATACGGAAGCCATGCAGGGGCTGTTTGCCGCCCGGGGTTATGAAGTGGTGCCTTTTGATTCTGTGGCTGATGTATATGTATTAAACACCTGTTCGGTTACGCATTTAGGTGAAAGAAAATCACGCCAAGCTATTCGCCGGGCCATACGAACGAATCCGGAAGCGGTTGTGGCGGTTACCGGCTGCTATGCGCAAGTGGCGGCGGCGGAAGTGGCGGCTATTCCCGGTGTGGATCTTATCGTGGGCACTCAAGATCGTCAACGCATTGTTGATTTGGCGGAGCAGGCGGCCCGGGAAGACGGACAAGTTCAGGCAGTCGGCGATATTATGGCGGCTAACGTCTTTGAAGATGTGCCTGTAGCGGAAGAAGCGCCCGGGCGGACGCGCGCTTTTCTGAAAATCCAGGAAGGGTGCGAAAATTACTGCACCTATTGTATTATTCCTTATGCCAGAGGGCGGCTGCGGTCGCGTTCTTTGGAGAGCGTGCGCCGTGAAGCGGCCAAGTTGATTCGCCAAGGTTTTGCGGAGATTGTGCTGACTGGCATTCATTTAGGCGCTTACGGACGAGAATGGCAGGATGAAAATAGAACTTTGGCGGCAGCGGTCCGGGAAATTTTAGCCTTACCTGGGTTGGGACGCTTGCGCATTAGTTCCATGGAATCCATTGAAGTGGAGCCGGAATTGCTCCAATTAATGTGCCAGGATGGGCGGCTGTGCCCGCATCTGCATTTGCCGTTGCAAGGGGGCGACAACCGCTTGCTGCAGAGGATGAACCGACATTATACCACAGAGGATTTTGCCGATCAGGCGGCAGAAATTCGAGGCCTCCTGCCTGAGGTAGCTATTTCCACCGATATTATTGTTGGTTTTCCCGGGGAAACAGAAGAAATGTTTGCTAATTCGCTGACTTTTGTAGAGCGTCTTGGCTTTGCGAAGGTGCATGTGTTTCCGTACTCGCGTCGGGTCGGAACACCGGCGGCATCCTACGCGCAACAAGTGCCGGAGGACGTAAAAAAAGAGCGGGTGCAGAGGATGCAGGAAGTAGCGGCTAAAAGCGCTGCTTGCTTTGCGGCAGCGTTTGTCGGACGCACCATGGAGGTTCTTTTTGAGCATCCGGGTTCTGACGGCAGGCCAACGGGGTTGACTGGTAATTATCTGCGGGTAAAGCTGCCGCCTCAGAAGGAGGACTTGGCAGGGCGTACGCTGAAGGTACGGCTTTTGGAGCTTCGTGAAGACTGGCTGGAAGGTAGTTTGAGCGAAACTTGAAGAATTTTCCTTATTTTTCTTCTTGCAAAAGAAGGAAAATTAAGACAATAAACAGAATAATAATGAACTGTCATACATTGAGAGGAGGTGTTAAAATGTCACAGGATTGTATCTTTTGCAAAATTGCGCAAAAAGAAATTCCTTCTCAAATTGTGTATGAGGATGAACAGGTATTGGTTTTTCATGATATTCAACCGGCGGCGCCGGTTCATGTATTAGCCATTCCCAAACGCCATATCGATCATTTACTGGCCATTGAGGAAAGCGATGCTCCTCTATTGACGCACATGATGAAGGTGATTGGCAAAGTAGCGGCTTCTTTGGGTCTGGAGGAGAAGGGCTTTCGGGTGGTCAGCAATATTAAGGAAGATGGCGGTCAGACGGTGGGCCATTTGCATTGGCATATCCTCGGCGGCAGATCAATGCAGTGGCCTCCAGGCTAATCAGCCATTGACAACGGAACAAGTGGTCGTGTATAATAACGAGGTGTATTGTGAAGAAACATACACTCCCGTAACGGTCGGTGGAGGGGAGGGAGAATCGATGTCAGAAGTCAAGGTAGGAAAAAACGAAACCATTGATAGCGCACTCCGTAGATTCAAGCGTACCTGCCAGAAGGCCGGAACACTTGCTGAAGTGAGAAAACGCGAGCACTATGAAAAACCTAGCGTCCGTCGCAAGAAAAAATCCGAGGCTGCCCGCAAACGCCGCTACCATTAATTCGTCGTTTGGAGGTGCCTAAGATGTCGTTACAAGAACGATTAACTGAGGACGTAAAAACGGCCATGAAAGCGCGGGAAGCCGGCAAAAGCCGTCTGAGCGTGCTGCGCATGGTCAAGGCCAGCATTCGAAACATTGAAATTGATCGTAAGAAAGAACTGAACGATGAAGACGTTTTGGATGTATTGGCTAAAGAAGTGAAAATGCGCCGGGATTCCATGGATGACTTCCGTAAAGGAAATCGGCCGGACTTGGTAGCTGCACTTGAGGAAGAAATTGCCATTTTGGCTGAATATCTTCCTGCGCAATTGAGCGAGGAAGAGGTTCGCGCGTTGGTAGACCAGGCAGTATCCCAAGCCCAGGCAACCACAGCAAAGGATATGGGAAAAGTTATGGCTATTCTCATGCCCCAAGTGAAAGGTAAAGCCGATGGGAAATTGGTAAATACGCTGGTGCGTGAACGACTCAATCAATAAGATAAACCCGGTACTTAGACGCACTAAGTACCGGGTTTTTTGCCAATTAGAGAAAGCAACGGCGTGTATGCGTGGAAAGGAGCTGTCCATGAAGCGGTATGTTTGCCTGTGCTTGCTTATGATAAGCTGTTTGTTGTCTCCTATTTGTGAAGGAGCTGTTTCCTTGGTGCAAGTGCAGGGAGAAATTAACGGTGTACAGGCGGCCAAATTATCCCGAGCCATTGAAAACGCGGAGGCAACGGGGCAAGAGGCGGTTTTGCTGGAGATTGATACCTTTGGCGGGCAGGTAGATGCCGCCGTGCGCATGCGGGATCGCCTGCTGCGTTCGCAGGTACCTGTGTTTTGCTATGTGCAGCCTCGGGCCTGGTCGGCTGGAGCGTTGATCGCTTTGGCTTGCGATCGGATTTATATGGCTCCCGGGAGCAGCATTGGCGCGGCTGAACCCATTCCGGCTACAGAAAAGAATATTGCAGCTTTGAAGGCGGAATTTGCGGCAACCGCCGGACAGCGAAATCGCAATGTCCAGGCAGCGGCGGCGATGGTGGACAAAACCATGGGGTATGCGCCCTATGCAGCGCCTGGACAAATTTTAGCTCTTACCTCTCTGCAGGCTAAAGAAGCAGGCTTGGCGGACGGCGTGGCTGATAGCCGTGAAGAGGTATTGCGCTTGGGCGGCTTGGCTGGCAGCGCGGTTCAGCAAAGGCAGGAGCAGTGGCAGGATGGGTTGGCGGCTTTTTTGGCGCATCCCTTAGTAAAATCATTACTTGTTGCTGTTTTGTTTTTAGCGGTTATGACGGAAATAAAAACCGCTGGCACCGGTGTAGCCGGCTTGATAGGCCTTGGGGCGGCGGTTTTGCTTTTTGGCGAGCCATGGCTTGGCGGCAGTGGTCTTGGTTTAGAGACCTGGCTGTTTGCCGGCGGCGTTTTATGTATGTTGATAGAGATGGTTGTTCCAGGCTTTGGTGTTTTCGGCGTCTTGGGGATTGCCGGTATTCTGGGCGGAGTGTTTCTTGCGTTAGGAGGAGATGGCGCCGCAGTAGGCTGGATGGCTTTAAGCCTGCTTATAGCTTCAATTTTGTTCTGGTGGCTGCTGAAACGGCTGCCATCCAGTCCCTTGGGACGTCACCTGATCTTGGAGGATGCGGAAACAACGGCTGCAGGGTTTATGACGCAGGCGGTGCGCCAAGAGCTGCTGGGGAAAACCGGTACAGTAGTGACGCCGCTGCGCCTAGCTGGCACGGTTCGCCTGGAGGACGAGCTTCTTGATGTCGTTTCAGAGGGAGAATATCTTCCTACCGGCTGCAAAGTGGTTGTGAGTCAGTTGCGAGGCGCTACGATTGTCGTGCGCAGATATCATGAAGAGGAGGAAGAAAAATGAGTGCATTATTTGGTTCGGTTTTTGTCTTGTTTGTAGCGGTTGTGGCTATTGCGGTATTTTTGCATTTTGTACCTTTGGGTTTGTGGATTTCCGCATTGGCGGCGGGGGTGCGTGTGGGAATTTTTACGCTGGTGGGTATGCGCTTGCGTCGAGTACCTCCGGCTAAGATTGTGATGCCCTTGATCAAAGCGAACAAGGCCGGCTTGGAAGTAAATGTAAATCAGTTGGAGGCTCATTTTTTGGCCGGTGGCAATGTGGATCGGGTGGTGGATGCGCTTATTGCCGCGCAGAGAGCGCAAATTCCGTTGCCTTTTGAACGTTCGGCGGCCATTGACTTGGCTGGTCGGAATGTGCTGGAGGCCGTGCAAATGAGCGTTAACCCCCGGGTGTTGGAAACGCCGCTGGTGTCAGCGGTGGCGATGAACGGCATTGAATTGAAAATTAAAGCGCGCGTGACGGTGCGGGCCAATATCGACCGTTTGGTAGGCGGTGCTGGCGAGGCTACAGTGTTGGCGCGCGTAGGCGAAGGCATTGTAACTACTGTCGGTTCTTCTCATGACCATCGTGATGTGTTAGCCAATCCGGATCATATTTCTCGCACGGTACTTGGAAAAGGACTGGATGCCGGTACCGCCTTTGAGATCCTGTCCATTGATATCGCCGATGTGGATGTAGGACGAAACATCGGCGCTGAGCTGCAAACCGATCAAGCGGAAGCGGATAAGCGAATTGCCCAAGCGAAAGCGGAAGAACGCCGTGCGATGGCTGTGGCCAAAGAACAGGAAATGCGTGCTTATACGCAGGAAATGCAGGCTAAAGTCGTTGAGTCTCAGGCGGAAGTTCCCCAAGCGCTGGCAGCGGCGCTGCGGGATGGGAAGCTAGGAGCGTTGGATTATTATAACTTGAGTAATCTCATGGCTGATACGAAAATGAGGGAATCCATCGGCAGCTTAGCGCCGGAATCGGCGCATGACACGCCTTCGAGGCAAGGAGGCTGAGCCATGGAAGGCATTTGGTATTTGCTGTTGATTTTGGCGTTGTATTTGCTGCCGGAACTTTTGAAAAAGCTCCGGCAACAGCAGACGTCTCGCTATGAGTATCCGCCGCCTCCTCCTTCGCTCCCTCCAACAGTGGAAATGGCGTCTAAGGAGGAAGATGAGGCCGAGACGGCGAAATTAAAAAAAGAATCTGAGTCTGCAAGACTGCCTTTAAGGGAAACGGCAAGCGTTTCTCAACGGTTGTCTTCGCGGGCTATAGTGCAAGGCGTAATTTGGGCGGAGCTTTTAAAGCCGCCTTTAAGCAAGCGGCGGGGAGAAGTGGGACGGATAAGGCGAAGCTAGCCTAACCGTCTTGGAAGATGGCGCAGGAGGTTTTCTTTTTGGATTTGCATTGGACGTTTTCAAACATGCAGGAAGCGGTAGCGATTTTGGGACGGCAGGATGAGTTTTTACGTCTGTTTCGCGAACGCTTTGCGTGCCGGATTTTATCGCGAGGCGAGGAATTAAACGCCCACGGCGAGGAAGCGGAAGTGTCTCGCCTGGAACAATTGCTGCAAGTGTTAGGGCAATTGTATCGTGAGGGGAATCCGGTTACAGAGCATGATATACAGTACAGTCTGCGCATGCTGGAAGCCGGTTCGGGCGAAGCGTTGCGGCAAATGTTTGCGGATAAGGTCGCTGTTACGGCGCGCGGCCGGCAGGTGAGGCCCAAAACCATTGGACAACGTATTTACTTGGAGGCCATTCGTCATCATGAGATTACCTTCGGTATCGGCCCTGCCGGTACAGGCAAGACCTATCTGGCGGTGGCGATGGCGGTGCACTTGTTGAAGCAAAAGGTCGTAGAACGGATTATTCTTACCCGGCCGGCAGTGGAAGCGGGAGAAAAACTTGGTTTTTTGCCTGGTGACCTTCAAGATAAGGTAGATCCTTATTTGCGGCCCTTATATGATGCATTGTATGACTTGCTAGGCGTAGAAACGGTGCAGCGGTATCTTGTGAAGCAGACCATTGAAATTGCGCCGCTGGCGTATATGCGGGGGCGAACTTTGGAAGACGCCTTTATTATCCTAGATGAAGCGCAGAACACGACGCCGCAGCAAATGAAAATGTTCTTGACTCGTTTAGGCTTTGGGTCCAAGATGGTGGTGACTGGCGATATAACGCAGGTTGACTTGCCGCGCAGCATCGCATCCGGGTTACGGCAAGCCAAAAAGGTTGTCGAGGGATTGCAAGGAGTTGCTGTTGTGGAGCTTAACGAAGGCGATGTAGTGCGCCATGAACTAGTGGGACGGCTTATCAAAGCCTATGAGGTATTTGAAGAGCAGGGACGGCAGGAGGAGCGAGGGATTTCCGAATGAGGGAGTACCTGAGGTATTGGCAGACAATATGGCTGGTGCTGACAGAAGGACGAAATAAGCCGCTGCTCTGGCGGCTGTCCATATGGTGCGCCACCTTTTTTTGCGTTTTTGCCTTGTTGGGCGCAGATTTTGCTTTGGATTCTATGTCTTTTCGTCCCGGCGACGTGAGTGATCGCGACGTGTTAGCGCCGCGCAGCATTTCCTACGTGGACGTGGTGAAAACGGAGCGCTTAGAGTCCGACGTATTAAATAGCGTGCCAACGGTGTATGACCTGGATGGAGAAGTGCTGCGCAAGGCGGAACGGCGCGTTACGGAGATTTTTGACGCGGCTCGGCTGGCTTTGCGGGAGACGAATGTTTCCAAACGGGAAGAACTGTTAAATAGCATGGCGGCGTCTTCTTTGCCAAAGGAATTTTTGGCGCGACTGGCGCGGGCTGATGCGGAGCTGTTGGAACAGGGAGAACAGGTGAGCAAGCAAGCGCTGCGCCTAATTTTACTGCGCGGCGTGCGTGAAGAGGACGTGGAAGTCGTACGCAAGCAATTACCGTCGGAGACGGCTTTGCTTACGGAGAACGCGGCGGCAGCGTCTTTGGCCAACGAGACGGCGCGGCTTCTTATGGCGCCTAATTTCTTTCAGAACGCCAAAGAGACGGAACGGCGACGCCAGCAGGCGCTGGGAAGTGTCGAACCGGTACGTGAGACCATAAAGAAGGGGCAAATGCTTGTGCGCCGAGGTGATGTTATTACGCCGGAGCACATCCAGGCCATGCGCGAGTCCGGCCTTTACCATGACACAGACATGCGCAAAGGACAGTTTGCAGGTTTGGCGGTTCTTGCCGCTTTGGTTTTGGGATTGGGAACTTTTTTCCTTTATAAGTTTATCCCGACGGTGTATCAGGATCCTAAACGCATGCTTTTGCTGAGTCTTATTGTCACGGTTACCTTGTTTTTGGGAAAGTTGGCTCATTTGTATTCGGATTATGCGGCGCCATTAGCAGCGGGTGTTCTTTTGAGCACCGTGCTGTTGGGTGCTAAAACCGGTTTTATGATCAGCGTAGTGCTGGGAGCCTTGTTTGGCGTTATTGCCGGCTTTGATTTGCGGCCGGTACTCATGATCATCTTGGGAAGCTGGATGGGCGTATTTGCACTTTCTCGCATTGATCACGGCTACAGTTTGCCTCGTACAGGCATTTGGATGGCCTTGGTGCAGGCGGTGACAGTATTGGCCATCGGCCTGCTGGATGATTTGGCCCCTGGTTACATCGGCGTGCAGACGGTTATTGCCGTGACGAACGGTATTGCTTCGGCAGTGATCACAATCGGCTTGCTGCCCTATTTGGAGCAAACTTTCAGCATTACTACGCCGATCAAGCTTCTTGATTTTTCAAGGCCTAATCATCCCCTGCTGCAGCGGCTGCTGTTTGAAGCGCCGGGGACATATCACCACAGCGTACTAGTGGGGAATTTGGCGGAAATGGCAGCGGAACGCGTCGGTGCAGATCCGTTGCTTGTGCGTGTTGGCGCCTATTATCATGACGTAGGGAAGATTAAGAGGCCTTTCTTTTTTAGCGAAAATCAAGTCGAAGGGGAAAATCCTCATGACAAGCTGGCGCCTTCGCTGAGCACTCTTATTGTTACCTCTCATATTCGTGACGGCGTGGAGCTATGCAGGGAGTACGGCCTGCCGCAGGCCATTGTTGAGTTGATCGAGCAGCATCACGGCTCGATGCTTGTTTCCTACTTTTATCAGCGCGCCTGCAGTGAAGAGCATGGCGAATGTCTGGAAGAAGAGGATTTTCGCTATGAAGGGCCTAAGCCGCAGAGCAAGGAGGCGGCGCTGCTTATGCTGGCTGACGCTTGTGAGGCTTCGGTTCGCTCCTTGGGAAAGCCAAATCAAAATCGCATTGAGATGATGGTGCGAAAAATGATCAAAGAGCGTCTTCATGACGGGCAACTGGATGAATGTCCCTTGGCTTTTCGCGATTTGGAGGCCATTGGCGATGTATTTGTGCGAGTCTTGTCCAGCATGTTTTATACCCGAATTGAGTATCCGGATAATTTGAGGGATTTGGAGAGGCGGAAAGGGAAAAATGGAAATAGTCTTAAGCAACCGGCAGGAAAAGATGGCAGTGACCCCGGCGATGGAGGACACAGTGAGGAAGGTGCTGGGGAAAGCGGCAGAACTTTACGGGCTTAGTGAAGGCGTGGAGGTTGGCGTGACTTTTTTGGACGATGCTGCGATTCAAGAGCTTAATCGTGACTATCGCGACAAGGATCGGCCTACGGACGTGCTTTCTTTCGCTCTAAACGAAGGCGATGAACCGGAAATTGTCGATGCGCCGGAGGAAGAATTGTTGGGAGACATTCTGATTTCACTGGAAACAACAGCCAGGCAGGCGGAAGAATACGGACACACGTTAGAACGAGAACTGGCTTATTTGACAGTGCATGGCATGCTTCATTTGCTGGGGTATGATCATGAAGAGCCAGCGGACCAAGCGGAGATGCGCCTTGAGGAAGAAGCGGTCCTGGCGGCTCTGGGCATTGTGCGAGGTCAGGAAGCATGAGTTCTGCAAGCCAGTGGCAGCCAGTGTTAGAGGCGGCTCTTGCAGTGAGGAGCCGAGCCTATGCACCGTATTCTCATTTTGCCGTAGGTGCTGCGGTGCAGGCTAAAAGCGGCGCTATTTACAGCGGCTGCAATGTAGAAAATGCTTCTTATGGCTTAACTGTATGCGCCGAGCGTAACGCTTTGTTTCAGGCGATAGCGGCGGGAGAGCGTGAGTTCTCTATACTGGCGGTTGTGGCGGATACGCCGCAGCCAGTAGCGCCATGCGGCGCGTGCCGTCAGGTTATGGCGGAGTTTGGAGTAGATATTATTGTGCTGGCGAATTTGGCCGGAGACGTCTTGGTCTACCGGTTGGAGGAATTGTTGCCAGCAGCATTTCAGGGGGGAAACGATAAAATATGAGTGATAAAAATTTTAAATCCGGTTTTGTAGCGGTTGTCGGACGGCCTAATGTAGGAAAATCTACCTTGATTAATAGCCTGATAGGACAAAAAGTTTTGATTATGTCGGATAAACCGCAAACAACGCGCAACAAGATTATGTGCGTGTTGACCCAAGAGGATGCGCAAATTCTTTTTGTTGATACGCCGGGCATTCATAAACCCAAGCACAAGCTGGGAGAATTAATGGTGCAGACGGCTCAGTCCACGTTGAAGGAAGTGGATGTGGTGCTGATGGTGGCCGATGGTACGGCTTCTTTCGGTTCAGGTGAAGAGTATATTATAGAACAGCTGCGAGCTGTACGGACGCCGGTGATTTTGGCAATCAATAAAATTGACATGCTCAGTAAAGAAGCGATATTTCCGATTATCCGTCAATATCAGGAGCGCTTTGATTTTCAAGCCATTGTACCGATTTCAGCGCTGGAGCATATTCAGCTGGAGGCTCTGGTTGAAGAGATTAAAACCCATTTAGAGCCAGGACCGCAGTATTATCCGGAGGATATGATTACGGACCAGCCGGAACGCTTGGTGATTGCGGAAATGATCCGTGAAAAAGTGTTGCATTTAACACGTGAGGAAATTCCTCATGCCATTGCTGTGGAGATTGAGGAGATTAAAACAAGGCCTAATGAAGATCTTTATGTCCGTGCGGTTATTTACGTGGAGAGGGAATCTCAAAAAGGCATTGTCATTGGCGCTAAAGGAGGACTTCTGAAGGAAATCGGCCGTTTGGCCCGAGAAGATGTCCAAGGACTTTTAGGTTCTAAAGTGTATTTAGATTTATGGGTAAAGGTGAAGAAAGATTGGCGCAACCGCGATATGATGCTGCGCACGTTAGGATATAAGGGTGAGTAATACATGAAACGCATTTTCCGCTTTTCCATTTCCAAGTATTTTGTAAACGGACTCATTATTTTAGTTCCGGTTACAATCACTTTGACGGTGGTTTTGACTATTTTTAACTTTACGGAAACTTGGATTGGGAAAGTGCTGCCGATTAAGTTTCCTGGAATGGGCGTATTAGCGGTAGCGTTGCTGATTGTTTTGATGGGGTGGTTTTCGTCCAATTGGATTATGAAGGAAATCCTTCATTTTGGGGATCGGATGATTGCGTCCATTCCAGTTGTCAATTTTTTGTATAAAAGCGTGCAGCAAGTATCCAAAGCCATGCTGGGATCTCAGCAGACGTTTCGGCAAGCGGTATTGGTGACGTATCCGGGAACGGAGGCCAAAGCCATCGGCTTTTTGGCCTCGCCCCTTTCGTCGGAACTAGCGGATGCGGTGGACGAAGAATCGGTATGCGTATATATACCCTTTAGTTTTAATATGACCGCCGGTCTGAACTTGATTGTAGCGCGCAAGGATGTTGTTTTTCTGGATGTGGCGCCGGAGAGCGCCCTGCAGTATGTTTTGACAGGCGGGGCCATTATGCCGAAAGGAACCACACCCAAGGTATAAGTTTTTTGTCGCAGGTTTTTTGATTAAAGCCGTTTATAGAGAAGACGGCGACCGTTAGGTCGGAGGAGAGATGCCTTATCGATTCGTCTCTATATAGTTTGGCAAAGGTACTGGCTGCCTTGTGTTTGGTCGCCATTAACGGTTTCTTTGTTGTAGCCGAATTTTCTTTAGTGCGGGTGCGCAAAACAAGGCTGGAAGAATTGGTGCATCAAGGAAATATTCGCGCTAAGCTGACGATGCGCATTGTTTCCGCCATTGACACCTATCTGAGCGCCATTCAGCTGGGCGTTACGCTGGCGTCGCTGGCCTTGGGCTGGCTGGGAGAGGCGGCAATTGCTTCCTTGCTTGAACCGGCTTTGCGATTTTTTGCGCCGGACAGCATGCTGCTGGCGCATAGCGTCAGTATTATTATTGGTTTTACTTTAATTACGTTGATGCATGTAGTGCTGGGGGAGCTTATTCCCAAATCGCTGGCCATTCAGCAGACGGAGAAGATGGCGCTGTTGGTTTCACGGCCGCTTTATCTGTTTCATAAGGTTGGTTATCCTGTTATCACGCTGTTTGATCATACAGCCGCTTTTTTCTTGCGCCATCTTGATATTAAGCGGGCTAGTGAAAGCGAACTGGCTCACTCGGAAGAGGAATTACGCATGTTGGTCAGCGCTAGCCGGCGCGGGGGCGTGCTAGATCCTATGGAGAGCGAGCTGATTGATAATGTGTTCGATTTTGCAGACCGCATTGCCAGGGAAGTCATGGTACCGAGGCAGGATATGGTGTGCCTTTTCATGGAAAAATCTTATGAGGAAAACCTTCAAGTAGTGCGGGAAAGCAATCATACCCGCTACCCTTTGTGCTTGCGGGATAAGGATCATGTGATTGGCATGATTCATTTGCGGGATTTAATGTATAATGAGTTCGAGACAACGCCGCTGGGGGATATAAAGCGGCTGATGCGGGAAATTCTGGTGGTGCCGGAAAGCATGTCAGTGGCTAAGCTGTTGCAGCTAATGCGGCGCCGGCGTATTCATATGGCGGTGGTCATTGACGAATATGGCGGTACCGCCGGCCTTGTTTCTCTAGAAGATATTATTGAAGAGATCGTCGGGGAAATACAGGATGAACATGATGAAGTTCTGGAGCGAGAAGTGCAGCGAGGATTGGACGGGTCTTTTGAGTTCGATGGGCTGGTATTGCTGGACGAGGTCTTTTCCTTACTGAATTTACGCCAAGACGAACATGAAGAAGATACCCTGGGCGGGTACATTTTTGGCAAACTGGGACGCCGCCCGGAAATTGGCGACAGTGTACCCATTGGGTCCTATCAGTTTACGGTGCTGCGAGTCACCGGTTTTCGTATTACCCGGGTGAGGGCGGTGCCTTTGCCGAATTTGCCGGAAAAGGAGCAAGAAGAATGACAACGGGACGGTATCAAGTGGAGGCGGTTGTGCTGACTGTGCGCAATTGGGGGGAGGCGGACCGGCTGGTGCGGGTCTTTTCCAAGGAGCACGGACTGATCACTGCGATTGCCTATGGAGCGCGACGTCCTAGAAGTCAATTGGCAGGAGGATTGCAGCCTTTTGTGCAAGCGCAGCTGGCTTTGCTGGCAGGCAAACAGGTAGAGGCGGTCAAGGGCTGTGAAATGATTCATTCCTTTCAAGGGTTGCGAGAAGATTTGAATCGCATGGCCTATACCGGCTTTTTAGCGGAGTTGATCACCGAACTGTGCCCGGAACGGCAGGCGGAACCGGAAATTTATGAATGGCTGTTGCGGGTGCTGCGCGTCATGGAAGAACGAAATCCTCGTCTGGTAACACTGGCTGCTTCGTGGCAATTGTTTGCATTAGCAGGTCTGGAACCTGCCTGCGAAGTCTGCCAGAAATGCGGGAAGGAACTGGTTTGGCCGGCTGTGTTTGACATGGCTGCAGGCGGTGTTGTTTGTCGCCAATGCCATGACAGTTCTAGTGAGGAAAAGTTGTTTTCCGAGGGGGCTGCTGAGCTGTTGCAGCGGTTTTTGCATTTGCAGTGGGAGCAAATGGAGGGATTTCTGGTTTCAAGGGAAGCTTTGCTTATGCTGGAGGCGCTGCTTTTATCTTATGTGGATCATCATATTGAGCGGCCTTTGCGGTCTACGGCGTTCATTCGCCAAGTAGCGGCGTTAGGGAATTCTTGAGCGTTCATTCTTGCACTGAGAGTTGTTTTGTGGTATCCTAAAGCCACAATTGAGATAGGTGAAGAAGGAAAGTAGTATTTCTCAGGCAGCGAGCCAGGGGCAGTGAAAGCCTGGCTGGGAAACCGAGGTTTCTTAAGAGAAAGAAGGCGTTCTGGAGCTGCGGGAGGAACTTTGCAGAATTTGATTTTGCAGATAGTAAAACCCGGACAACGAAGGCGGGCTGTTAGACAGCCAAGCAGGGTGGAACCGCGGGATTAGCTCCCGTCCCTGTATTGCGAAAGCGATGCAGGGACGGGAGTTTTTATGTTTATTGGCTGGCGTCTCGGCAAGCGCAAGAGAAAATGAAGGAGGAAGTGGCAATGGCTATGACTTTTCAGGAAATTATCCTGACGCTGCAAAACTTTTGGGCCAAACAAAATTGTATTTTGCAACAACCTTATGATGTGGAGAAGGGTGCGGGAACGATGAATCCGGCTACCTTTTTGAGAGCCCTCGGTCCTGAACCGTGGAAGGTGGCCTATGTGGAGCCTTCGCGTCGTCCTGCTGACGGACGGTACGGTGATAATCCCAACCGGCTGTTTCAACATCACCAGTTTCAGGTGATTATAAAACCGTCGCCGGCCAACATCCAGGAGCTCTATTTGGAAAGCCTGGCGCAACTGGGTGTTGAGCCGGAAAAGCATGACATCCGTTTTGTAGAAGACAACTGGGAGTCTCCCACCTTGGGCGCTTGGGGCCTGGGCTGGGAAGTCTGGCTGGACGGCATGGAAATTACGCAGTTTACGTATTTTCAACAGGTCGGCAGTATTGACGTCAAACCGGTTTCTGTAGAAATTACCTATGGCCTGGAACGCTTGGCCATGTATATTCAAGGCGTGGAAAATGTCTATGATTTGACCTGGGTAGAAGGCGTTTCTTACGGGGATGTGTTCCATCGCAACGAAGTGGAGCAGTCTCATTATAATTTTGAATTGGCGGATACGGCACTGCTGTTCCACTTGTTTGATCTTTATGAAAAAGAAGCGGTGCGAGTGCTGGAAGCGGGCTTTGTGCTGCCTGCGTATGATTATGTGCTCAAATGCTCTCATACTTTCAATCTGCTGGACGCCAGAGGCGCCATCAGCGTAAGCGAGCGAACCGCCTTCATTGGCCGGGTGCGTAATATGGCCCGCTTGTGCGCCCAAGGATATCTGGAGCAGCGTGAAGCCCTTGGCTATCCGCTGTTGAAAGGAGACTGTCAGCATGGCTAAGGATTTACTGTTTGAAATTGGTACGGAAGAGATTCCGGCGCGCTTTATGAAAGGCATTCTGCAGCAGTTGGCCGAGTATAGCAGCCAGCGGTTGCAAGAGCTGCGCTTGGAGCATGGAGACATTCAAGTATTCGGTACGCCGCGTAGGATGGCAGTGCTGGTTCGCAATCTGACGGAGCAGCAAGAAGACCGTGAAAGTGAAAACAAAGGCCCTTCGGTGCGCATTGCCTTTGATACGGAAGGAAAACCGACGAAAGCGGGTCAAGGCTTTGCCAGAGGTCAGGGCGTGGATGTAAATGCGCTGGTGGAGCGAGACGGCTATGTGTATGCGCAAATTCATGAGCAAGGAAAGGCTACGGCTGAGTTGTTGCCGGAATTGCTGCTGGAGCTGCTGCACAAGCTTAATTTTCCTAAAAATATGCACTGGGGCGATTTAGACATGCGTTTTGTCCGGCCGATTCGTTGGCTCGTAGCCTTGTACGGACAAGAAATTGTGCCGCTGGAAGTGACAGGCGTGGTCAGCGGGCGCGTATCGCGGGGGCATCGCTTTTTGGGAGAAAAGGAAATTACCATCGCCGAAGCAGCCGCTTATGAAGATTCGCTGCGCCATAATTTTGTCTTAGCAGATCCGGAAAAACGTCGCAGCATCATACGTCAACAGCTGGAAGAAACGGCTCGGGAGCATAACGGCGTGGTCGCGATGGACGAGGAACTGCTGGAAGAAGTCGTGCATTTGGTCGAATATCCCACGGCCTTATGCGGGCGTTTTGAGGAAGAGTATTTGGAACTGCCTCAAGAGGCGGTTATTACGCCGATGAAGGAACACCAGCGTTATTTTCCGGTTTTAGATCAGGCCGGTAAGCTCTTGCCCTTGTTTATTACGGTTCGCAATGGCGGCAAAGAACACTTGGATGTTGTTCGTCATGGCAATGAGCGGGTGCTGCGCGCCCGGTTGGCGGATGCTCGTTTCTTCTACATGGAAGACCAGAAAGGGACTTTAGAGCAGCGCGTGGAACGGCTGAAAAGCATTGTTTTCCAAGACGGCCTGGGAACTATGCATGACAAGGTGCTGCGGGTGCAGGCAGCTGCGCTGCAGCTCGGAAAAAACCTGCAGGCCGATGAGGCGGCGCTGAAACAGGTAGCGCGGACAGCTTATCTTGCTAAAGCTGACTTAGTAACCGGTATGGTTTGCGAGTTTACGGAACTGCAGGGCATCATGGGGCGGGAATACGCCAAGCTTAACGGCGAGGATGACGCGGTGGCGGAAGGCATTTATGAGCATTATCTGCCTCGCTTTGCCGGTGATGAGCTGCCGCAGGGAATGCCGGGCCGTCTTGTAAGCATTGCGGACAAGCTGGATAATATTGTAGCTACTTTCAGCCGAGGCTTGATTCCCACAGGCTCCCAGGATCCTTACGCTTTGCGGCGGCAAGCCCAGGGCATTCTCAGTACTCTCTTGGCGGCGCCTTATGGGTTCTCCTTGCGGGATATGGTTCAATACGCTTTGGAACAATTGAACCTGACAGATGCGAAGGTGCAGGAGAAGCTGCAGCAGGATGTGGCTGAGTTTTTCCGGTTGCGTTTGAAGAATCTGTTGTTAGAGCAGAATGTGCGTTATGATGTTGTCGATGCCATTTTGGAAGGCGATACCGATGTGCTCTATGAGTCTTGGTTGAAAGCGCAGGCTTTGACTGCTGCCGAAGGGGATTTACTGAAAAAAGCGGTACAGGCTTTGACGCGTGCGTCGAATTTGGTAAAACACGCGACAAGGGATGAAATTAAAGAGACTTCTTTTGTAGCGGATGAAGAAAAAACTTTGTACGCTGCTTATCAAAAGGCTGCAGCAAGGATTGCGGCCAGCTCCCAGCAACGTGACTATGCGCAAGTGCTGGCGGAATTGACGACCTTAGCCGATCCGATTCATGCTTTCTTTGAAGCGGTAATGGTTATGGATCCGGATGAGGAAGTAAAAACAAATCGCTTAGCTTTGCTAAAACAGATTGTTTCTCTTGCTTCCGGAATTGGTGATTTGGGAAAAGTGATTGTCGCCTAAAAAGCGGCGTAGTAACCCAATAAAAAATCCTGGGCTCTTTTGGAGCCCAGGATTTTTTTAAAAAGAGACCTTATTTTTGGTCTCTTTTTGTAGAATAGCAGGGAATTAGCGAAGGGAAGCGTAATTAATAAAGGGAGAGACGCTTTAAGGCAGCGGCCGAGGTGAATGGAGCTAAAGCAAAGTGTGTTCGATTACATGGTAACGGACTTGTTCCTGCGAAGAAGTCGTGCCGTTTTGCGTTATCTTGACTTGACCATTAAAAAGGGCAATTTTAGAATTCCAATCGTACTCTACTTGTTGCGCTTGAATGCTTGTGCCATTGTCGCTGTAACTGACGTTGCCGGTGATTTTTGCCGTGTTGCTGGGAATGTTGACATAGACGGAATCACCGCGGAAAGAAATGTCATCCTGCGTGAAAGTGACATTGTCTGAGGCCCAGACTTCCAACATGTTTGTGCGCGCTTCGCCGGCGGTGACAACACGCCCGCTATGGCTGATCGTCACATTTCCTTTTAATACATGCAGACCGCTTTTGATGTCAAAATACTGCTGGTCGGCTTGAATAACAGGGACAGCTGCGGAGACTACTGAAGTTACCGAAGCAAGAAACAGAAAGCAAGCAAGAATACTTGCTAAAATGTGTGTTGATTTCATAGTATAACCTTCCTTTCTTATTTTACAAGCAAAAGCCTACTTTTCTTTATTATAGCACAAGAGGAAGGCAAGGAGGAGGGACTGGTGTGATGAAGCTTCGCGAGCGTAGTGAGGAATTGGAACGAAAAATATTAGCGTCTCATGCAAGCTATAGCCATAAGGCGGTTCGGCAGCGCCCGGAAGAGGAGTGCCCGATTCGCACCGCCTTTCAACGCGATCGAGACCGGATTATTCATAGCAAATCGTTTCGCCGCTTGAAGCATAAAACTCAGGTATATATTGCACCGGAAGATCATTATCGCATGCGCATGACCCATAGTCTGGAGGTAGCTCAAATTTCCCGGACGATTGCCAGAGGGCTTGCTTTAAATGAAGATTTGGTGGAAGCAATTGCCTTAGGCCATGATGTAGGTCATACACCATTTGGTCACGCTGGTGAAGAGGCTTTGTGCCAGCTTGTCGGGCATTTTCACCATAACGAGCAAAGCTTGCGCGTCGTAGACCATTTAGAGCGAAATGGGCAAGGCTTGAATTTGACGGGAGAGGTGCGGGACGGAATTTTGCACCACACTGGCGCCGAGGAGCCCTTGACGCTGGAAGGCGGCATTGTGAGGCGAGGAGATCGGGTGGCGTATTTATGTCACGACTATGACGACGGTATTCGGGCGGGCATGCTGCAGCCTCAAGATTTGCCCGATTTCGTAAAAGCGCATTTGGGAACCAGAACATCGGACATGATTACCGTTATGGTGACCGACATGATTGAGCAGTCTCAAGGTAAAGAGAAGATTGGCTTTTCCCCAACGGTTCAGCAAGCTATGGATGAGTTTCGAGCATTTATGTTTGCACGGATTTATCGGGCTTCCCCCTTGGAGGAAGAGCGGCAAAAAGGCCAGTATGTCATCCACAATCTTTTTGCTTTCTTTTTGAAGCATCCAGAGCAGCTGCCTTTGGAATTCCAGGAACGGGAGGCTCAGTGGGGCCGAGAAACTACGGTAGTAGACTATATTGCCGGCTTGACAGATCAGTATGCAATTCATCTGTTTGAACGATGGTTCATTCCTGTGCGCTGGGGGCATGGTTGTGGCCGATAAAATACTAATACCATAAGTGCTGCTTGCTTCAAAATCACTGCTTGAATCGAAAGAAAAAACTGTTTTTTTGTGGATGTATCTTTTCAGCAGGAATATGGTTGGAGATGTAGAATACTAACAAACCGGCATGGATGACCGGTATTTTAAAGAAAAATTAAGAAATAGGTAGTGAGAATTCATGAGGGATGCTGTACGGGAAGGCTTTTTAGAACGTCTGCGCTCGGAAAGCAACATCGTCAGTGTTGTCTCTGATTATGTGCCGCTGAAACGAAAGGGACGTAATTATTGGGGTTGCTGTCCGTTTCATCAGGAAAAAACTCCTTCTTTTTCAGTGTCCGAAGATAAAGGATTTTTTTTCTGCTTTGGCTGTCAGTCAGGCGGTGATGTTTTTCAGTTTTTAATGAAAGTGGAAAATATTACTTTTCCGGAAGCGGTGAAACTATTAGCAGAGAAACTGCACATACCGATGCCGGAGCAGGAACGTTCGCCGCAAGAGCTGGAACGTGAGAAAGCAAGGCAAGCGCAGTTCCAGGTAAACATGCTGGCGCGGGATTTTTTCCATTCTTGTTTGACTAAGACAAATTATGGCAAAGAAGCGCGCGAATATTTAAAGCGACGAGGCATTACAGACGAGACGATAGAGAAGTTTCAACTGGGCTTTGCGCCGCCGCAATGGGATAAGCTTGTTAGCGCTCTTACGCGCCGGGGAATTGCAGAAGCTTCTTTGCTGGAAGCCGGGTTGGCGCAGGAACGATCTCGAGGCGGACTCTATGACCGCTTCCGTAATCGCTTGATGTTTCCAATTTGGGATTATCAAGGTCGTGTGATTGGCTTTGGCGGTCGTGTTTTGGATGATAGCCATCCTAAATACTTAAATTCTCCTGAAACGACATTATTTAATAAACGCCATGTCTTATATGCATATCATTTGGCAGCGCCTACAATTAAGCAAGGAAAACAAGCAGTGGTTGTCGAAGGATATATGGACGCGATTGCAGCGCACCAGGCAGGCTTTTCGCAAGTAGTGGCTTCGCTGGGGACTGCTTTTACGCCGCAGCAGGCGAAGCAATTGGCTAGAGTAACAACAGAAATGCTTTTCGCTTATGACAGCGATAATGCAGGACAAGAAGCCATTTTGCGCGCTTTGCATACGGTTAAAGATTGTGGAGCGGTCGTGAAAGTAGTTGCTTTGCCTGATGGTAAAGATCCTGACGAGTTTTTACGACGCCATGGCGATGATGAATTTAAACAGTTGCTGCAGGATGCTCTGCCTCTTCTGGAATTTCATCTGCGTTATGCGCTGCGTAAACAAGATACAGGAACCTTGGCAGGCAAAGTGGCTGTGGTTTCTGAAATGGCTTCGCTGTTGGCAACTGCAGACAGTGCGGTCGAGGCAGATGCATATATTCGTAAGATGGCGGAAATGCTGGAAATTGATGAAACTGCCATTCGCGCAGAAGTAAAAAAAAGCTCAGGAAACACCTCGGGAAGAGTCGGACGGGCTATCGTCGTTAACAAACAAAGCCGAAATGCAGAGCAAGAGGCCTTGCGGTTGTTGTTGCGGTTTATTTTAGAAGAAGAATCGCTGATTTCTTATGTGGAGGCGCAATTGCCTGAGGAGGACCTGGAAGATCCGGTCTGGCGGGACTTGTTTTCCGCTCTTTACATGCAGCAACGACAAGGCGAAGGAAGCTTGCAGCGCTGGCTTTATTCGCTGCAGGAAAAGCAACAAAGCCTTATTTCCGGTATTGCTTTACAGCCGTTACCGGAAGGAGATCGTATTTCTTTTGTCGACGATTGCATCCGTACCATGCATATTGCGGCCTTGCGCCGCAGGTATGAGCAACATCGCCTGCGGGCCGATGAATTAGAACGTTTGGGGGATAGCCGCTTTTTGCAGGAATTAGCAGAAAGTCAGCGAATTAAACATGAGATTGATCAATTGCATGCAAATGCGTTCACACGATAATCAAACCGATGATTTGTGTGGGAGGAGGGAGACAAGGCAATGACAGAGAAAAAAGTACGTCCAGAAGTGCAAATGGATTCGTTGTTGGAGCGAGGCGAAAAACGAGGCGGCGTCCTGTCTTATGGAGAAATTATGGACAGCCTGCAAAAGGAAGAGCTTTCGGCTGACGAAATGGACGATATGTATGAGTCTTTCTCCAACAAAGGCATCGAGATTGTCGATGAAATAGCGGAAGCTGAAGTTATAGAGGATGCAGACGCCAATAATGAGCAGCACGAGGAAGTAGACATTGACCTGTCGATTCCCGAGGGAATCAGTATTGACGATCCGGTCCGCATGTATCTTAAGGAAATTGGCCGAGTACCGCTGCTGACGGCGGATGACGAGATTGCTCTGGCCAAACGGATGGAACAAGGGGACGAAGAGGCAAAAAGACGTTTAGCCGAAGCCAATTTGCGTCTTGTGGTCAGTATTGCCAAGAGATATGTTGGACGAGGCATGCTGTTTTTGGATTTGATCCAAGAAGGCAACTTGGGACTGATTAAAGCGGTCGAGAAATTCGACTACAATAAGGGCTATAAATTTAGTACCTACGCGACCTGGTGGATTCGTCAGGCTATTACCCGGGCGATTGCGGATCAGGCCCGTACCATTCGTATTCCCGTGCATATGGTCGAAACCATTAATAAATTGATTCGCGTATCGCGGCACCTGTTGCAGGATTTGGGGCGGGAGCCGTTACCGGAAGAGATAGCCAAGGAAATGGAAATCAGCGTAGAGCGGGTGCGGGAGATTATGAAAATAGCCCAAGAACCTGTCTCGCTGGAAACTCCGATTGGGGAAGAAGAAGACTCTCATTTGGGAGATTTTATTGAGGATCAGGACGCTCCAGCCCCGGCAGAAGCAGCGTCGTTTATGCTGCTGAAGGAACAGCTGGAAGAAGTGCTGGAAACATTGACGCCGCGGGAAGAGAAAGTACTGCGTCTTCGCTTTGGATTGGATGATGGCCGGGCTCGTACCTTAGAAGAGGTGGGCCAACATTTTGGCGTTACTCGCGAACGAATTCGCCAGATTGAAGCGAAAGCATTGCGGAAGCTGCGTCACCCCAGCCGAAGTAAGAAGCTGAAGGATTTTCTGGAGTAAAGCCGGTTAGGGCCTTGACAGACAGGGCTTCCTGAATTATAATGTGTTACGTCGATAGCATTCCTCGATAGCTCAATCGGTAGAGCACGCGGCTGTTAACCGCGGGGTTGTAGGTTCGAGTCCTACTCGAGGAGCCATTTTAGCATAATGAACAGGCTTTCTCTTTCGGGAAAACCTGTTTTCTACTTCATTAGGGCCTATAGCTCAGCGGTAGAGCAGCCGGCTCATAACCGGCCGGTCCCTGGTTCGATCCCAGGTGGGCCCACCATTAGAAATGGCCCGTTGGTCAAGCGGTTAAGACACCGCCCTTTCACGGCGGGAACAAGGGTTCGATTCCCTTACGGGTCACCAAATTGCATAACGTAACTTCAATAAAACACAAAGGCGCGTTTTCTTGTAAAGGAAACGCGCCTTTGTATTTTATTATTTACGGACTTGCTTGCCGGAGCCTTCCTTAAATCAGCGGATCTGTAAGTATTCTAGAGGGAAAAAGACAAAAATGCCTATCTGTTGTTGTTGGCAAGCGATGTACACCGCTTTGGTAGGAATTAAGGAAAAGAATGCGCGTTGTGGCGAAAGTTCATTTCTAGTATACTTTGTTTATATTTATTGCGTTGTTTTGTCGGATAAAAGCTATTGAATGAAACGGTTTACAAGGAAACGTCTGTACAGAAAGCGTAAGTTTGAGGAGTGGATGGAAAATGGATTTTGAAGCAGCCGTATTGAAACAAAAAGATGAAATTATTGCGTGGCGTCGGGATTTTCGGAAAAATCCGGAATTGAGCTGCAAAGAGTTTGAAACTCAGAAAAAGATAATGGCTTTATTAACAGGCTGGGGGCTGCAGCCTAAGAAAGCGGCAGGAACTGGGATCATTGCTGATATAAAAGGTGCTTTGCCGGGAAAAACGATTGCCGTACGCGCTGACATGGATGCGCTATTGTTGCAGGACGAATTGGACAAACCGTATCGTTCTGCCAATCAGGGAGTTAGCCATGCTTGCGGTCATGACGGACACATGGCGATGTTGTTAGGGCTGGCTAAGACGCTGGTAGAGTTGCAGGCGGAACTGCCCGGAACGGTGCGTTTTTTGTTCCAACCCAGTGAAGAACAGCTGCCAGGGGGCGCAGCCCCCATGATTGCTGCAGGCGCTCTAGAAAGCGTGGATTATGTATTGGGAACGCATGTCTGGAAAGATGTTCCCAGCGGGAAGGTATTAGTGCTGCCGGAAGCCATGATGGCGGCGCCGGACGAATTTTCGATTGAAATTCAAGGACGCGGCGGCCATGGTTCGCTGCCGCATCAAACAGTGGACCCGATTTGGATTGGCGCACAGATTATCAATGCCTTGAAAACGATTACGTCTAGTTTGGTAAACCCGATGGAACATGGAGTTGTTTCGGTAGGGATTTTTAAATCAGGCGATGCGTTCAATATAATTCCCGATACGGCGCTTATTAAAGGAACGGTGCGAACCTTTGACGATGAAGTGAGAAATGAGATCCATGAACATATCCGGCGGATGAGCTGCGGCATTGCCAATACGATGGGGGCGCAGTGCAAGGTAGATATTATAAAAGGCTATCCGCCGGTGATCAACAATCCAGAGGTTGCCAGCGTGGTGGCGCAAGCTTCTCAAGAAGCGCTTGGCGAAGAAGGTCTATTTGATATGCCGCCGGTGTTGGGCGCGGAAGATTTTTCGCACTACCTGGAAAAAACCAAAGGCGCTTTCTTCTTTTTGGGAATCGGCAATGAGGCGGCAGGCAGCATATACCCGCATCACCATCCACGCTTTGAGTTAGACGAAGAAGTACTGCCGAAAGGCGTGGAGATTATGCTGCGGAGTATTTGGAAATTGGGAAAACAATAAATACAGCAGAGGTGGCTCTGTTTACGATATAAGCGCGAATGCATGAAAGGGGAATGTCTATGAAATGGCTTAGAGTACTGCTGACCCTGATACCGTTTGTCTGGACCATTGCTTTTTTGCCTTTTGCCAATCGGGTTAAGCCATTGGTGATGGGCCTGCCTTTTTTGGCCTTTTGGCTGGTTGCTGGTGTGTTTATTGCTTTTCTCTGCCTCAGTGTTTTGTATCATCTTGATAAAGGAAGAGAAGAAAGGGGGAATCTGCGATGACGAATGAAGTTACTTCTTTAGTGGTGATTGCCGTTATGCTGGGGCTGGTTTTTGTTATCGGTATGGTTCCCGGCATGAAAAATAAGTTGGACCTTGAAGGCTGGGCGGTTGGCGGACGTAGTTTTGGACGCTGGCTGAACTGGTTTGTGTTGGCTGGAGAAATTTACACAGCTTTTGCTTTTTTAGGCGCCAGCGGTTGGGCCTACGCCAAGGGCGGCCCAATTTTCTATATTTTAGGTTATGGTGGCTTGGCTTATGTGGTTGGCTACCATGTGCTGCCCAAAATTTGCGAAGTCGGTCATGCTAACAAGCTTTTGACGCAGCCTGATTTAATCGCGCATTTATATAAAAGTGAAAAATTGGCTTTTGGGACCGCCTTAGTTGGTGTTGCTTTTTTACTGCCATATCTGCAATTGCAGCTGACTGGCTTAGGACTTATTATTGAAACTTGTTCCTACGGACAGATTACCCGGGTTCCGGCTATGTTGATCGCTTTTTCTCTTGTAGCGACGTTTGTGTATGTAAGCGGCTTGAAAGGGGTTGCCTCTACGGCCGTTATTAAGGATACCATTATGATGGTGGCGGTTGTCTTTTTTGGTCTCTACTTACCGTACCATTATTTCGGCAGTGTCGGCGGCATGTTTGAAGCCTTGGATACAGCGAAGCCCGGTTTTTTATCCTTACCGGGAGGAACGCCTAATCTAGATGTGACTTGGGCTATGTCTACGTTGGTAGTTACTAGCTTGGGTTTTTACATGTGGCCTCATTTTTCCGCTAATACTTTCAGTGCGAGATCCCCGGAGGTTCTTCGTCACAATGCGGTATATCTGCCATTATACCAATATTGTCTTTTATTTCCCATGCTTGTGGGCTTTACGGCTTTACTGGTTTTAGAGCCAGCCTTGAAGGTGCCGGACATGGCTTTTATGGCAGTGGTACAAAATCTCTTTCCCGGCTGGGTCTTAGGACTGGTAGGCGGGGCCGGGGCGTTGGCTTGCATGATTCCGGCGGCAGATTTGATTCTTTCCACTTCTATGCTGGTTTCGCGCAATATTTACGGTAAAACGGCCGGTAAAAATATGAGCCCCAATGAGATTGGACGCGTGGCGCGCTTTGTGGTCCTGCTGCTTACAGGGGTAGCCTTGCTGCTAGCTATTTTCCTGCCGAACATGCTGGTCAATTTGCTTTTGACTGGTTATTCAGGAGTGACGCAATTTTTTCCTATGATCGTTTTAGGCTTGTTTTGGCGTAAGGCGTCGAAGGAAGGCGCTATTGCCGGCTTGTTAATAGGAGAACTACTGGTATTTACCTTGATTTTGAACAAAATGGATCCCTTTACCTTAGGAAGCATTCATTTGAATGCTGGTTTTGTGGCGCTGACGATCAATACATTTATTTATGTTGTCGTCAATGAAGTCGTGTACCGCATGAAGTCACAGACGCCGTCTGTGGAAGCGGAAAAGGTTTCCTGATTACAGGCAGGGCGTGATATAATAAACCCGCAGTCTTTAGACTGCGGGTTTATTATTTAGGAGGAAGATCATGAACATTCCTACATTGAGTAAACGGCTGCAGGCGCTGGCGGAGGAAGTTCCCGCAGGCAGCGTTCCTGCGGATATTGGTACGGATCATGCGCTATTGCCCTTATATCTTGTTGGTACCGGACGGTGTTTACGCGCTATAGCCGGCGACGTGCATAAAGGTCCTTTTGAAACGGCTTGCGAGGCGGTTGCGGAAGCCGGGCTTTCGGAATCTATTTCAGTGCGCCATGGTGATGGTTTAGCGGTGCTGCAGCCGGAGGAAGCGGACGTGTTGATCTTGGCCGGCATGGGGGCTGTTACTATGATTCAGATCTTTGAGGCGCAGCCGGAGGTTGTGGCGGGTGCTAAGCGACTGATTTTGCAGCCTATGATCGGTTCCGGTGCGTTGCGCCGCTGGCTAGGAGTACATAATTTTGCAGTAGTAAAGGAAGATTTACTAGAAGAAGAAGGGCGGCTCTATGAGTTCCTAGTGGCGGAGCCGGGAAATGCGACGAAGCTAGAGGAAGATATTTTATTTGATATCGGTCCGCTTTTATGGCAAAAACGACATCCATTGCTAGCGCGGCTGTTGGATGAACGACTTGAACATGCACGTAGTGTTGCCATGGAGATGAGAAAAAGCAAGGATGCTGTTAATACACAGCGGTATAAGGATCTTTGTGAACGAATTGCGGCGATGGAGGCGAAAAGAAAATGTCTGTAAAACTGCAGGTAATAATGGAGGCGCTGGAGCAATTAGCGCCGCGGCGTTTGGCGGAAGAATGGGATCGCGTCGGCTTGCAGCTAGGGCAGGGAGCGCAAGAGATTCGGCGTGTTCTGGTGGCCTTGGATGTAAATGAAGCCGTGGCGGCCGAAGCAAAAAAAGTTGAGGCCGACTTGATCGTAGCGCATCATCCGTTTATCTTTAAACCGTTAGAGCAGATTCACACGGATCATTTTCCGGGGAATTTACTGCAGCAATTTTTGCGGGACAATGTGGCCCTTGTCGCAGCGCATACCAATCTCGACTATGCCACAGGCGGCTTGAACGATTGGCTGGCGGAAGCGCTGGAGCTGCAGAATGTGGATGTTTTGCAAGCGGGACCGGAAGAAAAACTCCTAAAATTAGTCGTCTTTGTGCCGGTTGAAGCAGTCGAAGCGGTGCAAGACGCGCTGGCTCGCGCTGGAGCAGGTCATATTGGCCGCTATAGTCATTGCAGCTTTCAAAGCGCTGGTGAAGGAACATTCTTGCCTTTGGAAGGAACCAATCCTTATAAAGGGAAACAGGGAAAACTAGAAAGAACGCCGGAAATTCGCTTGGAAACGATTTTGCCGCAGCGTATATCCGGGCGGGCGTTGCGAGCCATGCTGCGCAGGCACCCTTATGAGGAAGTTGCCTATGACTTGTATCCGCTCGTCAATGAGCGTCGTGAAGGAGGTTTAGGTCGTATCGGCTTGCTGCGCGGGGAGATGACGTTGGCGGAGCTAGCCAAGCAGGTGGCAAGAAAGCTCGATTTGCCGGGCGTACGGCTGGTGGGGGATTCGCAAAAAATCATCCGTAAAGCCGCCGTTTGCGGCGGCGCCGGTTCCAGCTTAATCGGCAAGGCGGCTTTTCGCGGCGCCGATGTGCTGATAACCGGAGATATAAAGTATCACGAAGCGCAGCAGGCTCAAAACAGCGGTTTGGCGTTGCTTGACGCAGGACATTTTGGTACGGAAAAGTTGATGGTAGGTAAAGTGGCGCAGTATCTGCTAGAGCAGTCTGTGGCCGGAAAATGGAATGTGGAAGTAATCGCGGCCCAGTCGGAACGCGATGTGTTTTCGTGGGAACCGTGCGGTGAGTAAAAACTGGGGAACGAACAAGAGAACCGAGTAGTAAAGAAAAAGTAATTCCGCTTGACCTAGAAGGCGTAACGGAATTGCTTTTTTTGAAGTTAGAAGGATACCTTACTTTCCAAGGGGAGCAAAGAGTGTTTTCGGTTCCGGCAGCTGCTGGTAGACTGCGGATGGGTTGAAGGAAAGCAACTCGGTTGTTGCGTATTGGCCGGTGGCAACGGCAGCAGTATGAGCGCCTATCGCTTGACCGCAAAGAATGTCATGAGGAGTATCGCCAATAATAAGGATCTGCTGTCCGGTGAGGGCGGCTTGCTTACTTTGCAGATCTAGCCAAAGACGGCGGGACAATTCATTGCGCTCTTCATCAAAATCGCAGAAGATGCTGGCGTCGAAGTCAAAGAAGTCTTTTAAACCATAATGAGTCAATTTCGCAAGGGCGCCTTGGCGGGTATTGCCAGTAAGCAACAGCGTTTTGATTTGCGGCTGTTGCTGGCTCCAGGCCAAGGCTTCTTTCACGCCGGGAAGCACAACCCCCTGGCGTGCTTTTAAATGGGCTGGCAACAGGGATTCATAAAGTTCAATAAAGTTCTGCCGTTCGATCGGAGAGGCGTTAGCATAGCCGAAGCGTTCAAAGATGGTTCTGGCAATAAACCAGTCGGTGCGCCCTGCTGTGGGAATGGTATCAAAGGAGGCCTTTCTTTGGAAGAAAAGCAGCATGGCTTCTTCAAATGCATAGAGGCCGGCTTTGGCGGATCGCAGCAAAGTGCCGTCAATATCCCAGACAGCGTAACAGTAAGGCATTGTTTTATTCCTTCTTTCACTGTGTGTTGTTTCCTTTATAACAAACCGTATGCCGACTGGCAAGAGGAATTTGCCTGCGGAAAGAAAAGAACAGAAAGTGCGTTGACAAGGCTGCTTATGCCGTGGTATACTAACCCTCGTCGCTTCGGGGAACACCCCAACAGCCAGCAGCAAACGCAGCGCAAGCAGCGAATGAAAAAGCCGGTTGACAAGAAAGAAGCAATGTGGCATAATAAACCACGTTGCCGCTGAGAAAAACAAGCGACACAAGTGCTCCTTGAAAACTGAACGATGCAAACAAGCCAGATGTGCGAGGCAACCTTAGCCGCAAGGCGAAGGAAGTCATTTAAAATTT
>SAAJ01000088.1 GCA_009929485.1 Negativicutes bacterium
TCTGCTTTCATCGAAAAGCAACTATACAACTGGATGGCGGCCTTGCCCAATTACATCAAGGCTTATTTCCCAATTTCCTGCTGCGAAAGTTGAGTTATAAAATAAAGGAAAGACAAAGGTTTCTTAGAAAAATCTTTGCTTCTTGCTTTTCTGTAATTTTGTTTTTTCGTTTCATGTCTGTTAATAAAATTTTATGCTTGGCGAAAGGAGATGAGGCGAGCGAATTATTCTAAGATTACTTTTCTCTTTTGAAAACAACCTTTTTTTAAAAATAAGGAGGGTTTTGTATGGCATATTCAATTATTGCAAGCAACAGCCTGATTAATGGTCTCGGCGGTACCGCCGGTTTCGGCGAAGGCCAACTGACAAGAAATGACGACTCTTACAGCTCTGCTATCGATATTACCTCCGTTTTCCCAGGCGGTTTAAACTTCAACGGTCAGAACGTCACCCAGCTTTGGGTCAATAACAATGGTAATATTAGTTTTAACTACGGTTGGTATACGTATACTCCTCCAAGCAATTTAACTACTAACGGAACCGTTATTGCTCCTTTCTGGGCTGATGTGGACACAAGAAGCGGCGCAGTCACTGCTACACCGGGAGGAACCTCTACGGGTTCCAATCTTGTATACTACGATCTAGACACCACCAATCGCGTTTTCACCGCTACGTGGGATGATGTTGGTTACTACTCCTATGGAACAGACAAGTTGAATGCTTTCCAACTCCAGTTGATTGACCGCGGCACATCGAATGGCACCGGTGAAAACTTTGACATTGTTTTCCGCTATGAAACGGTCAACTGGACTACCGGCAGCGCCAGCGGCGGATCTGGCGGCCTGGGCGGCACGGTCGCGCAAGCTGGCTGGGCCGTAGTAGCTAACAGCGCCCTGTCAACTGGTGCGGCAATTCCCGGTTCTGGCGATCAAAACTCCATGCTGGCTCTGGATACCAACATCGGCAACTACAGCGTACCTGGAGTCTACGTGTACCAGGTCCGCAATGGCACGGCCACTTATAATACCGGAAATACCGGTTTGCCGGATGCCGGTTATGGCAGCGACGCTCCTGATTTGGGTTCGGCCTACGCTATTCAAACCGGAACCACCTACGCCGCCAATATTGACCGCGCTTGGGATCTTGATTTCTACAGCTTTGTAGCTCCTACCAGCGGCACCTACACTTTCGCTTCCTCAGGCACCACCGACGTCATCGGCGGTCTGCTTACCAGCCCAGACTTCACAGGTCTTGTCACGTATGATGATGACTCTGGTGAAGGTTTGAACTTCAGTTTCCAGTCTACCTTAACAGCCGGTCAAACTTACTACCTCGGTGCCAGCGCCTATCGCGGCGGTACCGGAGCGTACAATTTCAGCATCACCCCCGGTTCCGGAAGTGGAACAGGCACTCCCATCAGCGGCGGTCCGGATTGGGGTTCTGCCACTGCAATCCAAACAGGTGTCAACTATGTTGAAAGCACCCCTGGTCTGCTGAGCGGCGGCTCTATTGATCTGTTCCAATTTACGCCCTCCAGTAGCGGTTACTACACCTTTGCCTCTACAGGCAGCTTAGACATGATTGGCGGTTTATTCAGCGTTCCCAACATGCTCACCGGGCTCGTGACCTATGACGACAACAGCGGCGGCAGCGGCAACTTCTCTATGAGAACCTACCTGTCCGCAGGACAAACCTATTACGCAGGTGCAGCCGTCATGAGCGGCACCACCAGCGGTTCCTATGGATTCAGCATCGTTCAAAGCTAACCTCAAAGACAACAAAAAGGAAAAGGGTAGCGGTCAATTCCGTTACCCTTTTCCTTTTTTATTAACCTGCTTTGTTACCGAATCGTATAGCCGATATCACTTAACAACCCCAAATCAATACTGGACGGCGTGACCCGATGTCCCACTGTAGTATAGCCGCCATAAGCCATAGAAACTTCTTGGCTGAACCCACCGCGATAGCCATCTGGATGAGTATCGTCTATAAGAAGCACAGACCGCCCTCCATTGGCGGCTACAGCAGATGGCCCTACAAAATAGCTGCCCGAACACCAACGAGAAAAGGCAGGCACCGAACCTCCTCCAACCACCCCCAACACATGACCGATTTCGTGAATCGCTACAGAAAGAAGATCTTCCTTACCCGCTCCCGCGCTGGCCACGTCCGAAGCATCCTCCGGCGTGGGGTCGAAAAACCAATTTAGAGGGCTTCCATCAGAATACGTAGGACTTGTATCAAATGTAATTGAGCCTACCCAAGGCTCAAAGTTTGTCGTACTGTTCCACCGTTGATCCAACGAGCTCCCCACTGTATAATACGCCGCCGGGCCGCCATGAGCCGGATTAGTAATATTAGCAGCGCCAACAAAGATCAAAACATCGTCAATGGGCGCATCCGACGCAAACGTTTCATCCGCACCGGTTACCGGATTGGAGATGTGCAAAGTCGTTCCTGCCGGTACCTCCGCAAATTCATCGCCAATATGACATGTCCATTCATAAGCTGCTTGTTGCAAAATAGCCTGCCGTTCCGGGTGATCCCTAAAAAAGCCGCTGCTATCAAAACGATAATCAAACTGAATGGAAAAAGTGGAATTGGAATTAGCGCCAGACGACCAGCCATTAGTAGTTAAAGTCCGTACATCACCGCCGGCAAAACAAAACCGCACCCCGCCTTCTGCCACCGCCGTATAAGCATTGGCTAACCGGAACTGTGCACCACTGCTGGCCGTAAGCAGTATATCCGTTCCCTGCAAGGAAGCCTGCACCTGCGCCGCCTGCAGATCGTAAAAATTCACTACGTCTCCTGCCGCTACATCGCTTACATAATCCACGCCGTCGGTCGAGCCAAAGAAAAAGGTGTCGTTGCCAAGGCCGCCGTTCAAGGCATCGGCGCCGCCGCTGCCTCCCCAAAGCATATCCGCTCCATCTCCGCCGTCCAATGCATCGGCGCCGCCTGAACCGAGTAGCGAATCATCACCTTCCATACCCCAAAGACAAACTTTCTCAATATGGCTTCTTCCATCCAGCCAGTCCGCTCCAGAAGCTCCCAATTCAGCCCAAGAATCTTCCAACTGAAATTTATGAACTCGATACCAGGCAGATGACCAGTTCGATAAACGCAAAGTACTTCCTTCGAGCAAAGAAATTTTCACCCCCCCCCCCTCATAAGCAGCCCCTACCTCACTCAGACGAACAGAGGGCATCCAAACCACGTCATCTTGAGACCACAAGCCTTCACCGACGATCACATCTTGCCCCGAGCCATATGAAAAAATATAGGTGTCCGCTCCGCTGCCGCCGCTTAGAGTATCACTACCAGGCCCGCCTTGCAATACATCTGCCAAAGAAGTTCCCTGCACCCAAGACATAGTTTCACCTTCTTTCGTTACGCTAGCGCCCCATCAAAATACCCTTAGTTTAATTTTCTCGAAGAACAGAGCCATCCGCAAAAACTGCTTGTTTTAGCCGAATTGCAGACCTTCCTTCTGCATACCAGTTTTGCAGCGTCAATAAGTCTCCTGATGAAGTGCGCATCTTCAAATCATTACCCTGTTGAAAAAGCGATATATTACCAGGCAAGAGGTCATATAAAAAGAGCAGACTTGTAGAATCATTACTCCCAGCACACACCATGTCATTACCGCAGCCATTACCAAAAAAATACGTATCGCTGCCACTGCCTCCAAGCATCATATCATTACCGCCTAATCCTCCCCAAAGGCTATCGTTACCGACTCCCCCAAAAAGAGAATCATTTCCCAAGCCACCCAACAAGGCAGTATTTCCTGTATCCAACGAAGCTATTTGTCTAATATTTTGATTATAACTCAACTTTCGCACCTCAAAAACAGCTTTGAATCCTTGCTGCTTCTAAGGTCATCTTATTTTCAATATAGGCCTTGAAATATAGAAAAACAC
>SAAJ01000049.1 GCA_009929485.1 Negativicutes bacterium
AAGAATCTACAAAATCAATTCTTTAGAAATACTGCGATTGAAAGAGAATATTAAAGAAAAGGCTTGTATATTAAGGGAGTAACAGAGAAAAGCCAGAGGAAAGCAGAGAGATTAATTTTCAGGAAAGTGCAGCGTCGCTGTAATCCTCTCAATGGCGCAATCCCCCTGGTCCTGCGGACCTTCCCCCTTTAACAAGGGGGACAATTAGCCACAGAACTCTCGACAAACCAAGACCAAATCCCTGTCTCCCTTGCCAAAGGGAGGTGCCGCCACAGCGGCGGAGGGATTTATATTTTGCTCTCTGATTTCCTCTGTTCCTCTGTTCCTCTGTTCCTCTGAGTTCCGTTCTCTCTGTCCCTCATTACTTCTTGCTTTTCTTCTTCCCCGGTTCGCCGAATTTTTCCCGCAGGTCGAACAAAATATCTCTTAGCTCCGCCGCTTTTTCAAATTCCAACGCCCGTGAAGCCTGCTGCATTTCTTTTTCCAAGCGGGCCATCATTGCCCGCGCCTCTTTGGCTTTCATCTTAGCAAACGGCGTCGGCGCCGCATAGACAGTTCCGTCTTCGGCCACTTTCGTCGTTTCAATCATATCTTTAATCTTCTTTTTAATAGTATGCGGCACAATACCATGTTCTTCATTATAGGCTATCTGAATCGCACGTCGTCGGTCGGTTTCGTCCAAGGCTCGGCGCATGGAATCTGTCACCACATCCGCATAAAGAATAACAAGTCCCTGCACGTTTCGCGCCGCCCGGCCAATGGTCTGCACCAACGAAGTTTCCGAACGCAAAAAACCTTCCTTGTCCGCATCCAACACCGCCACCAAGGAAACTTCCGGCAAATCAAGGCCTTCTCGCAACAGATTGATACCTACCAGCACATCAAAAACACCAGCCCGCAAATCCCTCAGAATCTCCACTCTCTCAATGGTAGCAATATCTGAATGCAGATATCGCACTTTCACTCCTACATCCTTCAAATAATCTGTAAGATGCTCGGCCATTTTCTTGGTCAGCGTCGTCACCAACACCCGCTCATTATGCGTCGAACGAAGACGAATCTCACTCAACAAATCGTCCATCTGACCGCTGATAGGCCGTATTTCAACAATCGGATCCGGTATGCCCGTCGGACGTATGACCTGCTGCACGACTCGCTGCGCCTCACCCAGCTCATACGCGGCGGGCGTCGCCGACACATAGATCGTCTGATTCAAGCGTTCCCGAAATTCATCGAAGGTTAAGGGACGGTTGTCATAAGCCGAAGGCAAGCGAAAACCGCTTTCAATTAACGAAAACTTGCGGGCTTGGTCGCCCTTATACATCGCCCGCACCTGTGGCAGCGTCACATGAGACTCATCAATGACCAGCAAAAAGTCATCTGGAAAATAATCCACAAGCGTATAGGGCGCTTCCCCTGCCTGACGCCCCGTCAAATGCCGGGAATAGTTTTCGATACCGGAACAATAGCCCATTTCCAGCATCATTTCCAAATCATAGCGGGTCCGCTGCTCCAACCGCTGTGCTTCCAGCAGCCGGTCATGCTCCCGAAAATACGCAAGCCGCTCGGCAAGCTCCGCTTCAATACGTTCTGTCGCCGCCAGCAGCGTCTCTCGGGACGTCACATAATGGGATGCCGGATAGATGGCAACATGGGTTCGTTCGCATAAGATCTCGCCAGTCAATACATCTAGCTCCTGCAAGCGTTCTATCTCATCGCCAAACAGTTCAATACGCACCGCCCGTTCTGTATAGCCTGACGGAAAAATTTCAATAACATCGCCACGAACACGGAAATTCCCCCGTTGAAACGCAATGTCGTTACGCGAATATTGCAGTTCCACCAACTTGCGCAAAATCACGTCACGTTCGCGCTGCTGCCCTTGTCGCAATGACAAAACCATGTTGCTGTATTCTTCTGGAGAGCCTAAGCCATAAATACAGGAAACGCTGGCCACCACAATGACGTCTCGCCGCTCAAAAAGCGCCATCGTTGCCGAATGGCGCAGCTTATCGATTTCGTCGTTAATGGACGAATCCTTTTCAATATACGTATCCGTCTGCGCAATGTACGCTTCCGGCTGGTAATAGTCATAATAACTGACAAAATACTCGACTGCGTTATCCGGGAAAAACTCTTTAAATTCGCTGGCCAGCTGTGCCGCCAACGTCTTATTGTGCGCCAATACTAAAGTAGGGCGCTGCACCTTTTCCACCAGCTTCGCCACAGTATAGGTTTTGCCGGTTCCGGTTGCTCCTAAAAGAACCTGAGCCTTTTCCCCGGCTAAAACTCCTGCCGCTAAGGACTCTATCGCTGTCGGCTGGTCCCCAGTAGGCTCAAAAGGAGCCACTACCCGAAACGGCCTGCTTTCTTCCAATTGCACCGTATTCAGCTTTGGCACCGCCATTATATCGCCTCTTTTCAGAAATAAGAACCTGCATGTACACGTTGATTTCAGTTAGATCAATTCTTAATTAATAATAATTATATCATATTGCCAGTTTGAAAAGAACTATAATTTGAACAGGAGTAAAGGGAGTACAGGGAGGGTTCAACGGGTTTGGATTGAACAGGAGTCTCGACGAGAATCGGAGGGCATGACTGAGGGTTCGAAGCAACATGTTTTATCAAGAGCTTGCCGCGTCGCTGCGCTCCTCGCAATGACGCAAAGTAAGCCATTAGGCAGAAAAAACATATCCTGCTGCTTTCAATTCCAAGCCGCCTTTAATGTCATTGCGAACGCAGTGAAGCAATCTCTTCGTGTATTTTTATATAAAAACCGTGTCTCGTGCCTCACTTTACTCACTCTACTCCTGTTAAAAACCGCACCCCTCATTCGTACCCTCCCGTGACTCCGGTTCTCCTGTTCAAAAAGCCTCGTGCCCTCACTCTACTCTTGTTCAATTCGCTTTGAACATATGTTCTTTTTATTATAGCATACCCTTGCCCAAATGCAATGCTGCAATTCACTCGGACGCCTTACCCTTTTTCCGTTTTTCCCACCAATCCTGCCACGGAAATCGTTCCTCTGTCAGTTCAGCGACATTTCGCTCCGAGCCTTCCGGCACAAGAATGACCCCTAAGCGTCCATTTTCCGGCAACGGCAGTTCTTTCTGCATTTCTACTTTTTCCCGCAGCCAAAGCAACCGCGCCGTGCTGCCGGCGCGCAAAAGCGCCCCGCCTAATTCCCCGCCGCTGGAAATGCTCTCTTCATCAACTCGCAGCAAAATGTCTCCGGAACGCAGCCCCGCCGCCCGCGCTGGGGAGTCCAATACGGTATCCAAGACCATGACGCCGCGTACCGGCGGAACATAAAAAGGCTCGCCGCGCGTTTCCCGCCGGTTCCCCTTCATAATCAACCATTCATGTCCTACTGGCGCCAACAACGCCGCCACCGGCTGCAGCCAAAGCTGCCATGCCGAGGCCACCGCTAGTGCTAAAAGAAGCAAGCTATACGCCAAAAGCTGCACTGCCGTACGCCACCGCCGCCGCGCTGGCGGTTCCGTTACCGCCATATCCGCATAGCCTAAAGCAGCCACAACCGGCAGCAGACCATACATCCACCGCTGTCCCTCCGGCGCTTCCAAGCCCAAAGGCAGCACAGGCCACCAAGACGTCCCCAAAGCTAGCCCCCGCACATCACCCTCCGGTACGGCCACCGCCATCAACAATACCAACGGCAAGGGCCAAAAATTCTGCAGCTGAAATGCGCCTACGACGCGACCGTCACGGCGACGCAAAAACGAAGGCAAATCGCCATAACGCCCGCTCAAAACAATCAATATGCTTTCCACCACATGAAGAACCGCTACTAACGAGAGCAAATGCGGCACATTGACCACCGGCCAGCCCAAAATAGCGCTGGACAAGGCAACTAGCCCACCAGCATAAGCAAAGCAGATAAACCGCGCACTCGCGATCATCAGCAGCACTGCCAACGGCCAAACATAGGAAAAGCCCATGGCGTTAAACGATACGCCCAACAGCGCCAATAAAGCGCCTCCCAAAAGCCCGCCTACAATGCCATACAAAAACATATATCCCAAATGCTGCCGCATGGAAAAAGTCACGACCCCAAACATAGCCTTTTGCCGTTTGCGCGCCTGCCAATACTGCCACGCCACCAGCAGCATAATCATCCAAAACATCGGGTCCAGACAGACGCCAATCGTCTTGATCACAATAAACTCAAATATAGTCAGCCAAGAACTCATTTTTTCAGCCCTCCTTTGCTATTCAGATACTCTGCATGCTCCTCTTTATCCTGCTTTTTTTGCAAAAATAGCGGCAAAGCTTAACGCTTGCCGCTATTTTTCTCTTCCATCCTTGGCATCGCCGGCATTACGCTAGCGAAATTCCACATGCAATTCTTTACCCATCCCCTTAGCCAGGCGCTTGAGGAATTTGAGACTAGGATTGTAGTTTCCTGATTCCATTCTGCTAATATGCGCTTGATTAATACCAGTCTTGGCGGCCAACTCCTTTTGAGTCATCTTCAAAGCCGTACGACTTTCAATTAAGCTACGAACAATCTCATACTCTGGAGCCAGATCATCGTATTCTTGTTTAAATTCAGGGTCTTGTAATCTTTTAGCTTTGTATTCTTTAAAGTTCATTTCAAGCACCTCCGCTCATAGTCAGCTTTATATTCCAATGCTCTGTTGATTTCTTTTCGTGGCGCCTTTTGCGTCTTCTTAATAAAGCCGTTTGTGAGAATAATTTTGTTCTCAATTAAAAAGAAGTAGAATATTCTCGCTTCATCCCTAGAAGCACTAATTCGCAATTCAAAAATACCACCTTCAATAGGCTTAGAATATGGTTCCCGCAACTCATTCCCTTTTTCTGAGAGAATATCAAGATCACGGATTGCCTTTGCACCCAACTTATTCGGAAGCGAATCAAGGAACTCTGCTACAGGACATTTATCGTTTTCTGTACTGTAAAATTCAATAGTAAACACTTGCAATTTTCCTCGCCATATCATATGTCATATATGCAATATTTCATTCTATTATTACACTAAATCCGAAGACTGTCAATTACATGTGTTCTCAGCTCTAACAAATTTCGATAAAAACGGGTTGCAAAATAGCGGCAAAGCTTCACGCTTGCCGCTATTTTCTGGGAGATACGTTTCACACAGAGTAACAGAGAAGGACCAAAGAAAGGCCAGAGAAATACTTTTCCAGGAGATTGCCGCGTCGCTGCGCTCCGCGCAATGACGCACAGCCCGATAATTTTCGCCAAGCAATCCCACTGCTTCCAAGCCACCTTTACTGTCATTGCGAACGCAGTGAAGCAATCTCCTCGTGCATTTTTAAATTAAAATCGTCCCTCGTAATCTTCTTGCATGCCCTCACTTTACTCACTCTACTCCTGTTAAAAACCGATCTTCTCTGGCATTTCCTCTGTTACTCTGTTACTCTGAGTTCCGTTCCTTCTCTGTTGTTATTTCTCCCGCAAAACCTCCAGAGCCTTATCCAACTGCGCATCAGCGCCGATCTCGCCGCGCCGTTCCCCGTTGCCTTCCACCACAACATCCGGTTCAATGCCGACGCCGTTGATAGACCGCTCCGCAGGAGTAAAATACTTGGCGATAGTCAATTTAATGGCTCCGTCGGAAAGACGGAAAATAGTCTGCACAGACCCCTTGCCAAAGGTTTTGGTTCCCACCAGAGTACCCGCATGTGTGTCCTGAACCGCACCGGCGACAATCTCCGACGCGCTGGCGCTGCCGCCATTTACCAAAACAGCCAATGGAATTGGCGGCGTTTCTAAATTCGAATTCCGTGTTTCCTTTTTACCGCTTCTCGTTACCATGGAAACCACCGGACCCTTGGGCACTAAACGTCCGGCCACCTTGACCGATTCCTCCACAATGCCGCCGGGATTATTGCGCAGATCCAGTACAAGGCGTTTCATGCCCAGTTCCTCAAGTTCTTGATATTTTTTCAAAAAATCCGCGCCAGTATGCTCATTAAAGGTAGTAATCCGAATATAGCCGGTTTGCTCATCCAGCATTTTTCCGCCCACGGTCTTGATATCAATGATCGAACGAGTTAATGCAAAATCAATAACTTCTGATTCGCCTCGTTCAACAGACAACGTTATTTGCGAGCCTTCGGGACCGCGAATCTTGCCAACCGCTTCATCTAGCGGCATATTCTTGGTTTCCGCCCCGTCAATGCGCACAATGCGGTCCCCGCTTTTTATGCCGGCTTTTTCCCCCGGCGTACCTTCAATCGGCGATACGACAATCAAATGCTTGTCTTTCATGCCCACTACAATGCCGACGCCGCCAAAAGCCCCGGATGTCTCTACTTTAAATTCATTGTACAGCTTCTCATCCATATACACAGAATGAGGGTCTTCCAAAGAGCCAACCATGCCGCGGATCGCCCCGCTCATCAGCCGCTGCGTATCAATTCCTTCTACATATTGAGCTTGTACTGCTTTAAACGCCCGGAAAAATCGCAGCGCCTGCAACCCGTCTTCCGCCGAAAGACGGAAAACATACAAAACCCCGCCCAAGGTGGCAAACATCGTCATGACTACCAGCAAAGCCGCGCCTACCCATAATTTCCATTGCCTCAAGGCTACACCTCATTTAGGAATTGAACAGGAGTAATCGGAGTAAAGGGAGGGCTCGAAGGAGGAATACTTTAAAACCTCTTCGTAACTCCCCATTTTCTCCGTACTGCTGTATAGCTTCCCATATTCTCTATTAATCAATCTGTTACACAGAGAGATTGCCGCGTCGCTGCGCTCCTCGCAATGACGCAAATCCCCCTGGCCCTGCAGGCCTTCCCCCTTTGACAAGGGGGACTTCAACCCCTGCCTCCCTTGTCAAAGGGAGGTGCCGCCACAGCGGCGGTGGGATTCGACGCAAACCCGTACCCGTAACCCTCATTCGTACCCTCACGTGACTCCGGTTCTCTTGTTCAAACCTTCGTACTCCGTAGCCCTCACTTTAAACAGTAGACGTCGGTTGCCCTGCCATCCATGGCGCAACCGACCCTAGGTGCTTCCGGCACCGTCGTACTCCTGTTAAAATCCGTTCTCCTACAGGTAGTTCAGCGGATTCACCGGCGAACCGTTTTGGCGCACCTCAAAATGAAGATGCGGCCCTGTGGAGTAGCCGGTAGAACCTACGCGAGAGATCAATTCGCCTTTGCGCACGCTTTGTCCTTCGCTTACAAGAAGCGCCGAGTTATGCGCATACAACGTCGTAATGCCATTACCGTGGTCGATAATGACCGCTTTGCCATAGCCGCCCATCCAGCCAGCTTCAATCACCACGCCGCCGTCAGCCGCCACCACCGGATCGCCCGAATCGGCGCCGATATCAATACCACTATGGAAACGAGATGTGCCAAAAATCGGATGCGTCCGCCAGCCGAAGGGAGACGTAATCTCACCCGACGTCGGCCAAGCCAGCGCTCCCGTAGCCTGCGCCACGCGTCCGCTGCTACTGCGGCTGCGCAGGCGTTGTTCAATATCCTGTGACATAGCCATAAGCTCTTGATACGCCTGTTCTGCCGTATCCCGCTCGTTTACCGCCGAATCCAAGACTTTCTGTTTTTCCTGCTTACGCGAAGCAATTTGCAGCCGCTTTTCCTCAGCCGCCGCTTGCAGCTGCGAAATACGCTGATGATCTTGCTCCAGCTCCGCCCTTTTCTGCATCACAAAATCTCGTTCCGTACGCACTTGCAGCATCAGCTCGCTGTCTTGCGACAGAATACGCCGCAGCAATTCCATGCGCGTCGAAAAGTCATTAAAATCATGCGCCCCCAAGAGAACATCCAAATAGTTGATTTGACCATTTTCATAAATATCGCGCATGCGTTTATTCAAAATCACCACACGCTTTGCCAGGCGCGCTTCCGTTTCGGCCAGCACCTTCTCGTTCGACTGAATCTGCTGCTTCGTTTGCGATAAGGCCGACGTAATGCCGTTGTACTCTTCCATAGCCGTATCCAACTGCACCTGCACTTGTTTCAGCTGCGTCGATACGCTGTCCACCTGCTGCTGTGCTTCCGAGGCGCGCTGACGCTGTTCGCGCATCTGCCGCTGCACGCTTTCCAAATCATCCTCCGAATACGCCCATACGGGTGTTAGAGACAATCCCAGCAAAGCTGCAGCCACTCCGGCCGCTGTCAGTTTACGCATTGTCAACATGACTACCTCCTGTATGTACAACAACCATGCTACACCTTCATAAACCGCCGCAACGATACGGCGCTGCCCAAGGCTCCTACTACCATGCCCACCGCCAAAAGAAGCAAGCTAATTTGCAAAATAAAAGGATATTGCGGCAAAAGCGGCAAAAAGGCCAAGGACTCGTAAATGCGCTCGACCAGCAAGCCATAGGTCTGCGACAAAATCAGCACTGATAAGAGAGCGCCGCCAATTCCAAGCATAACCCCTTCGATCAGAAAAGGCCAGCGAATAAAACTATCTGTAGCGCCAACATACTTCATAATGCCAATTTCCTTGCGCCTCGCAAACACCGTAAGGCGAATGGTATTGGCAATGATGAAAATGGCCGCCAACGCCAGCAAGATAATCAAAATCAACCCGAACGTACGAATCAGCTTGGTCAAGGCAAAGAGCTGCTCGATGACCTCTTGACCGTATTTGGCGTTCTCCACGCCTTTGATCTCCCCAATCGCCTTTGCAACCGCCTTCACCTGCTCCGGTTTGTCTACCTTGACTTCAAAGGCATTGGGCAGAGGATTGGTTTCCCCCAAGGCGTTCAGGAGATTTTTCTGCTCTCCCAGACGTTCTTGAAAACGCTTCATAGCTTCAGCCTTCGTCACAAAAAGCACCTGATTGACTCCCTGCATTTTGGTAATGCGCGTGCCGATTTCCCGATGCTCATATTCCGACAAGCCATCCTGCAGATATACGGAAATCTGCACCTGCGACTCCAAAGCCGAAGCCAAATGGGTCAGATTCAACACCAAAATTAAAAACATCCCCAGAATAAACAACGACAAAGCCATGGTGCTCACTGACGCTACGCTCATTAAGCCATTGCGTCGCATAGAAATAAAGGCTTCCCTGACAAAATACTCGAAGGTACTAATCTTCATAACCGTATACCCCTTTGGCCTCGTCACGAACAATACTGCTGCGTTCAATGGCGATAACCCGCTTGCGCATGGTATCCACTACGGTCTTATCATGAGTCGCCATTACAATCGTCGTGCCATTTTTATTGATGCGTTCAAAAATCTTCATGATTTCCCAAGATGTTTCCGGATCCAAGTTTCCGGTCGGTTCATCGGCAATTACTATCACCGGATTGTTAACAATCGCCCTGGCAATAGCCACACGCTGCTGCTCACCGCCGGACAACTCTGTCGGAAAGTTCCGCGCCCGATACCGCAGACCCACTAGCTCCAGCACATGGTTGACTCGTTTTTGAATCTCCCTGCGAGGCGCTTCAATAACCTGCATCGCAAAAGCCACATTTTCATAAACCGTACGATTAGGCAGCAACCGGTAATCCTGAAAAATAATACCCAAACTGCGGCGAAAATACGGCACTTCACTGGATTTCAACGCCGTCACATTGCGTCCATTGACTACCAGTTGTCCTTGGGTCGGTAGTTCTTCTCTGAAAATCATCTTCGTAAAAGTCGTTTTTCCCGCTCCGGAAGGACCCACGACAAAGACAAATTCCCCTTTTTGAATATCCACATTGATGTCGCGCAACGCTACGATGCCGCTGTCGTAAACCTTGCCGACGTTCTTCATATGAATCAACGACTGTTCCCCCTACTACTCCTAAAAACTCTAAACATAGTCATATTTGACGCCCTCTCGAAAAACACCTGCTTCGCACGGGGAAATATTTTGGGGATACCAAGATTTGAACAAGAGAATCGGAGAACCGGAGGATACGCAGGAGAAGAACGATGTTCAACAGGGAGTAGAGTGAGTAAATGGAGGGTACGATAGAGAAAATTATTAATATAAAAACGCACGGGGAGATTGCTTCGCTTCGCTCGCAAAGACAAAAATCAGTTTGAGCAGCAAGAATTTGTTTCGCACATAACTGCCAACTTATCGCGTCATTGCGAGGAGCCCCGCGACGCGGCAATCTCCCAATAGTCATTGCCAAAATCCGTAGTTCTCCTGCGTGCCCTCCGGTTCTCGCCGCGACTCTTGTTCAAAAAATTCCTGTGGCCCTCACTCTACTCCCTATACTCCTGTTAAAAACCGTACTTCGTAACCCTCTTGCGTGCCCTCTATGGATGTCGGTTGCCATGCCGTCCATGGCATTTTCATTGGAGACCGGCGATTATTCCATCCTTGGCATCGCCGGCATTAGGTACATCACGTACCGTCAGTCGCATCCAGCGCCGTCGCCGGTTCTCTTGTTCAAAAATTCCCCATAGCCCTCACTCTACTCACTCTACTCTTGTTCAAATCCCGTTCCTAATGCCCAAAAAGGCAGGGAAGCCATTGGCCCCCCTGCCTCTTATACGTGATTTTTATTTTTTACGCGCCACAACGCGACGCGCTGCTTCAGCTACGTCTGCCGCCGTCAGGCCGTATTTAGCCAACAGTTCTTTCGGCTTGCCGGATTCGCCAAAGGTATCCTTAACGCCAACGCGTTCCAGCGGCGCCGGAGCCTGTTCCGCCAGCACTTCCGCTACGGCGCTGCCCAAACCGCCAATAATACTGTGCTCTTCGCAGGTCACAATGGCGCCGGTTTCCTTGGCGGCGCTTACAACAGCCGCTTCGTCCAAAGGCTTCACGCTGGCCATATTGATCACCCGCGCCTGGATGCCTTCCGCCGCCAACATCTTAGCCGCTTCCAACGCAGCCATTACCATGACGCCGTTAGCAATCAGCGCTACATCGTTTCCTTCGGTCAATACGGCAGCCTTCGCCGGAGCAAAGACATAGCCTTCCGGGCTGACATTATCCACAGACATGCGTCCTAAGCGAATATAGACAGGTCCCTGATATGCCGCGGCCCAAGCAATGGCTTGGCGAGTTTCTTCCTCATCCGCGGGAACCAGGACCGTCATATTCGGCAGGCTGCGCATAAGAGATACATCTTCAATCGCCTGGTGGGAGGCGCCGTCTTCCCCTACGGTCAGACCGGCATGCGTCGCCGCCACTTTGACGTTCAGCTTCGGATAGCAAACCGAATTGCGGATCTGTTCAAAAGCCCGCCCGGCTGCAAACATGGCAAAAGTAGAAACAAAAGGAGTCTTGCCGCTGGCAGCTAGGCCGGCAGCCGTTCCCACCAAATTCTGTTCGGCAATGCCGACATTAAAAAACCGCTGCGGATACGCCTTGGCAAAGACATTCGTTTTAGTAGATTTCGACAAATCTGCATCTAAAACAACAATTTGTTCGTTTTTGCCGCCAATTTCCTTCAGCGCTTCACCGTATGCTTCACGTGTTGCTTTACCCATTTCTATTCACCCCGTTAATCCTGTAATTCGCTCAAGAATGTGCAGCACTCTTCTACCGAAGGCGCCTTGCCGTGCCAATCCACGACATTTTCCATCTTGCTGACGCCCTTGCCTTTTACCGTGCGAGCGATAATGACCGACGGCTTGCCTTGCGCCGTTTTGGCTTCTGCCACTGCACGATACAGATCCTGCAAATCATGACCGTCGGCAATGATAACATTCCAGCCAAAGGCTTCAAATTTCTTATCAATCGGCAACGGAGAAAGGACTTCCGCTACCGGTCCGTCAATCTGCAAACCGTTGAAATCTACAAAAGCAATCAAATTGTCCAGCTTATAATGGGCCGCAAACATAGCTGCTTCCCAGACCATGCCTTCTTCCAGCTCGCCGTCGCCCAGCAATGCGTAAATACGACGCGCGCTACCGTCTAAACGAGCGGCCAAAGCCATGCCGTTCGCCGCGCTCAAGCCCTGTCCCAAAGAACCGGTGGACATTTCGATGCCCGGCAGATCTTTGCGGCTAGGATGCCCCTGCAGACGCGAATTGATGCGCCGCAGAGACAGCAGCTCATCTACCGGGAAAAATCCTTTTTCCGCCAAAGTAGCGTACAATACCGGCGCCGCATGGCCTTTGGACAAAACAAAACGATCCCGCTCCGCATCGTCTGCCTTAGCGGCATCGATATTCATTACCTTGAAATAGAGCAGCGTCAAAATATCAGCTGCCGACAAGGAACCGCCGGGATGCCCCGACTGCGCCTCCGTCACCATCGAAACAATATGCCGACGAATCGCCTTGGCGCGCTGCGCCAGCTCCGCCACTTCCTGGGCACTTAAGTTAGCCACTGTCATATCCCCCTAATTACTATTGAACAGGAGTAAAGTGAGTAGTGGGAGGGTCCCCTTTTTCTCTTCACTCTTATTCTACTTATATAATACATACAAAAATTCCAAGAGCCTTTTTATAAAGCACCACGTCCCAAAAGAACGTCACTTGCCATAACGCAACTGACCCTAGTTGCATTCAGTGCTATCTCGATAGAAACCGTTACTAGAGCAACAGATCCCATGGACCTTATATCTTTTCAAATTAAAACCGTACTTCGTACCCTCACTTTACTCACTCTACTCCTGTTAAAAAATCCACATCCCACCTTCTCTACGGTTTCTTATTCAGTAGGTCCACCGCAAGCTCCGCAGCCCGATAGGCTTTATCACGCAGTTCTCTCATGCGCGGCAGCCAAGGGCGCGCCGGGTTTTGCAGCAACGCCTGCACCGCCTCGGACAGTTCCTCCGCCTGCAGGTTGCGCAGCGAGCCAATAGGCTTTTCCCCCAGCATGGACAAGAAACGCTCAATCTTCGGATCATACGAAATGCCGATTAGCGGCACCTGCATGATCGCCGCGAAAATCAACGCATGCAGCCGAATGCCTAAAAGAACATCTAAATTCCCCACCAGCGACAACAGTTCGCTCGTGGTATACGCGTCCTGCAGAACCACCGAGTGCTGCTTCATGCGAGCCTGCACCTTGCGCGCCGCCTGTATGTCTTCTGTAGACTGCATAGGCAGAAACACAATACGTGCGCCGCAGCTCTCCACCAAATGGTCTGCGGCTTGCGCCAGCGCTTCCTTATAACCGTCCCAGCCCTGCCATTCGCGGATGGCCAAGCCCACCAACGGCGCTGTACCCTCCAGACCATGGCGTTTTAAAATGCCACGGCCCAGCCCTTTGTCCACCGGATGCATCGCTAGTACCGGGTCTGCGGTCACTTCCTGCGGCGGCCTGCTAATATGCAAACGCCGCAATTCTTCCAGCGAACCTTCGTCCCGCACCGTGATCAGAGCCGCGTCATTGCCTACGTAGCGCATAACTCGCTGCGCCAAGGAGCCGCAAACCGGCCCAATTCCCTGGGAATAAAGCATAACCGGTGTTCCCATGCGCCTGGCCAGCCACATGACGCCCAGATAGTAATACAGGCTCCGCTCGCTGGTCACGTCCTGAAGCAAACTGCCGCCGCCGCTAATAAGCAGCTTCGAACGCTTCAAAAGACGCATCACCGCCGGCACATCCAAACGATGCACCGCCTGTACGCCATGGCGGCGGCGCGTATCGTCCGGATTGCCTGAAATGACCGTAATGATCGCCTCCGGCGCCAGATCTCCAATAACTTCAATCATCGCCGCCAGCATCGCCTCGTCGCCGGCGTTGGAAAAACCATAATAACCTGAAATGGCAATCTCACTCATCCCCTGCGGTTCTCCTTTCCAGCAGGTATGTGAGATACTGGGCAATCTGCAAAGCAACCACAGCCAGCACGCCAAATACAATGCCCACGAGCAGACCGTCAAAAGCCCGCACCGTCGACATCAGCACCGGCGTACGCAAATGAGCAAAGGTTTCCACCAACGATCCCTGAGCGATTGTCGCTCCCAGTACCAAAACAAAATGCACCAGCCTAGGCCACTGGCGATACCACGCCAGCATAGCCAGAAAAAAGGCCGGATGACCTATCAAAAATTCTTTTTCCCGCGGCCGGGCGTACATCACTTTTTCCAAAAACGCCCGTAGTTTTATCTCGATTGCAGGAACCGGCACGCCTGCCGTATGGCCGGAACGACCCACAAAAATCCAAGCCGCCACACCCAATAACGCAACACCTAGCAGTGTCTTCACATAAATCGGATAGTTCAGCATGCGTTTCAGCTGCGGTACTACGCCGAGTACAGGCTCCGGCCCAAAGAGGTTATGGCGAGCCAAATACGTAATAGAAACCAAAAGAAGCGGCGCTATAAAGGTCACCTTGACGCCACGGTAAATCTCCATTTCCAAGAAGAAACGCACATCGCCCAATAAGCCGGCCACATACAAGCCGCCAACCAAAGAGAAGAGCACCAGCAGCGTCAAGCTTACCGCTCCATCGCCCAGAATGCGCGTCAAAGGCGCGCCTTTTTTCGGCGAGAGCCAACGCCAGCGATCCAACTGCCAGGTCATGGACAAAGCCGGAATAATCACGGCGCTCGCTAAAGCCGCCACCTGCCGCGCCATCAACCCGCCGCCTTTAAAGACAGGCACTATCAAGACAGCCGCGGTAATCACCAGCAATATATACTGCAACAACGGCGAAAACGGCCGCACAAGGGACAAGAACAGCACTCCGGATGCCGCTGCGCCGAGCATGATTAACGCCAACACATACGGCGAAGGCGTATACTCAGCAAACACGTCGGCCCGGCCAATCGCAAAGCCTTTTTCCATAATCCCGCTGCGCGTAGCTCGCACATAATCGAGGTTTGTTTCTAGCAGTGTCTTCCCTGGATCGGTCTTGACGAATTTCCGCAACAAGTTAATGCGAATATTGCGTTCCTGATCCGTCACTGGCCAACGATGCGCCGCCTCGTCCGGTTTGAGCTTCAGCATTTCATCCTTAGCGATGGTGTACACCCGCGCCGCCCGATAATTCACCAAAGCCGCCAAGTCCAACAGGCCATCCTGCTTGACAAACTGCAGCTGCAACGGATGTTCGATCATGCCCAAGGTCAATTGACGCTCCTTCATCTTCTGCGCTGTCAGCGCCAGTTGATTCGGATACCCCAACGCCTCTTCGCCCACAAACATGAGCGTGCTCACCTGCTTTTGCACGCCTGCCGCATCGATACGGGCAAAAACCGCTTCCACGTCCTCCGCCTTTACCAGCGTGTAATTGCTGGGGCGGACCACGACTAAAAAGCCTGCCTGCGCCACTTGGCGCATCTCATCAGTCGGCAGACCTAAATTCCATTTGACAGCCTTTTCATAGTCGGCTTTTACCTGCAACACGCGCTGGCCTTCCGCCACCGAAAGGACGCGGCTCTCTCCTAAACGACGTTCAAAATCCGCTTTGACTTCGCTAAACACCGCTTCATCGTGACCAATGACATAAATATCTTCGGCCGCAATGCGCCCGTTTTCGACTAAGCGACGCCAAAAAGGGTCCGACAGCGTTCCCGTACGATACTGGTGCAGCAAATGAGCCCCAGGCATGCTTGTCACCTGACCGTTTTGATTCATCTTCTCCAACGTCCGCTCATACACGGCCAGCGACGTTACGCCTGCTTCGCGAAACTGCGCCAGCACGTCTTGCTCCGAACGCCCTTCGATCCGGGCCAATTCCGCCAGCTCTTCACGGTCATAAACCATTTCCACAGTATGATTGGCCGTCTCCGTCTGATGTCTCTGCCAACCTGCATACAAAGCAGCAATAAGCCCCAGCGCCATGCAGGCCAGCAGCCAGCGGTTATAACGGAATTTCGTCAAAAACCTCTCCACCTTAACTTTGCTTTCTCTCAAGTACGGCAGCTTACGCCGTACTGAGGCAACATTCCTTAATTCGCGCTAAAAGAAAAAAATCCTGCCAAAACGAGCGTTTAACTTCGTTCTTTAGCAATAATCGTCAGCCGGCCTTCTTGGGCTTGCACTTCAGCAATCACCAGCGGCACTGGCACACGCTTTACATCCAGAAGCATCACGCCCTTGCCGCCAAGGCTTCCCAATTGGCGCACGCTGCGGCCGCCTACTTTAAAATAAGTAGGCACAAAACGAATCGTATCCCCGTCCGTCTCAATGCGCCCCTCCACCTGCAACGGCAGGGAGAAGACGCCGCCAACGCCATAGGCGCCGGAAATATCTATTTTCTCTGGATGAATTTGCACGCGAACTTGTTCAAAGCCCTTCATCTCCTGCCGCAAAAGTTCCGCCAAGCTCTCTTCGCTAACCGCCAGTCGCGCAGACAGTTTCCGCGGATTCTGCAGGGAAATGCGCTGGTTCTGCAGCAAAGATAACAAATCAATGCGGGCGTCTTGAATATCGGCGGACAACTCCTCAAAGGCCAAACGATCCAGCCTTCCCTTCACGGCAGTCACTTGCAGCCGTGGCATATGCCCGGTCAACCAAAACAAAGCCGGCCGACCGCTTGTTTCCGCCTCCACAGTGTCCGCTTCAAACTGTTTGGTCAACGACGCTTCCAACATGCCGTTCAAGGTTGCCGGCAGCAGCAGCTCCAGCAAAATAAGAACTGCCCCAATCATCGCCAAAACAGTACCTGTTTTACGCACGACTTAGTCCCCCTGCATTCCCCGGCGCAAATACGCCTGAATAAACAGCTCCAAATCCCCGTCCATAACAGCCTGTACATTGCCTGTTTCCGCATTCGTCCGATGGTCTTTGACCATATTGTACGGATGGAAAACATAAGAACGAATTTGGCTGCCCCATTCAATGGCCTGGTAGTCTCCGGCCAGCTCGTTCAGCTCCTGCTCCTGCTTCTGCCGTTCCAAGACAAACAGCTTCGCCCTCAGCATATGCAGACACTGCTCTCGGTTTTGAATCTGCGACCGTTCGCTTTGGCATTGAGCCACAGTTCCTGTCGGTATATGGGTCATGCGCACCGCCGAGTCAGTTTTGTTGATATGCTGACCGCCGGCGCCGCTGGCGCGATACGTATCTACGCGCACATCGGCCATATTCAAGTCCACTTCTACCGTATCGTCAATTTCCGGCATGACGTCCAACGCCACAAAAGAGGTATGCCGCCGGCCACTGGAATCGAAGGGCGAAATACGCACCAGCCGATGCACGCCTTTTTCCGATTTCAGATACCCGTACGCATTATGGCCGCTGACTAAAATGGTGGCGCTCTTCACGCCAGCTTCATCACCGGCGAGAAAATCCATGGTCTCCACTTTATAGCCGCCCTTTTCCGCCCAGCGCACATACATGCGCAGCAGCATTTGCGCCCAATCTTGGGCTTCCGTACCGCCCGCGCCGGCATGAAGCGTCAAAATAGCATTATTGGCATCATACTCTCCCGCCAAAAGCAGCGTCAACTGCAGATGCTCCAGCTCCTGCTTAAGCTGATTCAACGAAGATTCCACTTCCGGGTACAGGCTTTCGTCCTTCTCCTCCATACCCAAATCCCAAAGCACTTGCATATCTTCATAACGGCTTTCCAGCTTCCGGTAGGTTTCGCAAGTGTCCTTCAGCGCCGTCGTTTCCCGCATCAACTGCTGCGCCTTCTCCGGATGATCCCAGAAATCCGGCGCTCCCATTTCATATTCCAGTTCGGCGATCTTTTCCTCTTTGACAGCTACGTCAAAGAGATCCCCTCATTTCCTCTAGCGTTTCTCCAACACGGACGATCTCCACCCGTAAATCTTCCAATAACATGCCTTCAGCCCCTTTAAGATAATAATAGTATTAACAGGAGTAATCGGAGTAGAGGGAGGGCTCGAAAAAATCCACTAACAAGAGAATCGGAGTCACGGGAGGGTACGCAGGAGAAAGACCAAATGCAAATCCCCCTGACCCTTCGGGCCATCCCCCTTTCGCAAGGGGGACTTCAAGCCCTGCCTCCCTTGTCAAAGGGAGGTGCCGCCACAGCGGCGGTGGGATTCAAAGCAAACCATAACCCTCATTCGAGCCCTCATGTTCTCCGGTTCTCTTGTTCAATCTCCTCGTTCCAACGTAGCCCTCATTCGAACCCTCAGGTTCTCCTCGCGACTCTTGTTCAATCTTCGTACGCCGCAACCTCTTACATTCCCTTGTTCACCGAGAACTCATTAATCGCTTTATCGATCTCCTGCACCAGAGTCTCCGGCAGGCCCTCAATATCCACATTCAAGAAGCCGCGCACAATGGTCGCTGTAGCCTCGTCTTCATTCAAGCCGCGCGCCATAAGATACTCGATCTCTTCCGGCGCAATCTTGCCCACCGCCGCCTCATGGCTGAGCTCAGCATTGTCGGTTCGCGCCTCCAGCTCCGGAATGGCATGAATCACGCCTTTCGGATGCAAAATCAAGCCGTTGCACTCCAAGTGCGCCTTGCTTTCCGGGGCCTTGCCCAACAGATGGCCTCGATTGATGATAATGCCCCCTGTGGACAGCGTCCGCGCCACAATCTCACCGCGCACCCCGGGAGCTTCCAGAATCACCCGGCCGCCGATATCCATATGCGCTCCTTCGGGAGCCACTATAACGGAATTCAGCCGCGCCACCGCGCCCCGACCTACCAGACGCGTCGTCGGATACATCTGAATATCCTTTACCCGCTGCAAGCAGATGTAATTCGACAAATACGTGCCGCCCTCTTCGACGATTACACCAGTCCGCGGCCGTACAGCCACTTCTTCTCCCCAGCGGTGAATCATGGTAAAGGTCAGCTTGCCGCCTTTTTTGACAAAAAACTCACTAATGCCGATATGCATGCCCTTGCGCACATGCGGGTCAGTGCCGCAGCCAGTAATAACGTGCAGCTCCGCCCCTTCTTCGACAATAATCACGTTATGCACGTCTTGCACTACTTCTTCCGAGCTAATGTACATGCAGGCCTGCACGGGGTCCTCCACCTTGACGCCAGGCAGAGCCCGGATGAAGTAGCCATGTTCCTGATGCACCGCCGCCCGGGCAGTATATTTATCCGCGTCAGGCGCTACCGCCCGCCACCAATACTCTTCTTCCAGCCAGTCGTGGCATTGCAGCGCCTCATCAACGCTCATGATTTCCAAGCCGTCCCCCTGCACCTGACAATGCGTTACCGCATGGTCGGTCTGCAAAAACGTGCCCGAACGCCCAGCGCCGGACACTTCAATACCGATGCCTTCCAAGGAGCGTTTACGCGCTGCATCCATCTGCAGCGCCGGCTGTTCCATATACTGCTCTTCGCCTTGCTGATCCGAAAACTCAGCAAAATCAATATCTGCGCCGTACAACGCTAGCTTTTTTTCCGCTTGACGCGCCTGTTGCTCAATATCCTGCTGTCGCTTCATCTCAGTTTCCTCCTGTCATGTCGCAGCTGACGCAAGCTTCATAGCCTTGCGTCTGAATACAGGAAAACATCTCCTGCGGATTGCCGCTGCAGGA
>SAAJ01000050.1 GCA_009929485.1 Negativicutes bacterium
TTGGCGCAAAAGCATAATGTAAATCAGATCGTGTTGGGCGGCGGCGTTTGGCAGAACGCGTTGTTGCAGCAGCAAGTGCGGCAAGGTCTTGAAAAGGCGGGCTTAACGGTGTATATGCCGATGCAACTGCCGGTCAACGACGGCGGCCTGGCTTACGGCCAAGCCGTGGTGGCCGGGGCGATTTTGAGGCAACGTGGCTTGAACAATAGAATCGGAGAATCGGAGAATACGAAGGAGTAGGGACGATTTTTAACAGGAGTAGAGTGAGTAGATGGAGGGCACGAGGAATTTTGAACAGGAGTCACGGGAGAATCGGAGGGCACGTAGGAGGGTTACGAGTAAGGCCCTAATTTCAAATGCACGAGGAGATTGCTTCGCGTCGCTCGCAAAGACAAAAGTTAGTTAGAGCGGCCATAACTTTGCTTGATATAGGAGAGCCAACTTATTGCATCATTGCGAGGAGCGGAGCGACACGGCAATCTCTTTGCTCTTTTTCATGTTTTATATAAACTATTCTCGTACCCTCACTTTACTCACTCTACTCTTGTTCAAAAAAACGAACTCCGCAACCCTCATACGTACCCTCTTGTGACTCAGGTTCTCTTGTTCGTTAACACCGTTCTCTGTGCCTATATGATATAATTAGAAAAGTTTGCAAATGTTTGGCTTGGGAGGAATAAAATATGTGTTTGGCAGTGCCGGCGCAGATTGTAGAACGTGAAGATATGCTGGCGACAGTGGATGTAGGGGGCGTACAGCGGCAGGTGAGCATGCTGCTGCTGCCGGAAGCGCAAATTGGGGATTATGTCTTGATTCATGCTGGGTTTGCCATGCAGCAGATCGATGAAGAAGAGGCAAAATTGACATGGAGCTTATTACAGGAGATGGCTGAACATGTTCAAGACGCCTGAAGAAATACGCCGCGCCGCAACAGCGGCGGTAAAAGAAGTAGAGCGTCTGGCAGTGCGGCCATTGCGGTTAATGGAGGTTTGCGGCACTCATACGGTGGCCATTTTTCGTCATGGTTTGCGTCAATTGTTGCCGGAAGCGGTAGAGTTGGTCAGCGGCCCCGGCTGTCCTGTATGCGTTACGCCAACTGCTTATATGGATCTGGCTTTAGCCTATGCCGAGCAGCCGGAGGCCCTAATAGCCACCTTTGGCGATATGCTGCGCGTGCCAGGTTCTTTTTCTAGCTTGGAAGAGGCGAAAAGCCGCGGGGCAGATATTCATACGGTGTATTCGCCTCTGGAAAGCTTGGAACTGGCGGCACGGTTTCCTGAAAAACGCGTGGTCTTCCTTGGCGTCGGCTTTGAGACGACGGCGCCGCTGACAGCAGCCTGCGTTCAGGAGGCTGCGCGCCGTCAATTGTCTAATTGGCTGATTTTGTCGGCGCACAAAGTAGTGCCGCCGGCATTGACTTCGTTGCTGCAAGACCCAGAGAGCCGTGTGGACGGTCTGCTGCTGCCAGGGCATGTGGCGGTGGTGACTGGCACGGAAGTGTTTGCGAATTTGCCGGTGCCGGCGGTCGTCGCTGGTTTTGAAGCGTTAGATATTTTGGAGGCGATTGTCCGGCTGGTGCGTCAGGCTGCGCAAGGAGAAGTACGTCTGGAAAATGCCTATCGCCGCGTGGTTCGTTCTGAGGGGAATGTTTTGGCTCAGTCCATAGTAGCCGAGGTATACGAACCGGCGGACTCGGTTTGGCGCGGCTTAGGCGTATTGGCGCAGTCCGGTTTGCGGGTGCGGCAGGAATTTTCGCGTTGGGATGCTGCGCAAGCTTGGCCGCTGTCGGCGCCGGAAAGCCGGGAAGCGGCAGGATGCTGCTGCGGCGAAGTGCTGAAGGGACGGCTGCAGCCGCCGCAATGTCCTTTGTTCGGGAAGGCGTGTACGCCGCTGCAGCCGGTGGGCGCTTGTATGGTATCGGTGGAAGGCGTATGTGCAGCTTGGTATAAATACGGAGCAGGAAGGTGGTCCCCGTGAAGGAAGAGCAAATTCGTATGGCCCATGGGGCCGGGGGCCGGCTAAGCCGTCTTTTGGTGGAAGAAGTAATTCGGCCATATTTTGGCAATGAAGTTTTGGATGTCATGCATGATGCAGCCTTGTTGCCGCAGCAAGAAGGGCGGCTGGCTTTTACTACGGACTCTTATGTGGTAAAACCGTTGTTTTTTCCTGGCGGAGATATTGGTCGTCTTGCTGTATGCGGCACAGTGAATGATTTAGCGGTCAGCGGCGCTAAGCCGCTGTATTTGAGCATGGCCTTGGTGTTGGAGGAAGGACTGCCTTTGAGTACGCTTCGGCGCGTGCTGGCGTCGATGGCCCAGGCCGCTAAAGAAGCAGAGGTTTTGATTGTTACAGGGGATACGAAGGTTGTGGAACGAGGCGCGGTGGACGGGTTGTTCATCAATACCGCTGGCGTAGGCGTTGTTCCGGATGGGCGGGATGTGACGGCGCGTCGGGCCAGAGAGGGGCAGCACATTTTAATCAGCGGTTTTTTGGGAGACCACGCCTTGGCTGTCATGGCACAGCGGCATGGTCTAACGTTGCCGGAAGCGGTGCTTAGTGATTGTGCGCCGTTGGCAGCCATGTTGCAGGAGGTGCTAGCAGAAGTTCCACAGGTTGCTGTACTGCGGGATCCTACGCGAGGCGGCTTGGCGACAACATTGCAGGAAATTGCCATGCAAGGGGGCGTGTCCATGGAACTGGAAGAAGCCTTGCTACCTGTTCGTACCGAAGTAAAGGCTGCTTGTGATTTGCTTGGCTTTGATCCGTTGTATATGGCGAATGAGGGAAAATGCCTTCTTTTAGTAGAACCGGAAGACAGTGAAGCTGTCTTGCGCATTTTAAAACACCATGCGCACGGAAGGGATGCTTGTCGTATAGGAAGCGTGACCAAAGGAGTGGGAGGAAAAGTAAGTATTAGGACCTTGGTCGGTGGTGTGAGACTTTTGAGCCAATTAGAGGGGGACCAATTGCCAAGAATTTGCTAAATGATAGATTTCTCATATCTATATATTGACTGGTTAGTCCGGATGACGTAATATAGTTAAAGAAGTTTTCAAAAGAAACTGATTTTCAGTATGATTTGAGAACAAGTAGTTGCAGGCAAGGCAAGTCTCGAGAGGATGAAAGAAAATGGATGAAATGGTAACCAGACTAACGGCGGAATTCCTTAAGGCAATGGCGCATCCAGTGCGGATTAAAGTGCTCAAGTTGTTATCTGATCAAGAACAGTGCGTATGTGATTTGGTGGAAACGATCGGCATTGAACAGTCGAATCTGTCGCAGCACTTAAGTGTGTTGAAAAAGCAGGGTATTATTGAGTCCCACAAAAACGGAACTAAAGTAATTTACAATTTGGTTTATCCTCCTGCAGTTGATATTGTGGATACAGTAGGACAGGTTTTGCGGGCGCAGATTTTTCAAAGCCAGACGTTGCTGGAGCATTTGTAACTGAAAACACAAAACCCCCGGCAAATTTGCCGGGGGTTTTTTAGATTGAACAAGAGAATCGGAGTCACGGGAGGGCACGCAGGAAAAGATATGTGTACATTTGAACAAGAGTATAGGGAGTAGAGGGAGGGCTCGACGGTTATTGTCGTTGCGAGCGGAGCGCGGCAATCTCCTGGGGCTACGGTTTACTCAGAGTAACAGAGGTATCAGAGAAGTGCCAGAGAGAAAAATAGTTTGAGAAAGGCCGAAGAGATTGCTTCGTCTCTGCGTTCCTCGCAAAGACAGGAAGCTAGCTTTGCGGCAGTAGGCTTACTTGAATCAAGATGTCTTTCTTGGCGTCGTTGCGAGCGGAGCGCGGCAATCTCCTCGTGCTGTTTTTATATTATTAAAACCGTACCTCGTAACCCTCCCTTTACTCATTCTACTCCTGTTTAAAAATAGTTCTTCTCTGTCGTACCCTCAGATTCTCATCGCGACTCTTGTTCAACTTTCTGTTCTCTCCGTACCCTCCCTTTACTCACTCTACTCTTGTTAATATATCGTTCTTACAGATTTCCCAAAACTGCGCGTACAAGTAGATCAGCGCCGGCCAGATTGGTGGCGACAGGGACGTTGTGGACGTCGCAGACGCGCAAGAGGGCTGTAATGTCTGGTTCGTGCGGCTGGGCGGTCAAGGGATCCCGCAGGAAGATGACGAGGTCAACTTCGCCAGCGGCGATGCGAGCGCCAATCTGTTGATCGCCGCCCAGGGGGCCGGATAAATAGGTGTGCACGTTCAGATTGAGTTCGTCACGCAAGCGACGGCCCGTGGTAGCCGTGGCTAGTAAAGAGTGGGGCGACAAGAGGGACAGATGTTCACGGACAAAATCCAGCATTTGCTGTTTTTTCTGGTCATGAGCGATTAAAGCGACGGTTTTCATAGCGACACCTCGTTTTCAACGTTTTATTTAGCATAGCAGAAATAAAAGCAGAAAGAAATGGGCTAAAAAGGATTTCCTGACTTGGAGAAAGAAGAGACAGTATACTACACTGGCAAAAAGAAAGACTGCATGAGCAAGGAGCAGGCATGAGAAAGATTGGGCTTTTATGGTGTTGGCTTTTAGTGATTTGCGGCGTGTTAACGGGCTGCGGACCTCAATATGCCGGCTATATTGATTTTTCTAAAGGCGCGAGAGTGGCGGCCCCTGCGGTAACAACGGAAGAAAAGCCGTTGCGCATTGCCATTACGTCGGTGCTGTCGCCGCAGGAAACCATAGGGTATTATCGGCAGCTGGCGGACCATGTGACTCGCGAAATGGGGCGGCCGATGGTATTGGTGCAACGAAAAACCTATGAGGAACTCAATTCGCTTTTGGCGAATGATCAAGTAGACTTGGTGTTTCTTTCCACCGGCGCTTATGCGGCCTATCGGGGCATTACGCCGATCGAGATGCTGGTGATGGTGGAATGGCAAGGGCATTCCCGCTACCGGACAGAGGTCATCGTCCATAAGGACAGCCCCTATCAGAACTTAGAAGATTTGCGGGACAAGGTGTTTGCCTTCACGGATCCGCTGAGCCTTTCGGGGCATGTGATGGTGACAAATTATCTGTGGGAGCGACAGGAACGGCCGGAAAAGTATTTCCGGCGCTATATCTATACTTCCAGTCATGACAAGTCGATTTGGGCGGTGGCTAACCGCGTAGTAGACGGCGCTTGCATGGACAGCATGGTCTATGAATACGCGCAAGAGAAGAATCCGGATTTGGCGGCGCAGATTAAGGTGATTGCGCAGTTCCCGCCTACGCCGACAGGGCCTGTGGTAGTCAATAGGCATTTACCTTTGGAACAGCGGCAACGGCTGCGGCAAGTGTTTTTGCAAATGCACGAGCATCCGGAGCTTCATGAAGCTATGCGTTCGCTGCAGACGGATCGCTATGTGCCGCCGCGACCGGAAGAATACGAACCGCTGCGGGAGCTGTACGATCATATGCGAGGTCTGTCATGAAGCGTCTGCGTCAGTTGAGCATTTATTATAAAATCAATGGTATTACTATCAGCATGCTGGTTTTTTTCATGCTCTTTTCCGGCTGGCTGGTGCGCGGCTTTACGGCGGATGTCTTAGGAAAGCAGATTGAACAGCGCGGCTTGGAAACAGCGATTTATATTGCTACCCTTAGCGCCGACGACGTAGTGGTGGATAACTATTTCGCTTTGCATGAGCGCATTAATACGAAAAAAAATAATACCGAAGATGTGCGCTACATTATCATTGCCGACCATGCCGGCAATCCGGTGGCGCATACTTTTGGAGCTGTGCTGCCGGCGGGACTGCCTGGCAATACAGCGGAGCTTTTGGTTGACGGCGCGGATCATTCGGTGAATTTGTTTGACAGCAATGAAGGGCCGGTGCGGGAGGTGGTAGCTCCCATTGACAGCAATGCCAATATAGGCTTTGTGCGTGTCGGCATGTCGGAGCGGAATATGCAGCTTTGGCTGGATCGGAAGATTCGGGAGCTTTTAGTGTGGTCTCTGCTTATCGGCCTAATCGCTGTTTCTTTTGCTACGCGGATGGCGCATGTCATCATGCGGCCTGTAGGGCATTTGCTCAGTGCGGTGCGAGCTATTCGCGGCGGAGACTACTCGGCGCGGGCCAAGGTGGAAGCGGCTGACGAAATGGGGCAGCTGGCGCATGCTTTTAATGATATGGCGACGTCATTGCAGCAAAAAGAGGCGGAAAATGACAGACTGTTGGATGCGTTGCGCGAAAAGGAAGCGCGGCGCGCCGAATTGATTAAACGGCTTTTTAGCGTGCAAGAAGAAGAGCGCAAGCGCATCTCTCGGGAACTGCATGACAGCACGGGACAGTCGATAACGTCCTTGTTGGTATACATGAAATTGTTGCTTTCTAAAACGGTTGATGAAAAGCAACGGGAGCTGCTGCTGGGAGCGCGTGACGTGGTGTCCGGCGTTTTAGAGGATATGAAACAGATGGTCGTAGATTTGCGGCCGCCCATCCTGGACGATCACGGCATTGTAGCCGCTATGGCCAAGTACTTGCAGGCCTGGGGCGAGCAAGTCGGCGTAGAGGTGTCTTTCCGGGCGCCGGAGGATAAATTGATTGTCAGTGATGAAACCGGATTGGCCTTGTATAGGGTGTTGCAGGAAAGCTTAACTAATGTCGCAAGACATGCCCAAGCGTCTAGAGTGGATGTGGTATTGGGCTTGGTAGCAGGTGAGTTGATGCTGGAAGTCAGTGATGACGGCGTGGGCATCGCCCCGGGACGTCTGGAGGATGCCCGCAAGAATAACCATATGGGCGTATTCGGCATGCGCGAGCGAGTAGAACTGCTGGGAGGCAGGCTGCTGGTTCGTTCGCAGCCTGGCGGCGGTGCGACGGTTTGTGTGCGGTTGCCTGCATTATGGGAAGGAAGTGGAGTCAATGAAGAATCGCATACGGATCATTCTAGCGGATGATCATAGCGTGTTGCGTGTGGGATTGAAAATGCTGCTGGAAAGCGAATCTCATTTTTCCGTCGTCGGCGAGGCGGCAGACGGCGAGGAACTGCTGATTCTGCTGGAAAAGACCGCTGTCGACGTGGTTGTAGTGGACTTGTCCATGCCCAAGATGGGTGGTTTGAAATGCATCAAGGAAATTCGCAGCCGAGGCATGGATGTAAAAATACTGGTTTTGACCATGTTTGGCGATGAAACCTATATCCGCGAGGTCATGCAAGCCGGCGCCAACGGCTATGTGGAAAAACAGGCGGTGGATGCGGAACTGTTTGCGGCGCTAAAAGCGGTAGCGGCAGGCCAGTTTTATTTGAGTTCTAAAAATTCGCAGGCGCTGTTGAACTCGCTCTTTACAGCGGCGCCGCGTCCCAGCGGTCAGGATCCTTACGAGGTTCTCAGCGTTCGCGAAAGGGAAGTGCTGAAGCTGTTAGTACGAGGCTATTCGCTTTCGGAAATCGGCGCTAAGCTTTTTTTGAGCGTAAAAACGGTGGATACCTATAAGACGCGGTTGATGGAAAAATTGGGTTTAAGTAAAAAAAGCGAGCTTGTGGAATATTCACTAAAACACGGATTACTGTCAACCAAGGACATTTAAATTGATTAAAAATTCAAATAAATTAAAATTAAGAAAGATGAAGCGCCAAGACAGAGAAATTTATATTTTTATTGCAGAATATGGCGGTTAGCAAAGCTAGAAAAGGCGAAGGTCTTGGTTTTACTATATTTGTGGACTCAAACCTGCAGTGGGTGATAAGAACTGCGGGCGTTGGGACGGTGAGAGGAGGCCTTGACAATGCCTTCAGGATGTACTATAAAAATATTGGGAAAATTTAAAGCCTATCGGTATATTTGCAACAATAGCCATACAAGTGCATACTCTGGATTTGGAGAAAAGAGAAGTCCGAAAACACCATGTTTTTGCCTATATGCACATGGTCTTTTCGGGCTTTTTAATTCGCCAGGGCAAGGTTGAAGTGGCGGCCGAGCGGGCTGATAATTTACGATATGAGGAGGAAAGGCAATGGATCAGGCGACAGTGGTAGTCATTGGCGGAGGTGCCACAGGCACTGGGATTTTCCGCGATTTGGCCATGCGTGGCGTGGATGTCGTATTGCTGGAACAAAAGGATTTGGCCTATGGAACCAGTTCTCGGTTTCATGGATTGCTGCACAGTGGCGGCCGTTATGCAGTTAAGGACGCCGAGGCGGCGAGGGAGTGCATTGAGGAGAATAAACTGCTGCGGACGGTAGCGAAGCATTGCGTAGAAGAAACAGAAGGTCTCTTTGTCCGCTTACCGGAAGACGATGAAGCTTTTGAGCACAAATGGGTGGACGCCTGTGCGGCGGCAGGGATTGAAACAACCCAGATTTCCAAGGCGGAGGCGCTGCGTTTAGAGCCCAATTTGACTGGGAAATTGGTCAGCGCTTATAAAGTGCCTGACTCGGCTATCGACGGCTTCCGTTTGGTTTGGCAAAATGTGCAGTCAGGGCGTCGTTACGGCGGTCGTGTATACACCTACTCCGAAGTGGTCGGCGTAGAGCAGAGCAACGGCAAGGTAACAGGCGTAACGGTACGCAACACCTTGAACGGCCAGGAAAGCAAAATTTCCTGCGAATTCTTGGTGAGCGCCGCCGGTTCCTGGGTTGGCGAGTTGGCAGCGTTGGCAGGCATTAAGGTGCATGTCCAGCCTGACCGCGGCACGTTGATCGCGTTCAACCACCGTTTTACCAATCGCGTTGTCAATCGTCTGCGCCCAGCAGGGGATGCCGATATTTTCGTGCCTCACGGTTCCATCGTCATTTTGGGAACCACCTCCTCGCCGGCGGAGCTGCCGGACGATACCATTCCGAAGGCCGAAGAAGTGCTGGCCATGCTGGACGTGGGCGAAAAAATGTTTGAAGACGTACGGAGCTATCGCTTGCTGCGCGCTTTCACCGGTACTCGGCCTCTTTATAGTGCGGATCCGTCAGCCATTGGCCGGGCGGCTTCGCGTAACTTTACGATCTTGGATCACAGCAAAGAGGGTTTGCAGGGCTTCGCCAGCATCGTAGGCGGCAAGTTCACGACGTATCGCCTGATGGCGGAAAAAATGGCCGACTTTGTTTGCGCTCATTTGGGCGTTACCACTCCTTGCCGGACGGCAGTAGAGCCACTGGTTTCTGATGTGGACGCAGCAACGATGGCCCGGGCCCGCAAAGCCTTCCCGGCTTTTGGCTCGCGCTTAGCGGCGGACCGTCTGGGAGATTCTTTGGCCCCGGTGGTGGAAGCCATGGAAAAAGATCCGGCGAAGAGCCAATTGGTTTGCGAATGCGAATTGGTTACCTTGGCCGAAGTAGAGCATGTAGCATCTGACGCTACCAGCCATCAATTGACCGACGTGCGTCGCCGGACTCGTATGGGCATGGGAACCTGTCAGGGCGCTTTCTGCGGTCTGCGCGGCGTTGGCGCCATTCAAACCGCCGGCTTGTTCCCTGAACGGGAGCCTGCCGATTTGTTCCATGATTTTCTCCAAGGACGCTGGAACGGCATTCGGCCGATGCTCTGGGGAAAACAGGTCAAAGAAGCCGAGCTAATGCGCGGCATTTACGAGGGAACGCTGAATGTGAGAGGAGAAGTGCCGGGACATGAAAAGTGATGTAATTGTAATCGGCAGCGGCATGGCTGGCTTGATTGCCGCCGCAGCCGCAGCGCAGCGAGGCAAAAAGACGACGCTTTTGAGCAAAGGCGCGGGTACCTTGGTCATCGGCGGCGGAATTGTTGACATTCTCGGCTATACCGAAGCAGGCAAAGCCATTTTAAGCCCTGGAGCGGCCGTGGAGCAGGCGCAAGAAGCGCATCCTTACGCTAAGCTGGGTTTGGAGAACGTCAAGCAGGCAGCTAAATTCCTGCAGGAAATTTGCGAGCAAGAAGGCTACGCCTATGTGGGCGACCTAGAACACAACCAGTGGGTGCCCACAGCGGCAGGAACGCTGAAGCCTACCTGCCTGGTGCCGCGGACGATGGACGCCAGCCGTCTTTGCGAGGCCGAAGAAATTGTCGTCGTAGGCTTGAAAGGCTTGAAAGACTATCCGACAGAACTGATCAGTAAAGGCTTGGAGCGGCTCTTTGGAACCAATGCCAAAGTGACGCAGGTGGAGATCGCCTTGTCTGTGGAGGATGGCCGCGATGTTACGGCTTTGGATATGGCTCGCTGGCTGGACAGCAAAGCGGGTCTGGAAGAGTGCGCCGTCAAGCTGCGCCAAGTTGTTAAAAGCGGGGCTACGTTGATTATGCCGCCGGTTTTAGGAACCAAGCCTTCTTACTATGCTTTTGAAACCTTGCAGGAAGCGACAGGCTGTCATATTATTGAAACTTCGTCCATGCCGCCGGCTGTGACCGGTTTGCGTTTGCGCAAAGCGCTTTTAGCTTATGCCAAGCGGCAGGGCGTAACTATTGTGGATAATGCCGAAGCGGTGCGGGCGGATGTGAAGAACGGACGCTGCACAGCTATCTATACCCAAGGCTTCGGGCGGGAGCATTGCTATGAAGCGGCCCAAGTCATTGTGGCTACCGGCGGTTTGTACGGCGGCGGCTTGGTTGCTGAACCAAATGTCATTCAAGAACGTATCTTCGGTCTGCCTGTCGGAGCGCCGGAACAGTCCGAATTCTGGGGCATTCAAGAGTTGTTTTCTCCTGGAGGTCAGCCTTTTGCCAAATTTGGCGTTGCTGTAGACGACACGTTGCGTCCGGTAGATGCTGCCGGTACAGTGTTGTTGGAAAATGTGCGTTTTGCGGGACGCAATTTGGCTGGGTATGACTTCAGCTATGAAAAATCAGGCAATGGCGTGGCGCTGGCAAGCGGCTACTGCGCCGGCATGACGGTGTGAGGAGGAAGGAAACGACATGGCTAAACATCGGATCAATCCGGACGATTGTATTGCCTGCACTACTTGTGTGGCGCATTGTCCTGTAACAGCGGCCACCCGCAAATTTCGCGGACCTAAAATGCTGGGGCCGGCTTTGGAGCGCTTCCGCATTTCAGAGGAAGACTATGAACCATCTTTGGAGTATTGTTCAAACTGTAAGAATTGCGACTTGTCTTGCCCGTCCGGCGTGCCTGTTTCTACGCTGAACATGCTGGCTAAGGCCGCCTATTACAAGAAAAACCCCCAGAGCATGCGGGATCATATGCTTTCGCATGGTGAAAATATGGCTAAGATGGTCAATGCCATTCCCTTTGGGGCGGCGCTGGCCAATGTGGGCATGCACAACCCGGTTTCCCGAGCGGCGATGAAGCAAATCGGCATTTCCGATAAAGCGCCCATGCCGATGTATGCTGCGACCAGTTTTGTAAGCTGGTTCAAAAACCAGAAGCAAACTCCGAGCGAAGAAAAAGTCGTCTTTTTTCCGGGTTGCTTTATTAACTACAATCAGCCGCAAGTCGGCAAGGACTTGGTAGCGGTGCTGCAGCACAACGGCATTGAAGTAATTGTGCCGGAAGAATTCGTTTGCTGCGGGTCGCCGCTGGTGACTGGCGGCTACCTGGACGAAGCGGAAAGCAACGCCCGGAAAAATGCAGCGGAGATTGCCAAATGGGCGGCTAAAGGCTATAAGATCCTCACGGCCTGCACCAGCTGCGGTCTGATGCTGAATCAAGAATACCAAGAATTGTTCCCTGCGATTGAAGGCTTGGCTCAAAACGCGCTATCCCTGTACGACGCCTTTGAATTTTTGGCGGAGCGCGCCGCGGAAGGCAAGCTGAAAACCGACTTCGCTCCGGTACAGGAACATTTTATGTACCATGTGCCTTGCCATCTGCGGGTGCAGGGCATCGGCCTGCCAGCCTTGACGCTGCTGCGGCAAATTCCCGGTTTGTCCATCGAAGAAGCCGACGCCGGCTGCTGCGGCATTTCCGGAAACTACGGCTTCCGGGATGAAAAATATGAAATCTCCATGGCTGTGGGCGCGGAGCTTTTTCAGCGCATCAAAGACAGCGGCGTAAAAACAGTAGTCTGTGACTGCGGCACTTGCCGGTTGCAGATCGGTCATGGCAGCGGCGCTGCCACGGCGCATCCTGTCAGTATTTTGCGCAAGGCGTACCAACTATAAATGAAACAAACTATAAAGAAAAGAATAACTATTCTTGCTTTTTCAGTTATAAAAAGTAAGTGAATAGAATACCGGGCTTTTTCGTTTATATTTTGTGAAAAAGCAGGGAAACCTGGCTTGCAGCAAGAAATACCATTAATATGCGGCAAGGATATGTGGTTCCTGCCAACAATTTGTTTGCGTAAGCAGAAAGGGTGGTCAAAGATATATGTTCAAAAAAACCAAAATTGTGTGTACCATGGGACCCAGCACTGACCAGCCGGGGATTGTGGAAAAGATGCTCGAAGCGGGCATGAATGTAGCGCGTTTCAATTTTTCCCATGGTTCGCATAAAGAGCACCAGGGACGTATGGCGCGAGTACGGGAAGCGGCGGCCAACGTCAACAAAAACGTGGCTATTTTGCTGGATACTAAAGGCCCGGAAATGCGGCTAGGCCTGTTTAAGGACGGCAAAGTGGAACTGGTGACCGGTCAGAAGTTCGTGCTTACGGCGGAAGTGATCGAAGGTACCGTCGAGCGGGCTACTGTCAATCACCCCGGCTTGCCGGAAGACGTGAAAGCGGGCGATACTATTTTGCTTTCCGACGGCCTTGTCAGTCTGGTTGTTGAAGCGGTAGAAGGCGCGGAAATCATCACGACGGTGCAGAACAACGGCGTCATCGGCAATCGCAAGCGCGTCGCCGCTCCTGGCGTAGCAGTCAATCTGCCGCCTCTTTCCGAGCAGGATGTAGCGGACATTCGTTTTGGCTTGACCCAAGGCATCGATTTTATTGCGGCTTCCTTCATTCAGCGGGCGGCGGACATTCTGGCCATCCGCAAGATTTTGGAAGACGCTGGCGCGGAAGTGGATATCATCGCCAAGATTGAAAACGTTGAAGGCGTACGCAACATGGACGAAATCCTGCAGGTTGCCGACGGCATCATGGTCGCTCGCGGCGATTTGGGCGTGGAAATCCCCGCCGAAGACGTGCCTCTCATCCAAAAGGAACTGATTACAAAATGCAATACCGTGGGCAAGCCAGTTATTACGGCTACGCAGATGCTGGAGTCCATGGTCAATAACCCGCGGCCGACTCGGGCGGAAGCCAGCGACGTAGCCAATGCCATCTTTGACGGCACCGACGCGATTATGCTCAGCGGCGAAACGGCTTCCGGCGACTATCCGGTGGAAGCGGTGGAAACCATGGCGCGCATTGCGGTGCGTACGGAAAAATCTCTGCCTTATGCGGAGATCTACACCTCCCGTGGCGCTCTGGCCAACCAGGTGACCACGGAAGCCATCAGCCATGCGACGGTGCAGATTGCGCAGGAGCTGTCGGCTGCTGCGATTGTTACGTCCAGCGAAAAGGGCTACACAGCGCGGATGGTCTCCAAATACCGTCCAAAAGCGGCTATTGTGGCTGTGTCCCAGCATCCGGCTACCATTCGCCGTATGCAGCTGTATTGGGGCGTCGTGCCGGTGCCTGGCAACGCTTCCTGCGGTACTGATGAAATGGTGGAAAACGCGGTAGAGGGAGCCTTGGAGTCCGGCGCCGTCAACCCCGGTGATTTGATTGTTATTACGGCTGGCGTGCCCTTGGGCATGTCGGGTACGACCAATATGATCCGCGTTCATGTGGTAGGCGACGTGCTGCTCAGAGGCATCGGCCTGGGACAAAAAGCGGCTACAGGCAAGGTTTGCGTGGTGAATTCCGCAGCGGACCTGGTTCGCTTCAAAGCTGGCGACGTCATGGTTGTGAACAGCGTCCATGAAGAAATTGCCGCCAGAGCTTCCGAAGCGGCAGCTATTGTGGCGGAAGAAGGCGGTCTGACCTCTCCGGCGGCGATTGTGGGCATCAGCTTCGGCATGCCGGTTCTTGTGGGCGTAGCAGGCGCTACCACGCATCTGCCTGAGGGCATGCTGATTACCGTCGACCCGGTACGCGGCCAAGTGTATCAAGGCAAGGCCAACGCGCGCTAACGCGACTTTGCGTTAGGGCGATTAGGATATGGCTACTATAGCTAAAAGATAAAAAACAGGGGGTATTTGAACAATGGCAACAAAAGTAGGTATTAATGGATTTGGACGAATCGGGCGCAACGTATTTCGTGCGGCTCTGAACAATCCTGCAGTGGATATCGTCGCTGTCAATGACCTGACCGACGCCAAAACACTGGCGCATCTGCTGAAATATGACTCCGTACAGGGCAACCTGGATATGGACATTCATGCAGAAGGCGACCAGATCATGGTCAACGGCAAAGCCATCAAAGTGCTGGCGGAAAAAGATCCGGCTCAGCTTCCCTGGAAAAATCTCGGTGTTGAAGTGGTTGTGGAATCCACCGGCCGTTTCACTGACGCTACTAAAGCCGCAGCGCATCGCACTGCCGGCGCTAAGAAAGTCATCATTTCCGCTCCGGCGAAAAATGAAGACCTGACCATCGTTATGGGTGTTAACGACGACAAATATGACGCAGCTACGCATCATATCGTCTCCAACGCTTCTTGCACCACTAACTGCTTGGCTCCTTTCGCCAAGGTGCTCAACGACAAGTTCGGCATCAAACATGGCTTGATGACCACCGTTCATGCTTACACCAACGACCAGAACATTCTGGATCTGCCTCATAAGGATCTGCGCCGCGCTCGCGCTGCCGGCCTGTCCATCATTCCTACCACTACTGGCGCTGCAAAAGCGGTGGCTCTGGTTCTGCCGGAACTGAAAGGCAAACTCAATGGTTTTGCTATGCGTGTGCCTACTCCGAACGTGTCGGTTGTGGACCTTGTTGTGGACGTAGAGAAAGCTACCACTGCAGAAGAAGTTAACGCCGCGTTGAAAGCAGCTGCGGAAGGTCCGCTCAAAGGCGTACTGGCATACTGCGAAGAACCTTTGGTTTCCAAGGACTTCAACGGCAATGCCAATTCCTCCATCGTTGACGCTCTTTCCACGATGGTTATCGAAGGCACCATGGTTAAAGTAGTTTCCTGGTACGACAACGAGTGGGGCTACTCCAACCGCGTTGTTGACCTGATCGCTTACATGGCGAAAAAAGGTCTCTAAGAAGCAGAAATCCCAGAAGTATTGTGCTAGCTAGGAAGGGCCACTTTGTGGCCCTTCTCCTATGAAACTTACCTGAGGAGGCGATACGTTCATGGAAAAGAAGTCCCTCAAAGATATCGTAGTCATGGGCAAAAAAGTATTTGTCCGTGTCGACTACAATGTGCCGATGAAAGACGGCGTCATTACCAATGACAACCGTATTCGGGCTACGCTGCCGACGCTGGAATATTTGCTGGCGCAAAATGCTGCGCTGGTGCTGGCCAGCCATCTGGGCCGTCCGAAAGGCGCGCCAGTGCCGGAATTTACCTTGGCTCCTGTTGCCAAACGTCTGTCGGAGCTTTTGGGCAAGGAAGTGCTCTTTGCGCCGGACTGCGTGGGCGAAGAAGCGGCCGCTATGGCCAAAGCGTTGAAGCCGGGGCAGATTTTGCTGCTGGAAAACCTGCGCTACCACAAAGAAGAAGAAAAGAACGATCCTGAGTTTTCGCGGCAGTTGGCTTCTTTGGCGGAAGTGGCTGTAAACGACGCCTTCGGCGTTTCCCACCGGGCCCATGCTTCGGTGGAAGGGATCACTAAATACATTCCGACCGTAGCCGGCTTCCTGCTGGAAAAGGAAATCCTTTTCTTAGGGCAGGCTGTCAACAATCCGGTGCGTCCTTTTGTGGCCATCATTGGCGGCGCGAAGGTGTCGGACAAGATCGGCGTTATCGAAAACCTGCTGACCAAGGTGGACCGCCTGATTATCGGCGGCGGCATGGCCAACACCTTCTTAGCGGCTAAAGGGTTTGCCACCGGCAAATCTCTGGTAGAAGAAGATAAGCTGGATTTGGCGCGCGAGCTGATGGTGAAGGCGAAAAATGCGGGCAAAGAATTGCTGCTGCCTGTAGATGTCACCATTGCCGACCGTTTTGCAGCAGATGCAGCTAATAAAGTGGTGGCGGCTGACGCCATCGAAGGCGACTGGATGGCCCTTGATATCGGTCCTGTCACCAGCAAGGCGTATGCGGAAGCGCTCAAGGATGCCAAGACGGTAGTTTGGAACGGACCGATGGGCGTTTTTGAAATGGATGTCTTTGCTAAGGGAACCGAAGCGGTGGCTAAAGCAGTAGCGGCTTCCGGCGCGAAGAGCATTGTTGGCGGCGGTGATTCCATCGCGGCTTTAGAAAAATTGGGCCTGGCCCGTGAAATTACCCATATTTCTACTGGCGGCGGCGCTTCGCTGGAATTCTTGGAAGGCAAAGTCCTTCCCGGCGTAGCGGCTTTAGCCGACAAGTAACGAAAAGGAGAATGTCTCATGCGCACACCAATTATTGCGGGAAACTGGAAAATGCACAACACCGTGGCAGCTTCGCTGGAGTTGGCGGAAGCCCTTAAGCCTTTGGTAGCTAATGCCAAAGCGCAAGTGGTGGTTTGCCCTGTATTCACTTCACTGGCAGCTGTGAAAAAAGCGCTGGAAGGCTCCAATATCGCTGTAGGCGCACAAAACATGCATTGGGAAGAAAAAGGCGCCTTTACCGGTGAAATTGCTCCAGCTATGCTGAAGGACGCCGGCTGCGAATATGTGATTCTCGGTCATTCCGAGCGTCGGCAGTATTTTGCGGAAACCGATGAAACGGTCAATAAGAAAATGCATGCCGCTTTTAATCATGGACTGACTCCTATTTTCTGCGTTGGCGAGCTGCTGGAAGAGCGCGAAGCCGGCACAACCGAAGCTGTTTTGGAACGTCAGGTTAAAGAAGGCATGAAAGGCTTGAATGCCGATCAGGCAGCAGCTACGGTTATTGCCTATGAGCCTGTTTGGGCCATCGGCACGGGCCGCACTGCTTCGGCGGAAGACGCCAATGCAGGTTGCGCGTATATCCGCAGCGTCGTCAAAGAAGTCTTTGGCGCGGCAGCAGCCGATGCGGTTCGTATTCAGTACGGCGGCAGTGTCAAAGCGGCCAATGCAGCGGAACTGATGGGCAAAAGCGATATCGACGGCGCTCTGGTGGGCGGCGCGGCGCTGCAGGCCGACAGCTTCAGCGGTATTGTCAATTTCTAAGAAACAGACTGTATGACACACAGGGAGACCGCGAGCAAACGAAAAGCGCGTTCGCCCGGGTCTCCCTTTTTTAAAAGGGGGAACCTTTGTGACCAAACTTAAGACGCCCGTAGCGCTGGTCATTTTGGATGGTTGGGGCTTGGGGCGCCAGGATGACGCCAATAACGCCATTGTGCAGGCGAAAACGCCGCACATGACCCTGTTGTCGGAGATGTATCCCACGACAAGCCTGCAGTGCTCCGGCGAAGCCGTCGGCTTGCCGGAAGGGCAAATGGGCAACTCCGAAGTAGGCCATTTAAACATTGGCGCAGGCCGTGTGGTGTATCAGGAGCTGACCCGTATTACCAAAGCCATTCGGGACGGAGAGTTTTTCAAAAACCCTGTATTGTGCCAGGTGATGGATCAGGTGGCGGCTAAAGGAACTTCACTGCACTTGATGGGACTTCTCTCCGACGGCGGCGTGCATAGCCATGAAAGCCATGTGTATGCGCTGCTGCGGATGGCTAAGGAGCGCGGCATAGAGAAAGTCTATGTTCACGCCTTCTTGGACGGGCGCGATGTGCCCCCGTCCAGTGCGCCGCAATACTTGGACGGCCTGGCGGCTAAAATGCAGGAGTACGGCGTGGGCTGCATTTCGACCATTTCCGGCCGCTATTACGCTATGGACCGTGACAAACGCTGGGAACGGGTAGAAAAAGCCTATCGGACGATGACTTGCCGTGACGGTTTGGCGGCTCCAAGCGTTAAAGAAGCAATTGAACGAGCTTACGAGCGCGGCGAGACGGACGAATTTGTACAGCCTACGGCTATTGCTGGTTGCGGCGACTGCGGCATTCAAGCAGGCGACGGCGCTATTTTCTTCAACTTCCGTCCTGACCGGGCGCGCCAGTTGACTCGGGTATTTGTGGATCCGGACTTTGACGGCTTCAAGCGCGTCTGCGGCGCTGGCGAAGTAGCCTTTGCCACGCTGACCCAGTATGAAGAGTCTTTGGCTGTGCCTGTGGCGTACAAACCTCAGTATCTGAAGCAGACCTTGGGCGAAGTGTTTAGTGAACACGGCTGCCGTCAACTGCGCATTGCGGAAACGGAAAAATACGCCCATGTGACTTTTTTCTTTTCCGGCGGCGAAGAAAAGCCTTTTGCAGGAGAAGAGCGCATCCTTGTGCCTTCGCCTAAAGTGGCCACCTATGACTTGCAGCCGGAAATGAGCGCAGTAGAAGTGACGGATCGACTGGTGGCGGAAATTAAAGCCGCCAAGTTTGATCTGATCATCTTGAATTATGCTAATGGCGACATGGTAGGGCATACAGGCAAGCTGGACGCCGCCATTAAGGCGGTAGAGACAGTGGATGCTTGCATGGGCCGCATCACGGCTGCCATGCGGGAGAGGGGCGGCGTCACCTTGGTGACAGCCGACCACGGCAACGCAGAGCAGATGGTGGACCCGCAGACAGGCGGGGCTTATACGGCGCATACTACCAATGAAGTGCCGCTGATCCTGGTGTCTGAAGCCCACAAGGGACAATCCTTGCAGGCAGGAAGTCTGTGCGATTTGGCGCCGACCATTTTGGCGCTGGCAGGCTTGCCGCAGCCTGAGGAAATGACCGGAAAAAGCTTGCTGAAAAAATAATGTTTCTATATATAACTCAACTTTCGCAGCAGGAAATTGGGAAATAAGCCTTGATGTAATTGGGCAAGGCCGCCATCCAGTTGTATAGTTGCTTTTCGATGAAAGCAGA
>SAAJ01000051.1 GCA_009929485.1 Negativicutes bacterium
TGCTTTCATCGAAAAGCAACTATACAACTGGATGGCGGCCTTGCCCAATTACATCAAGGCTTATTTCCCAATTTCCTGCTGCGAAAGTTGAGTTATTAAGTAATGATACCATACTCCGGTCATTTTGCAAGGTAAGTTCTGGCTGCAGCTATGCCGCAAGCCATTTGGGAGGAAGCGCCTGCTTCCTAATCGCCTTGCCTACTCAGAACAATCGAAGGAACGATGCCAATGAATGACAAGGCGCCTCACGCAACATTAACACAAGAAGAAATTGAAGCCCTGCTGAAAACGCTGCCGCCAGATGAAACTCCGGCAGACGCAATTCCAGCAGGGCCTGTTGGCGTGTCCAGCCAAGATCCAAACGCCCAAATGAGCCAGGACGACATCGCGGCGTTACTTGCTTCTATGCAAACGGAACCAGAAAAAGCCGCAGAACCGGCGGTTCCACCGGCCACCGATCCCAATGCCAAGATGAGTCCAGACGATATTGCCGCTCTCTTTGCGTCCATGCAAGACGAACCGGAGAAAGCAGCAGAACCGGCTGTTGCAGAAACTGCGCCGGAAGCGCCTCCTGCTGCACCAGCAGCCGATCCGAACGCCAAGATGAACCCGGACGATATCGCCGCTCTCTTTGCGTCCATGCAAGGCGAGCCGGAGAAAGCGGAAGAGCCTCCTGTCGCAGAAGCTGCGCCCGAAGCGACTCCTGCTGCACCGTCAGCCGATCCGAACGCCCAAATGAGCCAGGACGACATCGCAGCGCTCTTGGCCTCCATGCAAGGCGAACCGGAAAAAGCAGCAGAACCTCCTGTCGCAGAAGCTGCGCCGGAAGCTCCTCCTGCCGAACCTCCAGCTGACCCAAACGCCAAGATGAACCAAGACGACATTGCAGCGCTCTTGGCCTCTATGCAAGGCGAGGAGCCGGAAAAAGCGGAAGAACCTCCTGTCGCAGAAGCTGCGCCGGAAGCGCCTCCTGCTGCACTGGCAGCCGATCCGAACGCTCAAATGAGCCAGGACGACATCGCCGCGCTCTTGGCTTCCATGCAGGGAGAACCAGAAAAAATAGAAGAGCCAGCTCCAGCAGAAACTGCAACCGAAGCGCCTCCTGCCGCACCTCCAGCCGATCCGAACGCCCAAATGAGCCAGGATGATATTGCGGCTCTTTTGGCCTCTATGCAAAGCGAGCCGGAGAAAACAGAAGAAACGCCGGTTGCGGAAACTGCGCCGGAAGAACCTCCTTCCGCACCCACAGCTGATCCCAATGCTAAGATGAGTCCAGACGATATTGCCGCACTCTTTGCTTCCATGCAAGGCGAACCGGAAAAAGCGGAAGAAGCTCCGGTTTCGGAGACTGCCGCGGAAGAAGCTCCTGCTGCACCAGCAGCCGATCCAAACGCCCAAATGAGCCAGGACGACATCGCGGCGCTCTTGGCCTCCATGCAAGGCGAGCCGGAAAAAGCGGAAGAACCGCCTGTCGCAGAAGCTGCAACCGAAGCGCCTCCTGCCGAACCAGCAGCCGATCCGAACGCCCAAATGAACCAGGATGACATCGCGGCGCTCTTGGCCTCTATGCAAGATAATGAAGAAAAAGCAGAAGCTCTGGCAAGTCCTGAAGCAAAAAACGAAACGTCCGTCCCCGAGGCAGCACTACCTACAGAGCCTTCATTAACAGATCCAGAAACCGGAAAAAGCATGTCCCAAGACGAAATTGAAAAGCTTCTTTCCGATTTGGGGCCGCTCGATCAATCAGAGCAAGAAGCGACTGCCGAAGCGACGCCTAAACTGGATGATACTCAACCAGTGCCTATCTTGCCCGCCGCAGCAGCCGCTGCTGTTGAAGCGGCCGTTGAGGAAACGTCATCCTCAACTCCGTCTCTCCCAGGACGCTTCGCTGCCTTCTTAGTTCTACTTAAAGCACAGTTTGCAAAACTGCCTTTTCGCAAACGCGCTGCTGCGCCGGAAGCCCCAGAAGCAACCCCAACCAAGAGCAAAGCCACCGCTATCTCCGCCGGTGAAGAAGACGACACAAGCGCCCGCAAGCTCAGCTTCAAGGCGATCGCGGCCACAACCTTGCTTTTACTGCCGCTGGTAGTCCTCGCAGGCTACTATTTAGGCGTAAAGCAGCACGGCCCGGATGACGCCGCAACGCTGGCGCCCAAGGAAGCGCTGTCCCAAAAAGGCGTCTCTTTCAGTCAACAAGCCTTTGTCGAAAACGCAGAGCGCGGCAATTTGGCCGTAGCCGGACTTTTTCTAGAAGCAGGCATGTCACCGGAAGTATTCCGCGCCTTTGACGGCTACACACCTCTGATTGCCGCCTCCGAATCGGGCCGCCTGGCGACAGTGGAACTCTTGTTGAACCACGGCGCCAATGTAAATGCCATTGATAAAGACAAACAAACCGCTCTCATGCGCGCGGCTGCAGCCGGCCGACTTGATGTCGTGCGTCTTTTAATTGACCGCGGCGCCGACCTGGCCCGCAAAGACAAGTTAGGTCAAACCGCCTTGCGCTTAGCTGCCAACCGCAACCAAGGAGCTGTTGTGCAATGGCTTCGTTCGCTCAATGCGCCGGACGAAGGTCCAGCCGCCGGAACACCGCCGGCACCGCCGCCGGAACTAGCAACAGCGAAGCCCTCCAACGTACCGGACAGCCAAATTGCTCCGTCATTGCTCTTGGCAAACGGCCAAGCCGGTCCCATAAAAATCGGCTTGGGCTTGGCTGGTATTCGCAGCGCCTACCCGGAAGCCAAAATCAGTCCCGATGAAATCTACATCGGTGATCGCCGCTATCAAATTTTGAATATCTATCCAGACCCGCGCGATACTACCCCGGCGCTTTCTATCACCCTCAGTCCTTCCCGCTCCGTTTTGAGCATCGACGTCTATTCCTCTACGTTCCGCACCACTAAAAACATCGGCGTCGGCTCCACGCTAGGCGAGCTGCGCCAAAGCCATACATTGAAAGCGATTCGTTATATGGACGGCTCGTTCCTTGCTACTGCCAGCGATACTAATGTTCTCTTTGAGCTTGGAGTTTCTGTCGAATCATTGCCTACAGAGTGGCTGCAAGGCAACCCCGAAAACACCTTGCCTAACAACCTCAAAATCAGCCGCATCATCGTGCAGCAGTAAGGCATAGGGAGAGTAAACAAGAGTCGCGAGAGTCACGGAGGGCTCGCATGAGGGTTACGGGGTATGGTTTTAAACAGGAGTAGAGGGAGTAGATGGAGGGTTGCGGCGGCAATGATTGTATTTGAGACTTTTATTGGAACAAGAGAGTCCGCTATAATTATGCCGCCGTTTACACAAAAGCTACTAGCCCTTGAAAACCCCTTTCGCGTTTTTCGTGTGTTTCGCGGTTCGTTTGATGAATTCTGGTATAGTAAAAAAGAAAACCCCTTGGCAAAAGCCAAGGGGTTACATTGCAACTATATTCAAGCTTGAATGTCAATGGTTTCTCCCAAACCAGGAATAGCCGGCATCAGCATATCCAATTCACGACCAGCCTGTTCTGTGCCATTATCCATGGCTTTTTTCATAAGGGAAATTCCAACTTGGTCCTGAACTCGACTTTGACTCATCGACATGGACAAAAGAGCGATATCCATTCGCCACCTCCTTACTGTCCAACAACATATTCCTACTATTCATTATACCATAACCACCCCTTTAAATTCACTGTCTTTTTCGGAGGCTGCTTATTATGAACACAATTACTTTGCCTATCGGCTGGGATACGCTGCAACTTTGGATGCTGCCTGCAGCGATCATCCTTATTTCTCTTTTAACGGGCATCTTGCTCAACCGCTTGGTATCGCAGCGCTTGCGCGCCATTCCTCTTTCCGAGTCCATGGAGCAGGCCCACGAACTTTTTGTCCATGCTTTTCGCGGCATCCCCATTCTCTGGTCCCTCATGGGCGGTATTTATCTGACTACGCGCACCGTATCGCTGTCCGCGAATATCCAGCAGTTTTTAGCCAGTGCGCTTTTAGCCTTGGTTTTGCTCTCCGCTACGTTAGTAGCCGCCCGCATTGTCGGCGGTTTAGCCACCCTATATGCTAAACGCGCCCAAACTATTTTACCTACCACTTCCATCTTGGTCACCATTGCCGAAGTGTTCGTATTCCTCCTCGGCGCCCTAATCACCTTAGAATCATTGGGTATTTCCATTACGCCCATTCTCACCGCCTTAGGCGTCGGCGGCTTAGCCGTGGCTCTGGCCCTTCAGGATACCTTGGCCAACCTCTTCGCCGGTCTTAGCATTTTATTCTCCCGCCAACTCCGTCCTGGCGATTATATTTGCCTCAGCACTAAGGAAGAAGGCCATATTAGCGACATCAACTGGCGCAGCACCACTATCCGCACGCTCAGCCAGCAGACTGTCATCATTCCCAACGTCAAAGTCGCCCAATCCATTATTACCAATTATTCCTTCCCCAGCCCCCAATTATCCGTCGTCATTCCCGCTTCCGTCGCCTATGACAGCAATCTGGAACAAGTCGAGGCAATCACGCTGGAAGAAGTTAACGCTGTGCTGCGCGAAACCATGGACTCGCCGCCGCAAGAAGAACCGTTGATTCGCTTCCACACCTTCGGCGATTCCGGCATCGCCTTCAACATTATCTTTACCGTACATGAGTACAGCGAGCTTTCCCCTTTACGGCACGCTTTAATTAAGCGCTTGATTAAGCGCTACCGCCAGGAAGGCATTGTCATTCCCTATCCTACCCAGGAAGTATATCTGAAGAATCATTAACAACAGGCTCGTTTTATCTCGCCCTTGCATTTTCTTTTTCTAGGCGCTATACTAGATAAGTCAAGTTGGCAGTTGCCTCTTGAACCTTCTGCTCCGTTCCGTTGAAGCGGGGCCATCAGTCCAAAGGAGGTGATTTCGTGAGAAAGTACGAAGTCATGTTTATCATCAAGTCGCAGGAAGAAGAAGCTACCAACGCTGTCATTACCAAGTTCGAGAACCTGATCAAGAACAACGGTGGTGAAGTCGTCAAAATTGACCGTTGGGGTAAAAAACGCCTGGCGTACGAAGTGAAGAAGAATCTCGAAGGTTTCTACTGCCTGATCCACTTCACTGCAGAACCCGCCGTCGTTGCTGAACTCGATCGTGTACTGAAGATTACTGAAGACGTTATCAAGCACATGATTGTCAAGCAAGAGGCATAATCCAGGAGGAACATCATGAACAAGGTGATACTGGTAGGTCGTCTCGCCCAGGATCCGGAAGTGCGTTACACCGCTACCGGCAAGGCCGTCGCCACATTCTCGCTGGCTGTCAGCCGCCGGGTTGGGCAAGGCCAAGAAAGCACTGACTTTATTCCCATCGTTTCATGGGAAAAGCTGGCTGAAATCTGTGGCAACAATCTCACCAAGGGCCGTCGTATCCTCGTTGAAGGCCGTCTGCAAATTCGTTCTTACGAAGCGCAGGACGGGCAGAAACGTCGCGTCGCTGAAGTTATCGCACAAAACATTGAATTTCTTGACAGCAACCGCGCCCCGGGTACTTCCGGCGAAAGCGGCACTGCTGGCAACAGCCAAAACAATCAAAGCAGCAATCAGCAAGACGGCTTCGGCTTCGGGCCAAGTATCCCTGAAGAAGACATTCCATTTTAAAGGGGGTTTCAGCAGTGAGACGGGAAAGAGGCAGAAAACCGAAAAAGAAAATTTGCAGCTTCTGCGTGGATAAAGTGACCAGCATCGATTACAAAGATATCGTGAAATTGCGTCGCTATACCACCGAGCGTGGCAAAATCCTTCCCCGCCGCATCTCCGGCAACTGCGCCAAGCATCAGCGTCAGCTGACTTTGGCCATCAAACGGGCGCGTAACATCGTCCTGTTGCCCTTCACGGCGGAGTAAGAACTACTTATAAGAAAACCCGGCAGCGTTTACGCAGCCGGGTTTTTTAGTGTTTCGAGGGGAGAACCAGATTAAACATGAGTAGAGGGAGTAAAGGGAGGGTACGAATGAGGAGAACTGCAGGTTATTTAATAGTATTGGTTGAGAGATTGCCGCGTCGCTGCGCTCCTCGCAACGACATGCTAAGCCAGCTTTCCTACACCAAGCAAAGTCATTGCTGTCCTAACTAACTTTTGTCTTTGCGAGCGAAGCGAAGCAACCTCTATTTCCTCTGCCGTACCCTCACTCTACTCACTCTACTCCTGTTAAAATCCATTCCTCCTTCGTACCCTCCCGCGACTCCGATTCTCCTGTTCAATGCCCGTTCCCTGTTATTTCTGTACATAGTTTTTCAAAACATACGCCAAGCCGAACTGCCGGAAGTCCTCCCAAAAGCGCTCCCGCTCCGGCGGCAGCGCCCCCGGGCGACTCAGACGTTGCTGCTCCTGCAGCGATTCCGCCGCTGGTCGCTCTTCAAAAAGCAAATCTTCCCGGCACTGTTTAAGCAGCGCCGCTCCTTGCTCAGAATTGACCATCACCAGCGACACTCCCAGCGAATCAAACCACTCCGGCTGGTATTTCTCAATCCCCCAATAATCGGCGATCGTCACATCCGAGGCCCGCTGCACATCGGTAAAACGGCAGGAAGAACAGGATGGGCGCGTAATAGCCCCCACTTTAAAAAACAGCTCATAAAACCGGTCATCCTCCCGCAGCACCGTTTCGCCGTCCAAGGAAAATAGGAATCCTTTATTACTGTTAGCCCGGCTCCAGCCGTCTTTTTTCGAGCGAAACTGCACATGGGTCAGCTTGCCGGTATTCTCCTTTTCCAATAGCGTTTTATAGGCCTCCCAGATGTACGGGCTGGGAATGCTATGGCAAATCAGATCACATACATAAAGATTAGACAACAGCGGCGAACCTTGTAAAAAAGAACGCAATCCCGCCGCCTGGCAAGGGGTGCCGCTAAAGAGCACCTTGCGTCCCTTTTGCAAGTCCGCCTTAACCTGTATAAAGGTTTCTCCTAAATCACTTTGGACATACTTAGAAATACGCATACGATCTCGCTGCGCCGCCGTTTCCGCCCGTTTATGCGCAACACGAAACGTCTCGTCATAGTCGGCTCCATACACAACACCGCCCTGCCGTAACACAGCATCCGAGAGTGCAGTAAAGGCGCCGCCGGAAGTGGATTGTTCCAACACCTCTCGCGAGCGATGACGGGCTGCATAAAATCGCGGCGGCCCTGCCTCTTTGAAATGACCGTCTTGTTGAAAAGGACAGCGCACCTTACATACACCGCAATCAATGCAGTTTTCCTGCTGAATGTCCGGATATAAGAAACCTTCCTCATCTGCTTGCATGGCAATAGCCCCTTGAGGGCAAAGCCAAGCGCAGGCGCCACAGCCGGAACAATCTGTCTTATTTCCATAGACTCTTTCCATGCTCTACACACCGCCCTCTGGCCGCGCTTACCTTATTTACGCCAGCCCCATTTTCACCGCCATCACCAACAATAAAAAGCCGGTAACCGCCTTAATCCGGCATTGGATTTGGGGATGCAACAACCGTTCTCTAAGGCGCGAAACCAAAAAGATAAAGCATGCATACCATCCCAGCAACAAACCGACAAAAATCAGCGTCAACACCCAAACTTGCATTAATAGACTATAGGAATCATTCATATGCTGTGGAAAGATCGACAGAAAAACAAACGCAGCCTGCACATTCAAAATATTGCTGCCGAAGCCTTTCAAAAAAGAATACCACAATGATTCCGTCGGCGCAGTACCCTTCTCGCCGCTTTCAGGCGATAAGGTCTGTCCCTGTAAAAGCCAGGCGCTCCTCAAGCTAGCCAACGCCAAAAACAACAAATAGGCCATACCGAGCCAACGTATCCAATTATGTAGTTGCGGCGACTCCCTCAAAAGCAGCATCAAGCCTAACCCGGATAAAAGCGCATAGACAAACATAGAAACCGCTACACCCATAACATTGCAAACCGCTGCCCGTTTACCAAGTACAAGACCCGACTGCAGCACCAATACCTGATTAGCACCAGGAGAAATAATCATCAACAAAACAAGTATAACAAAAGAATACAGTTCTCCTTGCCCAAACACAAAAGCACTCCTTTAAACCGTTTATACCAACTGCAACTGCATAGACTCCGGCACCATTTGCCGAAGATGCTCTTGCAACCGCCGCATCTCAAAAGCTTCCCAGGCCTCTTTTAGCGCAGCCCGCTCATCAATAAACGCATAAAGCCAAAAGAAAGAATTCATTCCCTGCAACAGTTGCCGCAGTTCCAGCTGCAAGCCCTCATCCAACGTAAGCGCAAAGTCTTCAAGCCACCGTTGCATCACGTCCCGAGTAATAGGCTTAATGTACACCAAATCCCCTCCAGCCTCCCCCTTGTAAACAACCTGGCCGGAACCTAAATCCAGAAACGCTTTTCTCCCCCCCTGCTGTGACATGAGCCCCTCCGCCAGTTCCTTAATGCGCACCTGCACAAGATTCTTAGGGGAATGATCATGCTGCCCGCTCTGCGTCATCTGCCGCCTCCATTGAGAAACATCCTAACCATTGATTTGGTTTTATTGTACATTGACATATTTCTAATGTAAAATGAATAAACGAGATACGATTAATTCATTTTATTCATAGGTGATGTATGCAACATTATGAGTTGGAAGTATTTTTGACTCTCGAAAAAACACGCTCTTTTACCAAAACAGCGGAGCTGCTGCACTTGTCTCAGCCCGCTATCAGTCATCGTTTAAAGTCCCTGGAGACCTCTCTGGGCTTCACTTTGTTCGAACGCCGCAAAGGGCAAAAGAAGATTGGTTTAACCGCCAAAGGCGAGGCTTTTATCTCTCTGGCTCAACGTTGGCATGCCCTTTGGCAAGAAGCACACGTTCTGCAGCATCAGGAGCTTCAAGCTTCCCTGTCCATCGGCGCCGTAGACAGCTTAAATACCACGTGGCTGCCTTCTCTTTATCGCTGTCTAGTCAGTCATGTGCCAAAAATCCAACTAAAAGTCACTACCAAGACCTCCCTGGAATTATACGAATTAGTCGAAAGGCAGGAATTAGACCTTGCCTTCGTTCTGCGCGAGGTAAATTCCGGCAGCGTCATCTGCGAGCCGATTTTCAAAGAAACGATGGTCGTTATTTGCCACAAAAGTCTTGGCAAGGGCACTACTCGCTTAGTACCTTCAGACCTTTTGCCGCAGCATGAAATTCTAGTTAACTGGGGGCCTTCCTTCATGGTCTGGCACAACCGCTGGTGGGATCCGCGCGCTTCACTGCATATGGAGGTTGACACCGTTTCCCTGGTCGCCGCCCAATTAGCCGCCCCCGAGCATTGGGCCATTGTGCCTAAATCTTTTGCACATTCCCACTCGTTGCCGCCGGATTTTACAATGCTGGAATTTACAGACTCGCCGCCCTTGCGCGTCTGTTACAAAATCTCCCACCGCTATCCGCAGGCCAAAAGCCGACAGGCCTTAGACCTTGTCAACCAGCACTTACCTACGCTCTTGTAAAAAAGTCCAATATAGTTCGAACACAAATAAAGGGATAGCGACCAACTTGAAGCCAAGTTAGCCACTATCCCTTTATTTGTTGCCTTGTTTAGTCAAATCTCGAGTCACACTCTTGACTCTGGTTCAAAATCCGATTTCGCGCTGCGGCTTCCCGGAAAAATCAGCCAAAATAGCCTGGCCATGCTCTAAATAGAAAATTTCAAACACCGGATTGTCTGGGGTCTTATAAAGGGATTTTACCAACGGGTTAGCTTCTATAATTTTAGTTTTTATTGTTGCATCCTGCGAAAAATGAATCTCGCCCCGCAGGCGCACCCAGGCAAACGCAGGAGACATGCTGGAAAACTCAACAAAGGGCTGCGCCTTCAGTTGCTGGTAAACATCCTTGGCATTGCTGGTGCAAAAGTAAAATCGCCCTTGCTCTTCCAGCATGTATTGAAAGGGCCTTACGCGCGGCTTACCTTCCTCCACCGTAGCTAAAAAGCCCTTTCCGTTTTCCTTCAAAAATGCACTTACTTCTTTCATCTTGTATTCCTCCAATGATTTTATTAAGAGCCCTGGCTCCCTATCATAACGCTTACGCGCCTGACCGCCTTCATGCAAGTAATTTCTAAAACTTAATCTGCAGCCACATTATTAGACGTCTAATTATATGGCTAAAAAGATTGCCGCCGCCTATGCGCGTACGGCTTAAAAGCACTCAACCATTTGTTGGGCAAAAATCACCTTTCACCTTGCTTAACAGCCGCTCCACTTCCTCTGCTTCTTCCTCGGAAAGTCCTGCATAAACACGGTGATTTACCCTCTCGGAAATTTCGCGAAAAACCGATTCTAACGCTTGCCCTTTTGCAGTTAAGCGCAGCAGGGTAATCCGTCCGTCTTCCTCGCTTTTGCGCCGCTGAACGTATCCAAAAGCCTCCAGCTTTTCCACCAGAACGGTTACCGTCGGCTTGGTCCTATGAATCTTCCGGGCTAATTCCTGCATCGTATATTCTTGGCCGCCAAAGAGCACTTGCATAATCCCCCCATGGCTAGGTACAATCCCGCCAACCCCTTGGTTCTTCAGTTCCTGAACAATCTCTTTGTGCGCCGACTCTACAATCCGGCTGCAAAGAGCGATGACGTTTCCTTCTCTCATCAACTGTTTCTCCTTTTGCTTATCGCTTTTACCAATATAATTCGACATCTAACTTTTGTCAATGCATCTACTTATAAATTTTAACGTTTCTACCTTTCATTTTTGTCAGAATAGTTGTTATATTTATCGTTTCATGGTATATTATAAGTGAACTCGCTGGCATTCCCCAAATCGAATTCCTGTCAACCCGGTGGTGTCAATCGGTGTTCGTTATCCCAGTTCTGTCGAATCCTCGTTCACCTGTCCCGTGGGTCTTCAAGGGCCGAAAAGTCGGAATGCCAAGCCTAGTCCGTGAGTCTCATGCCAGCGAGCCTCTGCCCACCGCCTTGCCTAACGGCAAGACGGTGGGTTTTCTTTTTTTGTGCAAAAGCAGGATTTTGGTCCCTTCGCGCCTAATTAGTTGAAAATGTAATTTAGTTTCCATGTACAGTGTGAAAGGTGGACACAAAATGCTGCGGGTTTCCGTCTCTCTTCTGCAACCAGGCATGATCACAGCTCACAATATTTATAATAGCGAAGGCGTGCTTTTAGTTAGCGCTGACCGCGAGCTAGATGACCAGTATGTCGCCCGTTTAAAAACCCTTGGGCTGCGGTCTATCTATGTAAAAAACATGCTCTATAGCGGTCTGGAGCTGCCTGAAGACCTCCTGGAAGAAGATGATCGACGTCTTTTAGTCAAGCAAGTCCAACAAGTATATAAAACCTTCCAGGAAAACGGCCAAATTGAAATCGAACCTTTAAAACCGAGAATCAATCGCCTTGTCAGCGAAATCGTCCGCAATCGTCACATGATGGTGCATTTTGTTGATTGTCGCACCAACGAAGACTATCTATACGCTCATGTTGTCAATGTGGCTATGATGACGGTTCTTGTAGCCGCCACTATGGAATTCAACGAAGAACGCCTGCGCGACCTTGCCATGGGAGCCGTCCTCCATGACATCGGCGAAATGCTGATCCCCGATGAAATACTAAATAAGCCCGGCAAGCTTACGCCTGCTGAATGGGATGTTATTCACAGTCACACCACCAAAGGCTTTGAAGCCTTGCGCAAAGTACGCGAATTATCGATTCTTTCCGCACACATCGCCTATCAGCATCATGAAAATTTTGACGGCAGCGGCTATCCGCGCAAGCTTGCCAATGACGATATTCACGAATATGCACGCCTTACCTCCATTCCCAATATGTTTGACGCCCTCATCTCGGATCGTCCCCAGCGCCGCGGCTTTTTGCCCCATGAAGCTTATGAGCTTCTCATGACGCTGAGCGGTCGCTATGTAGACCCCTATTATTTAGATGCATTTTTGCGCACCGTTGCGATTTACCCCATCGGCAGCATTGTCCGCTTGGATAGCGGTGAATTCGGCATTGTCACTAAAGTGCTGCCCCGCCTGCAGATGCGCCCCACCATCAGCCTGTTAGCCGATCCAAACGGTCATCCCTACCCGACTCCCTTTGAAATGGATTTGACTAAAAATCTGACTACGCAAATCACCAAAGTATTGCGGGAAGAAGAAGTCCTCTTTCTTAGCCGCAGTTTTAAAGGGATTTGAATCCTACAGGGCCGCCTTGGAACATGATTTCAAGGGGCCTTGATTACTCCTTTCGCGTCTTTCGTGTATTTCGCGGTTCGTTATCAACACTGTAACTTCCGGTATATTTAGAAACCACTCTGCAAAGCGGTAGAAAGGCGGCGATTAACCTGGAATTCACAGTAAAATTTGTCGTGTTCTTTCTGCTTCTTCCCTTCGCCTTTCGCAAGCTCTCACACATTATAGCCAACAGAATCATAAACTTAGACACGCTTCCCAAAATCATAGCCGGCTTTCTTTGGGGCTTGCTGGTTGCCGCCTTGTTTACGCACCTTATCGCGGGCATCCAAACGCTATTTATGATTTTGGGCTATATGTCCGGTTTATACTGCGCCGCTTTGTCGTACAAACGCGATAGTAAGACAGCGATGGTGCTAGCGCCAGCGAACATCGCCAGCTTGTTCACCTATGGCGCCATCGTTTTGGCGAGCCTATGGTTAAACAATAAGTAACAGACTCTATTACCTCTTCTTATTGCCGAAAGGAGCTATCCCCATGGAATGGTTGCTGAATCCGCAAGTCTGGATGGCCTTAATAACCCTAAGCGCCCTGGAAATCGTACTCGGAATTGACAATATAGTTTTCATATCCATTCAAGCAGGCAAACTGCCGCCGCATCTTCAGGCTAAGGCGAGACAGGTCGGCCTTGCGTTAGCAATGCTTACACGCCTTGCGCTGCTGTTTTCTCTTTCCTGGCTCATGGGACTCACCTTGCCGCTTTTCACCGTTTTAAACAACGAAATATCCGGCCGAGATTTGATTCTTATTACCGGCGGCTTGTTTTTGATTTGGAAAAGCACGATGGAGATTCACGAAAAGCTCGAAGGTGCTGAAAGCCCTTCTTCCGTACAAGCTAAGGCCACTTTCAGCGCTGTGATTATTCAAATCTTGCTGCTGGATATTGTTTTTTCTCTTGATTCCATCATTACCGCTCTCGGCATGGCGGAACAGCTGAGTGTTATGGTTGCAGCCGTAATCATTGCCGTTATTTTCATGATGATTTTCTCCGGAAAAATCAGCGCCTTTGTCGAACAGCATCCGACCATCAAAATATTAGCCTTAAGTTTTCTGCTTCTCATCGGCGTAGTGCTTATCGGCGACGGCCTTGATATGCACATTCCTAAAGGATACATCTATTTCGCCATGGCCTTCTCCGTTTTCGTCGAAATGTTCAACCTGAAAATCAGACAGAGTCATCCGGTCAAGCTTCATCAGCCGCACCTGCCGGAGGAGACTAAAGAACAAAAGGATTGAACAGGAGCCGCGAGGAGAATTGGAAGACTCGGCGGCGGGCTGCGAAAAGGCAACAGTTTAACATAAAAAAGCGCCCCTCAGAGCCTGAGAGGCGCGTAATTACTGGTGACACACCGGGGAGTCGAACCCCGAACCTACTGATTAAGAGTCAGTTGCTCTGCCAATTGAGCTAGTGAGTCATTTTCTGCTAAAAAATCATTATGTTCTTTAGCACGCTATTAATTATACTCCTTCAAAAACAAAAATGCAACTTTCTTCTTCAATCTCTTCTTTTCTCGTTCATTCTCATTTTTCATCGTCTTCTACCTTAGGTTCATTTTGTTCTTCACGGCGTAAAACAAAAGCGCTTATTGCTTTAGCAATAAGCGCTTATTTTCTAATGGCTGGGGAGGAAGGATTCGAACCCTCGGATGCCTGAGTCAGAGTCAGGTGCCTTAACCAGCTTGGCTACTCCCCAATATAGTGGCTATCGAAAACCACAGATGTTATTGTATCCCTTTTTACATAGTACGTCAATAGAAAAATCATTTTACCGCAGGAGTAAACCGTTTCAGCCCCGAATAAGTTTACAATATTCCTGCTGAAAGGGGTTTCTATGAATACTACACGTAGTCTTACCCGCACCGCTCTGATCGCTGCGCTGCTCCTGACCGTTCAAGCCTTGCGCCTGCTGCTCCCTTTTCCGCCGTTAGCTTCGACACTGCTCATCGGCAGCCTCGTCAACGCCTGCTTGATTCTAAGCGCCGTCAGCGGCGGCTATCGCGGTCTGGCGGTTCTTTCTGTACTGGCGCCGCTTATCGCTTATTTGCAGCAGCTATTGCCGCTGCCGATTTTTATCCCCGTAGTGGCTGGGGGAAACTTTTTCTTTGGCAGCCTCTATCTTATATTGCAGCGCCAAAGCACTTTACTTAGTCTTTTAGTACCGCCCCTGGGAAAAATGCTGTTTCTTTGGGGCAGCGTTACTTTCCTGCTTTCCCTGCTGGCTTTGCCGGAGTTTTTGCAGCGCCTGCTGGGACTGCTCCTCAGTTGGCCGCAATTCATCACATCCTTGGCTGGCCTGCTGCTGGCGCAATTGGTGCTAAAAAGACTGAAAACGAACAATTAAACAAGAGTAGCAAATAGGGCTGAACAAGAGAATCGGAGTCACGAGAGGGTTCGCATGAGGGAACGAAACACAGTTTCAATTTCAAATAACACGAGGAGATTGCTTCACTCGCAAACACAAAATCTAGTTAGATCGAATGATTCATAAAAAATTATTATTGCATTACTCATGGGTACCCTCCGAATGCCAGTAGACGTCGGTTGCTATGCCATCCATGGCGCAACCGACCTTAGGCACATCACGTGCCGTCATCGCGACTCTTGTTCAATTCCCGTTCTTTCTCTCTGTGCGAACCGCCTCTCAGGCTCTTTGCGACGAAACCCTGCATCAGTAGCCACATGGCGGCCGATGGCTTGAATTTTGCCGGTGATGCAGCCCCGACAGTGAGCGGGCGTATCGTTCACACAGATTTTCCCCGGATACAAGGCGTACTGACGGCGATAGTCGCCTTCGGTGACATTGGGCATCACCACATTGGCCCCGCGCTGCAGCGCCAGGATTCTCCCTTGAGGGTGCAACGTTTCCATCGCGGTTGTGGCGGGAATATTGCTGTTGGGCAAAAGCAGACGCGTCAGCGCCATAACCCGTGTCGCCAGCTCAAAGGTACCGCCTGTCTCTTGCCCCAAGGGGGTATCTGCATTCGGAATGAAGGGTCCTATCCCCACCATGTCGGCATCCAGGCTCTGAAAAAACAAGATATCCGCCGCCAAAGAAACCAGCGTCTGCCCAGGCAAGCCCACTAAACAGCCGGTTCCTACTTCATAGCCCAGCTCGCGCAAACCCTGCAGGCAGCGCAGGCGATTAGCCAAGCTCATCCCCGGGTCCAAACGTTCATACAGCGCCTGATCGGTGGTTTCAATGCGCAGCAAGTACCGGTCCGCCCCGGCTGCGCGGTAGCGCGCATACTCTTCACGGGATTTTTCGCCAAGGCTCAAGGTAATCGCCAGCCCCAACGCCTTAATCCGACGCAGCAGAGGCTCCATGATCTCCAGGGTATAATACGGATCCTCGCCGGACTGAAGAACTACCGTTTTATAGCCGTAACCGACCGCTTTAACGGCTAATCCGTAGATTTCTTCGGGTTCCATACGATACCGCTGCACCTGATGATTATCCCGACGAAGGCCGCAATAGAGACAGTTTTGCCGGCAAGTATTGGAAAACTCGATCAGTCCTCGCAAATGAACGCCGTCGCCCACCTGTTGGCGTCGCACACGGTCTGCCGCTGCAAAGAGCTTTTCCGCTGCCGCTTCATCAGCCGCCAGCAGCTGCGCCAATTCTTCTTGCGATAAAGTTTGTGTTTCTTCCGCTTGGTTGATTAATTTTTCCATAAAACGCTTTCTCCTTATAATAACGCAAGCAATACCGGGGCTGCTAAGGAAGTAAAGATGGCGGCGATTGCCATAGCCGAGCTGGCCATAGCTGCAGAAGCCTCCCCTTCCAAGAGCGCCATGCCGACCCCTTGCGCATGAGCCACAGTTCCCAAGGCCAGCCCCCTGGCCTCAGGCAGACGAATGCCGCACCACCGCAGCAGCGTCGGCCCCAGCGAGCCGCCAAAAGTTCCAGTAGCCACCACAAAGGCCACCGCCAGCGCCGGATCGCCGCCGGACAATTGCGCGATTTCAATAGCGATTGGCGCGGTTACCGATTTAGGCAACGCCGAAATCAGTACTGCTTGGCTTAAACCGCCCGCTTTCGACAAAAGCACCACCAAGACCATCGAGGTTAACGACCCCGCTGCTACACTGCTACCAATAGCCAGTCCGTAACGCCGCAAAAGCTCTCTGTTTTTATACAGAGGAATGGCCAAAGCCACTGTTGCCGGGCCCAGTAAAAAGGTCATAAATTCCTTGGCCGGTTCATAGGCGCTGTAGGGTGTGCCGGAAATCACCAAAAGGCTAATCATCAAAATAGTACCAAACAAAACCATATTGAACAAGGGATGCCCATATCGAAAAAACAGCCAGCGACTCACTAAATAGGCGCCAACAGTCAGCGCCGTAAACACCATAATCATCATTTCATTCATGTTCTATTTCTCCCTTGCAACCGTTGAAATACGAAACCGGCAACCCAAAACGCCGCCACCGCACTGACTACGATGGTTACGGTCAGCGCCAGGGCGTGCTGATAAAACAAATCCGCCCAATTCATCAAGCCCACGGCAATCGGAATAAAGAAGAAGGTGATATGCCGCAGCAAAAAGCCACCTGCCAACTCCAGTTGCTCCACCTTGACCACCCCTGCTGCCAACAGCAAAAATAACAGCACCATGCCTAGCACATTGCCAGGAATAGGCAGGTGCAAAACTGCCGCCGCCTGATTACCAAGCCAATAAATACACCAAAGAAAGAAAACCTGCCCGCAAAATTGATATGCTTGTTTCCACATAACTACCGCTCCTATACACCCTCTATATCTCTTACATCTAACAAATACTCTTATTCCATAATGACTTTCGTTTTCCCTTTCTACCATAAAAAAACAGGCTGACAACGCGCCCTAGTCCCTCGCGTTTGTCAGCCTGCTTTTACTTGCTGCTGGTAATGCCAATATTTAGTTCAAAGGAATAGCTGTCTGCGTTCACTTCGACAACCAAAAACTTCCCGTTGCTGATACGCGCCTTAAGGGCCTCCCCCACGACCAAGCTCGGCGGGGAAATATCAACAAGCAAGTTTTGTGAAGAAAAATGCGTCGCCGCATTGGCGGTAATCATATTCACTAATTCGGAAATAGCGCTTTGGGCCATCTCATCCATCTGCGTTACCGCCATCCCCATCATCATGGTCGAAGCAATGCCTTTGGCAACCTCTTCCGTAAAGTTATACGCCAGATTGCCTTGCACATCTTGCGTTAAGCCGATCAACACCGTCACGCCCCGGCCTTCTACAAATTCTTCGCCTAGGCGGATTTGCCCCCGCTCTACCGACTGAAAGCCAAGCTGCGGCAAGACCGTCGCCACGGCATCCACGAAGGGATTGATCATTTTTGCGTCCATCTGTTATTTCCCCCCTGCGAAGCCAATGCTCATGCGAATATCACCATACGGCGTCTGCGCCGTCATAATGTAAGCGTCTAATTTAGGATTGACAATGCTAATTTTCCGCCCGCAAAGAATGCTCGGCGGCGTCAACCGCAGTTCCAGTTCTCGATACGTATTGTTTACAGAAGATACGCCATTGCCGCTGACAATATTGGCTAATTCCGCCATGCCGTTCAGCATGTCATCTTCCGACACTTCTTCGCAGCTCAGAATCATGCGTGTCAATTGCTGCGCCGTTTCCGCCGAACTGTCCATAATGACCCGGCCCTGTACCTTCCCGGTCAAACCAACTATTACCGCTACACCTTGCGATAAAAACTTGCTTTCGTTGTCCGGCTCAGTCTCTATCTCGCTTTCGACGCCAACCATGTAACTAAGGTTCTCTTGCAGCGACTGCTCAAAAAAAGCCAGGTATTTTTGGCACAAAGAGCATTCTTCCGCTTCTTGGCATACCTTGCGTATTAATTCCGCTAATTCTTCTGCTCGCGGCGGTTTCTGAATAAAACCTTTGATTCCTGCAGCATAGCCATTTGTCATTAGCGTTTCGTCTTTCATCGCGCTTACCATAACAATTTTGGCTGTCGGGTCCGCCGCCAAAATTGCCTTGCTGCATTCCAAGCCGTCCATATCCGGCAGCGTCATGTCCATGGTAACAACATCGGGTCTTAGTTCCCGATACTGTTCTAAGCCTTGCCCCCCTGTATCCGCATAACCGCAAACATCAAAACCATTCTTTTTCAACAGTCCCGTCATAATTTTCTGGCTAAAAGGCGAATCATCCACCACTAAAACGCGCAAAGGGTTCATGCACCAATCACCTCAAATTCAGCCGACTTAAGGCTGTTATTTTCCACATTATTAATGGTTCTATAATAAATGTTGGGGTAAGCACGCAAGAGCATGTTTACCTCAACATTTTTTTGCACAAAAAAATGAGCATAAAGTAAATAACTCACATAC
>SAAJ01000015.1 GCA_009929485.1 Negativicutes bacterium
GTGTTTTTCTATATTTCAAGGCCTATATTGAAAATAAGATGACCTTAGAAGCAGCAAGGATTCAAAGCTGTTTTTGAGGTGCGAAAGTTGAGTTAGTAATTTCACGAGATTATCAGATTTACTCTGACTTGTGTCTTTGACCTCTTTCCCATGAGGAACTTTTGATTTTATGGCAGTAATCTGGTCAAGATATGGAGTTGCCACAATATAACGCTTGTGCTCATATTCATCAGTAAAGCCGTTGCGCTCGTTTTCCTCATGGCTCTTGTTTAGTCTCTGGATAATATAACTGGTTTTACCGCTACCCATAATTGAATCAATGACGTGTATCATTTGGCACCTCCACCCCTTCCATACTTATTTTACCATAAAATCAAAGGGACACCCGAAGGCATCCCTCTGAACCACCATTATCCTGCAATAACTTGAGATTCTTCACCGTTCACAAAGCCAGCATAAAACATATCCCTAGACTCTATGTACCTCAAGTCCCCTTGTTCATCCTCTAGTGCTTCCAGTAGATACCGTTGTTCTTCGCTTAGGCTGTCCTTCAGGGCCTTTCGTTTCTCCATGACCGCTACTTGTTGAATCTGATACTCTTCTGATGCACCACGATTGATCTCCTCACAAAACCCCAGTTCAATTTTTTCGTTTGTCATGCTAATGTCCCCCTTTTATTTTTATTGGGCGGGATCATGGTTATCTTGGAACCCTTGGATGGAGTCCGTACTACTGACTCCTTTCATTTGTTTCGCCACAGTCCCGCCCGGTGAAACCATTAGAAATGCTTACGCAACCACAGGACAAGAAATACTTGCAACAACACAAATAATACTGCTGACCTAATAACTGCATGAGTTGTAGTCCTGCCGATCATCTTTTGCCACATCGCAAATACCAAACAGAAGATTGCTGTTTCCATTAGTTCACCACAGCCTTTCTCTGGAACAATTGAATCATGGTGTTCACAGAAGCATGTTCAGTTCCAGCGAGCCACAAGAGAAACTTTTGTTCACGTTCATTCACTGGTTTGATGACAGTCTCCAGACGATTATAGTTTTCCTTTTGATACTCTCTGGCATCATTCCACAAGCGTTCAAATGTGTCCATAGTGTTCTGTTGCCTCCTTTGTGAGTAAACCCATGTACCGCCATAATTCGTTTGTTACAGGGCATTTGTGGGCTAATAGAGCCAATCTTTGTTGTCTAGTGGGTTAAACTTCGCCATTTGAGTTTTGAGTTCGTTCTGGTTCAATGCAATGTAGCCTCTTGTTGTCTCAATGTTCGAATGTCCAAGTATTGTTTGGAGACTAAAAACATCGCCGCCATTCAACAGATAATTCTTGGCAAACGTATGCCTCCATGTGTGTGCTGAAATCTTTTCCCCTGTCATTCCTAGTTCTTTCTTGACCTTCTGAAACAAAACTCCTAAACCGCTTGAAGTTATTTGTTCTTTGGTCTTGCTAGGGAATAACCAAAGGCACTTGTCATCATCTACATATTCTTCACGCATCTTTAGATATTGAATTAAGGAGCGTCTTAATGTTTTTCCAATTGGTATATAGCGTTCCTTTTGCCCTTTTCCGTTTCGGATTCTGATTAAATCGTTAATGATGTTCAAGTCTGCCAGTGTTAAACTTGCAAGTTCCATTTTGCGAATCCCTGTACTAAAGAACATGCACATAATCACATAATTTCGCATCCCGAAAAACTCCAGCTTATTAAAGGCATTGAGTAGTTTATTGATTTCTTCAATCGTGAAAGTCCGCATAGCTTTCTTTTCAATTTTAGGAGGCTTAATGTTCTTCATAGGATTATTGGGAATATAGTCATCACGATAAAGAAACAGAAAAAATGTCCTCAACACTCTGAAATAGCGATGAACAGTAATTCCTTTGAGTCCTTTGGCCTTGAAGGTTCCTAAAAACTCACGAATCAAATCACTTTTCACTTCAGCAATGTCATAGATATTTCGCTCCACAATATAAACCAAAAATTTCTTCAACACTTCATCATAAGTTTCTATGGTTCTCCCTGTGACATTCTCAGCTTTCTTTGCTGTGAAAAAAATTCTCTTGGCTTGTCCAATTTCCACAAAAAATCACCTCCTGACCTATTTTTCTCAAAGACAGGAGTATAAGACTTTTGAAAATCAACTACAAATAATAGTAATTAATAAACAATGACGAACGCGCAATCACCAAGGACTATACTCTAGGTAACAAAAAAAAGACCAATATCCATAGAATTAACTATAGACATTGGTCTTCTACAAACGCTTAAAACCCCTTGATTTCATTAGCGAAATCTCTAGAAGGCTTGATTTTACTATGGTGCGCCCGGCAGGAATCGAACCTGCGCTCCCGGCTCCGGAGGCCGATGCTCTATCCCCTGAGCTACGGGCGCGTATGCTTGAGTCACGAGAGGAATTATATCATACTCTGGTTATAATGTCCATCCTTTTCACTATTCATTCGCATCTAGCCGCAGACCGCGCGTTTCTTCTCCCCAAAGCCAAATCACTGCCGCCGTGACAAGCATGACCAACGTAAACATGCCAAATACCTGCGCGATAGAGCCGCCTAACGATAAGCTCCAGCCTACTACAGACGGCGCTAAGATGCCTCCAACGCGGCCTACGGCAGCAGCCCAGCCGGAACCAAAAGCGCGCATCCGCGTCGGATACAGTTCCGGCGTATACGTATAGACCACGCCCCAGGCTCCGAGGTTGAAGAAGGACATGAAACTCCCCCAGAAGAGCAGTTCGCTGCTGGAGCCGCCTTGTCCAAAAAAGTAAGCACATACCGCGCTCAAGGATAAGAAGGAAGCCAAGGTGCCCTTTCTACCCAACCGATCCACCAAGAAGGCGGCACAGAAGTAACCTGGCAGCTGCGCCAAGGTCATCAGCAGCACATATTCAAAGGTCTTCACCACCGTATGCCCCTGGCCTACCATTAGCGAAGGCAGCCAGGTAAAAATACCATAATACGAATATACGATGCCAAACCAGATCACCCAAAGCACAAGAGTCCGCTTCATAAATTGAGGCGTCCATAGCTCCCGAAAAGCAATACGAGTCATTGTTGCAGACTGTTGGGGCGCTACCGCTTCTTCGCAAACCGCAAGTCCGCTGCGCCGCTCCATATCGCTTACAATCGCGTGGGCTTCCGCCAAGCGTCCCTGTGCCGTCAAATAACGTACTGATTCCGGTACCCAACGCCAGATCCAAAAAACGTACAGAGCCGGAACCGCTCCCAGCAAAAAGGCCACATGCCAGCCATAATAAGGGATTACCAAGTATGCTACCAAGGCGGCAATCAGCCAGCCGCAGCCCCAAAAGCTTTCCAGCAGAACAATCATCTTGCCACGGTCTTTAGGAGGCGAAAATTCACTAACCAGCGTTACCGCCACAGGCAGCTGCCCGCCCAACCCAAAGCCCACTAAAAAGCGAAATACCAATAAAGATTCGTAATTCCAGGCAATACCGCACAAGCCGGTGGCGACACTATACAAAACAAGTGTTGCCGCGAAAAGCTTACGCCGCCCAAAACGATCCGCTGCTCCACCGGCTAAAACAGCTCCCAACGCCATACCAACTAAGCCCATGCTGCCGATATAGCCCATTTGCGCCGTTGACAGCCCCCACGCTTTGGCTAGGGCCGGCAGCACAAACGCAATCAACCCTGTATCCATAGCGTCAAACATCCAGCCCAAGCCAGTTAAAGCCAGCAAGCGATAATGAAACGCCCCTGTAGGTATGCGCTCCATGCGACTAATTACATCCATTTCTCCAACCACCTTCTTAGATATGTTCATTCATTTCATAGTATGTACCCTTACGCTTACACTATTCCCCTTCTAAGTCTTTACAGCTGTCTTGTCATTAATTGCTATTATAAAAGCTTGCTTTCCCAAAAGCAAGCTTTCTCTGTACTTTTAGCGCACCAAAATTCCCATTTTGGCTAATTCGGCTTCTATTTCGTGCAAGGTTTCCTTGTCAGGCACTTCTATCGTGTGCAAATGCACGCCGCCAGTCAGTAACGATAATGGCTCCGCTTGCGCTTCGCCCAAGTTGTGCAAAAAACGTTCCACATCACGTCGTGAAGAAAGACGCAAAGCCCCTTTTAGTTCTCCATATAGAGGATGTTCCACCGCCACATCCAGTACGCAGCCGCCTCGGTCCACCACAGCAAAAAGTTCAGCTGCCAATTGCGCATTGTCGTGCCGACAAACCAGTGTAGCTTGAATGGTTTGCTTTACATTTTCCTTAGGTATCCAATATCCTTGCGGTGTCGCTACGATTCGACCGCCTGCAGCGCGCAAGATGGCAATATCACCGACAATTACCTGCCGGCTTACGCCGAATTCCTGCGCCAACGCCGTACCTGTTACCGCTTCCGGGGACGCTTGCAATCGTTCCTGCAAGGCCGCCCTACGCTCTTTCGTTTCCATAGGTCCTCCTATTTTTCGCTGCTTTGCGCGAAATGCTGCAGCTCTCCTAAATACTCTGTCGGCCCTAGGACCAGCAGAACATCGCCCACTTGAATGCGCTCCTGCGCATGAGGATTGCTCATAAGCTCTTCCCCCCTGCGCAAGGCGATAACAATCGAATGAAAACGTTCTTTAATCTGGCTTTCTGCAAAGCGCTTGCCCACAAAAGAAGAGGTTTCATTTATCGTTACTTCGGAAAAGTCCATAGGCAGCTCTTCGTTATGTAAGACATTTTCAACAAAATCAACAAACACCGGTCGCGTCATAGAAGCCACCATCTGGCGCGCGCCCATCACCGACGGCACAATAACCTGGTTAGCCCCGGCGATGCGCAGTTTATTCTCCGCCTCCAGCCGCTCGGCTCTCGCTACAATATGTGCGGTAGGGTTTAAGCTTCTCGCAGTTAACGTCACATAAACATTATCAGCATCATCCGACAAGGCGGCAATGACTCCTTTGGCCTCAGCCACGCCCGCCTGCAGCAAAACGCTATCTAAAGTTGCGTCGCCATGCAATACCAATATTTTTTCTTCACGCAGGGCTTGATAAACGATATCGTCTTTTTCGATAACCACAAAGGATTCCTTTTTTTCCAATAACGACTGCACCACATTACTGCCGACTTTCCCTGCGCCGCACACAATAATATGATCTTGCATTTTGCTAATACTGCGCTCCATGCCCCGCCTCCCCAGCAAATCACGTATTTGGCCTTCTAATAGTAAAGATACAACCATAATCAATGTATAGTAGGTTACGGAAAAACCGGCAACGATAAAGAAGATAACAAAAATACGTCCTTCCGGGGTAACCGGCGTGATATCGCCATATCCCACTGTCGCCAGCGTCACAATGGTCACATAAAGGGCATCCAAAAAAGAGAGCTCTTCAAAGATCATAAAGCCCCAAATGCCAATAATCAAGATGATTAAAAAAGCGCCGATGGACTTTTTTAAGCGTTGCACCATATAACTTCCACCTCGTTTTTCTACATTCGGTATTATTTCGTCTTATTCCGTCCATTTCCTGCCAATTTATTCATCTTCACTGATTATGAGAAAAGTTTTAGTTATACAAAAAAGCCACCGCATTGCGATGGCTTTTCTTTACAAATGGTGACCCGTAAGGGAATCGAACCCTTGTTCCCGCCGTGAAAGGGCGGTGTCTTAACCGCTTGACCAACGGGCCAAAATGGCTCCTCGAGTAGGACTCGAACCTACAACCCCGCGGTTAACAGCCGCGTGCTCTACCGATTGAGCTATCGAGGAATAGTGCCGAATCATCGGCGACGTTTGTTATTATATAGCAGGATGAACCGCTTGGCAATAGGGAATTTATATTTTCTTTGTTGCTGTTTTACTTATTTCGTCTTTGCGGTCAATAATTCTTGCACAAAATTCGGCAACGCAAAACAGCTGCGGTAAATCGATTCATTAAAATACTTTGTACTAAAAGGCAACGGACGCAAGTCTGCCTCCAAGGGATCCGTCTTTTTAGACCCCATAGTGAAGGAATGCATCCCCCCCGGATACAGAGGAATATAAGCCAGATACATTCTCGCCACAGGGAACAAATCATCCACATCCAACCACAGCCGCCGAATCAGCTCCTGGTGATAAAAAGGAGACTCCGTCTGTTGCACAAAAAGGCCGTCCGCTTTTAAAGCCCGGTATACGTCCCGATAAAACGCCTTAGTAAACAAACCCTCGCCAGGACCGATTGGGTCCGAGCAATCCACGATAATAACGTCGTACTCGTTTTCCGCTTGGCTCATATGCTGTATACCGTCGCCGATCTTCACTTCCAAGCGCGCTGAATCGGCAATAAGAGCTGCGCTGATTTCCGGTAAAAATTCTTTACAGACATCCACTACCATGCCGTCGATTTCTATCATTTCTACCTTTTCCACGCTTGGATGACGCAACACTTCTCGCGCCGTACCGCCGTCTCCGCCGCCAATAATCAAGATGCGTTTGGGGTTAGGATGTGTGCTCAACGAGACGTGAGCCATCATCTCATGATAAATAAATTCATCAAACAAGCTGGTCTGAAATACGCCGTCCAAAACTAACATCCGTCCGAACGGTTCTGATTCCACCACGGCAATCTCTTGAAACGAAGAACGCCCAGAAAACAATGTTTCCTTTATGCGCACCGACATTCCCAGGTGCTGGGTTTGCCACTCTGTCATCCATAAATCCATCATAATCCCCTCCCGCATCGATCATTTAAAATAGAATGCATATAAGTCAAGAGGGGCGCCGCGCACGGTCCCCTCTTGCTAATCGTTTCTATATATAATGATACCGCAATTTGCGGCGCCAGGCTAGCCCTAGAGAGCCTTTTTCCAGCGCGATAAAATCGTCCGCGCCACATAAACCCCGCTAGCGCTGGCTTGAGACAAGCCTCTAGTTACCCCTGCGCCATCTCCGATAGCAAACATGCCTGGTAACTTTGTTTCTAAAAGATTGCTTAGTTCCAGCCTAGAACTGTAAAATTTGACTTCTACGCCGTAGAGCAAAGTGTCATTGTTCGCCATGCCGGGGGCAACTTTGTCCAAGGCGTAAATCATTTCAATAATATTGTCCAAATGACGCTTAGGAAGTACTAGACTCAAATCGCCTGGAACTGCATCTAAGGTAGGCCGCGTAAAGCTTTGACCCAGACGGTGTTCATTCGTCCGTCTTCCTTTAATTAAATCTCCGAAGCGTTGTACCAGCACGCCGCCTCCCAACATATTGGAAAACGAGGCAATGCGTTTGCCATACTGGTGGGGCTCATTAAACGGTTCTGTAAAGCGGTTGCTTACAAGCAGCGCAAAATTGGTATTTTTACTATGCAGCGCTTCGTCGCGGTAGCTGTGGCCGTTCACGGTGATGATCCCATCCGTGTTTTCCGCTACCACATAGCCTTTGGGGTTCATGCAGAAGGTGCGTACCAAATCACCATATTGTTTCGTGCGATATACTAGCTTTGCTTCATATACTTCATCCGTAATCTGTTGGAATACTTCTGCAGGAATCTCTACACGCACCCCTACGTCAACCTGATTGTTGAACACAGGCAAATTCAATACATTACATTGTTTTGAAAACCATTCAGCTCCCGCCCGTCCAGGCGCAGCGATTAAAGTATCGCAGCAAAGCTCTTCTATTTCGCCTTTCGCTTTGAGCACAAAGCCTTTATTTTCTCCTTGCGGCAAAATTTCTTCCACTTGCGTGCGAAAGAAAAAGGATACTTTGCCTTTGAGCTCTTCGTAAACATTTTTCAAAATCTGTAGATTGTTTTCGGTCCCCAAGTGCCGTACCGTGCCTTCGAGCAAATGCAGATCATACGCCAAAGCCCGCCGCTTTAAATGACTGTTCTGCGTAGTAAAGCACTCAGAAGGCGCTCCATAGGAGCAATTGACGGCATCAATATAGTAAATCAAGTCCATGACTTCTTCATCATCAAGATACTCATGCAGCCAACCGCCAAACTCGGTCGTCAAATTGTATTTACCGTCGGAAAAAGCTCCCGCGCCGCCAAAGCCGCGCATAATGCTGCAGGGTTTGCAATTGATACACTGCGAAACTTTTTTCTCGGCTATCGGACAGCGACGATTATAAATGTCCTGTCCTGCTTCCACCAGCGCCACCTTCGGGCATGGATTTTTTAAAGTCAGCTCATACGCTGCAAAAATAGCAGCAGGACCACCACCGATAATAGCAACATCAAATTGACTAGACATGGCAGCCTCCCTTCCTTTGGTTGCACGCTTACTAAGAAACATCCAAACTGCTTCGGCTTCGTCGCCATAGCATCAGCATACGTCCGATTTTACGTATGTATCGGCAGTTTCTTAACGCAACCCGATATATTATACAGAAAGCCACTTTTTAATGCAAGGGGTTTACGTTAGAAACAAGTTTCTCGTAAGTACTTCATAAAAAAGTCAAACTTTTAATAGGCCCATTGTCTTTTCAAAGGTATTTATGTCCTATTACCGAGCAGGATTTTCCTAAAATACTGCGAATTAATTATGTTTAGTATAAGGAGGTGACACCATGAACTGGCGCGATGCCATTGCATACCTGCTCAACAGACTGCGTTTAGATGATATGCAGTCAAGACTGCTTTTTAGCTCCGCTTTACTGGTTTTTACCCCGTTATTGCTGTTACTGCCCTTACAAGAGCGCACCTCTTCTCCCATCTCCGATCCTTCCGTTTATCGGGAATTACAATATATCACAGATATCCAGAACGCCAACGTACAACGTTGGTTCACAGAACAGTCCAGCTTCGTTGAACTCTTAAGCAATCTTCCTTCCGTAAGACAAGGAACCTCTGCAGATATTCAATTAGTTCTGGATGAGACGTTTCGCGTCCAGAGCAACTTTACCGCCTTGACCTTTATCGATGCCAGCGGTATCGCCAGAGCTTCCGTGAATGGCCCTTTAAACCTGTACCTTGGCGACCGCGATTATTTTCAACAAGCCAAGCAAGGCAAAGTTACCTTAAGCAATGTTTTAGTTGATCGCTCCACAGGACGGCCCGTTCTTGTGTTTGCGTCTCCTGTCCATGGCGAAGACGGAACCATTCGCGGCGTTATTACCAGCACAACACAGCTTAGCCGCTTGCAAAACATTTTAACCTCCGTTCATTTTGGGACAACCGGAAAAATGTATATTGCCGCTCCGGACGGTACGGTAATCGCTGGAGCCGCCCTAGACATGCCCAGTTCTCTGATTCGACGCCTAGATGGCTTCAAACAGGCGCAGCAATCCCAACAAGGCATTGGTACATATACCGACTACTTGGGCCAAAATGTCGTAGCCGTATTTAAACCGCTAGAAATCCATGATTGGATCCTATTTTGCGAAATGGATCTAAAGGAAGCGTATCAGCACCATGAAAACAAGCTGCGCTTGCTGCTCATCGGCTTGGGGCTTGTGACAATCCTCGCGCTACTGCTGCTCTTTTTAGGCCAAGAGATGTTTCTTCGTCCCTTGCGACATTTAATGCATTTAGCAGAAGAATACCGCAAAGGAAATTATATGGCCCGTCTTTCTAAGCAAAATTTGCTTCTGGCTCCTACGGAGCTGCGTCATTTAGGGGAAACACTCAACGCCAATGCGGAAAAGCTTTCTACCATGCTAGAAACCATGGATATTGTCAACAAAGTAGTTACGGAAACAGAAGCGCGCTATCGCACACTGGTAGAAAAATCCATGGTCGGTGTTTACGGTATCTTAGACAATCGCATTATGTACGCAAATCCTCGCCTTGCAGAATTGCTTGGCTATGAGCTCGGCGAACTCAGCGGCGGCATGCCTGTGCATGACATTATTCACCCGGATCACCTCCTTGAAGTGCAGCAACGCATGAAGGACCGCCTCGCAGGCGAACTTGTCGATGAAAATTACGAAGTAAAGCTGATCCGCCGCGACGGCCAGGTTATTTTCGCCGAAATTTACGCCTCTCTCGGCACACTTGGCGGGCAGCCGGCTCTGATCGGCACTATTTTGGATATCAGCGAACGCAAGAAAATGGAAGATGAGTTGCGTCATCTCAGCATGCACGATCAACTTACAGGCCTCTTTAACCGCACCTTCTTTGAAGGAGAAATGCAGCGTTTAAGCAGCAGCCGTCATCCTATCGGCATTGTCATCATTGATGTCAATGGACTCAAATTGATTAACGATACCCTGGGACACGCCAGCGGCGACGCCCTGATCTGCAACGTAGCGTCTCTCTTGCGTCTGCATTTCCGCGGCGACGACATTGTCTCCCGCATTGGCGGCGATGAGTTTGCCGCCCTCTTGCCCAACAGCACCGATCAGCAGCTAGGCAATCTCCTTAAGCGTCTTCGTACAGCAGCCTCAGCCTATAATCAAGAGCATCCGGAACTTCCTTTGAGCATAGCCACAGGGTATGCCATTGCCACTCCGGAGATTACTTCTTTAGAAGATGCTTTCCGCCAAGCGGATAATCACATGTATAACGATAAAAGTCAACATCGCGAATCTGCGCGCCGCCTTATTCTCAACAGCTTCTTACGCAAAGTCCAGGGACGCGAAGGAACACAGCAAAAAGATATTCAGCATATGCAAATGCTGATCACTAAACTGGCGCAGAAGCTTCAACTTCCGGATACTTTAATTCCGCAGCTGCAAGCAGCCGTACGTTATTACGACATCGGCCTCTTGAGCGTCAGCGAGAGCATCCTCTCCTCCAAAGCTTCCCTTAGCGAAGAAGACCGCCGACACATTCGCCGGCATCCAGAGGTAGGGCAACGTTTGGTCGAAAGCATCCCCGAACTTTCCGGCATCGGCGACTGGATTCTAAAACACCACGAGCGCTGGGATGGCTCCGGTTACCCCATGGGCTTAAGCGGCGCTAATATCCCGATTGGCGTACGCATGCTCAGTCTGATTGACAGCTATGAAGCAATGCGCCATGACCGCCCTTACCGCCCAGCACTTTCCTTTGAAGAGACAATTGCGGAACTCAAAAGCCAAGCGGGGCGCCAATTTGACCCGCAAATCACAGAAAGTTTTATTACCCTTCTTTACGAGTTGCACGAAAAACTCGTTGAAGCAACTGCGAAAACAAAATAAAGCTCAGCGCATACGCATATGCGCAGCAAAAAGCTCCAAGACCAAAACTGTCTTGGAGCTTTTTAGATTCAATTTCTATTTAATCCATCCCTCAATTAACCTCGGCGCATAAATTGAGGAATTTCCATTCCTCCGGACAAACTAAAGTCCGTTTTTGCTTCAGGCGCTTTTACCGAAGCAGCCGGACCAGCTTCTGCACCAAAACGAGTCGCAATAATCGTAATCCGCACGTCATCGCCCATCGTCTCATCGATATCAGCGCCAAAAATGATATTAGCGTCTTCGTCTACCGCATCCGTCAATATCCCTACAGCTTCATTCACTTCGAGCAAGCTCATATCCTGGCTGCCAGTCACATTAACCAATACCGCCCGTGCGCCTTCGACAGAGATCCCCAAAAGAGGACTATGCATCGCTTTTTGCATAGCATCCATCGCCCGATCTTCGCCTTTGCCCATGCCAATGCCCATAAACGCCTGGCCGGAAGAGGACATGACCGACTGCACGTCGGCAAAGTCCAAATTGATCATCGCCGGCTTGGAGATCAAACCCGCAATGCTGTGCACGCCCTGCTTCAAGACGTCATCAGCCATGCAGAACGCATCCAGCAAGCTGGTTTGACGCGAAGCAATTTTTAACAATCGATCATTAGAAATCGTAATCAATGTATCCACATGTTCACGCAGCTTCGCTACGCCTTGTTCCGCCTTGACCATACGCCGTTTTCCTTCAAAAGAAAACGGGTAGGTTACAACCCCTACGGTCAATGCGCCTACTTCTCTGGCGCACTGCGCAACGATCGGCGCTGCCCCTGTTCCCGTACCACCGCCCATGCCGGCCGTAACAAAAACCATATCTGCTCCATCCAGCGCTTTAAGAATATCCGCCCTGCTTTCTAATGCAGCCTGTTCGCCAACGCCCGGATTAGCGCCCGCTCCAAGTCCCTTAGTCACCTTATCGCCTAGCTGCAGACGCTGATTGGCAGGCGAAGATTGCACCGCCTGAGCGTCGGTATTCATCACAATAAAGTCAGCGGCCAACCCCATATCCATCATGCGGTTGACTGCATTGCTGCCGCCGCCTCCGACGCCAGCCACCTTTATTTTTGCGAAGTTCAGCATTGTTTCGTCAAAACCGATCATATCCTTCCCCCATTCCGGCATCATTCGCCCCAGGGGACGAAGGACGACCAACTTCTCCAAAATAATCCATATATATCATAGTAGCAAAGGATGAGCTGCAACTCAAGTAAGAATCTAACATTCTTGCTTCATTTTTTTAGAATTCTCTGCAGCCGATCTATGCGAAACCGCTGAAACATGGCTTGAAAGCTTTTTTGTTTCTGCGGTTCCTGCTCAAAATAAAACAAATGGCTCCCGCAATGACAGTCTGAGGCGCCAAAGCCGGCAATCTCTCCTGCCGCCAGCTCACGCACTGCTTTGGCCAAAGAGCATTCCAGCCGTTCTTGGGTACGAATGGGCAGCGCCCCTTTCCAAAGCGCGGCTTGCCGCAAATAATCAAAATGCCAATGCATCTTTTTGCGCAGCCGCCCATGTCTGGCAACGCGAGCCTCCAAGCCTCTCGCCGCAGAGCCAACATACACATAATGACCCGCCCGAAACTCACGCTCTCCCAAAGAGCCAATTTGCAGCCTGCAATCGGCAAGTACTTCTAAAAAAGCCATATATACACCGCCATCGGCGCCTTCCTGCTCATATACATTCCAAGGAATATCCAATTTTTTCGCAGCACCTAGAATAAACCCAGGCTTCCAGGAAATACTCATGGCTCGAATATCCACGTACGGTCTTGCTGCCGCCAGGGCCGCGGCGAAAACAGGATCTGTATGGTATTCCGGCAAAAACCATTGGGTCTGCGCAGCATGGACGATAAACAATACCCCGCAGCGCCGCCCATTTTGAGCCAACTCGGTCAACGTCCGTACATGGCTGCTGCCTCGAGCCGTCACCGCATCGGGAAACATGGCTCCAGTTTCTCCAAAAAGAGTGCAGGATTTCACTTCCAGCAGCATGGTTTCACCCTTGCTATTCTCTAACAGAAAATCAAAGCGGTGCGCTCCTTCCTTGACTTCCGCCGCTGCTACCTGCCAGTCTTCCCAGCCAGGAACAGCTCGGCGCGTCAACAGTTCCCGAGCAATCCGATTGGAAGCCAGCGTTTCCAAAACCACCGGCTGATTGTCCCTCTCCACCGCCACTACCGAATAAGCGGTAGTTCGTTTCGCTTCGTTTCCTTCTGCCAGCCACATGGTTACGCCAGGAAAAAGCAACTCCCTCATGCGCCCCGGGTTGGGCATGTGCGCCCGCACCGTCTTGCCTTCCAGCAAACATTCCGCTACAAACCGATTGGGACGACGCAAAAATACCCCTTGCTTAGTCGGTGCAAAAAAAGAAAGTGAATTCATTTTGTTCGGCTCCTGCAATCATCAACTTCCTCTATATTGTACCGCACTTTTCTTGCCGCAAAAAGAAAAAACCGCTTGCGCGGTTTTATACTGCTTTCTCCAGGCCGCGGCGGCCTCGTTTATGAAGCCTGCCGAAAAAGCGCACATCATCCATCAGCTCCAGATACTCCATAGGCGGCAAAGACTGCGGTCCATCGCACAACGCCTCCTCTGGGCAAGGATGTACTTCAATCAGCGCGCCATCCGCTCCGGCCGCCAGCGCCGCCAGCGTCATAGAGTGCACAAGCTCTCGCCGTCCGGTTCCATGGCTGGGGTCGACAATCACAGGCAGATGACTCAGCCCTTTAACGGCCGCCACCGCTCCCAAGTCCAGGGTATTGCGCGTATGCGTCTCAAAGGTGCGGATGCCCCTCTCGCAAAGGACGACTTGATTGTTGCCGGCTTCCAAAATATATTCCGCCGCGTAAAGCCATTCTTCAATGGTTGCCGATAGCCCTCGCTTCAGCAGCACCGGCTTGCCAGCCTTGCCCAGCGTCTTTAAAAGGGCAAAGTTCTGCATATTGCGCGCCCCCACCTGCAGCATGTCCGCATAGGAAGCCACTAACGGCACTGCCGCCGCCTCCATAACTTCCGTAACTATCGCTAAGCCGGTTTCTTCTCGGGCTTCAGCCAATAGCTGCAGCCCTTGCTCTTCTAACCCTTGAAACGCATAGGGAGATGTGCGCGGTTTAAACGCGCCGCCGCGCAGCATCTGCGCGCCGCCAGCCTTAACCAAACGAGCTGCCGCCAGCAACTGCTCTCTTGATTCCACGGCGCAGGGTCCCGCCATAACCGCTGGCTGAGCGCCGCCAATGCGAGCATTTCCTACGCGCACGATGGTGGTTACTTGTCCTGTTTTTCTTTGTGTCAACATGGCGCTGCCTCCCTTATCCTAGTTGCTGCTCTTTTCCGGCAGCTGCACTTCGTACGGTCCCGTGGCTTTCTAAAAACTTCTGCAATAAGGCTTCGCCTTGGGGCGTCAAAATAGATTCCGGATGAAACTGAATGCCTGTAACCGCATAGTTCTTATGCTGCACCGCCATAATCAGCCCGTCTTCCGTCGTGGCCGTCACTTCCAAGCAGTCCGGTATGGACGAGGCTTCCAGCACTAAGGAATGGTAGCGGCCTACTTCTAAGCCTTGGGGCATACCCGCGAACATCCCCTTCGCGTTATGCCGAATTTTACTGACCTTGCCGTGAATGGGCTGCGGCGCTCGCACTACTTTAGCGCCAAAAACCTCACCAATGGTCTGATGCCCCAGGCATACGCCTAAAATCGGCACTTTTCCTGCAAAAAGCCGCACCGCTTCGGCGCAGATACCGGCATCCGCCGGCGTTCCCGGACCAGGCGAAAGAATAATTCCTTCGCTGCCCTCGCCAGCCTGAGCGGCCGTCATTACATCATTGCGTACTACCCGCACCTCAGCGCCCAATTTACACAGCGCCTGGTACAGATTGTACGTAAAGGAATCATAGTTATCAATTAGCGTCCACATCGTGCTCCACCTCCCTTAGCACCCGCAGCAAGGCTTCCGCCTTGTGCCGCACTTCTTCCAGCTCGCCTTCCGGCGTCGAGTCAGCTACAAGGCCAGCACCGGCCCGTACCGTTACAATGCCATCCTCCACTACCATGGTGCGAATGGCAATGCAAGTATCCATAGAACCGCGGAAGTCAAAATATCCTACCGCCCCAGCGTAAACGCCTCGCGGCTCTTCTTCCAGCTCGGCAATGATCTCCATGGCCCGCACCTTCGGCGCGCCGCTGACCGTACCGGCGGGAAAACAAGCCTGCAAAGCCGCAATGGCGTCTTTATCCGCCGCCAGTTTGCCTTGGACTTCCGACACCATATGCATAACATGGGAAAAATACTCCACTTGCATCAGCCGGGTCACTTCTACCGTTCCTGGCGTGCTTACGCGCCCCAGATCATTGCGTCCCAAATCGACAAGCATGGCGTGCTCCGCCCGCTCTTTAGGATCAGCTACAAGCTCCGCTTCCAGCGCCGCATCTTCCCGGCGGTCTGCGCCGCGGCGTCTTGTACCTGCAATCGGATAGGTGCTCACCCTATCGTCTTCCACCCGCACCAGCATCTCCGGCGAAGCGCCTACAAGCTGTTTACGGCCAAACTGCAGATAAAACATGTACGGCGAAGGATTCACTCGCCGCAAGCGACGATACAACTGAAAGGGATGACAGCGCTGCGGCCGGTGAAACGGCAAGGATAACACCGTCTGAAAGGTATCGCCCGCGACAATATGCTCCTTGACCTTGCGCACTCCTTCCAGAAAGGTTTCCGCCTTGGCTTCGCGAGTCAGCGCTACGCCTGGCAAAGTCTGCTGCAGCTCTTTCCCAGGTGCATTCAGCGCCGCCTGCATGGTCTCCAGACGCGAGCAAGCCTGCTCATAAGCTTCCGCCAGTTCGCTGCCGCCGCGGCTCCAGGTAATCAGAGCCACCGAATGAGTCAAATGATCCAGCACAGCCATATCCCGGCAAAAGAATGCTTCCAGCAGCACCATATCGTCAGGCACGTTCATGCCCCTCACCCGTTCCCACGTCGTTACGCCTTCGAAGGCTAAGTAGCCGACAAAGCCGCCTCGCAGCGGAGGAAGTCCCGCAATATCAGGCACGCGGCAGCGTCCCAGTACTTCGCGCAACGCCTCTAGCGGCGGCAAGGCAAGGATCTCCTCGCCCTGCTGCGTCTCCACTACTGTTTCCTTGGCTCGGCCGGTCAAGCGCCATTCCGGGTGAAACCCTAAAAAGGAATACCGTCCGAAGGTACGGTTGGCTTCCGCGCTTTCCAGCAAGAAGCCTTGGCCGTCGCCAACCAATTTTTCATATAAAGAGATCGGCGTTTCCCGGTCTCCCGGCAGCAATACATGCACAGGCACGTAATCGTACTGCCCGGCCAGCTCGCAAAACTCCGCCTCGCTCATCATCTTGTTCATCGCACATCCATCCTATCCAGCCAGCCGCCTTCGCGGCAAAGCTTTTATTCCATCAAAGCCATTTCCCGGGTCATAGCTGCCACATCGTCCGCCACTACTAACCCCTCGCCCACTAGAATTCCTCTTACGCCAGCCTGGCGCAACAGTCTGGCAGCCGCGCCATTTTTGATGCCGCTTTCGCTGATAACTAAGCGCCCAGCGCACTGCGGCAACAGTTGAAAGGTATGCTCCACATCGGTGTGAAAGGTCGTTAAATCCCGATTATTAATGCCTAAAAGCGGCGCCTGCGCTGCCAAAGCCGCTGGTAGTTCTGCTGCTCCGTGCACTTCTACCAGGCAATCCAGCCCCAAGTCTTCCGCAATCTCTTGATACCGTTTTAATTCCTCCGCTTGCAGCACCGCCGCAATCAAAAGCACGCCGTCAGCCCCAGCCAAAGCTGTTTCATAGAGTTGATACTCATCAACAATGAATTCTTTGCGCAGCACCGGCAGCGAAGTGGCGGCTTTGACTGCCGCAATATCTTCTAAGCGGCCTAAAAAATGCGCATCTGTATGGACTGAAAGAGCCGCCGCGCCGTTTTGCTCATAAAGCTTCGCCAATTCCACCACACTATGACGCGTCGTCAACCGCCCCTTAGCCGGCGAAGCCAGCTTGCACTCGGCAATCAGCGACCACTCTTTTTCCGCAATCGCCTGACGCAAACGAAAGCCGCCTTTGGTTTTTATATCCTCACGCCGTAATGGCCGTTTACGTTTCGCTTCGGCCACTACCAGGCGTTTGTTCTCCACAATATGGTTCAGCAAGATACTCCTCCTCCGCTTGACGCGCCGCAGCAATGAAAGCCGCTATAGCCGCGCAATCTTTTACTCCCCTACTGCTCTCTACGCCGCCGGACACGTCCACGCCGTCCGGCCGCAAGAGTTGAATGGCTTCCGCCACGTTCGCCGTGGTCAAACCTCCCGCTACCCAGAGCGGCGACTTGGCTTCCCGCCGCAACGCCTGCAGCTCTGCCCAAGCAAAGGTCTTTCCCGTACCGCCGCTTTGCCCCGGTAATTTCGTATCCAGCAGCAAGCCGGCATAGCCGCTGCGCTGCAGCAATGCCTTCGCCAACGCCTCGCCAGGAGTTACAGGAACACTGCGCAGTACCGGCCTCCCCACCGCACGAGCATAGGCTTCGTTTTCTTCGCCGTGCAGTTGAACTAAATCCAACTGACAGGCCTGCGCAATTTCTTGCACCTGAGCCAACGGTGCGTTTTGAAAAACCCCGACTCGCCCCACGCTTCCCGCTGCCGCAAAAAGGGACTGCGCTTGCAACACGTCTACCTGTCGAGGGCTTAGTGCAAATACAGCGCCAAGATAATCACCGCCGCAGGCGCGAACCACATCCGCCTCTTCGGGACGTCGCAAACCGCAGATTTTGATTTTCATGCCGAAAGCTCCTTAACCTTTTGACTGACTCGACGCAATTCTTCCAGCTTAGCCACGGCAGCTCCCGACTCCAAGATACGCCGTCCCATCTCAACACCTTCTTGCAGCGTTTCCGCTTTGCCGGTCACCAATAGGGCCGCCGCCGCGTTCAGGAGTACCACATCCTGCTTTGGCCCTTTTTCGCCTCGCAGAATGGCTTCCGTAATGGCCGCGTTTTCTAACGGCGTACCACCGCTGTAATCTTCTATCTTGGCCGGAGCAAATCCTAAATCTGCCGCGTCCAGTAAATACGAGGTTACTTTACCGCCCACCACTTCCGTCACTTGATTCGGCGCCGCTGTCGAAAGCTCGTCCAAGCCGTCTAAGCTATGCACCACCATTGCACGCTTAGTTCCCAACGCCGCCAACGCTTCGCCAACCACTCGGGTCAAAGAGCGCTGGTACACTCCCAACAGCTGGTATTCCGCCCCGGCTGGATTGGTTAAGGGACCCAGGAGATTAAATACGGTGCGAAAACCAAGTTCTCGCCTCGTCTTGGCCGCATGGCGCATCGCCAGATGGAACTGCGGCGCAAACAAAAAGCCAATGCCGGTTTCTTCTATACACTTAGCCACCGCTGCCGGAGCCAATTCCACTTCCACCCCCAAGGCCTGCAGCACATCGGCGCTGCCGCTCTTACTGGAAACGCCGCGATTGCCATGTTTAGCTACTTTCACGCCAGCCCCAGCCAAAACAAAGGCCACCGTCGTCGATATATTGAAAGTTCCTGCGCCATCTCCGCCGGTGCCGCAGGTGTCTAGCGTACCGCCCTCCACCTGCAGCGGCTGCGCCAATTGCCGCATAGCCGCCGCAAAGCCGGCAACTTCTTCGGGCGTTTCCTGCTTCATGCGCAGGGCCGTCAGAAAAGCAGCCAACGCTGTTTCTCCCACCTCGCCGCTCATAATAGCCCGCATGGCTTCCTGCGCTTGTTGACGATTCAAATCTTCTCCGGCCACTACACGTTGCAACAGTTCTTTAAACATAATTGCGCCTCCTTTTATTACTGGCCATGCCTGCTTTTAGGTAAAATAAAAAAGCCTCCCGTCCTTAAAGGGACGAAAGGCTCGTGGTGCCACCCTCTTTTGGAAAACTATCTGCTTCTGCCAGGATACAAAAAAACCATTTCATCCCTCTATAGGGGCGAAATGGTTTCGCGTTACCACCCTGGTTCAGAAAGCGCTGCTTTCCCTTTTTTTAGATACGGGCTCTAAGAACCGATATCCTAGCCTGCGATAACGGGGGCTTCCGGTGCCGCCTACTTGCAACCGTTCAGCGGACAGCTCCTGGGACCATTCATTGCGTTCTGTCAGGCCGATCCTCACACCTCCGGTTGCCCGGTCATCGGCTCGCTGTACTGTAGATTACACAATTACTTTTCCCATTCAATGCTTTTGTTTTATGTGTTAACCAAATCATACCGTTCCCTTGTCTTCTTGTCAATACCTTAGGCTGGATTTTTTTACAAAATCCTGGCAATCGACTTCTGCTTCTCTCTGTGTTAAAATGAAAGAATCTGTTTTAATATATCGTGAAAAGGATAGGATGCAACCAACATGATCAGTACAAGCAACATTGAATTGCAATTCGGCAAGCGCGTTCTTTTTAAGGACGTCTCTGTCAAGTTTACCCCAGGCAACTGTTACGGTCTCATCGGAGCCAACGGCGCTGGCAAATCGACCTTTCTCAAGGTGCTTTCCGGCGAAATCGAGCCCTCTAAAGGCGATGTCATTATCACTCCGGGCGAACGTCTGGCGGTGCTCAAACAGAACCATTACGAGTTTGACGAGTTCCCTGTTCTGCAGACCGTCATCATGGGCCATAGCCGCCTGTACGCTATTATGGAAGAAAAAGACGCGCTATATGCGAAACCGGAATTTTCCGACGAAGACGGTATGCGCGTATCCGAGCTGGAATGCGAATTTGCCGAATTAAACGGCTGGGACGCAGACACGGAAGCCGCTCGTCTTCTCAACGGCCTCGGCATCAGCGAAGATTTGCATGAGAAGCTCATGTCCGAACTAGACGGCGCGGAAAAAGTACGGGTCCTCCTGGCGCAGGCTCTCTTCGGCAACCCTGACATTCTGCTCCTAGACGAGCCTACCAACCATTTGGACATTGAGTCCATCAACTGGCTTGAAAACTTCCTTTATGATTTTCCCAACACGGTCATTGTAGTTTCCCATGACCGCCACTTTCTCAATCAAGTCTGCACGCATATTGCTGATTTGGATTTCGAAGGTCTTCAGATTTATGTAGGCAACTACGATTTCTGGCTGGAATCCAGCCAATTGGCTCTGCAACTGGCTAAAGACGCCAACAAGAAAAAGGAAGATAAAATGAAGGACTTGCAAACCTTCATCCAGCGCTTCAGCGCTAATGCTTCTAAATCGAAGCAGGCCACTTCGCGGAAAAAGCAGCTGGAAAAGCTAACCTTGGATGACATCAAACCGTCCTCGCGGCGCTACCCCTACATCGCCTTTAAGCCGGACCGTGAAGCGGGAGCTCAGCTCCTGTCTGTCGACGGCATCAGCGTTACCATTGAAGGCGAGAAGATACTGAACGATGTATCCTTCTTGGTGGCCAAAGGCGACAAGATCGCTTTTGTCGGCCCAGATTCCATTGCTAAAACCACCTTGTTCCGCGTTCTTGCAGGCGAGCTGGAACCGGATCAAGGTGAATTCAAGTGGGGCGTAACCACGACGCAGGCATATTTTCCGAAGGACAACTCCGCCTACTTCGACGACGTCACCCTCAACCTGGTAGATTGGCTGCGCCAATTCTCCCGCGACCAGGATGAAACCTTCATCCGCGGCTTCTTAGGACGCATGCTTTTCTCCGGCGAAGAAAGCCAAAAAGAAGCCAACGTCCTCTCTGGCGGCGAAAAAGTCCGCTGCATGCTTTCCCGCATGATGGTCAGCGGCTCCAACGTCCTCATTTTAGACGAACCTACTAACCATCTTGATCTAGAAACAATCACCTCTTTAAATAGCGGTTTGACGCAGTTTGAAGGCACCATGCTCTTCACCTCGCATGACCATCAGTTCGTAGAAACCATTGCTAACCGTATTATCGAAATCACCCCCAACGGCGTCATTGACCGCCGCATGAGCTATGACGAATACCTCCAAGACGGCGAAGTAAAAAAACAACGCGCCGCTTCCTACCCTAAGGCATAAAGAAAACCAAATAAGAACGAACACAGAGTAAGCAGAGTAACAGAGAACAGCCAGAGGACGGAGATTATTATATTTTATACTTTTAGCCAAGTCACTGATCTTCTAGTTTTTCATCTTTCGAAGCTCATGCTCTAACGCAAAAGAACGCATCACCGCGATGCGTTCTTTTTTTATACTCTTATCTTCAGCGCCTCTGTGAAACTCTGTTTCCTCTGTTACTCTGCGTTCCGCACTTCCAGGGCGCGTCGTCTCCGCCAACGACGCCGCGCATACCAACCAGCTACAGCCAAAACGGTTAACGCTACTGAGCCCCACAACATTTCATCCCCGTACTGGCGCAGCCATTCCACCGCCTGCGGCCCATACCAGTAAATGAGCAGTGCTTCCAAGAAGAACCGCTTTGTCCGCCCCAGCACGGAAATAGCCATAAAAACAGATAAACGCATGCCCACCGCACCCGCTGCAATGGTAATGCATTTATAGGGAAACGGTGACATGACCGCCAGCAAAACCGCCCAAAGCGCGTTCCCTTCAACGCCTTCCTTCAGTTTCTGCAGTTGACTCTCGGGCAGCAGCTTTCTCGCCGCCTTTACGCCTAAACGTTTTCCCAAGAAATAACCCACAAAACCGCCTGACACAGAAGCTGCCGTAGCGATAAAACCGTAAAAAAGCGCCTCTTCCGGCTGCGCTAAAGCCAAGGGAATCAATACCACATCCGGCAAAATCGGCGAACAAAACGCTTCGGTAAACGAAGCCAATACCAGCCCCCAAACGCCCCACTCCTGCAGCGCTACAATCCATTCATCCATTCATCGTATCCTTCCGGTAAAAAACCAACTTGTTTCAAAGAGAGTTCTCTCAGTGTAGCGTCAAATAGGCATACAGTCAAGTCTCTATAGAAAGAACTAACAAGAGAACTGGAGTGACCGGAGGGCGCGACTGAGAATTGCAAAAAACAGGCCACCGAAAGCTCCGGCAGCCTGTTTTCGATATAACTTTAATTTTTGATTAAGCAGTGTGCAGCCAACGCTTTTTTGAGCTGCGCCAGAGTGTTCGGCTCCATATCGGTCAGCGGGCGCCGCAGTTCTCCTACAGGATAGCCCATCAGCCGCAAAGCGGTTTTGACAGGAATGGGATTGACTTCGACAAACAGCGCGTCAATGATATCCGCCAGGCGAATTTGCAAGGCACTGCTTTCCTGCATACGCCCTTCAAAAAAGAGCTTGCAGATTTCATGCGTTTCTTTAGGCATGATATTGGAAAGCACCGAAATAACCCCCATGCCGCCCATCGCCAAAATCGGTACGATCTGATCATCGTTGCCGGAATACATATGCAGATCGTCGCCGCACAAAGCCCTTGTCTTTAAAATGGCGGAAAAATCACCGCTAGCCTCTTTGGTAGCCACGATATTCTGGTGTTTGGACAAAGCCTGATATGTTTCCGGCTTAATCGTCACGCCAGTACGCGAAGGTACATTGTACAAGATAATCGGGATGTTCACGCGATCAGCAATGTAGTTAAAATGCTCTACAAGGCCTTTCTGTGAAGTTTTGTTGTAATAGGGCGATACCAGCAAGAGCGCATCAGCTCCCGCTTCTTCTGCATGCTGCGACAGCTGCGCCGCATAGATCGTATCATTGGAGCCGGTCCCTGCGATCACAGGCACCCGTTTGTTGACATGTTTAATGGTAAATTCAATGGCTTCTTTGTGTTCTTCATCGGTCATCGTAGCCGACTCTCCGGTCGTACCGCAAATAATGATGGCATCCGTACCATTATCAATATTGAAGTCGATCAGCTGCGCCAGCGCCTTGTAGTCAATGCCTGTTTCCGTATACGGCGTGACTACTGCCACCCCAGCGCCTTTAAATACTACCTTTTTCACCGTTTCCACCGCCCCTAAGTATTTCCGTCTAAACTTTTCATTCAGACTATGGCTTAGTTTGGTAACTTCTTCACGCACCCTGTGTTTTCCTGCCAAGACAATTAAGAAAAATGCTAATCTGCCGATTTAAGAAAAATCGCTACGCGGTCCTTAGAAGAGAACGTCACACAGAGAAAGCACGGAGATTGAACAAGAGAACCGGAGTCGCGAGAGGGTTCGACTGAGGGTTACGGAATTTAACAGGAGTTGATGAAGTAAAGTGAGGGATTAATGAGTCTGCGGCGGTCGTGACTATATTTGAGACTTTTTGGAGCAAGACGGTCCGCAGGACACAAAAACAGGAGACGACGGATAAAAGTTCCGTATGTCTGAGCGCCAGCGAGTTCGCGGAACTGCCGTCGACTCCTGTTTTTGCGAGGCGCGCGGAAATTTTGTCTCAAATACAGTTATGCCGCCGTTTATACAGAAGATCCTAGCCCTTGAAAACCCCTTTCGCGTCTTTCGTGTATTTCGTGTATTTCGCGGTTCGTTTTATAAATTTCGGCATATGAAAAAAAGCCCATATCACACCAAAAGTGATATAGGCCTCTTTCTCTAGGAATTTCTAAAAGCTTACCACAATACTTTGGCAGCAGCAGCAGCCAGCTGTGATAAAGGCCCTGGGTATACGCCCAAGAAGATCGTACCAAACAAGCTAAGCACCACCGCCAAGCGCAGGGTACCGCTGAAATACAGCGGCGCAGCCTCTGCCGGTTCCGCCGTCGGACTATACATCTCCTTAACCACCAGCATATAGTAATACACTGAGATCATCGACATCACAAAGCCCAGCACCGCCAGCCAAAAGAACCCTTGTTCCGTAATGGCCATAAAGAGGTACAACTTGCCCACAAAGCCAGCCATCGGAGGCAAGCCGGCCATAGACATCAAGGATAATGTCATCACTAATGCCAAGAGCGGCGACCGCTGCGACAATCCCTTAAATGCGCTCCGTTCGTCCGAACCGGTTTCATTGCTGACTGCCGTCACTACGGCAAAAGCGCCTACATTGGCAAACATATACAAAACAACATAAAACAGCATGCCTTTAATCCCCGCCACGTCCGCCGCCAGTAAACCGGAAAGAATGTAACCGGCTTGCGCTACCGACGAATACGCCAGCATACGCTTTACATTGGTTTGCCACATAGCGATCACAATACCGACAACCATACTAAGAGCCGCCAGCACGGCTACTACGGTTACCCAGTAAGCCTGCAAGGAACCGAAGGCGGTGATGAAAATCCGCAGCAGCACTGCAAAGGCGGCCGCTTTCGAGCCCATGGCGAGCATCGCTGTAATCGATACAGGCGCGCCTTCGTATACATCCGGCGCCCACATATGGAAAGGAACAATCGAAAGCTTAAAGCAAAGTCCCGCCAGCATCAGCCCCATGCCCAGCATCATAGCCGGAGTGGCTGCCGCATTCTGAGCGATCTCTTTGAGCATCAGCGTCCCGGTAAAGCCATACACCCAGCTCATACCGTACAGCAAGATCGCGCTGGCCGCCGAACCAAGAATCATGTACTTGATGCCGGCTTCGCTGGAACGCCGGTTCTTAAGATCAAAGCCGACAAGCGCGTAAAAGACGATGGTCATTAATTCCAGGCCCACAAAAAGCGTCAACAAGTCGCTCGCCGACGCCATCACCATCATCCCCAGCAAAGCGAAGAGCAACAGTGCATAAAATTCCCCGCCGCTACGAGTCATTTTTTCCACATAGTCAAAGGAAAAAAGAATCGTCAGCAAGGTCGCCGCCAAAAACAACTGTTTAAAGAAGAGCGCAAAGTTATCTACCACGAAAAAGCCGTGATAGACGCTGGCAGCGTCTCCATAGCGGGTGGCGGTATAAACAAGAATGGCCGTCACGCCACACACTGCCAGGTAGCCCAGACTACGGCGCGTTTCCTGCTTAGGAAGAAGCAAATCAAACACCAGAAGGAATAAGGCAAGGACGACTACGGAAATCTCACTAGCCAATAATGCGATATTCATTACAACAACCCTCCCTGCAGCGCATGCAGCTTCAGGAGCAGCGCTGCCGCCGGCTCCATGCCGCTATTCACTACGCCCATGAGCATTTGCGGGAAGATGCCGAAAATAACAAGAGCAGCGCCCAGCAAGACCAATGGCACCAATTCAACGCCGGAAGCATCCTTGCAGCCGTCAAATTCCGCTCGCCGCGGCCCGAACAATACATTGGCCAACAGCCGCAGGATATACAGCGCCGTAAAAACAATGCCGGAAACAGCCAAGAAGGTAGAAACAGGATATTCCTTAAAGGCGCCCACAAAAATAGTGAACTCTGGAATAAAGCCCGCCAACCCCGGCAAGCCTAGAGAACTCATGCCTGCCAGCATAAAGCCCACCGCCACGCGAGGCATTTGATGCGCCAAACCGCCAAGCTCAGAAACTAAGCGCGTATTGGTACGCTCTTGCACCAGGCCAATCATCGCAAAGAACAAGGCGCACATGACGCCATGAGCAAACATGTTGGCCACCGCACCGTCAATGCTGATCACATTCAGCGCTGCAAAGCCGATCAGAATATAGCCCATATGGGAAATGGACGAATACCCGATAATATACTTCAAGTCTTTTTCCGCCAAAGCGACCATCGCAGCATAGAGAATATTGATAATCGCCACCAAGGCAATTACAGGGGCCCAAAACTTAACGCCCAGAGGCAGCGTCAGCAAACCCAAGCGAATCAAGCCATAGCCGCCAACTTTTTTCAAGACTCCCGCGTGTAGCATCGACACGCCGCTCGGCGCGGCAGCATACCCGTCCGGCGCCCAGCTGTAAAACGGCCACATGGCTAAGGTAGAGCCAAAGCCCAAAAGCAAGAGGAAAAAAGCAACAATCTGCACGTTTTCAGACAAATTCCCTAGAACGTGCGCTTGCGCTAAGGCTTCCATGCTGAACGTCCGCAGCCCTTCCGGATACGCGTTCAAGTACAGCGCCAGCACCCCCGCCAGCATAAAAGCCGAGCCCAACAGCAGATAAATGGTCATCTTCATAGCTGCATGCTCTTTAGAAACACGCTTTACCGAGCCCCAGACCACTACCATAATATACGTCGGCACAATGCCTAATTCGTAAAATAGCAGGAAGATAAACAAGTCCCGTGAAATGAAAACGCCAATAGCGCCTACAATCAACAACAGAAGCTGAATGAAAAACTCTTTGGGCCGTTCTTTTTCATTCCAGGACACAAAGACCGTCGAAAGGCCTACCAAGACGGTCAAAAGCAACAGCGGCAAGGAAATGCCGTCTATGCCCAGCGCATAGGTTACGCCTAGTTCGGCAATCCAGGGCACCGTTTCCTGAAACTGCATACCCCCTTGTACAACATCATACGCCCAGTAAGCATACACAGTCAGGCCAAAAGCCACCGTCATGGATGCAGCCGAAACCATCTTGATCATGCGGTCCGCTTCCCTTGGCATGCAAAGGAGCACCAAAATTCCCCAGACAGGCGTCAACAGAATCAGCGTTAATAACGGAAAACTCACCATTTTAACACGCACCTCCAAACCAGACGCCTTTTAGCAAGGGATTCAACACCAGCAAACTGGCAGCAATCAAAAGCGCCGCACAGAACATAACGACGCCGTAACGCTGCAAGCTGCCGGTCTGCATCTTGCGCAGCCGATCTCCCATGAAGAGAGGCACCGCAGCGATACCGTTGATAACCGAGTCAATGATATTGCGCTCCATCCAATGCATGTTGCGAGCAAATTCTCCCAAATAGGACTCATTGAACCATTGATACCATTCATCCAGATAGTACTTATGAAAACTGAGGTTATAGGCATTCCGAAAACGCCACGTCAGTTGTTCCGCCGGTTTCCTTGAACCGCTGCCGTAAATTTTCCAGGCAATACCGAAGGCCGCCAGCGCCAACAGCGTGGAAGTTCCAGCAATACCCCAGTGAATGCCGGCATGGGAAGCCGCGCCAAAACGCACCCACTCGCCAAAATGCCCGGCATAACCTGCATAGCCTCCTACAACCGCTAATGCGCCAAGCACAAATAAAGGAATGCGCATGGAAAGAGGCGCCTCGTGAGGATGGTTGCCGCTTTTCTCGGGGCCGCAAAAGACGACAATAAGCAGCCTAGCCATGTAGAAGGATGTCATACATGACGTAACGAGCGCTACCGTAAAGAGCGGCAGGCTGACGTCAAAAGCCGCCAAGAGAATTTCGTCCTTAGAAAAGAACCCCGCAAAAGGCGGAATGCCCGATATGGCCAGCACCCCGATGGTCATAGCCGCAAAGGTAATCGGCATCTTATGCCGCAAACCGCCCATTTCAAAAATATCATTTCGGTTAGGCAAGCCGTGCAGTACCGCACCCGCCGCCAAGAACATCAAGGCCTTAAAGAAAGCATGCGTCATCAGATGAAACATGGAAGCCGTCAGGCTGCCCACGCCGAGAGCCAGCATCATATAACCAAGCTGGCTAACCGTAGAGTAAGCCAAAATGCGTTTGATGTCGCGTTGCGTAAAGGCAATGCTTGCTGCAAAAATCGCCGTAAAAGCGCCTGTCCAAGCGACAGCGTCCATCACCGACGGCAGCAGATTAAACAAGAAAAACGACCTAGCCACCAAATATACGCCAGCTACCACCATGGTAGCCGCGTGAATCAAAGCCGAAACCGGCGTAGGTCCTTCCATGGCGTCCGGCAGCCACACATGCAGCGGAAACTGACCGGATTTGCCGACAGGTCCCAAAAAGATTAAGAGCGCCACTCCGGTCAACAGCACCGTACCATTTTGCGCCACATACGTCGGCACCGCCAAGCCCAATTGCTGAAAATCAAGAGTTCCAAAGAGAATTTGCAAAAACAAAATGCCCATTAAAAGACCGAAATCGCCAATTCGAGTTGTAATAAAGGCCTTCTTGGCCGCCTCTCTGGCGGAAATCTTGTGGAAATAGTAACCGATCAGTAAGTACGAACAAAGACCAACCAATTCCCAAAAAACAAACATCTGCACAAAATTCACCGCCAGCACCAACCCCAGCATGGAGGCGGCAAACAGCGACAGATACGCGAAAAAGCGTCCGAATCCCTCTTCGCCGTGCATATAGCCGATAGAATACATCTGCACCAAAAACGACACCAAGGTCACTACCACCAGCATCATAGCGGAAATCGGGTCAATGTAGACCCCCATATCCACGGAAAGCCCCGGCAGCGAAAGCCAAGATACTTTTTGAAGCAACGGCTGCTCCACGCTAATACCCCGGCTGATTACGCCACCGGCGACGCCTAGCGCTAATACAAGGCTCAGACCGTTTAACAAGAGTGATACCGTTGCCGCCACGGCCGGCAGCCGACGCAAGAAAAAGCCGACAAGCACGAACGCGACGGCCGGCAGCAGCGGTATCAGCCAGGCATGATGCAACGCATATTGAATAAACAACATTCCTCACCTACTCTCTGATACTCGCTTACCAGCGCATCTCGTCCAATCTGGCGGCATGCACCGTATTGCGGTCATGATACACACGGAAGACCATGGCCAAACCCACCGCCACCTCCGCAGCCGCAACGGTAATGGTAAAAATAGCAAACACCTGCCCTGTCAGGGCATCGGGCGTAATAAAACGCGAAAAAGCGATTAAATTGATGTTCACCGCATTGAGCATCAACTCAATGCTCATCAAGAGACCGATAATCGTCCGTTTCGTCAGCAATCCATAGAGGCCAATGGCAAACACCATGGCTGCCACTACCAAAAAGTGCGTTAAGCCTATCATTCTTCCTCCACTCCTTTTGCCAGAACAATGGAGCCGATCATCGCCGCCAGCAAAAGCACGGCCGCCACTTCCATAGCCACCATATAGTCCGTAAGGATCAACTGCCCTAAAAGCGAAGGCGTATCCTCCACCGGCGGCGCGCTGGAGTAGCGCCACGGCGTCGTCGCAATCACCGCCATCGTAATCACGACAAACAGAGAGCTGACCGCCAACACCAGCCGCGAAGGAATATCCCGGTCTGTTGCATTGGTGCCGTGATAACTGCTGCGCCTTGTCAGCATGGTTCCCAACACGAACACAATGGCAATAGCGCCGTTATAAATCAAAATTTGCACGGCTGCCATAAAGTCCGCCTGCAGCAGCACGTACAAGCCGCTGACGCCGATAAAGCACAAAGCCAAAAACAGCGCGCTGTGCACCAGATTTGTTTTGCTTACAGCCGCAAACGCCGCAGCCACGGTAATGGAGGCAAAGACAAAAAAGGCAATCGTATAAGCCCATTCGCTCATCAAGCATCCCTCCCTTGACTAGCCGACGTTCCATCTTCCGCTGGTTGCGCAACCTCATCCGGCTGCTTAGCCCGCGAAAGAGCCAAGCAATCCACATCCAGCTCCGCCTTTGTATAACGAGAGTTTTCATAATTCTTGTCCCAACGAATGGCTTTCGTCGGGCAGGCTTCAATACAGTAATTGCAGTATAGACAAAGGCCAGACTGGTAGACATAGGTCTCTAAATGGCGCTTTTTCTGCTCATCCATCTTCGTCGTCAGCTTGATTACATGATTGGGGCAAGCCATCGCGCACAGCCCGCAGGCAATGCATTTTTTGTGGTCCAATTCCAGTTCGCCGCCCCGAAAGCGTTCCGGCATCACTAATTTAGCTTCGGGATATTGCAGTGTTTCCTTTTTGGCGAAAAACGCCTTCAAGGTGATGCCCATCCCTTGTAGCAAGCCTTTACCAAGCATAAGAGGTTCCTCCTAAATGAAAAACTCGGAAAGATAAATGCCGATCCCTGTAATAATGACATTCAATAACGCCAGCGGCAGCAAGAGCTTCCACCCGAAAGCCAATAGCTGATCAATACGCAGCCGCGGGAACGTCCAGCGAAACCACATAAAGAGGAAAATCATAGCCGCCACTTTCAGCAAAAACCAAATCCACCCAGGAAGCCATGGACCGCTCCAACCGCCTAAAAACAGCGTAGTCGCAATAACGGAAACCGCCAGCAAATTGGCATACTCCGCCAAGAAAAACAGCGCCCAGCGCATGCCCGTGTACTCCGTAAAAGGTCCTGCCACAAGCTCGGATTCCCCTTCGACCAAGTCAAAAGGCGCGCGGTTGATTTCTGCCGTGGCAGTGATGACATACACCACAAATGCAATAGGCTGCAGCACCACAAACCAGACATCTTGCTGCGCCGCTACAATGGAGCTCATCTTCATGGAGCCGGTCAACATAACGATGCCCAAAATTGACAGCACCATCGGCACCTCATAGCTCAGCATCTGCGCCACCGTACGCATGCCGCCAACGAGCGAATATTTATTGTTGGAAGCCCAGCCTGCCATCAAAAACGGCAGTACCGATTGAGAAGAAATAGCAATGAAATAAAAAATACCAATATTCAGGTCCGCAAAAATAACCTGAGCATCAAAGGGAAATACCACATAGCCCATGGCTGCCGGCAAAAACAACAGTATTGGCGCCAACATCCACATCCATTTATCAGCGCCCGTGGGCATAATGTCTTCCTTCGCCATCAGCTTGATCATATCCGCCGTTGTCTGCAGCAAGCCCTTAGGGCCCACGCGATTCGGACCGGAGCGCCGCTGCATAAAGGCGCTGATCTTGCGCTCCGCATACACTAGCACAACCGCAGACAGGGAAATAACGCCGAAAATAGCGCCAATTTCCACCAAGCTCATGCACAAATCCACCCATTGCGGCCCTGGCAGATACATTGCTAAAATTTGTCGCAGCCACGCCGCGATTACATACAAACCGGTTACTTCTTGCATGCCTTGCCTCTCCTTTACGTGCTTCTCTCCTTATGGAACCAACTAGCAGTCCACTTCTCCCATTAGCGAATCCAGCGTAGCCAGCACAGCAACCACATCGGCAATCAGCAAGCCCTGGCAGGTTTCGTTCAGCATCTGCAAATTAATGAATGAAGGCCGGCGCACATGAATGCGATACGGCTTTGGAGAACCATCGCTAACAATGTAGTAGCCCAATTCGCCGCGGGGATTTTCTACGGCATGATACACTTCGCCCACCGGCGGTTTCAGCACTTTCGGCACTTTGCCCATTACAGGCCCTTCCGGCAGTTGCTCCAGCGCTTGTTCCACAATTCGCATGCTTTGTTTTACTTCTTCCATTCGCACCACATAACGGTCCCAGCTGTCCCCTACTTCTCCCAAAGGAACCTCAAAATCAAAGCGGTCATAAATGCTGTACGGCTCTACTTTGCGCAAATCATACGCCACACCGGACGCACGCAGCGCCGGTCCGGTCAGCCCCATGGCAATCGCCCGCTCGCCGGAAATAACAGCCGTGTTTTTTAAGCGTTCGTAGAGAATTTCATTGCCTGTCAAAAGGCCGTGATATTCCTCCAGCATCGCCGGAAAATCCGCCAGAAAACGCCGCAGTTCCGGCACAAAAGCGTCCGGAATGTCTGCCGATACGCCGCCGAAGCGAATATAGCTATAGGTCTGACGCGCCCCGCAAGCCATGTCGAACAAGTCCAAAATGCGTTCGCGCCCGCGGAAGCCAAACATCATGCCGGTCGAAGCCCCCAGATCAATCGCCAAAGAGCCCATGCAGATCAAATGGCTGGCAATCCGGTTGAGCTCCACCATGATAATGCGCAAATACTCGGCGCGCTCCGGAATTTCAATACCCATCAATTTTTCCACAGTCTGGCAGTACCCCAGGTTGTTACACATAGAAGAAACGTAATCCAAACGGTCTGTATAAGGAATAAACTGCGCATAAGTGCGGCTTTCCGCCAGTTTTTCAATGCCGCGATGCAAATACCCCATATGCGGCACCGCCTGCACCACTTCTTCGCCGTCCAGCTCCAGCACCACCTGCAGCACTCCGTGCGTACTGGGATGCTGCGGTCCCATATTGAGCGTGTATGTTTCTGTTTTTACCATCAGTTACACCCTCTCTGTACCACTGCGGCACTACCAGCGCCCAGCTTGAAAGATTTACGCAACGGATGCTCGGTATACTCTTCCGGCATCAAAATGCGCCGCAAATCAGGATGTCCAGTAAAGCGGATGCCCATTAAGTCATACACTTCGCGCTCCTGAAAATCAGCAGCCGGCCATATGGACGTCACTGACGGCACTTCAGACCCCTCTGCCGGACAACAAGTCTTCACCACAATCGTCTGCCGCAATGCCATGGAATACACATGATAAATCACGTCCAAATGCTCTTCATAGTCCACTGCCGTCAAGTTGCGCAGCATGATAAACTGATATTCCTCATGATTGCGCAGCCATTGCATTAACTCCACTAACCGCCCGGCTTCCACCCGCAATGCCTGTTGGCTTTCTTCGCCAATGATTTCGCTGTAGTCGCTATGACACGCTTGAATCGCTGTCAGCAGTTCTGTCGTCGTCATGCTTTGTCCCTCACAATTTCTCCGTCCTGGATTTTACGCTTCAGTTCCAACATGCCATGAATCAGTGCTTCCGGCCGAGGCGGGCAGCCGGGAATATAAATGTCTACCGGCAAAATTTGATCCACGCCCGGTACTACGGAATACGAATCCACAAAAGGACCGCCGGAATTAGCGCAGCTGCCCATGGCAATAACATATTTAGGCTCTGGCATCTGTTCGTAAAGGCGCTTCAACGGCCCAGCCATAGCCCAAGTCAACGTACCGGCAACGATCAGCAAGTCCGCCTGTCGCGGCGATGCCCGAAACACTTCATAGCCAAAGCGAGACAGGTCAAAGCGCGCCGCAGCGGCCGACATCATCTCAATAGCACAGCAGGCAAGCCCTGAAGACAGCGGCCATAACGAATTGCTTCGCGCCCATTTCAACACCATATCCATACTGGCAACAATTATATTTTTATGCAAGAGCTCCTGATCCCGCTCCGCCTGCGTCTGCAATTTGGTCATTTCCATTCCAAAGCCCCTTTCCTCCAGGCATATCCCAAACCCACCAGCAAAATGCTCAGAAAAATAAACATTTCTACAAAGGCAAAAACGCCTAGCTGCTGAAATTTAATAGCCCAGAGATACAAGAATACAGTTTCAATGTCAAAAGCGACAAATACAAGTGCATAAAGGAAATAACTGGCCCGAAACTGAATCCAAGTCTCCCCTACCGTATCAACGCCACACTCATACGGCAAGGACTTCTCCACTCCTGGATTTTTGGGGCGAATGAAAAATGCAGTTACCAAGGCCATCAAGGGAAACACCAAAGCAACCGCTAATAGCAAACCGATATTCCCAAAATCCTGCAACATCTTACCATCCTCCTTTTGCTTTTCCGCAAATGCTCACCATGAAACGATACCGCTCACATTGCTACATTTGCGTATTAATTTAAATTAAATAAAAGTATTCTGTATACATTTATTGATATTTATATTTTAGACTTCCTTTTTCACACTGTCAATTTTAATTAGTTTTCAATAATAATTCTGAAAATAACACTTTTTAAGCAAATATTGCCATTTTTCAAGTTGAATACACAATATAATGTAATGTTCTACTGCATTTTCTTTTATTGCAAAACATTTCACTGCCTTATAAAACTAAAAAACGATGCCTAAAAATAGCATCGTTTCGCAGTGCAACTTCATGCGAATGCCTCTATTTTTAGAAAAATTCGCTTCAGTTTTCAGTATCCGATTGTACAGCAACTATTACGATTATAGTATATCATCAAGAACAGAATTTTCCAATAAATCAATTTAATTCGTAGCAGTTTTTCCGATTTAAAGTGTGTCTTCTTCACCCCACCGACGAAAACCTGGTGTTTCAATCCCCAATTTGTCGAGAATTTTCCCAGCAATCTGCCGGTTCATATCTTCCAAACTCACCGGCTTCTGGTAATAAGAAATTACCGGCGGCAAAAGCAGTGCGCCCGCCTCCGCTACCGCCAATAAATTTCGCAAATGAATGATCCCCAGCGGACTTTCCCGCGGCGCCAAGATCAGCGGCCGCCGCTCCTTGAGAGTGACATCCGCCGCACGCAAAAGCAGATTATCCGAATAGCCGCTGGCAATACCGGCTACGGTTTTCATACTGCAAGGCACTACCAGCATGCCCTCCGTCTTAAAGGTGCCGCTGGCAATGCGCGCCCCTACATTGTTATTATCATATACATGATCCGCCCATTGCAGTACTTCTTCTACCGTATGCTCCGTCTCCGCGGCAATGGTCAGCTCCGCTCCCCGCGAAAGCACCACATGCGTCTCATACGCAGGATTCGCCCGCAGCACCCGCAGAATTTCAATTCCCAGAACCACCCCGCTGGCGCCGCTCATGGCTACAACGACTCTCTTTTTTTCCGGCACTGACATGCACGCTTCCTCTTTTCGTCGATTTCTAAAGTTGTTCTTAGTTACTTCTTCAAAACGGCGCAGGATTCCTGCCAGCTCCTGCTGGTCACTGCGCAAGCGCCAAAAAGAAAAGACCGCCTGCGCGGTCTTCGAGATACAGAAGGAACAAGAGTCGCGATGAGAACCAGAGGATACGAATGAGGGTTGCAAAGCTTAATCAGCGCTCTCCCACCGATAAAAGGCGAAGACCCAAATCAGTCACAGTTTGCAGATCCTCTGCAGGTCCGCGTCCTGATGTGGTCAGGTAATTCCCCAGCAGCATGCCATTGATACCGGATAAAAAGCCTAGCGGCGCTAATTCTCCCAAAGCATGCTCTCTGCCACCTGCATAGCGAATACTTTTACGAGGAAGAATCATCCTAAAGACAGCAAATGCTTGCAAAATTTCTAAAGGTCTTATTTTCTTTTGCTCAGCTAATGCCGTTCCCGGTATCGCGTTCAATATATTAATCGGCACCGCATCTACATCCAATTCTTTCAGCGCAAAGGCCAGTTCCACCCGCTGCTTCCAAGACTCACCCATGCCAAGAATACCGCCAGAGCAAATTTGCATTCCTGCAGCTTTAACGCTTTTTACCGTTTCAACCCGTTCCTCATAGGTATGGGTCGTACAAATTTCCGAAAAATAACTTGCGCTAGCTTCTAAATTATGATGGTACCTTGTCGCTCCCGCTTCTTTTAGGGCTGCTGCGTGTTCCTGACGCAAAAGTCCTAAAGAGCAACAACAGTGCAGCTTTGTATCTTTGACGATCCGCCGCACCGCCTTAAGAATACTATCAAAATCCTTATCTTGATCCATGCCGCAGCCAGCTGTAACGATGGAAAAACGGTAGGCTCCTTCTTTTTGAGCTTTTTGAGCCGCAGCCACAATATCTTCTTCTTTCATTAATGGATAGGCGTCAAACTTCACTTCATGGTGTACAGATTGAGCGCAAAATTTACAGTCCTCCGAACAATTTCCTGAACGGGCATTTACGATTTCACACGTATCCACGGTTTTGCCTGTAAATTTTTCTCGCACCTTATTTGCCACCGCTAACAACAATGGAACATCTTCTTCTGCTATTTGCGTTAGTGAAAGCGCCTCTTCAAATGTTAACTCGCCTCCAGACAACACTTTTTTCCCTAATGAAAAAATCAAATCATAGCTCATTTTCCACCACTCCTTATTGTACTTAGCAATAAACTTTCTTCATTTCCCGCTTCCTCGTTAACCTCGTTCCAATACAAGTTAACTATGTATGCAAAAAAATAACGTCCTATTGACGTTTGTCTTTATCATATCGCATCTCTCATTAAAAGTAAACCACGTGCACATTTCAAGTTAACAATCGTAGAAGGAAACAAACAACAACGCCCAGCTCATTTAGAACCGGGCGCTGTTGCAATCGTTCTTTAATATTTTTGATATGCCAGCACAGCTGCGCAGCAAGCCGCTAACAATCCCAAGCCAACCAAGAACATCAACCCTCCAACATAGCTGCCTGAAGCGCTGATAAAGAATCCAATAAGCACCGGCGAAAAAGCCGAACCTCCGTTGGAAACGCCGTTCATCATACCGGCGCCAGCTCCAATAGCCTTGCCGGGCACAATGTGCTGCACCATAGCCCAAGCCGGAGCAATCCCAAGGCCAATCGAAGCAATGCCTACGGAAATCAATAAAGCGGCTGTTGTGTTATCCGGTGCATAAGCACCAAAATAAATTCCCGCTGCCGCGCCAAGCATGGACACGAAACACAGCGGCGCACGGCGACCGATTTTGTCGGAAATATAGCCAGACGCCAAAACACTGACAATACCGAGGACATAGGGAAGCGACGACCAAGCGCCCATAGCGGCCCAAGAAAACCCTCGCGCCACTTTTAGGTACGAAGGCAGCCAAGCCATGGTTCCCCAGAAGATCGAGGCCAAGCAAAAATAGTACAGAGTGACCAGCCAAAAGCGATAATCGAAAATAAAAGCTTTCATATTATCCCACAACGTACTGTGGCCCGCCTGCGCCTCCAGCTCTTTTTCAGCTTTTTGGCCTTCTTCAATCAAATCGCGTTCCGCCTGATTGGCCCCTTTATGCTGATGCGGATGATCAGTCGTATAAAACCATAATAGAATCAGAGGCAGCAATCCAAAGCCAACAAGGATGAAAAAGCTGGTGCGCCAGCCAAAGGACTGAATGGCCCAAGTCAAAAACGGCATAGCCAACGCTGGTCCAGCCATCAGACCGACCACCCACACAGCGTTCGCCTTGCCCCTTTCGTGGGGCGGGAACCAGTTCTTGACATACTTGCTCTGCATAGGCCAATGCATGCCCTCCCCGATACCAAGGATGACACGAGCGGCCAGCATGATGGTGAAGGTCGATGCAATGCCGCCGATAAAGAGCGACAGACACCACAAGAAGATGGAAAGGCACATAGCTTTCCTTGGTCCTAAGTAGTCTCCAATGGGGCTGAGAAAAACGTTGGAAATACCATAAGCAATTAAAAATAAGGTCATAAGCAGGCCCATCTGCACCGGCTGTCCTTTGATGCCCATGTCGCTAAGAAACGTGTTATCCGCCAACAGCACGGAAACATTGACTCGGTCTAAGTAGGCAATCAGCAGGGTAACCAATAAAATCAAGACAAGAATGACCCTCTGTTTTGTGGGCTTTTCGCCCATTACAGCACCCATGTTTTCCATTCCTTCACCCTCCTTTGTTTGGTTTGTGATTCCGCCAAATATAACATAACATTAGGATGTTGTACTTATTCGCAGTATCTTTCCCAAATCCTTTCGTTTTTGTCACAAGTTTCAAATTTATTTGCAAAAAGAAAAAACCGCTTGCGCGGTCTTGGGGAGAAAACTATTTTAGTTTCCACAGAGGTTCTTGAAGAAGCTTATCTTTCTTGCCGCCTCCCGGCAGCCTGGCAACCTCGGAAGCCACTTCCGTCATGTTTTTCCAATAGCGTTGCGGCATTTGCGTCCTGCGACAAAGCGGATTATGACGCGCCTTAATTTCAATGCTTTTGTAAAACAGTTTCCATAACTCTTGGTAGGTTTGCTCCTCTGCATCCGGCGCAGGCAGCTCCAGTTCTTCTACCGGACAAATCCGGTACTGATAGGGCTGATATACCAAAGCCACGCCATGACTTTGATCATGAATCAGAAAGCGCTCTTCTGGAAAACGCTGGCAAAAATGTTCCGCCAGCAACGGCAAGACAAAGTTCTTCGGCTCAATTTGGGCCGCTAATACACCGTTACCAGCCACAAAGCGAACAAAGCCTTTAAATAGATGGCTTTCTCTTTCTAAATGGCGCACCGCCTTAAACAAAGTATGCACCGTATCATCCGCCAGCATCTGCATTACTTCCGAACCATGCCGATAGCCTAAGCGCAAAAAAAGCAGCAAGTATACTTCCTTACGAGGCAGGCAGGTAAGAAACGCTTTTTGCACAAACTCCCAAGCTTCCGGGCAAATTTTCTGAGGAATCGATACTCGAACCCGCCGCGCTTTTTCCTGGTCAGTCGGAATCGCTTTTCCTTCAAAAAGCAGCGTTTCCACCGCTTCCCCTTGTATCACAATATCTCCTGGCAGTTCTTTATGGGCATAGCTTTCAAATACGCAGCACAGCAATCCGTCTAGCGTACCGTCATAGCGATAAATCAGCTCAGAGCGCGCATGCATGATAAGAATGCCTCCTCTCTGGCCTCTCCCGCGCCAAGACCTTCCGGCTCACCAAACAACGACATTTGCTGTTCTCCTAAAGCCGTTTCCCGCCGCACGCTTCTTCCTTCCGAATCGGTCAGCAGCGCTTGCACCACTTGAGAGCGCTTAGTTCGCAGCTCTGCTGCTCCTATCCCGCCGCAGGTAATAAAATATCGCGCGCGCTTTAACACAACCCCTAATTTTTTTAGACCGTCAAGACGCAACACCACCATGCGGCGCGATGCCACAATCCGTTTCGCGCTGATCACGCCGATACCCGGCACGCGCAAAAGTTCCTTATAACTCGCCCGATTAACGTCTATGGGGAAACATTCCGGATGCTGCAGCGCCCATTGGCATTTGGGATCTAGGAAGGGATTAAAGTTAGGATTCTTCTCGTCCAGAAGTTCTTGCGCCGTAAAATTGTAAAACCGCAATAGCCAGTCCGCCTGGTACAACCGGTGCTCCCGCCACAGCGGCGGTTTCGTATCTAACGCCGGCAGCAAAGCTGTTTCATTTACCGGCGTATAGGCGGAAAAAAATACGCGTTTCAACTGATAAGACTTATACAGTCCTTCCGTCAAATTAAGAATCTGTCGATCCGTATCCGGCGTCGCTCCAACAATCATCTGGGTACTCTGCCCTGCTGGCGCAAACTTGGGTGCATGACGATATTTGACAATGTCAGTAGTGTTTTCTAGAATTCTCTCTTTGATATGCTTCATAGGCGCTAAAATCGCCTGTTTTGACTTGTTGGGAGCCAACAGTTCCAGGCTGCGCTGCGAAGGAAGCTCTATATTAATGCTCATTCGGTCCGCCAACAATCCCAATTGATCCGTTAGCCGATGATCGGCGCCTGGAATGGCTTTGGCGTGGATATACCCGTGAAAGCGATACTCCTCCCGCAAAATACGCAGCGTGGCAATCAATTGCTCGCAGGTATAGTCCGGGCTTTTGATTACGCCCGAACTGACAAACAAGCCTTCAATATAATTGCGCCGGTAAAAGTTAATCGTCAATTCCGCCAGCTCCCGCGGCGTAAAAAAAGTGCGCGCCGTATCGTTCGAGCAGCGGTTGACGCAATATTGGCAGTCGTAGATACATACATTGGTCTGCAGCACCTTTAAAAGAGAAATACAGCGCCCATCTGCGGAAAAACTATGACAGATGCCAGCGGCGGCAGCGCTCCCTATTTGCCCGGCTTGCGCCCGCTTGTTCACGCCGCTGGACGTGCAGGCCACATCATACTTGGCTGCATCTGTTAAAATTTTCAGCTTCTCGAACACATCCACTACGGCCACTTCCTTTTTACACTCACATCCTTATCTGCATTGTATCACGGAACATACGTTCGTTTCAAGGTTTTTGTTACTTTCTTCGAACGCAATTCCGCCCGGCATTTTTTGCCTCGTATAAGGCGCTATCCGCTCTTTTATAAACCGAATCCAAGGATATATCCGCCTCTTCAACGCTGGCCACGCCAAAGCTCGCGGTTATATGCAGAGACGTTTCGCCTATGTTGATGGCAACACTTTCAATAATTTCCCGGATGCGCTCCGCCAGCACTACCGCCTCAGAAATTGATGTTTCCGGCAGCAAAATAGCAAATTCTTCGCCCCCTACACGCCCCTCTAGATCATTCTTGCGCAACTGCGCATGTACAAGCTTGGCAAGTTCTCGCAAAACGATATCTCCTGCTTGATGCCCAAAAGTATCATTTACTTTTTTAAAATGATCAATATCATATAGAAGCAAGGCCAATTCTCTACTATAGCGGCGCGAACGCTCTACCTCCTGCTCGCCTAAGACAAAGAACTGACGTCGATTCAAAATGCCTGTCAAGGTATCGGTCGTTGCCAAACGCTGCAATTCTTCTTCCATCTTTTTTCTGGCGCTGATATCATTAATCGCCACCATAACTACCGGATTGCCAAACCATTCCATTTTTACCGCCGATGCGATTACCCAGAAAATTTGGCCCTCACGATTCTTAAGCTGCAGCTCCCGCCCTAATACCTTCCCTTTCTTTCGCAGTTCAGCAAACAATTTCAGGCGTTCCTTCTGTACCACATAAAAATCCGTAATTTTTAAAAGCATCGCTTCTTCTTGCGATATGTTAAAAAAACTTGCAGCCAACTGATTGCAATAGAGAATCGAATATTCCTCCAACCCACAGACAACAATTGGAAAGGGAGCGCCTTCGATCATAAGGCGAAAACGTTCTTCGCTATGACGCAGCTCATTCTCCTGCTGCTTGTTATGGAGCACAATGGCATATACTTTCTCTATTTTAGAAATTATCTCAAGGTCTTCTTGCGTATAATCTCGGGAAGAATTAGCCAAGGCGATTTGCCCCAGTAATTCCCCCGCAAACAGGACGGGTACCGATAAAAAATTAATCAACGGAACATGCCCTTCCGGCAAGCCTCGCGCCGACGGATGCTCCCCAGGATTATTCGTAAAATAGGCTGCTCTCGTATTCAAGGAATGCCCCCACAGCCCCTGATAAAGGTGATGCGGCCCCTCTGGCAGTGCATATAAAGCTGAACTCACGGAGCAAACATCCTTACGCATTTCTGTCAATGTATCACTAACATGCGCATTGGTATTAGGATCAATAGAGGAAACAAAGCCATGCTGGCTTTCGGTCAAGGCCTGTGATTTTTGCAAGACAATTTGGTACATTTCAGCAAAGGTAATACCCGGCCGAATAATGGCCGATACTAATTCCGCCAGTGTCGCATTCAGATCAATTTCTTTACCGGCTTCATCTATCATACGCGGTGTCCCTCTCTATAATAAAATTGCCTGCTGCCGTACGCAGCCGTCTCTGCTTCGCCTTCATTCCAGCACGATCTATATTTTCTTTAATAATAATTATTCGCGCATTAGCAAATCATTTCCTTTAATTTTTCTGCTGTCGCACTCCTTTGCCAACAAAACGCGGCCCTACGCACAAAAGTCCTTGAAGCAGCTAGCTCCAAGGACTTTTGCATTATACAATATGTTTTTCTCAACTTACCCGGCTGTATGAACGGATTGCATTGCCTGTCTCATCCGCGTTAATCGACGAGTTTCCGCTTCCTGTTTTTGTGAAACTTCAAGAGCCTCCCAAACAAACACGCGAAAAGCGACGTACACACTCAGCATTAATAATGCGCTTACTACCACACCCATGGAAAATCCCTCCCTTTGCAAAACCCATCATCCATTGTTCCTGGTTCACTCATAGTGTAACTCTTGATGCTTGTTTTGTGAAATCGGCAGTAATTATCATATCCATAAGCATTCCTTATAAGCACTCAAGGAAGGCCTAAACAACAGAATCCGACTTTCTTGCTTATAATATAATCTTAGCAGAAGGAATACACCCAGATCATTGCGTATATTAAGCTTAGAGTACGTTCATTATACCTAGGAGGCGCCCTATGGACATTCAGCTTTTCCAGACCTTTTTGGCGGTCGCTAAATTGGGCAACATGACCCAGGCAGCATCCCGTCTAAATTTTACCCAGCCAGCAGTCACCGGACAAATCCGTGCCTTGGAACAACATTTTGGCGTTCTCCTCTTCGAACGAGTTGGCAAAAAGCTTTTTATTACAGCAGCCGGCCGCGAACTAATTTCCTATGCTGAAAAGCTGATGAGCGCCTATGCCGAAGCCGAACAAGCCTTGAGCCTTCATCCCAGTCAAATTAATTTGGGAATTTCCGCCGCCATGATCAATCACTTGATGCTGCCCTTCCTCAAAAAATTCCAGCAACAGTCCCCCCAATGCTCCGTATCGTTGGAGCTTTGCGCTAATGCTTCCGAAGTAGAAGAAGGCATCCTTGAAAACCGCTTCGACTTGGGTTTCATTCAAAACGAAAACACCGCTCCCGCACTAACTGGATTCAAGTTGTCTGAAGAAGAACTGGTCTGGGTTATACACCCCAAGCTGCTGGAAGAACATCAGCATAGTTCCCGCCTTGCCGATTATCCCTTGCTCTCCTATCGCGCCGGCGGACTGTTTTATCAGCTCTATGAGAAAACCTTGGGACAAAAAGGAATCAAAGCCACCATTGAATACAGCGAATCGGAAGCTATGAAAAACGCCATCCTTCAAGGTCTCGGCTGCGGCGCTATGCCTTTGCTTCTAGTGCGAGAATTGCTGGAAGCAGGGACGCTTCTAGAATTTGCCAATGTGCCCCGTTCCACCTTCAGCATCTGGACGGCCTTCCATAAAAATAAAAAGCAGTCCCGCGCGGTTGCGAGCCTGCTTTCACTTCTCCAAGACGGAGCAAAAACTTCCTTGTCTTAGGTATCTGTACATTTTATTCATTGCTTCGCCCATAGCTTCCAATGACTGCTGCAGTCATAATACCCGCCCAAAAAATCAATAACTGCGGACGATCAATAGCCAGTTGCGGCGTCTTACGGCTCGAATCCATTCTTTCATCTCCAACATAAGCAACCAAAGGTACTTCCTGCAAATATCCGTCATGAGGCTTTGCCCACCAGGGATGCGTAACTGGAGGAAACAGCTCAGTGCCAATAAGCAATAGCGCTGCCGCCAGCCATACATAAAAATGCTGTTGCTTGACAGGCCAGTTTTCCCGGTTTCGCCGCCAATAAAGAAAAGCAGTTCCTGCAGCACAGACCACCTGCAAAATCGCTATGCACCAGATTGCAAAAAAACCAAACCAACAGAACAAGCCATACCAGCCCAACATAAGCAACCAGATGGCAAAAAAAGTTCCCCAGTCGCTTCGCTTCAGGTTACGCCCGGAATCCGCAAGCAAGCGCCAAAAGCCAATAACCCCTCCCATAAGAAAGCCAAGGGGTCCCGTTATAAAGATGCCCAGCAGCGGTCCCAAATTGCTGGTAGAAAATAAGATGGGCCCAATAAACCCCACTAAAAAGGAAATAGCTCCAATAAACCATGCAGTGCCTAAGATGTCCATCATAGCACGCCAGCTCCATTTCACTGTTTTTCCCATTTCAGCAAACAAGATTCGCGACCAAAAGTTGCAAATTCCGCCCTAGGCAACTATCTGCCTAGGCTAGGCAAATCCCCTAGCGCAACGCCAACACCCCGCAAGGGCATACATGGGTGCAGAGAGAACAGCCATCGCAACGCTGCCGATCAATGGTCACTTTCTGATTAACAAAGCAAATCGCCGCCTTGCCGCTCTCCTGACAAGCCACCATACATTTTGCGCACTGCACGCAAGCTTCGGGAGCAACAACCGTCGAGCGCACAGCCCAGTTCATATTTAATTGTTCACGAGCAACTAGTTTCGGTACCGCCGCCCCAGTAATTTCCTGCAGCCTATGCAGGCCTTTTTTTTGCATATATTCTTCCAGGCCACGAAGCAACGGCGTAATAATAGAATACCCTTCCAGCATTACCGCCGTACACACCTGGACGCAGCTAGCCCCTACCGCCATTACTCTATGACATCCCGCCAGGTTGCAATTCCTCCTACGCCATGAATCGGAACATCGGTTGCTTGAGAAATTTGCGCCACACAGCGCAAGCCGATTGGTTTAACCGCACTACCCGAATAACCGCCAAATGCGCTGTATCCGCTAACGGCAGGCAGCGGCTCCAAAGTATCAACATCTACGCCCAGAAGGGCCTGCACTGTATTAATTGCCACTATGCCGTCCGCACCGGCTTTGACCACCGCCATTGCCACATCCTGAATACTGCTGACATTCGGCGTCAACTTAGCCAGAACCGGAATGGTTACTTCTCTTTTTACACAAGCGACAATAGCAGCTGCCTTCTCTTCGTTTTTGCCTACAACCGCTCCCATCTGATCCTCTAACCGAAAATGCGGGCAAGATAGATTTAGCTCCAAAGCGTCCGCCCCCGCATGTTCCAAACGTCGCGCTAGTTTTCGCCATGATTCCAGATTTGCATCCGCCATCATACTGGCAATAATAACTTTAGAAGGAAATTCTTCCTTCAACTCGCATATAGCGCGCTCCCAATACGCTACCGGTTTTTGCGTCATTCCTTCGAGATTTTCAAAGCCTGCAATCTCTCGGTTCTTGTTCCGCAATACTTCAAAGCGATTCGGAGCGTCAGGACTGCTCAGCTCTTCAGGAACACAGGTCTTAGTTACCGCCCCCGCCCAACCCAGCTTAAACGCTTTCGCAATCCCTTCTTTGCTTTGCGTCGGCGAAGCCGAAGAGAGCAGACAAGGATTTTCCAGCTGAATCCCGCAAAATTGAACTTGCAAGCTTGTGTTCATTATTTTCCTCCCGTTTTCTACGCAATCCAAAAATTACTTTCCTCTGCCTACTACTGTAACATCTTTTTTCGTCGAAGAGTAATAAAAAACCGCTTGTTGTAGACTATAAAGCAACATCAAGCGGTTTTTCAATTCGTTTTTATTCCCTAAGTCTAACTAAGATCACTTAGGGAAATTAGCCCTTTGAAGTACTTGTACCATTTCATTAGCAAAATAATACTTCACCGTAGATTGTGCGCCAATAACCATGTTGCTTTCGGGATATTTTTGAAGTTTAGTAGCGGTGGTTCCGTCTGCATTCTTGACCAGACGAGCCAAAGTCAACTCTTTAACTTTTATTGGGCTGTTGCCATGATTGGTTATATCAACATACCACCGCGCGGCATTTTCTTTTACTGAAAACACAAATTGAGGCATAGGAACGTCAATTTTGAGCGTATTGCTATTATCCACGCAGTTTACTTTGTTAGGTGTATCCCACACCGTCTTGGACCCTTGACCTTCGCGCCCGATTGCCACGGTAAGATTCCGACGGCCAACGCCCTGACTATCGATCCAGATGCGAGCAGTGAAAGCATCCTTGGTTCCCAAACGCTCCGCCGCACCGCTTTCAATATACCGGATTGCCGTAAAATTAGTCGCTACTTCATCATAACCGATGTCAAAATAACCATTTCCATGCGGCCCCCAAGTATCGCCCCAACTATTAAGGCATTTAAAGCTCTTCGTCAAGTCATTGTAGCCCACTACGGTTATACAGTGACCTTCCGTTGGATTGGGGCCTTGAATCTTAACAATCTTACCTTCAGCAAGAATCGGTCCTTTATCCAAAAGATATTTCATAGTCTCGACCGAAGGGGTAATCGGGTCACTGAAAAGATTTATTTTATAGATGCGGGCTTCAGCATCTATAGTAGCGTTGGGCATTGGCATATTGCCCCACCCGAAAACACCGTTAACAATAGCAGCTTTATCGTAGTCCGAGGGAAGCGTAGCTTCTGGACACAAGCCGTAATTTTCCAATAAATACTTGGTATTTACCGGCCCGCCATTAGCTAATTGCTCTTGTCGAACGTGCAGATACCAAAACGAAAGATCTGGCGTATAGGGGTGTTTCATTTCATTTAAAATATTCATAGTATGAACGATGGAACGCCCGATGCATCCGCCCCAGCCGTCTTGATTGCCCGTCAACGTTACATAGGAAGAATAGTCGACAATCCCTTTGAGCGGTATCTTCTGAAACTGCAAAGGTTTAGCCAGCTTGGCATCATTGTTAATAAAATCAGAATCGATTTTTTGGTAAACAGTCGGCTGGTTAGCACTGGCCCCTGTCACCGCAGCTGCGAAACCAGTCGTGAGGGTAAAGACAGCCATAAACAAAAAAATGGTTCCCATGATAATGAGTAAATTACGCAATGAAACTAATAATTTTCTCATAACGAAACCTTCATTTTTTTATTATTACACCACTCTCCTGGAATTTTATTACAATTACATTATATCCTACGTCGCCTCTTTTCAAAAGGCGGAAAATTCTTTCATTTGTTGCGGTTTATTCATATTTTATTACCGCCCCCATTCCTTAATGCAACTAAAAAATAAAGCCCGGAAAAATAACTGCCATTAGCAGCTACTCGCCCGGGCTTTTGTCCCTCCGTGTTACAATCGCTAGACCGTCCTTTCCTCTCGGGCCAGGCTAGCTTACGCTACGGAACCTTAGAAAACTATCTCTCTAGGCCGTCACCATCCACTTTAGCGGCTTTATTGATAACGCTTAAAAAGAACACTATTTTCCTTAGCAATATGCAGAAATATATCATCTGCTAATTCATGGAGTTTAAGATAGACGGCCTTCATCGTAGGGCATGCATACTCTGGTGGCCTGAAATCATTGGTCTCTTTTATGATACGCTTAATAATTTGTCCAGCAACTTCATGTTCGCCTTCTAATTCAAGAATTAACGAGCTTATCGCGGCCCTCTCCTCAGAAGTCTTATTCATTTTACGTATTGCCACGAATAATTCTTCTTCCTCTTTGGCAAAATGCTCCTCCAACTCCAACTTCAACTCGCTAAAGCTGCGATGCAGCTTCATAAGCAGTTCTTTGCCATGTTTGTAGTGAACAAGCAAAAGCTTATTTACAAGCTGGTCCAATTCCTTCCACAAAGCACGCTCTAGTTGATGATGGGTTTCAAGGATAAGGTCAATGAGTTGTTCATCCGACAACTCTGCTACAGGTATCTCCTTGTCGGTTCTGGCTAAATAATCACGGTAAGCGTCCTGGATTTCCGTAATAAAATCCAAAGTAAGCTTCGCTTCTTTTATTGCCGCCTCAAGTGTCCGGTCCCCCTGACAGCAGTAATCTATATGGAATTCGTTAAGACGCGAAGTAATGGGCGGAAAATAGGTTACAAGTTCTCCCAAAGGGGTCTGACCATTGACAGTAATTGTTTGCTTCATGAGAATACCTCCTACCATCGATCCACAAGCTGCCCCAAAACTAGGTTACGGAGATTACGCTGACCGGACAAACATTGGCTCCTTCACGCGCACATTCAGCTAGCTCTTCTCCGACGCTACCCTCCGCAGGATTTCCCGCAACCTGCCAAGACGATAAAATCTGGCTTTGGGAGTCTGCTGCGTTTTGTTCATAGACTTCAGGGCAAGTGTCCCAGCACATCCCGCAACTAATGCAATTGTCCCGATCAATGGTAATTGTAGTCATCGTCAAACATCTCCTTCTACTTTAAATTTTAGTTTATAAGCCACTACGGCTTCACCGGTATTTGCTTCATCATTTCGCCCATATCAATAACCGGAACGCCTTGAGGCAATGCGAATGTTTCCGGCGGCACGGAACCGACTTTTATATTTTTGTACTCAGCAGTCATCTGAAGTACTCCAGCTTCCATCACTTCAACTTTTGCGGGAATGCCGTAGTCCTCGCGCACCCACATTTTGACCTGACTTTGACCGGATTTTTCCTCCCTCAGCACGACCTTGCACGTCACGCCGTCATAGTTGACGGTTTCCAAAATTTTCGCCTTGGTCGCATCTGTCTCTTGGCTGTACTGATCAGGCGATTTGGCAGCTTTCGTCGGGTCAAAAGGAATTTTCATAATCTTAGCTTGGCTGGGCATGTAATTATAGATTACATTGGCTTCCCCATCAAGAAATGTAATTATCTTTTGATTTTCCATCGTGGCTTCTGTTTTCATTTTCTTGCCAGATAGCCAGACCTTGCCGGTCATAGCAGGGCCTTCCTTTACTTTCATCGTGTAATCATAGGTAAGTCCGGGAAGGTTCTTTCCTTTAGCTAAAAGATCCGCTGCCGACTCCTGTTTGGCCGTCGGCTGGTTGGATGAAGACGTGCTCGTTTTGTCGGTTCCGCCGCAGCCCGCCAGAGTGAATACCAGCAAGGCGATTCCGACCAGGATCATGATTTTTTTCATACTACTACCTCCTTGTCGTTATAGGACTCGTTTCTGAGCAATTTAAAATAGCCGATCCACTGTATCCCTACGCTAGCAAGAAGTTTCTGTGTACCCTGTCCTTTTTTACAATTATTTCTAATTTACTTTGCAAAATTCCTTCTTACACAGGTCCTCAATTTCCGTAAAAAAGAAGAACCGCAACACATGGTGCTGCAGTTCTTCTTTTTTACATTACTCCCATGATTCGAGGCGTCTTCTAGAGAAAATGCTTAACTACTTCCGGCCCCACGCTCATCAAGCCACAGCTAATAAGCACCATAATAACAACCTGGCGAAAGACAGCCGGAGAAACACGATGAAATGCCTTTTCCCCCAGCCAGGTACCAATAAGAACTCCGGGCACAATATAGCTAATCAAAGGTAATACGGCAACATCCATAACTCCCATAAAATACATAGTTCCTAGAATAACAATATTATTTAGGCAAAAAAACCGCACTAAATTGGCCCGAAAAGCTACTTTATCCTGCTTTTGATTCATGAGAAACATCGCCACTACAGGCCCGCTCATGCTTGTCGCCCCGCCCATAAATCCGCCGATGCCTCCGGCGATAATGGAAGCCAAGCGTTGACGACGAATCTGCACAGAAAAATTAGCAGCCAGTGCAATCGACATGAGAATTACAATGGTCCCCACCACTATTTTAAGCATTGCTCCGTCCACCAAATTCAGGAAATATACGCCCGGCAAAACCCCCACTATGCTGGCGGCAAACATAGGCAAAATCAAATAGAAATCTCCCTGACCCCTTGTCTTATGAATCACCATGAGATTTAAGATAAGGGCGCCGAAAATCGTTAAACTAATTACCTGCTTAGGAGCAATAAATAACATCAACAGAGGTGCGCCAACGATATTAAAGCCGAAGCCGCTAACCGCCTGTACCGTCGAAGCAAAGATCACAGTCAAACACAAATAAATCGCTGTCATCGTCAAAGTGCATCCCCCTTCCGTACTGTTGCCAGTATACTTCTCCAAGGCAGGAGTTGACAATACTGATAATAAATCATTGTGCTTGGCTTGCCTAGCCGCTCACCATACCGTTAGGAAAAAAATCTCCCTTTATCTCCATTACTTTGCTAGATTAAGCTCATATCGTTCAAAATAACCGATTAACTTGCCCTGCTCATCACGAACCGGATTCATATAGATTCTTTGGTTTTTTATGCCTACGCCAATAAAAACCTCATTTCCATGGTTTTTAATTTTTTCAAAGGCTTCCAATATTTTTTGTTTTGACTTTTCATTATGACAAGCAAATAACGACTTGCCCAGCAAATTTTCATAGCCTCGCTCTTTATGATAATGATATTGGGCGGCATCGTTCATATACATTATGATATGGTCGCAATTAACAAATAAAATCGGATAGGGGATGCTGTTCAAAATACAGGTCTTAATGTTTTCGAGTTCCATGTTTCTTCCTCCCATCAAAATTGCAAAAACGCAGTTCTTCAGCTACTCATTCCTGTAAGCAAAACAAAAAGGCTGGTAATCCGCTATGTTTAAAATTATCATTAATAATGACGCCGGTCAAATTTTTCAATAGAAGACAAAAAAAGAAGCTCTCATTATTTCTTGCTACGCAAGCTAGAAAGGCGGTTTCACCATGAAGATTCTCATCGTCGGCCATTTTAGCGATACCTCAAAAGCAACCGTTACAAATCACTTTCCCGAAAACTGGGATGTTGTGATCGTCCCTCCAGGAGAAGATGTACTGCAGCACATAAAAGACTGCCAGGTACTCATACCGGAGCATCTCAAAGTAGACCACAGTCTGCTTTCTGCCGCCCCCCATTTAAAGCTGGTACAAACAGGCGCAGGCTATGACAATGTAGATGTTGACGCCTGCACAAAGCTTGGTATTTGGGCCGCCAACGCCGCTGGCGTAAACGCGCAGGCCGTAGCTGAGCATGTCCTGGCACTGCTATTGTCTTACTATAAAAACATACCGTTTCTTGATACGTTCATGAAAAACAAACTGGATGAAAATCAACTGAACTATACCGGAAGCGAACTAGCTGGCAAAACGATAGGAATTGTCGGTTTGGGCGCCATCGGCAAAAAAGTGGCTGCATTTTGCAAAGCCTTAGATATGAACGTGCTGGCTTGTGTTAGAAATCCATCTGTAATCTCTGATGACTTGGTAAAAACAACGGACTTTGATACCCTCGTCAGCACAGCGGACATCATAAGCGTACACGTACCCTTGACGCAGCAAACCAAGCAGTTGTTCAACAAAGCCGTCTTCCAGCAAATGAAGCAAACGGCTCTTTTTATCAATACTGCCCGCGGGGGAATCGTCAAGGAAAGCGACCTAATCGACGCATTAAAAAACAGAGACATACTGGGCGCATGCCTCGATGTGTTTGAATCGGAGCCGCTCCCAATGTCCAGCGAGCTTCGAACTTTGGATAATGTGATTCTTACGCCCCATACGGCAGGTCTTCCCGATGGCCGCAAGTTTCACAAAAAGCGCTATGACTTCTTTATACAAAATATAAACCGCATAGCCAACGGCGAAGAGCCGAATAGCAAGCTCAATCAAATCGTGTCCGTTGAAACACGTCCAACGAATGCATCGGAGGAACTCCCATGATCGAAGGCATCAGCCATATCACGTTTATTGTTAAAGACCTGGAACTTGCGACAACTTTTTTCAAAGAAATCTTTAGCGCCAAAGAAGTGTATACCAGCGGAGATGCCACCTTCTCCGTAGCAAAAGAAAAATTCTTCATGGCTGGCAACCAATGGATCGCCGTTATGGAGGGAGAATCTCTTCCCACTCGTACCTACAACCATGTCGCCTTTAAAATATCGGAAGCTGATTTCGAGCCCTATCAAGAACGTATTCGCAAGCTGGGACTTGATTTCAAACCGCCCCGTCCGCGAGTAGACGGCGAAGGACGTTCCTTATATTTTTACGACTTCGACAATCATTTGTTTGAGCTGCATACCGGCACCCTTTCGCAACGCTTGGATCGATATAACCAATAATCTATATTTTGATCCATGCATTCAAGAAAACGCCCGCATAAATCAACATGGTAAACCATTATAGTTCATGTTATACTATAAAAAATTGCTTTTCACTTTTGAAATCAGAGGCTATGATGCCCTAACCGAGTTTTTTCGGTTAGGGCATTTTTATTTTTCACCAATTATTACAATATGCCAATTTATAGTAACCATTAAAAGGAGGTTTTTCTCATGTCTACGCCAAGCTCTCCACGCCTTTATTTTGCCTACGGCATACACCTTCACCAACCTTCAATGCGCTCTATTTTAAAAGGTGCTCGCATGGTAGGTCTTGCTCGCCTAAAAAATCACGTCATAAGCTTTCATGGACATTCTGCCGTCTGGGACGGCGCTATAGAAACGGTCGTTCCCGACAAAACTTCCGAAGTTTGGGGAGTCCTATATCAACTTACGGCCTATGAATGGGACCAGTTAGATACCTTTCAAGACGTTCGCTTGGACGGAACCGGAGAATATTTTCATTATCCAGTTGAAGTATTTACCGAAAAGAATGAATGCATAGAGACAACCTTGTACAAAAAAGCCGAACTTAGAGAACCAAAAAAGCCCAGCTTCGAATACCTGGATCTTATTATTCAAGGCGCCATCGCTCACAAACTCCCCCAACACTATATTGAGGAATTACGTCAAATTGAGACGGTTCCCGCCTCATACCCGGTGCCTCGTTTGCGAAAAAAAGAAATTCCCCTCACGAGTGATTGCTCCAGTTGCTCGTAAAACAAACATTATTTTCTTCTCTTGTTTTCTAAAATCGCCTGCTTTTTTCTTCCAAATTATACAAAAAGCGTCAATGCATACGAATTCTTTTCGTGCACATTGACGCTTTCTTGCGTTCTTTATGAAAATTTTCAAGCGGTTCGCGAGTTCATACCGACTTTGCCAAAATACAACTTATGGATTTACGATGGCCTGGTTAAGTATCTTGCAAAGTATATCCAGTGCTTTGGGTAGGTCTGCATCGGAAAGATTCGTCCAGCAAATTCGTAAATGATTGAGTTCCGGCTCCCCAGGATAAAAAATAGAACCTGGCAAATAGTGAATCCCCTGGTTATGAGCCGTACTAAGCAAGTCATCGGCAGATATTTCAGGCGGCAACGTGAGCCAAAGATACATGCCCCCACAGATTTTTTTAAATTTAAAGCCCGGATGAAGCTTCTCAGTAAGACTCTTACTAACCAAGCTGCTTCGAGCCGTTAATTTCTGATTCAAGTTTTTTATAAAAGTAACCAGCTGTGGATTGGCAAAGAGCGGAATAAGCGCTTTTTGAAGCCACAAGGGCGATCCCAAATCAGAAATCGATTTTGCCGCCAATAAGCGATTGAATATAGTCCCATGGGCCACCATAACTCCCAATCTAAGTCCGGGAAAAAGAAATTTGCTAAATCCTTTAAGGTAGATTACTCGTCCAGAGCGATCCAATGATGTAAGTGTCGGAGGTGTTTTCATGGCGGAAAGACTATTGGAAAACGCTAGCTCTCTATGGGGATCGTCTTCGAGGATCAGAATGTTATTATTTTCCGCAAACTCAAGCAGGTCTTTGCGACGTCGAAGCGACATGATTGCACCGGTTGGGTTTTGGTACGTTGGTACTGTGTATATGGCTTTAATTTTTGTTTGTGTTGCAAGTTCTTCCAGTATGTCAATTCGGATTCCCTCGTCGTCAATGGGTATTGGCTGAATTACGGCGTGACTGAAGCGAAATGCATCAATAGCTCCGGAAAAACAAGGAGTTTCCATAGCAACAACATCCTTAGGCCCTAAAAACGTCCTGGCAAATAAATCAATTCCTTGTTGGGTCCCATTCGTAACCAGCAGTTGATGCGGTTGAGTTGGTATTCCCTGGTTTGATAAATAGTTGCAAATTTGCTTTAGCAGCTCCGGGTCGCCTTGGTATGGAGAGCGGCTTCCAAGTGCTTGAGGATATTTCTGTAGCGCTTCTTGTATGGATTCTTGCAACATGGTGACGGGAAATAAGGAATGATGTATAGAAGCGGTCGCCATATCAAGAAATTGAGAAGGAAGTCTTACGCTGCTCTGGCTCCAAAAGCTTGCCCTCGGAAGATAATCTTGAATCGATACATGCCAATTGTACGGGGAAACACCGTTTTGGTCATTATCGTGCGGAGCTCCATTTTGTATAGCGCTATGGCATTTTACAAAAGTTCCTTTTCCGCGAATGGTTTTAATTAGTCCATCTTTTTCAAGTGATTTATATACCCTATGTGCGGTAACTAAGCTTATCTCCAAACCGTGTGCTAGCTCTCGAACCGACGGGAGCGCACAACCTTCTTCCAACAGGCCCGAACGAATGCGCTGGGCAATTTCGAGCTTAACCTGTTCTTGAATAGACGTTTTTGAATGTCGATCAATCGATATATTCAACGCTTTCCTCCATACGTCTTAGTGTTATACACTAATATTGACTGTTATACATATAGCGGCCTTATTATTATACTATGCCAAAGCTGATAACAATTCAATCATTATCAGATTCAGGGAGAGTAACTTCAGACACAGGAGGTTATGGCGTTACAGCAATAAAACAGTTTGCCCATCCAATAACTTAATTTCGAAGGGGGATTATCCAATGTATAGTTTCAAAAACGATTATAGTGAAAGTGCTCATCCCAATATCCTAAAAGCGATTGTTGCTTCCGGTCTAGAGCAAAACGACGGATACGGCATGGATTCGCATTGCGAAAATGCAAAAGCCTTGATTCGAAATGCTATTCAATACGAAAATGCTGATATCCACTTTCTCCCTGGAGGAACAATTGCTAATTTGACGTTTCTTTCCCATTCTCTGAGACCCTATCAAGCTGTCATCTCTGCAGATGTTGGTCATATTAACATTCATGAAACGGGAGCCATCGAAGCCAGCGGGCATAAAATCCTCGATATTGTAACCCCTAATGGCAAACTAACGCCGGAACTAATTCAACCCGTTCTTGACCAGCATCAAGATGAACATTGGGTACAACCTAAGATTGTCTTTATTTCCAATCCAACAGAGGTTGGCACCATCTACTTTAAAGCAGAGCTCGAAGCGCTTTCTACATATTGCAAGGAAAACGATCTGTTGCTCTATTTAGATGGGGCTAGGCTAGCAATGGGCTTAACCGCTCGAGAAAATGACATTACCATTGCCGATTTGCCAACCCTTGTCGATGCGTTCTATATTGGCGGAACAAAAGTGGGAGCTTTATTCGGAGAGGCTTTGGTCATTATTAATGATTTTTTGAAAAAAGATTTCCGCTTCAATATGAAACAGCGTGGCGCCATTTCAGCCAAAGGATGGCTTCTTGGTATGCAATTCGAAGAGCTATTTAAGGATGATTTATATTTCAAATTGGGAGCGCACACAAATAAAATGGCCTATTTGCTGAAGGAAATTTTCGAGGATGCAGGTTTCAATTTTATTGCCGAAACTCATTCTAACCAACTATTCCCGATACTTCCCAACTGGTTAGTGAACGAGATATCTCAAAAATATATTACCTCTATCTGGAGCAAGCCGGATAGTGAACATACCTGTATTCGTTTTTGTACGTCATGGGCTACCAAGGAAGAAGCCATTCGCTCTTTCATAGAAGATTTCACTAAAATAATAAACCAGCATAACTCTTGTTCTTCAGACTGACTTACGCCAGAACCATATCACCTTGTTTCTCTTTGCGAACGAACAAAAAGCGCCAGTGCATACGAATTCTTCTCGTACACACTGGCGCTTTTTATTCCGCATGTGCAACTTTTTGCAACAGCCTGGATAAAGCTCTGTTTCTTTTATTGTTTCTTCTTTCTCGGTTTTGGCACTGTCGTTATGGGTTCCAAAATGGCAATCACGGCTTTGCTAAGACTTGCATTATCAATGTCCAAAATATAGCGCTCCTTGGCTCCCTTATACGGAATTCCCTTATCCGCATCGCGCATGACTTCATCCAAGCAGGGAAGAATCTTCACAAATACCGCATCATCGCACACCAGCAGGATCGGCTTATTATTCACATACACCATGTATTCTCCGAACATCTTGCGATAGCGAATTGGGCCTACTCCTGCAATTTGCTCACAAACGTATTCAATAAAATCCAAAGAAGTGCTCATGCTGTTCTCCTTCCTAATAAATACTATCTTCTCTCAGCCGACAATCTGCAAAGAGAGCCGACTGTGCGAAAACAGTATTGGAGTTAATCGTGTAAGCCCTTCCTATTCTACATCTTTTTCCCAATATAAAATACATCACCGTAATACTGTTTATACTTCAAATACAACTCCGCCTCGCGTCTCATAAAGGCAATCATATTTTCAACCGTTTTATTGCCTGCATGGGTTTTTAAGAATTCCTCTTGTCTCGCTTTTTGCGGAATAAAATAATGGTCCAGCCAACAAGATTCCGGCAGTGCAAAGGCGGCCACCGGAATATATCCCGTTTTTTGCATAATGGAAATAGCATGGCTTATGGTTCCGATTTCTGGAACCGCGTCCACCCACCACTTTTCAATTTCAGCGGGACGTTCATCCGTAAACCAGGACTCATAGGATACGGCTAGATAACCATCTTTTTTAAGGAACTTCTTCCAATGATTCAATCCTTTTTCAAAACCGATATTCCCAATCGCCCCTTCAGACCAGATAAGATCAAACTCTTCTTTCTGAAATGGCAAATTATCCATTGAGCCGACTATGCCTTTGACCCGGTTTTGCAAACCGAGCTTTCCGGCTTTTGCGTTTAGCTTATCAATGGATCCGGCGTACAGATCCAACGCGGTAATCTCCGCTTGTGTATGTTGCGCCAACACCATTGTTTGAAATCCTGTGCCACAACCCAAATCGGCTATTTTTGCTTTGCTGGAAAGAGGGCCGATAAAGCCTAATGCCTTAATGGTTTCCTCCGCGCTGCCCGGGCCTTGCCGCTCTAATCCTGTAAAAAATTCATTAATAAGGGTAAAGTCAAATTCGTGAATGCTTCCGTCTTCCATGGTTTCTGCTCCTTATCCGTTCAATTTTCTTGGGGTTCATTCGTTTGCTCATATAGCAGCTTCCAGCCGCACCTTTCAGGGAAGTTGTTTTCTATAAATCGTTCTATGTGCGCTGCTAATAGTGCAGCTGCTTCTTTTTTATCAGATGTTGCATCAGACATACTTAGTAATAAATAAAATGGCGCATAAAAAGCAAGGGCCAGCTGTTTAGGATCGCTTTTACTCCAAACATTTTGTTCCATCATTTCTCGGAATACGTCTTCCATATAGCTAATAGGTCCGCTTAGAAGACATTTTTGATACAGTTCCATTATCTCCGAATTTCTATATTGTTCTAGGATCAGCATCTTCCGAAAACTACTGGCAAATTCATCCTCCGTCCAAAAATGAAACTGCGCTTTGATAAAAATTTTGATTTTATCCATGGCAACCTGGCTATAAGCATACGGCGATTGAGCAAATGTTTCTTCCGGCACTTCATATTTTTTCGCTCTCTCTGCATCCACTTGATACATACGCTCCACAATGCTGTTGAATATTTCCCGCTTATTCTTATAATGCTTGTACAAGGCGCCTTTGGTCATACCAAGCTCTCCAGCAATATCGCTGACTGAAGCAGCCTCATAGCCATTCCGTGCAAACAAACGAAGCGCCGTATGCAAAATCTTTTCTTTTGTATCGGCCATCTAAAAGCCCTCCTGGTTTAGTAAACGATCGTCTACTTTTATTCTAGTTAACGATCGTTTACTTGTCAATGCCTTATTGCCCCCCATAAGAATTGGTTTAGTGAACACTCTCTCACTAAGTGGCAAAGAAAAAAGAGGCTACAGAACGTTCTGTTGCCCCTTTTTGATAGTTTCTAGCTACGAGCCGTTATTAAATTAGAAGGGTCGCAAAGCGCAAGCGGCTTCACTCACAGAGCCCGTTTCCATGACCGCTTCTTTCAGAATCATATTCGAAGAAACGCCTTCTTGGCGATTTCAGCAGCGTTATCATATCCACGCAGAGGAACTACGCCGGTAATCAAGATTAAGGATTGATTTAGGTTATGGTTAATTTTTAGAATTGAGCTTATTGTACTCGTCATCGGTGATAGGTTCTAACCATTCTGCTGAGCCAGCCTGACTATTTGTTTCAACGGAAAGGTGCGCAAGCCAGCTGTCTATCGCAGCACCGTGCCAATGTTTCACATTAGCCGCGATCTTTACTACGTCGCCCGCCTTAATTTCGCAAGCCGTTTTCCCCGCTTCCTGGTACCAGCCTCTGCCACCTGTAACTAAGAGAATCTGACCGCCTGGATGCTTGTGCCAGTTATTCCGGCAGCCCGGCTCAAACGTGACATTGCCAATCGGGCAGTTGAATTCCTTATCACCGGGTACAAGCATCTCCAGATATGCTTGCCCGACAAAGTATTTATTGTATGGCTCCGGCATTTTATTACCTTTTGGGAAAATTACACTATTACTTAAATCACTCATTTTGAATCTCTCCCTTTCTTGTTTTGGCTTAAATTGCAAGGTCTTTTGTAGTCAAACGTTTTTTCCCATTTGATAAGCGTCTTGCAAGATCGACGGTGAATTGCGGATATCTCCCGGCTGAGTTGCTCCAACTCCGCGCACAACCCCTGCCAAATTTGTTAGACTAAAGCAATCAATCCATCCTTGCAAGCCCTTTACTGCGCCATCCATAGAAGCTGGATCTACATCAGCTGATGCTGCTAGTAAATAAATGTCGCGAAAAGCATACTTTTGAGGAAAAATGGGATTAGAACGATCCAGCAAGGTTTTCATCTGCCCGCACATTTCGTAATAATATATTGGTGTTGCGAAGACTATCGCGTCGGCATGAAGCATTTTTTCGCCAATTGCATTTGCATCGTCTTCTATTACGCAGTTCTTAGTAGTCTGACAAACAAGACAACCTTTGCAAAAGCCAATATTTTTGTCATACAGACAGATTTTCTCTACGTTATGCCCACTTTCAAGAGCGCCTCGCTTGAACTCATCCACTAGTATTTCAGAATTCCCCCCTTTGCGCGGGCTGGTGGATATAATTAGGATATTTTTCATTCTAGTTGTCTCCTGTCATGTTTTTTGTAATCAGGCCTTAAAGCACTCACTAATCATTTGCTGATTTCAAAGGTAACCTGTACAGCTCCCTTTCCCAGGATCTCTTTCAGCCCGGCAATGTCTTCTATATAGCCAAGTCTGACGTATCCACCATACGAATTGGAAAACGTATTATAGAATAGTACTAGGCTATTAGATGACCAACACATGATCTCTCCCTCATGGATTGTTGCAGGCGTCTCTGTCTCTTGGACAGGCAGTTTCTCTGATAAATGATAATATTTCTCCCGGCCATTCAGTTCCGTCATACTAACAGTCATCGGCAGCTTCGCAAGCAAGGCTCTTGTTGTTTCGTTATTATAAAGCTTCACAGCGAAAACCTTGTCACCAACCGTAATCTTTGCGTTTATCCTTTTCTCACTTTCAACATGGTCGCTTTGTTGGCTCTGGTTACTTTCTGTAAGTGCTTTAAAGTTTGACGTTGGTGAACCCAAATTTTCAGCATTACTCACTGCTGTTACCCCAGAAGTCTCGGTAAAGCTGCAAGCAGTCAGTAGGAAAGCCAAAAGAACCGATAACAACAACAGGATGAATCGATTTATCCCTTTTATTTTCACTTATACTTCTCCAGCTTCAACAAGCCTCATGCTTGCTTATCTTTATCCATAGTTTCTACCGATTCCTCAAGATGATTGTAATTGTCAATTTTGCACAGCAAACGTTTTTTAATGGCCTGCAATTCAACAATGCGTTCGTCCAAACGACGATATTCCCCCAGCAAAAGTCCCTTCCTGGCCTCTTTCGTAGCTGCCCCCTGTTGATAAAGCTGAACATACTCAACAAGAGTTTCTATAGGTAGACCGGCTTTTCGCATACAGTAAATAAATTCAATCCATCCACAGCTATAGTCATCATATTCGCGAATTCCATTAGGCCTTCGTTTAACCGGAGGAATAAGGCCGATTCGTTCGTAATAACGCAGTGTATCATGCGTTAACCCGTATTTTTCGCTTACTTCCGAGATGATCATCTGATTCACTCCTTACAGCAGTTTGTGTAGACAAGGTAAATCAACTACGTCGCTGTGCCGTTTATAACATTTCCACAACAGCACTTCAAAATCAGTCTAACACCTAGAGTTAACACCAGGTCAAGTTCTTTTGGCGAGCTTTCCATTTTGGGAAACCACTCAATCAATAGGCTACGCTTTTTTCGCACTCTTCCTCAGGCGCTATTTTTCCGCCCGTTGTGGAGCAGTAGAGACGCATAAAAATAAAGCCGCTGCTTAGCACGGCAAAAATAATGCCTCCAAGCATAACGAATTCCATGCCAATTTCGGATATGAAATAGCCACATACCGCAGCGCCAACCGTCACCCCTAAATTAGCGGAGGTGAGAAACAACCCATTAGCAAAATCCGGCGCTTCCGGTGCCGCTGTGGAAACCCAATACTGATTGATATTAGCCCCGATTCCTCCTAAAACGCCCCAAATAAAGACAATCACTGCCGTAGGCATAGTGAGTTCACCTACTAGAAATAGAATCAGATAGAGCGCTCCCAAGAAAAACGGAAAAGCGGCTACCGTTTTATTTGCATTCTTAGTAAGCAAGCGCCCCGCAAGCATACTGCCGAGAATATTGGCCATTCCATACACAAATAGAACCAAGCTAATTGCACTCCAGGAAAAACGCGTAACCGTTTCTAAATATTTTGCTAGATAGCTAAACACGCCAAATACGGCGCCGTTCAGCAGGAGCACTGCGATCAAGGATAGCCATGTTACTGATTTTTTCAGTACCCTTACCTGTTCCCCATAAGACAGCCGCTTCTCTACTGGCATAGAAGGCACCCAGAAAAAGGTCGCCAGCAACGCCAGCGCAGTGACAAGGGCAAAAAACGCCATAGCCATCTCAAGCGAAACCGCAGCGGCAATGAAATTACTAACAGGTACGCCAATAACCATTCCGGCAGATACGCCAATGAATACTTTTGCTACCGCTTGGGGAGCCTCTTCTGGTTTAACTGAGGCAGCCGCTACCGAAAAGGCCAGTGAGCAATAAATCGGATGAAAAAAAGCCGGAATCACTCGCGACAGCAGAGCCGTTTCAAAGTTAGGCGCAAAAACGGCGACAATATTTCCTGCCGTAAAAATCCCAAGCACCAACAACATCACTTTCTTACGGTCAAACCCCGAAAATAGAAGTGGCATGGTAGGTCCGGAAATAGCTACAACTAACGCAAACAAACTTACGAGCAAACCAGCTTGAGATATACTGACATGGAACTTTTCCGCCATAAAAGGAAGTATACCGACCATACCCATTTCCGTGTTTAAAATACCAAAAACTCCTACAGTCAAGATCATTATGAGTAAATCATTTTGCTTCTTCAACGGCTGCATACCTCTCTTGTTTTAACAAATTCTAACGAACCAACTTCTATGCTCCTGCTTTTGCCGCATACCAAGGGTACTGTTCCTCTTAAATAAAAAGGTACAGCCATTGAACAACTCTTGTGCTGCAATGGCTGTACTTTAAAATAGGTTACGATTTGCTTTTACTCTAGTCGCAAACCATTCTTCAGTATCTCATCTCAAGTATTTTCCAAAAAACTCTGCGAGTTTAGCAAAGGGAATAAGCTCTGTACGATCATAAAGGTCTCCGTGCCCGGCGTTAGGAACCAAATATAGCTCTTTCGGTTCAGCCGCTTTTGCATAAGCATCTTCACTGAATTCACGGGAATGCGCTTCTGTACCCGTTATAAACAACAGCGGTCTGGGAGAAATCATTTCGAGGTCATTGAATGGATGAAAATTCAAGAACTTTACGCCACTTGTCATGGTGGGGTGTGTTGTATGGTTTTTAATATCTCCAGCCGAGCCGCGAGAAGTCCGATAGAAATCATAGAATTCTTTTGCTATCGGCGAGGTGGCTTCTGCTTCTGTATCCGCTGTTCCGCCAACATACACTCGTTGCTTTCCGCTATATTCTGCCGTCCTCTGTTTTGAAGCTGCCTCTACCATCTGCTTACGTTGCTCCAGTGTCTGGCTTTGATGCAATGCATTTCTTGTAGCGGCCCCCATATCATACATACTAACGGTAGCAACCGCCTTCAAGCGAGAGTCTATTTTAGCTTCACTTATAGCGAAACTACCGCTGCCGCAAATACCGATAACGCCAATATTTTCTGTATCAACATACGGCAACGTAGTAAGATAATCTACCGCCGCACTGAAATCATCGGCGTAGATGTCTGGCGACACACTATTACGGGGCTGCCCTTCACTGTCTCCCCAAAAAGAAAGATCAAAAGAAATTGTTACATACCCTTGCTCCGCCATTTTCTGCGCATAAAGATTTGCACTTTGTTCTTTTACCGCGCCCATTGGATGCCCTACAATGATGGCCGGATGTTTTTTGTTTTGATCTAGGGTCTTCGGTACAAATAAGTTTCCAGCCACTTTCATATTATAAATATTGTGGAAGGATACTTGTTGGCTATCAACCTTATCACTCTTGTAGAAATTATCTGCACCATTAGACATATCCCCTGACGGAAGCTTCTTATCGGCCTCAATCCTTGCCGGAATTTTTTTCTCTGCCGCTGATACCTCCCCTATCCCGCCTGCAACGCAAAAACCAATGGCCAGGCTGCACACTATCATTCTCGTCAACTTCCGACTATATCTTCTCATTTCATTCAATCTCCTTTTGATTATTGCTTGAGTTGGTTTATTTGTTTTGCTAATTATACCGCCCGATTATATTCATTACCAATACTTATCATGCATCCTTTACGATGCTTAAAAGGCATTGTAAAATTTAAAGAGAGCACACTGCTAATTTATTCAACTGGAGGTTCATTATGGAATTACGAGTTCTATCGTATTTTTTAACTGTGGCGCGAGAAGAAAATATCTCTCGCGCTGCTGATATCCTTCATATTACTCAGCCAACGCTTTCACGCCAGCTTTCCGAACTGGAGGAAGAACTCGGCGTACAGCTTCTAAATCGTGGCAAGCGCAAAACTACGCTCACCGAAGCGGGTATGCTATTACGCAAACGAGCAGAAGAAATCACGACGCTAACCGAAAAAACGAAACAGGAGTTTCAACACGCTACTGCCGTAATGGCTGGCGATATCTATATTGGCTGCGGCGAAACCTATGCTATGCAATTTTTAGCAAAAATCGCAAAAAAATTACAAACTAGCTATCCCCAGATACATTATCATTTCTTCAGTGCTAAAGCCGATGATGTAATTGAACGTTTAGAAAAAGGGTTGTTAGACTTTGGCGTATTGATTGAGCCTTCCGATATTAAGCGATATCATTCTCTTGAACTTCCGGATACCGACACTTGGGGAGTACTCATGCGCAAGGACTCTCCGTTAAGTAATAAAAAAACGATCCTGGCCCAAGATCTATGGGACGTTCCTTTACTCGTCTCACAACAATCGCTCTCTACTCACGAACTTTACCACTGGTTGGAAAAAGAACCAGAACAGCTGCATATCGTCACCACCTATAATCTTCTTTATAACGCCTCTCTTATGGTGAAAGAAGGCCTCGGCTATGCACTCTGCTTGGATCGAATTATCTCGACCAACCAAGACAGCCCTTTTTGTTTTCGTCCACTTTATCCAAAGCTTCCCGCACGTGTTTACCTTATTTGGAAACAACATCGATTCTTTTCTAAAGCAGCCGCCTTATTCCATGAAGAACTTTCCAAGGCCTTACCATGAGCCATCGCCTATAACTTCTCCCCCATCGTAGCAAGCCACTGACTAATCAGAACCATCTCTCAAAACCCCTATTAAAAGAAAAAATTCGCCTAAACATAACGTCTAGGCGAACATTGTTTGTACTGAGTATATTCCAGTGTAAATCGCTTGGGGAGTGCTAGAAACTTGAAGTTCCTAGCCACGAGCCGTTATCAATTTAGAAGGGTCCATATAAAGATCGTAATCAGCCTCACTCACATACCCAGTCGCCATAGCCGCCTCTTTTAAGGTGATATTCTCATAAAACGCCTTCTTGGCAATTTCAGCAGCTTTATCATATCCAATCAGCGGAACTAAGCCAGTAATCAAGATTAAGGATTGATTCAAATTATGGTCAATTTTTTTCAAGTTAGGCTCGATCCCCACTGCACACTTTTCGTTAAATGAATTCATAGCGTCACTAAGCAGCCGGACGGATTGTATAAAATTATACGCAATAACCGGCATAAACACATTCAACTGGAAATTCCCCTGACTCGCCGCAAAAGACACCGTCGTATCATTGCCAAAAACTTGCGTTACTACCATCGTCAGCGCCTCTGCCTGGGTGGGGTTCACTTTGGAGGGCATTATTGAACTTCCCGGTTCATTGGACGGTATCGTAATTTCACCAATGCCGCAGCGCGGTCCGCTGGCCAACCATCGGACATCATTCGCAATCTTCATCAAATCCGCGGCCAAGGCTTTCAATAGGCCATGTACGGCCACCATTTCATCTTTACTGGTAAGAGCATGAAATTTATTGGGTGACGTCTCAAAATGCTCTCCCGTAAGCCGACTAATTTCGGCTGCAATGGCAACGGCAAAGTCAGGATGAGAATTGATTCCCGTCCCAACCGCCGTCCCGCCCATAGCCAGCTTGCGTAAAAAATCCAGGCCTGTAACAAGCATCGTTTGATTTCTCTCCAGCATACCCGCCCAGCCGCTGATTTCCTGTCCGAGTGTCAACGGTGTCGCATCCATTAAGTGCGTCCGCCCTATCTTTATGATGCTGTTAAACTCTTCCGATTTTCCTTGCAACGTATGCAGTAAGGACTCTAATGCCGGTAACAGTTGCTTCCGAATCAGAGTCAACCCAGCCACGTGCAAGGAGGTGGGAAAAATATCATTAGAGCTTTGTGAACGGTTCACATGGTCATTAGGGTGAACTTTTATTTCTTGCCCCTTGGCCGCTAAAATTTGCTCAGCCCGATGGGCCAACACTTCATTAATATTCATATTAAACTGGGTCCCGCTGCCTGTTTGCCATACTGATAAAGGGAAGTTTCCTTCCAGCTTATTTTCTAACAGTTCATCGCATGCTGCGATAATCGCGTCGGCTCTAACTTCATCCAGCAAGCCTAGGTCCTTATTTACAGCAGCGGCAGCTCGTTTCAGTACGCCAAATACCGCTACCAACTCCAGTGGAATTTTTTCAGTACCGATACGGAAATTTTCGAAACTCCGCTGTGTCTGGGCCCCCCATAGTTTATCAACAGGTACTTTTATTTCCCCGATCGAGTCCTTTTCTATGCGGTATTCCATAACAATTCCTCCTTTTTCCATGCAAGTTATTTCAAAATGACCACCTCTTCAAAACTAAGCTTCTATTTCACTAGCCTCTTCAAACACTTTGCGCACAATCTCTTTCGTAGTGCCGCCTTCAAAGGCTTTACGCGTTCCTACAAAGTAAGTTGGAACATAATAGTAATCGTATTGCTTGGCAATTTCAGGCGTCTTCTCTTCATCAATGATTTCTACTTTAATCTCTTTATATTTCGGATTCTCCTGCTTTACCTCATCAATCCAATTAATTGCTCTTTTGCAATGCGGACACCAGTCTGTTATAAGCACCGTAATATCTTTCATAAGCCAATCACCTTCCTTATACTTTCATTCTAAATTGCCAGTATCTATTTTCCCTATCAGGTTTATTTAGAATTCAACAATACATTTTTCTTACGATTATTTATTAATAACATTCTCTCGCTTTCTAAAATCTCCTGCTTTGCCCTTCGTTTTACGAAATACAGCCACCCAGCTCTTGCTGACGTTTCTTGAGCAAAATGCTTACGCACATAAGAAAAATTCGCCTAGGGCTAATGCCTAGGCGAACAGCGGAACTTCCCATATTACTCTTCATTTTTTATTAATTTTTCTATATCCGGCTCAATTTCTCTCGGATTTGTGGTGGGAGCGTAACGATTTATTACCTTACCTTGACGGTCAACTAAAAACTTAGTGAAATTCCATTTCACCGCATCTCCGAACCACCCAGGCGCCTGCTCTGTTAAATATTTGAACAAAGGATGAGCGTCGTTACCTCTTACCTTGATTTTCTCAAACATCGGAAAACTAACACCATAATTCAATTGGCAAAACGTCTGAATTTCCGCATTGCTGCCTGGTTCTTGCTTCAAAAACTGATTACAAGGAAAGCCTAATACGATAAAATCTTCCTGCTTATATAGTTGGTATAGCTCTTCCAGTTCTCTGTACTGCGGAGTAAAACCACACTTACTAGCAGTGTTGACGATTAATAAAACTTTATTCTTATACTCGGCCATAGACTGCTCATTACCTTCAATGGTTCGAACATGAATATCATAAAGTCCCATCTTCATTACTCCTTTCATTCACTGCAAGACTATATCACCCAAAAAGTCTTCTTATACTTATCATACATGCATCCTCATAATAAGCAATAGTAGCGCTTACACCAAAATGAACGAAATAATCTACATAGGTGTTGTCTATAGCATTTAGCGATGCCAAAATGCGCCTGCATCTGCGGATTTACTCTTTCCATACTTGCTAAGGCGGCAATGGTTGAAAAAAAATCCGCCTAAACCCAATGTCTAGGCGGAGAAGTAAAACACCTATTCGATTCATTAAAAAGCCGTAATCCTTATGGTTTAAGACTTTTCCCGTTCTATCAACGCCACGCACTCGACGTGTATTTTGATAGAAAGGCGATACCGATTGGCGTAATTGGATTTTCGAGGACCTTAAGTTTTTAAAAAAAGAGGAGTAAATATAGTCTAAAGTTTCACTCCAAGCTCCTTACCAGTGAGCAGCTGGTATGCTTCAACATAGCGCTTTGCGGTTTCAAGAACCAGCTCGTCTGGCAGAGCCGGAGGAGGCGGCGTCATGTCCCAAGGTTGTTTAGTTAGCCAGTCGCGCAGAATTTGTTTGTCGAAGCTCGGCTGGGACTTGCCAGGTTCATATCCTTCCTGCGGCCAGAAGCGAGAAGAATCCGGAGTCAGGGCTTCATCGATCCATATCAGGTTCCCGTCAAGAAGACCAAATTCGAACTTGGTATCTGCAATGATGATGCCGCGAGTCTCGGCATATGCGCGCGCCTGCTTGAAGATAGCAACGGAAGTTTCGCGCAACTTCTTATACAACTCACTGCCGATGAGTTTCTCCCCCTCTTCCTCGGTAATGTTTTCGTCGTGAGTTCCCAATTCCGCCTTTGTGGAGGGAGTGAAGAGAACCTCCTCCAATTTTGCGGATTCAACGAGATTCTTTGGCAAGACATGTCCGCAAACCGATCCTTTGGCTAGATAATCCTTCCAACCAGAACCGGTAATGTGTCCGCGCACAATGCATTCCAAGGGCAATGGTTTGGCTTTTTTCGCCAGCAAGAATCGCCCTTCCAATTCATCGCAGTAGGGCTTGAGGTTGTCAGGCAGATCCTTAGTATCAGCGGAAATAATATGGTTGGGAACTATATCCTGAAATTTCTCCATCCAAAATAGGGTTATCTGATTTAGAACCACGCCCTTGAAAGGAATGGGTCTATCCATAATCACGTCAAACGCCGACATGCGGTCGGTGGTTACCAACAATAGTGTTTCCTGATCAATTTCATAAATATCCCGTACCTTCCCCTTGGCTATCATGGGATATTCTTTAATGTTCGTCTCAGCGACTACTTTCATATTTCTACTCCTTCTATGCCTACAGCGGACAGATGGTCCCCAAAACTCCAGCAGAACTGTGGGAAACCATACCTATTGGTTGCGGCAAATTTTTTTGGTGAAGACCACCGCCGCACTTCCACAGCGAGTATCTTCACGCTTAACAATATTTTATCATGCAATGCTGACTATTTACAGTCATAGTATTTCAATTTCAGGCTCTAAAATGAATTCACTTGGAAACGTTATGAAAATTATGCGTTTGGCACTCCTGCAGCATCCATTAGAACTCTTTCCGTGAGAAACCAGTTTTGCTTGATGCAATGTCCAGATATATACATCTACCAGCAACCATTTTTTTAGCTGCTATTACTCTTGTCAGGTGTGATACTTGGGCGGTAAGACGTTGTAATTGTTCTGCGCTGGTTGTGCTGACCCTGGCAATAATTATTCATCAAAAAAAATACCTGCGCTACTCTCCATACCGATCGAGTACCAGCTCTCTAAACTTCTCGCAAGCATAAAAATAATCAGTTTTATTATTAACTCAACTTTCGCACCTCAAAAACAGCTTTGAATCCTTGCTGCTTCTAAGGTCATCTTATTTTCAATATAGGCCTTGAAATATAGAAAAAC
>SAAJ01000089.1 GCA_009929485.1 Negativicutes bacterium
CGCTTGCGTTCTGGCTCTTGTATGATATAATCATGGCAGTCCATAGTGATTGCCTCCTCTTTGGTGATGGTGTTGTGAGATCTCCATTCTACCATACGAAGAAAAGTCACTATGGACTTTTTCTTAAGTGTTCAACTTCATTTTACAATCAACCGAAATGATAAAAAGTGAATTGCAAATATTTACTATGGCGATTTGAACCTTGCTTAGGTGTACTGCAATTTGAGTAGAATTTGAGGTGGCACAATAATTAGATTACTTTACTGGTGAGACCAAGAGCAGATTGGGGGAGTTTTATGGCAGTAAGATACCCACAGGGAAAAATAATTTTAGCGCTCTTTTTTTTACTTGCGTGGCTGCTGTTGAGTTTTTCTTTGTCGGCTCAGCCTGCAGGGGATTCGGCTCGGTTAAGCCGTAAGATAGCCCAGCCTGTGGCTACTGCGCTACAATGTATTGGCTGGAGGCAGGGGGGGGCGCTCCAGGAGGCCACTAATGAGATAGAGCGTTTTGTCCGCAAAGGGGCTCACTGGTCGTTATATTTTCTTTTGGGCTGTTTACTGTCTTATTTTGCGTGGACGATCGGCTGGTGGCTGCCAAGCAGGACACAGTGGCTTTGGTTGCTGGCTGGCTGTATGGCGATAGCCTGCTTGGATGAATGGCACCAGCTTTTTGTACCTGGCCGTTCGGCGCAGGTCGGTGACGTGGGGATTGATACATTGGGGGGGGTTATGGGGATAGGCAGTTGTTGGCTACTGCAGCGTTGGCTCTTTAAATCACGATAGGTGGTGTAGTATTATGTGTAAGCAGGCTAAAATTCGCAAAGCCATTATCCCGGCAGCCGGCTTGGGAACTCGTTTTCTGCCGGCGACGAAAGCGCAGCCGAAGGAAATGCTGCCGATTGTAGACAAGCCGGCTATCCAGTTTATTGTAGAAGAAGCGATAGCCTCGGGCATTGAAGAAATTTTGATTATTACCGGACGCAATAAGCGCTCGATCGAAGATCATTTTGATCGGAACTTGGAATTGGAATATTCTTTAAAAGCTAGTGGGAAATATGATTTGCTGAGCTTGGTGCAGGAAATATCGGAGGTAGATATTCATTATATCCGCCAGAAAGAGGCGCGGGGCTTGGGGCATGCGGTATTGTGCGCCAGGCAGTTTGTAGGAGATGAACCCTTTGCAGTTATGCTGGGTGATGATATTGTGGATGCGGCGGTCCCTTGCTTAAAGCAGTTGATTGAGGTGTATGAGGACTGCGGCGGTTCGGTGTTAGGCGTACAGGAAGTACCGAAACGGCAGGTAAGCCGTTATGGAATTGTGAAGGCGCAAAGAGAAAAGGAACGCTTATGGAAAGCTCTGGATTTAGTAGAGAAGCCAACAGTGGAAGAAGCTCCTTCACGGCTGGCTGTACTGGGACGCTATGTAATTGAACCGGAGATTTTTGATATTCTGGCAGCGACGCCGCCAGGAGCGGGGGGCGAAATTCAGCTGACCGATGCGTTGCGCACGCTGGGCAAAACGAAACCGATTTATGCCTATCAGTTTGAAGGGCGGCGCTATGATATCGGCGATAAACAGGGATTTTTAGAGGCGACGGTGGAGTATGCCTTGAAGCGTTCGGATTTAAGAGATGGATTTTTGAAATACTTGCTGCATACGTTGGGGCCGGTGTTGAACGGGGACGAGGTTCAAGAAGAACAAAATAGAACAAATTGTTAAGGGGCTGTGAAATAACGCCCTTTTTTTATTTGTGGCAGGAATGTTTTGCCAAAAGTTCGAATACATGACATAACAGGATAAAAGAAAGGGTGAGGCTTTTGGCAGCAGTACTGACATTGGCATCCGGTTTTTCTTTTGATTATACGCTTTTATATGGCGAGGGACGGGTGGAGCCCGAAGCAGTTGCGGCTTTGCAGGAGCGTTTGCAGGCGGCGCACGCAGCGATGGAAGAGATGCGGCAAAGCGGCGTGGTACGGGGGCATTTGTCGAAGGACGGCACGCCGGAAAAAGTTTTGTTTTCACAGCTGCCTTTTGTGGCGGAGGAGCATTTGAATTCGCCTTCGTCTCTGCAGCAATTAAAGGCTTTTGGACAGCGTGTAAAAGCCGATTTTGACGCGGTTGTCTTTTTTGGTATTGGCGGTTCTTATTTGGGAAATAAGGTGATTTTTGATTTGACCTGCGGCGAGTTCTGGAATCAGAAGCACAAGGAAGCTCGCGGCGGTTGGCCGAAGCTGTACTTCAGCGGTAACAACATTGATCCTCGGCGGACGCAGGCGCTTTTGGAGCAAGTAGAGTATGACGCGCAGGTGAAAACGGTGCATGGCGGCGGCGCGTACAAGGTAATGCTGGTAGTCATTTCCAAGTCCGGCTCGACGCTGGATACGATGGCCTGCTTTATGGCGGCGCTGGCGGAGCTGCGCGGTGTGGCTGGGGTGGAGCTAGAGGTTGTGGCGGTAACCGATCCGGCCCAAGGAGCGCAGGCGACGCTTTTGGGCAAGCTGGCGGCGGCAGAGGGCTGGGAGCGGTTTTCCGTGCCGGACGGCGTGGGCGGACGGTTCAGTATTTTTTCCGAAGTGGGCCTGGTGACGGCAGCATGCTGCGGTTTTGATATTGACGCTTTTTTGGCAGGGGCGAGGGCGATGGATGAAGCCTGCCGGGGTGAGGATGTCTGGAGCAATCCGGCCATGCTGAATGCGGCGCTGAAATACTTGGCGGCGCAGAAATACGGGCGGACGAGCGAGGTCTTCATGCCCTACAGCGACGATATGAAATCGGTAGCGGAGTGGTATGTACAGCTTTTGGCGGAGTCTCTGGGCAAGCGCCAGAATCGCGAGGGCGAGACGGTCTATTACGGGCGCACGCCGATTGTGGCGGTGGGTACGACGGACATGCATGCCCAAACGCAGCAGCACCAGGACGGGCCGCAGGACAAGGTGCTTCAGTTCGTGCGGGTTGGAAAGTGGGCGGAGGACCGGGTGATTCCGGATGTGTTCCCGCAGATTCCGAAACTGGCGGCCATGGCTGGCGTGACGATGGGCCAGGCGCTGGAAGCCGCGCGGCAGGCCAATGCCGAGGCTCTGGCGGCGGATGGACGTTTTAGCGCGGTCTTTACGCTGCCGGAGCTAAATGCGTACCATATCGGGGAGCTGCTGTACTTATTGGCTCTGTCCGTGGCCTACGAGGGCGAATTAGCAAACGTCGACGCCTTCGACCAGCCTGGCGTAGAAGGGTATAAACGCCTCTTAGGTCCTAAACTCCAGGAACTGAAGGGGTAACGATATTTTAACAGGAGTAGAGTGAGTAGAGGGAGGGCTGCGAAGAACGGCATTATATTAGGGTCTAGATATGATGTTACGTGCCTAAAAAAGCAAGAAGCGAAGCGTTGAGTTTAGCAGGATCGATGCGGGTTCAATCTTTTAACAAGAGCAGAGGGAGTAAAGCGAGGGCACGAAAGAGAAAATCAATTAAGCGTGAATCGAGGTGTTACGATGGGGTTGGAACAGCTTCGTGGCAAGGTGATTAGCGCGGCAATGGAAGTTCATTCTAC
>SAAJ01000016.1 GCA_009929485.1 Negativicutes bacterium
AGAGCCAGAACGCAAGCGCGGCCAGCACTTAGGCCGGGAAGACCGAGGCGCTATTCAGCACTTAAAGAAGCAAGGTTACTCATTGCGCAAGATCGCCCAAGCCATCAATTGCTCGCCAAGTACAGTTATGAATGAGCTGCGCCGGGGAACACCGCTGCGCAAAAGCCACAGAGGTCGTGCGCCCGAATACAACGCCAAACGAGGCCACGCGGTCTACAAGACCAACAGACAGCGCTGCAAGAAAACACATCGCATAACGGAGTGCTCGGCCTTTATCAAATGGGTGGTTAAAGAAGTTCGCAGCCATAAGTGGTCCTTAGATGCTTGTGTAGGCCATGCAAAGCTTCATAACAAATTCCCTAAAGAGCAGATGGTTTGTACCAAAACGCTATATAACGAGCTGGCATCTGGTAACCTGCCGCTGTCGCTCTTTGATGTGCCGGAAGTGCTTAAACGCAAACGCCGAAAGACTAAAACCCATGAGCATAAACGACTGAAGGGCCGTAGTATCGATGAGCGTCCCGCTATTGTTGAGGAACGTATCGAGTTAGGGCATTGGGAAGCCGATACGGTGGTTGGCCAGCGCAATGGTAAAGAAGCTGTCGTTTTGACGCTGATTGAACGCGTCACAGACCATTATCTTGCCATTCACATCCCTGGCAAAACCAGTGAAGCTGTGATGAATGCCATGAAGCAGCTATACAGCGAGTATGGCGGCCAATTCAGTACCATTTTCAAAACAATAACCACTGATAACGGCCCTGAGTTTGAAGATTTTGCAGACGTTCAGCAATGGGGCACGGACGTTTTCTTTGCACATCCTTATTCATCTTGGGAAAGAGCCGTAAACGAAAGGCATAACGGCCTCTTACGCAGGTACATTCCAAAAGGCGTTTCTATGGAGCGGTATACTTCTGAAGATGTGTTGGGATTTGCTGATAATATAAATTCTCTTCCGCGCAAACGCCTCGGATATAGGACCCCCGAGGAGCTTTTCGAAGACTTTCTCGACTCTATTTATGCTGCTTAATTTAAACTACCGTTCTACTTTACCAAAGTGTTCAACTTGCACTTGCAATTTACGGCCAAGTTTTCAATAGAAGCGACAATTTGGGAGAATTGCCTGCCTGCGGCGTCGACGCTGTTGGCGCCATCCAGCAGAACGGAACCGGCGCTATTGGTGGTAGCAAGCGCTTGGACCATACTGCGTTCGTTTTCTGCAATCAACTCGCCAATATTACCGGCGGCTTTGGCGCTGTCTTCGGCCAGTTTGCGCACTTCTTCGGCGACAACGGCAAAGCCCCGTCCCGCTTCGCCGGCTCGAGCCGCCTCAATTGCGGCGTTTAAGGCCAGAAGGTTGGTCTGGTCGGCAATGGCGGTAATGACGCCGACAATTTCCGCGATCTTCTTAGAGCCTTCTTCCAGGTGGGTCATGGTTTGCTTGACTGCTTCCGAATTTTGGGCGGCGTCTTGGATTTTATGTACTGCTTCCCGAACGGCGGCGCCGCCGTCTTCAGCCGTCTTGGCGGCTGCGGCCGCTTCTTGAGCCAGGTTTTCTACGGTAGCCGAAACCTCCTGGGTGCTGGCCGAAATTTCTTGAATGGCTGCGGACGTCTTTTCTACGTGCTGCTGCTGGCCTTTTGCTGCTTCGGCGACAATGGCCAGAGACGCTGTGATTTGCTGGGCTGCTTCAGCGCATTGGGCTTCGTTGGCGGTCAATTCTTCCGCCGCCGAGGCTACTTGATCAGCGGAAGTGATGGAAGTGCTGACCAAATGGCGCAGCTTTCCTTGCATGCCGTTAAAAGAATTCGTTAGTTGTCCTATTTCATCTTGCCCTTCGATGGCGAGGTCTTTGCCGGATAAATCGCCTGCGGCTACATCGCCGGCGCGGCGGGTGACAGCCTGCAGGGAAGCAGAGATATGGCCTGCCAGCCAGAAGGAAAAGCAAGCGCCGCAGAAAAGGGCGGCCAGGGAAAAGCCAAGCAGCAGCCAGCGGCTGCTGGAAGTCATGGCCTCGGCTCGTTCTTTAGCGATAAGAGCGCTTTGTTCAGCATGCTCGTTTAAGGTGAGCAGCAGTTCGTTGGCCTTGTCCAGATTGGGCTGCGCTTGGGAGAAATAAGTAGACCAGGCGGCGGCGTTTTGCCCTGCATTCCGCAGCTCAAAAGCGCTCTTGCGGGCAGCGACGGCTTTTTGGTTGGCTTCTCTTGCTTGAGCCAGCAAGTTCCGGTCTTCCGGGCTGAGGTCAACTTTTTCCAAACGGCTGATAAGCTCTGTACGGGTTTGTGAATATTTCTCCGCTTTTTTTAGTAAATCCGTCTGCTGTTCTTGGTTTAAAGGCGCTAGCAAATAGGTAGTGATCGATACTTCAATGCCGCGAGTATAGGTGCGAATGGCGTTGACTAAGGATGCCTGCTGCATTTCCTTGGCGTGCAGTGAATTCAATTCCTCCGTCAACTGATTGGTTACATAGAGGCCCACTGCGCTGCTTAAAAGCAGAAACAGCCCTAGCAGGGCAGCGACGCTAAGAACTTTTAAGCGTATGTTCCAATTGCGGAAAGCTGACATAGTTAAACACCTCCTGGCGTGAAGCCAATTTAATGAATATCGGGTAACGAGAGCAGGCAGGCGACTACTTTTTCGTCAAATTGGCTGCCGCATCCCTGTTGAATAATGGAAAGAGCCTGTTCTTTTGACATGGCCGGACGGTAGACTCGGTGTGCGGTAAGGGCTTCAAAAACATCGGCTACGCTGAGAATACGCGCCAAAAGCGGGATGTCATCGCCGCTGCGCTGGGTAGGATAGCCACTGCCGTTCATCCATTCGTGATGGTAGAGGACATAGTCGGCAAGATGTGCAAACCGGTTCACTTTGCACAGAACATCATAGCCGATGCGAGGATGTTCTTGAATTTGCAGGCGCTCTGTTTCGGTAAGACGGCCAGGTTTGAGCAGCACGGACTCGGGGATGCCAATTTTTCCGATGTCGTGCAAAAGAGCGGCCGTGGAAAGATCATCCAGCTTGTTTGAAGGTAAGCCCAACTGCTGTCCCAGCTTAAGGGCGATGGAGCAGGTGTTGGCCGAATGGCGTCCTGTATAGGCGTCGCGTTTTTCAATGAGTTCCGCAAAAGCAAAAATGGTTTGCGTAAAGGTAGTTTCGTTATCTTGCTGCAAGGTCAAGGTAGCCGTAGTGTCCAGATCCACCTCAAGCACATAAGCGATTTCACCGTTGACGGCAAAGACGGGAATGGCTGTTTGCTCCAGCCGGACCAAGCGTTGGTCTTCTGTAAAATTCAACTTTTCTTGCGTTTCTACACGGCCGCTGGCGAAAGCTTGGGCGACGGCGCACTGCGGGCAGCGCTCAGAGCGTCCGATCCATTCGTAGCAATGTCTGGCGTAAGCCTCCGGCGGCGTGGGGCCGTTGCTGCGCACCGAGGCTGTGTTACGGTACAGTATGTAGTAGTTGCGGTCGATTTTTGAGACCGGACAAGGAAATTGGTCTAAAATGCTTTCTGGCATAGGCTGAGGCAGCGACATAAAGGTTTTCAGCATAGTGTGATTCTCCTGTTAGCTGTTTAGCCGTGAAACGGGCTTTAAAAAATATTGAAAAAGAAGCCCATATTGTGCAACAATATGGGCTTCGTAGTGCATATACTATTAAATATATGTTCAGTATAACATACATAGGATAATTGGACTAGAAAAGAGAGCTGAAAAAATCAAAGAAGTACTATTCTGAATTGCGGGAAATCTGCTATTCGTAACGCAACGCGTCGATAGGGTCTAGGAGCGCGGCTTTTCTGGCGGGGTAAATGCCGAAAAACAGTCCGATCACGACAGTAATGCCGAAGGAAGCGCCGATGGAGAGCGGCGAAATGACAGTCTGCCAGCCGAAGACCGAGGTAATGGCGTAAGCGGCGCCGATGCCGAGAAAGATGCCTACTAAACCGCCGCTGACGCTGACCACCATGGCTTCGATGAGAAACTGCAGCAGGATGTTGCTGAAGGTGGCGCCGATGGCTTTGCGGATGCCGATCTCCCGGGTGCGTTCGGTGACGGATACCAGCATGATATTCATAATGCCGATGCCGCCGACCAAGAGGGAGATGGCGGCAATGGCACCTAAGAAGATGGTCATGGTGCCGGTGGTTTCCTGCATCGTGCTCATCAGCGCTGTCAAGTTACGGACGGAAAAATCATTTTCCGCTGTCGCCGCCAAGTGATGGCGGGAGCGCAAGAGGGTTGTAATGTCTTCTTGGGCCTTGTCTAATAAATCTTCACGTTCCATTTGTACGCTGATCGAGTGAATATACGTAATGCCCAGCAGGCGTTCCTGGGCGGTTGTGATGGGGATGATGGCAATATCATCTTGATCTTGCCCCATGGAGGATTGGCCTTTGGCGTCTAGGACGCCGATGACGCGGAACGGCGCCTTGTCAATTCGAATCATTTTGCCAACGGCGGAAGCGTTGCCAAAGAGATTGGTAGCGACCGTGTTGCCTAGCACCACCACCCGGGCGCGGTCATTTTCGTCACGGCTGCTGATAAAGGAGCCGGCAGCCAGAGTATAGCTGCGGATGGCCTGTTGGTCCGGCGTCGTTCCCTGTACCGAGGTTTTCCAGTTTTGATTGCCATAGACCAGCTGGTAGGAGGAACTGACTGCGGGAGCTAGGTTGGCGATGCCGCTGACCGATTTGCCGATGGCTTTGGCATCCGTATAGGTGAGGGTGATATTGGAGCCGGCCGCCTGGCGGACGCCGCCGCCGGCGGAAGAGCTGGCACCAGGCATGACGACAAGCAGATTGCTGCCCAGGCTGGAAATAGACGATTGAACTTTCTGCTGTACTCCCAGACCGATGGAAATCATGGCGATAACGGCGCCGACGCCGATGATGATGCCCAGCATGGTCAGGGCGGTGCGCAGTTTATTGGCGATCAGGCCCTCCCAGGCGATAAGTATGCTTTCCCAAAACATGCCTAGGCCTCCTCTTCGCGTTGTGAGTCTTGCACTATTTGGCCGTCGCGCATTTGGATGGTGCGCAGCGCATAGGCGGCGATATCCGGCTCGTGGGTAACCATGATCAATGTACGGCCATGCCGGTGCAACGCGGTAAAAATATCCATAATTTCCAAGCTGGATTTGGTATCTAAGTTGCCAGTGGGCTCGTCGGCGATGAGAATGGGAGGATCGTTGACAAGGGCCCGGGCGATGGCCACCCGCTGCCGCTGGCCGCCGGAGAGCTCATTGGGCCGATGATGCATGCGGTCTCCCAGGCCGACTTTTTCCAGATGCTGCGCTGCGCGCTCCAGCCGTTCTTTTTTTGGCATATTGGCATATACCAAGGGTAAAGCAACATTTTGCAGGGCCGACATGCGCGGCAGCAAGTTAAAATTCTGGAAAACAAAGCCTAATTTGGCGTTGCGCACAGCGGCCAAAGCGGATTCGTCCAAAGTAGCTACCTCCTTGCCTTCCAATTGGTAAGAACCGCTCGTCGGGCGGTCTAGGCAGCCGACAATATTCATTAGAGTGGACTTGCCGGAACCGGAAGAGCCGATAATCGCGACAAATTCGCCGCTGTCAATACCTAGGGTGACATGGTTTAAGGCATGGACTGCGGTATCGCCCATGTGGTATGTTTTGGTGATGTCCTTTAAAACAATAATGCTCATGGCGTGCTCCTTAAAGGCGAGGCGGCGGCCCTTGGTTGCTGCTCGCTGTTTTGGCTTTGGCCGTGGGCAGGATTACTTGCGCTCCTTCGTCCAAACCGCTGCTGATTTCTACTTTTTCATCATTGCTTAAGCCGGTTTCTACGGTGACATTGATGGCTTTACCGTCTTGCAGCACCTGTAATGTTTTGCGGCCGCCTTCTTCTTTAATTGCACCGGTAGGTACGGCCAGCACCTGATCCCGTTTGGAAATCAGAATGCTTACCCTGGCGGTCATTGTCGGGAAGAGCAGGCCGTCAGAGGAGTTAATGTCTACATATACCGGATAATAAATGACATTGGAGGTGGTAGTGGCGCTGCGGGAAATATTGCTTACTACGCCAGTGAAAGTTCGATTAGGGTACGCGTCTACGGTGAAGCTTACTTGTTGGCCGTTTTGCACCTTGCCGATGTCGGTTTCATCCACCATAACCTTGATCTGCATTTTAGACATATCGGCAATGGTCATGATGACCTGCGGCGTGGATATACCTTGAGCGACCGTTTGGCCTTCCGGCGTGGGTTTGCCAACGACCAGCCCGGTAATGGGGGAGGTAATAACATAGTAGCCGAGCTGCGAAGCGTAGTTGTCGTAATTGGCTTTGGCTACAAGGTAATTGGTGCGGTCCGCGTCGAGTTGTTGTTCCGATTCGCCGCCCCCCGCGGCGAGCTGGCGGCTGCGGGCGTAAATGGATTCGTAGTTGGCAAGCTGCGCCCGGTATTGGGCTACTTGCGCCTGGAGGCTGCTGTCGTCGAGAACGACGAGCACCTGCCCGGCGGTGACCCAGTCATTTTCTTTTACTCGCAGTTCTCGGATGAGGCCGGTTACGCGCGAAGAAATATCGACCGAGTTCACGGCGGAAATGGTGCCTGTAGCAGACACTACGCTCTGAATGGTTTCGCGGCCGACGGTTGTTGTGTTGATACTGGGAACAGAGGCCGCCTTTTGGCGCGCTTGATACCACCAGGCGCCGCCTGCTGCAAAAACGAGAATGAGGGCCAGGGCAATATATTTTTTAGGAACGGCGTGAAGCGGATTTTTAATGATGGCCACCTCCTGCTAAAATAACCGCATCGCGGCAAGGTACTTATGTATATCTTGAATTATGAATTTTCATTGTTACAATTTTGTGTCTGTTCTGTGTCGGTCCTCTGATATTTCGCGTTAAGCCTCTGAGATGGTTGATTTTGCCTGTTGAGAACCGTATGCTAAATAAGAGAAGTCACAAAAGGAGCGTTGCCATATGGAACGAACCATCTTGGTAGTGGATGATGAAGAGCGGATGCGCAAGTTAATCGGAGATTTTTTGCGGCGCGAAGGCTATCAAATAGTGGAAGCCGGCGATGGCCGGCAGGCGCTGGAACGGTTGAGTACGGAAAGAGTGGACTTGGTTATTTTGGATGTCATGATGCCGGAGCAGGACGGCTGGACCGTGTGTCGGGAGCTTCGCCGCACCAGCGACATTCCGGTGATTATGCTGACGGCGCGCAGCGAGGAGATGGACCAGCTCTTTGCGTTTGAATTGGGAGCGGATGAATATGTGACCAAGCCCTTCAGCCCCAAAATTTTGACGGCCCGCGTTAATGCGCTGTTTCGGCGCCTAGATGGCGGCGGACGGGCTATGCTGCCTGGAGGTCTTAGTATTGACGCGGCGGCCAGGCAGGTATTTATTGACGGACAGCCGCTGGAACTGAGCCCGAAGGAATATGAGCTGCTCAGCTATTTAGTGGAACATCGGGGCAAGGCGCTCAGCCGTCAGCAGATATTGAACCAGGTTTGGAACTACGACTACTATGGAGACTTGCGTACCGTAGATACCCATATTACCCGTTTGCGGGGCAAACTGGGCGATCAAGCTGCGCTGGTGCAGACCATTCGCGGCTATGGCTATCGTTTTGAGGGGGAACGCTAATGGTTTCCATACGCACGAAACTCTTTGTTTCGCTGTTGGCGCTGGTCTCTTTCTTTGGCATTCTCGTTTGGGTTGTCATTGATTTTGGCCTGGAGCGTTACTACCTGTGGCAGAAAGAGTCGGTTCTTCTAGTCAGCAGCCGGGCGGTGGCGGACCAATATGACGGTGATCCGGAACGCATTGAATTGGAGCTAGAGCGTCTGGCGAGCACCTTGGGCGCTGGCGTCGTCATTTTGGACAAGGATAAAAATGTAAAATACACTTCCTTTGGTCCCCTGCGCGTGCGGCGCATGACGGGAAGCATAGGTTCCAGCGCCAATGAGCAACTGCATGGACCGCCTAAGCATATTGATAAAGATCGACATTGGGTGGATGAACACACCGTAGTGGAAACACAGCAGGACTTAGATCTAAAGATCGACTTTCTCGTATGGCGTCATTGGCTGTCTAACGGCGATTCGTTTATTGTGCGGCAGCCGCTCGCGCCTGTTTCGGAAAGCGCCAATTTGGCAGCTCAGTTTATGCTTTTTGCCGGCTTCATTGCGCTTTTGGCGGGAAGCTGCTGGGCCTTCCTCTTTGCCCGGCGTTTTACGGCGCCCATTTTGGAGCTGAATCGTATTGCCCAGAGCATGGCTAAACTCGATTTTTCCCAAAAGTGGACAACACAGCGCCGCGATGAGCTGGGAGAACTGGGGAGCAGCATTAATCACTTGTCAAAACAGTTGGGAGAAGCCATGGATCGATTGCAGGAGCAAAACCGTCAACTACAAGAAGATGTGGAAAAAGAACGACGCTTGGACCGGATGCGCAAGGATTTCGTTTCTGCAGTGTCCCATGAGTTAAAGACGCCGCTGGCTTTGATTATGGGCTATGCCGAGGGCTTGCAGGAACATGTGGTTATTGACGAAGAAAGTCAGCGTTACTACTGTTCGGTCATTGCCGATGAGGCGCAGAAGATGGATAAGCTGGTCAAAAGCTTGCTGAATTTGTCGCAACTGGAAAGCGGCGCAGGGCATCTGCAGTGGGAGGAATTTGATTTAGCCGGTTTGGCGGTGGATGTGGCTCAGAAATATAAAGCCTTGTTGGCGGAAAAAGAGATTGCTTTGACTGTGGATGCGGCAACGCCTTGCTTTGTGTATGGCGACGTGCTGGGAGCCGAGCAAATCATAACCAATTTCCTTACGAACGCTTTTTCTCATGCCGATGGCGAGCGCAAAGTTCGCCTTTGGCTGGAGCCGGCGGAGCGTCATTGGCGGCTCCGTGTGGAAAATACGGGGAAGTCTATTCCTGAGGATAGCTTGGACAAAATTTGGACCAGCTTTTACAAGGTAGATAAGGCCCGCACCCGTCAATACGGCGGTCATGGCCTGGGCTTGTCCATTGTCCGCGCCATCCAGGAAGCCCATGGCAATGCCTTTGGTGCAGAGAACACGCCGGCTGGAGTGCTCTTCTGGGCTGATTTCGACGAAATCGAGCAGATACCTGCCAAAAAAGAGATTTCTTCCAAGGGAGAATAGGCGTAAAACAGCTCCGCGGCGTTGGTTAACGCTGCGGAGCTGTTTGCTCATTCGAGCCCTCTGATTACTTTCGTGGCTGTTCGAATTTTCGTATGCCTGAACCCCTGTTAGCGGATAAAGTTGGTGAAGATTTTCTTTTCTGCCGCTGGAGGCGGAACCAAATTGTTGGCTGCATCCAACGATTTGAGCAGCCAGGCCATGTTGCGGCCGAGAACGCGCAGCAGTTGCAGGCCTTCTTCATCCTGCAGCACTTCGCCGGGCGTTGTGCCATGAGCGATGTTCCAATAATTGGAGCCTGGCAGCAGCATTTCGGAGTAGGTAATATAGTGGTTTAAGGCGTCAAAGGTGCTGCTGCCGCCGCTGCGGCGTACGGCGACAACGCTGGCGCCTACCTTGTGGCGCAGCAAACCGCCGTTGACGCCGGCCACATAGAAGGCTCGATCCAAGAAGCATTTCATGGTGGCGCCGATGCCGGCGTAATGAACTGGCGAACCCAAGAGGATGCCGTCGGCTTCCTTCATTTTTTGAATCCAAGTATTGAGCTCATCCCCAGGCAAAACGCATTTCTCGTTTTTGTTTCTGGCGCAGCCGTTACAGGCCGTACAGCCCCGGAGACTGCTGCTTCCGACCTGGACGATTTCAAACTCGATGCCGGCGGCGGTGAGCTCTTGGCCTACAACTTGCAAGGAATGAAATGTGTTTCCCTCTTTGTGAGGGCTGCCGTTAAAAGCGACTACTTTCATGAGAAAACCTCCTTGGCCGGCCTTTTTGGAAAGACCTGGCATTTTCTTTTTTATAGTCTTACTTTATAATAAGAAGATGCGAGTCGCAAGAACGCACTTTTTGGTGACCTAAGGAGGTAGAGGTAACATGGGAACGTTAATTTACTTCGCCGCGGTGACGGTGATGTTGTATTTGGGAGAATGGCTGGGCAGCCGGGGCGGGCAATTAGCTCTGCGTATGGCGATGAACCGGGAAGAGGCTTCCTGGCGGCCGATATTAGTGCGCGCGGCGATGAACGCGCCGCCGCTATCTACGTTTGAACGGGGCTTGTTTATCGTGCTGATTATGGCGGTTCTGTTCGCCATTCCCTCAGAAACCTTAATCGAGAGGGTCTTTCTCTTTTTCTTCTGCGGTTTGGCGTATTCGCTGCTGCAGCTGGGCTTCAGCCTGCTCAAGGGTTATTGGGCCGTGAAAGACGCCGGCGACAACATGACCGAAGAAGAGCAACGCTATTATGCCACACAGATGGTCATGGAGCGGGGCATGCAGGCGATCGAGGAAGAAAAGAAAAAGGAAAAACTGCAAAATTCCGCTAAAGAAGAATAACCAAGGCCGCGCTAAAAGCGCGGCCTTTTTTCTAGAGGTAACGAGAGATACGATCACGCAAAAGTCAGAGGGATCGACGAGGTTGGATTGAACAGGAGAACCAGAGTCACGGGAGGGCACGACAGAGAAAACCGGGGTACGGTTTTTTACAGGAGTAGAGGGAGTAGAGTGAGGGTGTGACGAGGTTAGATTTAGAAATGTCAGAAGAAGCAGAGAAAATGACCGGCGGGGAGATTGCTGCGTCACTGCGCTCCTCGCAACGACGTGATACGCTGGCTGTTATAATCCGAAAAAGTGATCGCCGTTCTAATGAGTTTTTTTTCTTGCGAGCCAAGCGAAGCAAGCTCAATTGGAATCCTCATTCGGGCCCTCCATTTACTCCCTCTACTCTTGTTCGAAAATTCGTGCCTTTGTCATTCTGCAGGGATGGCGCGGAATTATGTCGAAAAACAACATAACAAGCAAAGGAGGCGGGCGCATGCAGGATGACGGGTTCCGTTACTTGTCGAGAAATTTCATTTGCCTTTGGGCGGCGAACTTTCTCTATTTCGGCAGTTTCTACTTGCTGCTGCCTACCTTATCTCCATATGCGGCCGCCTTGGGAGCTTCGACTTTTCAAGTAGGCCTGGTGATGGGCTTTTTTACGTTTGCATCGGTTACGATTCGGCCGCAATGCGGCGTAATGGCAGGAACCTATGGCAGGCGGCCGGTGATGCTGGCAGGGGTCGGATTTTTTTCTTTGGTATTTTTTCTTTATGCCGTAGTGGATGACGTATATATTCTGTATGCGGTGCGGGCTTTGCACGGTTTGGGGCATGCCGCTTTTTTGGCGGCTGCCGCCGCTTATATCGCGGATTTGGCGCCGGTAGAAAGGCGGGGCGAAGTCATTGGCTATTACAGCCTGTCTAATATTATCTCGATGGCGGTGTTTCCGGCAGTAGGCGTTGCCTGGATGAAATACAGCCAGGACGACTTTGCCGGTCTGGTTTGGGGCGGCGGTGCGATTGCCTTGGTGGCCTGGGCGTTTGTGGCGGGCTTGCAAGAATGTTCTACCCAGGAGTCGCGCCGTCCCGGCGCCTCCTTACGGCAGGTGGCTGTTCGTACAGAGGTCTGGGCATCCTCCTTGGCTTTATGGAGCGGCGCCGTGTGTTACGGCGTGGTTATTACCTTCTTGCCGCTTTTCGCGCCGGCCCGGGGCATTGAAGATTTTGGTATTTTTTTCAGCGTCTATGCGGTCAGTACCGTGGTCAGCCGAGCCGTGGCAGGCAAGCTGTCCGACCGGATTGGGCGCAAAAAAGTCATTGTGCCTTTTATGCTGGTTATGGCGGCGGCGATGCTCTTTTTGGCGCAAGTGACCAGCGCGTGGGAACTAGCCGTGGCTGGCGCGCTTTTTGGCTTTGGTTTGGGGGCTTATTTTCCTGTGCTGAACGCCTTGGTAGTGGACCATACGCCGCTGCGCGATCGGGGGACGGCGCTGGGCTTTTTTACGTCCTTTATGGATGTAGGTATTGCCAGCGGCGCGGTGGTGCTGGGGTTTGCCGGAGAATATCTGGGGTATGACGCCATGTTTTTCTGGGGGGCGGGGATTCTGTTTTTGACGGTTTTTGTGTTTGCCAATGCGGTAAAAAGTGAGAGGAAGTGAAATGATGCAAGCATATAAGCGCTCTGTTTGTCCTTACGATTGTCCGGATGCCTGTTCTCTTTTGGTAGAGGTGGAAGACGGGCGGGCGCTGCGGGTGACAGGGGAACCGCAGCATCCGATTACGCAGGGGAAACTCTGCCCTAAAATGCGGGATTATCCTGCGACTGTATATTCGCCGGAGCGGGTTTTGACGCCCTTGCTGCGCACTGGCGTTAAAGGGAGCGGAACATTTACACCGATTTCTTGGGAAGAGGCGATAGCGCGCATTGCCGAGCAGTGGCGCAGCTTAGTTGAAGAATATGGCGGCGAAGCCATTTTGCCTTTTTCCTACGCCGGGACAATGGGGGTGGTGCAGCGCAACGCCGGACATGCTTTCTTTCATCGCTTGGGGGCGTCGCAATTGGAGCGTACCCTATGTTCGCCGGCCAAGGATTACGGTTGGCGGGCCATCATGGGAGGCGCCAAAGGGATGCGGGTGCAGGAGACGGCCCATAGTGACTTGATTGTCATTTGGGGCGCTAACGCCGCGGCTACGTCTGTGCATTTTCTTCATTTTGTCCAAAAGGCTAAAAAAAAGGGCGCCAAGGTTTGGCTGATCGATACGTATGAGACGCCGACGGCGGCGGTGGCGGATCGGGTTATTCGGCTGCAGCCTGGCAGCGACGCCGCCTTGGCTTTGGGGCTGGTGCGGCTGTTTGATGAAGCAGGCTTAACCGATGAAGCCTTTTTAGAAAATTATGTTCAAGGGTATGAGAAGCTGCGCCAGAAGGTGCTGCCGGACTATACGCCGGACAAGGTGGCGGCTTTAACTGGTGTGACGCCTCAAGAACAACTGGAACTGGCGCAGGCTTTAGGGCGGGCTAAAGCGCCTTTAATCCGCATGGGCAGCGGCATGACGCGCTATGGCAACGGCGCCATGACCATCAGGGCTATTCTTTGCGTGCCTGCCTGGCTGGGCGCCTGGCGGCATTTGGGCGGCGGCGCTTATGGCGATCTCAGTACAGGAGCTGCTATTGATAAGGACGTAGTTCTGAGGCCGGACCTTTTAAACCCGGCGACGCGCAGCATCAACATTAATCAGTTGGGAGACGCTTTGACCCAAGCGGAGCCGCCAGTTCGTTCCTTATACGTCTATCACTGCAATCCTGCGGCGGTGGTGGCGGACCAAAACAAGGTGCTGGCTGGTTTGCGGCGAGACGATTTGTTTACGGTGGTGCATGAGCGGTTTTTGACGGATACCGCTCTTTTTGCGGATATTGTGCTGCCAGCGACGACTTCGCTGGAGCAGGACGATTTGTTTACCTGTTACGGTCATTACTTTGTACAGCGTTCGCCGGCGGCTATTGCGCCGGTAGGCGAAGCAAAATCCAACTGGGATGTTTTTCGACTCCTTGCGGAAGCCATGGGCTTTGCCGGCCTGTATGAAAAAACAGCGGCGCAGATGGTGGACGCCGTTTTGGACTGCCCCACCCCTTGGCTGGAAGCGGCGGGTGTGGAAAAAATTCGTCAAGGAGACTTTGTGGAGCTGCCAGTGGCGGCAGATTATAAGCTGCAATATCTTACTCCCTCCGGAAAAATCGAAGTGTGGAACCCTCTGGAACAAGAACCGTTGCCCCGCTGGCTGCCGCCTCATGGCGGCGAGGGCGATTTATGGCTGATGACGGCGCCAAGCTTATACGGACTCAATTCATCTTTCCGAGAGCAGCCGCGCTTGATGCAGCTGCGGGGGGCGATGAGCCTTTTGATGCATCCGGCGGATGCTGCGAAACGAAAGCTGCAGGACGGGGCCTTAGTGGAAGTTTGGAATGCGCGGGGGCGGGTGCTGTTTACATTGGCGGTGACGGAAAAAGCGCAGCCCGGCGTGGTGGTGGCCGAAGGCGTGTGGAAGCTGGCGGATGCAGCTGGCGCTAACACGGTGAACGCCTTGACTTCGCAGCGACTGACTGATCGGGCGGCGGGAAGCACATTCTACGATACAAGGGTCTTTGTACGCCAAGGCCCGTGACTAATTACGCTATGTGCGGGAGGTTAAGCTTCTGCAAGCGTGAAAGCCCAAAAAGAGCGCTCAGATGCAATTTTGCATCTGAGCGCTCTTTTTTTGTTACAGCAGAATTTATAAGTTTTTACGGATGAAAAACTTAGGATTATCAAGCCTAGGAACTTCTGTATAAACGGCGGCGTAACTGTATTTGAGACAAGATTTCCGCGCGTCTCGCAAACGCGGGCTGCGTCGGCAGTTTCTTAACTCGCTGCGCTCAAACAGGCGAAACAGTCATCCGCCTTCGCCAGCATTTACGTCCTGCGGACCGCCTTGCTCCAATAAAAGTCTCAAATACAATCACGGCCACCATAGCCTTCAGTCGTTTCCTTGCTTTACTCCAGCTACGCCTGTTTAATCCACTCCCTCTGGCCTTTCCTCTGGCTTTTCTCTGTTCCTCTGTGTGAATCGTAGTCCTCTACTCCTGTTTCATATCCTGTCCCCTTACAAATAGCTATACAGCAGCATGATATTGAGAGCGCTCACAATAGCGCCTACCAGCAGCAACAGCCACTTGGTGGTCGGGCGGTTGGCGTAGTCGCCCATTACCTTTTTGGAAGAAGTTAGGTAGATCTGCAGAAAAATGGTCCAGGGAAGCTGGATGCTCAACAGCATCTGGGAGTAAATAAGTCCTTGGAAAGGATCAGAGACGAAGAAAATGACGATTAGCGCCGCGATCAGGGTGAGCAAAATACCAGCGCGGGTTTGGTTGCTGGCGGTGTCATAGGCTTCGCCGAAGACGCCGGCGAAAATGGAGCCTCCTGCCATGCCGGCGGTGATGCTCGATGAAAAACCCGCAAAGAGCAAGGCTACTGCAAAGACGATGGCGGCGTGGCCGCCTAAGAGCGGCTCTAGCATAACCTGCGCCTGCTCGAGAGCGTCAACCGCGACCCCTGCCTGGAAAAACGTGGTTGCAGCTACTAGGATCATGGCGCTGTTAATGGCCCAACCTAAGATCATGGAAAACAGCGTGTCCAGAAATTCAAAACGCAGTTGTTTGCGAATAATTACCGGATTTTCTAGGTTCCATTGCCGGCTTTGAATGATCTCGGAATGTAAAAAAAGGTTATGCGGCATAACTACCGCGCCGAGGACGCTCATGACGACCGGCAGGGAGCCTTCGGGAATGGCGGGAGTGACCCAGCCGGCAGCGGCGCTGGACCAGGCAATGTCTACCAGGCTGAGCTCAAAGAGAAAAGACAGACCGATAATGGAAACAAAGCCGATAATCCACTTTTCCAGCCGCCGGTAAGAGTTGGTGCCCAGCATGAATAAAACTCCAAGGGTGGAGAGTATCGCGCCGTCGCGGATGCTGAGACCGAAGAGCATATTCAAAGCGATGGCTGCACCTAGTATTTCCGCCATAGCCGTAGAAATGGCCGCCAATACGGCGGAAGAAAGAAGCGGACGGGATAGCCAGGAAGGCAGATGCTTAGTCGCCGCTTCAGAGAGGCATAGGCCTGTGGCAATGCCTAAATGGGCGACGTTGTGCTGCAGCAGGATGAGCATAATCGTGGACAGTGTGACCATCCAGAGCAGCAAGTAGCCGTATTCAGCGCCGGCGGCGACGTTAGAAGCCCAGTTGCCGGGGTCGATAAAACCAACGGTGACTAGAATTCCTGGGCCTAGATAGCGCAGCAGCTCGCGGGCGTGCTGCAGGGATGTGCGTGAAAATGAGTTGTTCATCGAAATACCTCGGAGTCTAAAGAGTAGATTCGTTTGTTTTTTCTGCTGGTGCAGTTTCTTGGTCTGCACTTAAGGCTTGGTTTTGCCCGGAAAGCAGCAAAAAGACGCTTTCGCCAATGCGGATCTTGCTTTTAAAAGGAAGCAGCACTTTTAAGTGCGGTACAGCCTTGTACCAGTGCTGACTGTCTGGCCGTTGGTAATACGTGCCGTTTTTGGATTTTAAGTCTTCCAGCAGTATCGGCGAGCCTTCACCTAAGTTAGGCAGGAGGCGGGCATGGACCTTGGAAACCTGGGGATCGTCCAGCAGTATTTGAGCGGCCTGCGGATCTCGGCCCAAGGCCAGTCCTTCCAAGGGCAGCAGCCAAGGAGGCTTCTGATTATCAGGCACTAGAAGCTGTACTTGAATAGATACAGGCAGTTCAGGCGCTTTGGCCTGTACCGGAGAGGGAGAAGGGATATTGCTGAACGCCGTCGCGGCGGGATCTTCCGGTGGTGTTGGCAGAGGCGGCGTGGTTGTGAAGACCTCAGCCATTTCCTCGTCAAATTCCTCCGCTGCTTGCGGCTCTTCTCCGGGCAGCGAATCATCTAAAGCCGGAAAGACAAAAAGCGGCGGCAAAAGTGTCATGCCCAGCGCCCAAAGCCAATAAGGCCGCTTATAGAGCACCTTGGCTAAACGGTAGAAGAGATAGGGCGCGAAGAACGGATAGCTTATGGGCAAAAACAAGCCCAACGCCAGCCAGGGAGACAGCTCCAGCTGACGGCAAAGAAGCACCAGAGCGTACCCTGGCAGCAGATGCGGCACCCAGTCTGCTTCCGGGTTGAATTTTAAGGATAAGCGGTACAACAACCAAGACTGAAAAAAATAAGCGCCAACAAAGGTAACGGAGGAACCATAAAATACAAGCTGGAAATAATCGCTTTCTTCCATGGAAGCTTTCCTCCTGTCAAGATCAGTCTTTTAAGGTACAACGTATCTTTATGTTTATTGAATATACTTTTGCAATTCTACACAGGACTACGTTTCCCTGCTCTGGGAGGGAGCGCCAACAGGTGTATTTTATAAAAAAAGTCGCGCTCGTTGTGGCGCAACTTTGCAAATATACTAGAATTTATAAGTTTTGAGAGTCTGAAATAGGAGGAATGGCGGGGGATAACGAACCGCGAAATACGCGAAAAAAGCGAAAGGGGTGGCAAGCCTAGGAGCTTCTGCAAAAGCGGCGACATAACTGTATTTGAGACAAGATTTTTTTAGCTTTTTTGGCGCAACTTGTTCCGTTGTACGTAAATCCAGCCAGTCAGCAGTAAAAAGAGTAGTGCCGTCGCCCAGAAGACGGAACGGGAGCCTAAGGTGATGGCGAGAAAGCCGCCTGCCACCGGTCCGATCATATTGCCGACGAGGGCGGCGGAGCTTGTGACGCCGAAGGCCAGACCGCGCTGATCCGGGGGGATGAGCTGATACGCCAGGGCGTTGACCGTGGGCAGCATGGCGCCCATGAAGAGACCGCCTAGCGCTCGGGCCAGGCCTAAAGAAAGTACGCTTCCTGCCAGGCCTTGCAAAGCAAAAGAGAACGCGCTCAGAATGCTAGCGATCAGCAGCGTTGCTTCGTAGCGCCAATATTGGCTGAGGCGGCCCATGGCGGCGGAGGAAATGGCGCTGGCCAAAGCGGCGGCTGCTACAACCGCGCCGACGGCGCTGGCTACATAGGCTGGGTCTACGGCGAGGCGCTGCACATACAAAGGCAGAATGGGGGAAATGACCTGAATTGCAAATTGAATGAGAAACATGATCACTAGCATGGCTCGCAGGCCGGGAATGGCGACCATAGCGCGAATTTGCCTGCCTATGGAAGGGCGATTGGCTGTGCTTTGCGGCTGGAAGTCTTCTTGCACGCCTAAATGAATGATGATGAGAGACAAGATGGATAAGGCGGCAAAAGACATAAAGGATTCCGAATAGCCAAGGGTATCGGCGATAAAACCTCCAAAAAGAGGACCAAAGGCGGCCCCGGCAATCATGGCGGTTTGATATACGCTCATGGTAAAATCAATGTGTTCTTTAGGCGTGATGCTGGTGACCAAAGCTAGTACCGCCGCGGTAAAGCCGCCGAAAACTCCCTGCAAGGCTCGCAGTACCAGCATTTCATAGACGGAGCTGGCGTAGGCCATGGCCAGCATGACCAGAAAAAAAGCGACAGTTACGCGCTCTAGCATGAGCTTGCGGCCTTTGCGATCTGCGTAGGCGCCCCAATGGGGGCCGGAAATGGCGGCAAATAGCGGTGCGATGCCTAAAAGAAGTCCGGCCCACCATTCTTGGGCGGCCGGGTCGCTGATTCCTAATTGCTCTACATATAAAGGGAGAAAGGCTAAGACGCCAGTAATGGCTCCCATGCCGCTGAACTGGGCGAACCAAAGGGCGGCTAGATTCTTTTTCCACTGAGGCCAGGCGAAAAACATAGTAATACCTCCAGGCAGGGCTTGATCTTTCGTTAGTATAGCAGACAAAAGACGGTCTGTCGCGGCAAGAACAAAAAGCCTAAGCAGGGAAGACGCTCTTAGAGGGAGAATATTATAAAGGTTAGACAACTTTTTAAAAGACATAGGAGAGAAACAGTGCATGGTAGAACGTGAACGAAGATATAGAAGGCCCCGAACGCAAGGCGGTTCTAGCCAAACAACAGGCGGGCCGCCGCAGCGGCCTAGAAAAAAGCCGTTGCAATTGCGTTTGGCAGTATGCTTGCTGCTGCTGTTGCTGCTGCTGGCCGTGGCGGCAGGGCGCGTAGCCTGGATTCAAGTGGTCCAAGGCGGCGACATGAAGGAAAAGGCGATGGCTCAGTTGGAGGTCAGCCGCGATATGCAGTCGCCGCGCGGTTCGATTTGTGATCGCAACGGCAATGAGCTGGCTGTCAGCGTAGTGACGAAATCGTTGTACGCTAATCCGGATGAATTGCGCAAAAATCAGGCAGACGTCGACAGTATTGTTGGCGGTTTGGCGCCTATCTTGGGTATTGACCCTAAAGAGATGAAAGAGGATATGCTGCTGCCGGAACGCAAATTCGTTTGGCTAAAGCGGCGTATGGATGCGCCGATAGCCGCTCAGGCGGCGGCATTTATCAAACAGTATCAATTGCCCGGTTTTGGGTTTTTAGAGGAAAACAAACGTTATTATCCCAATGAGAAGCTGGCGGCGCAGCTCTTGGGCTTTGTAGGCAGCGACGATCAGGGGCTGGAAGGCTTGGAGGCCAAGCTGGATAGCGTGCTGAAAGGGAGCAAGGGAAAGCAGAATATCTTTACAGATAATCAGGGACGTCCTATTTTTCAATCGGTGTTTTCCTTGAAATCGCCGGAAGAAGGCCGCAAAGTGCTGTTGACGATTGACCAGAACATTCAGTTCATTGTGGAACAGAGTTTGGACAAGGCCATGGCGGCCACTGGTTCTGCGGCAGCTACCGCTATTGTGATGGACCCCAAGACAGGCGATGTCTTGGCCATGGTCAGCCGACCTACGTACAATCCAAACCAATTTTGGAAAGGCGGACCAGGAGAATGGCGTAATCGAGCCGTTGCCAACGTATATGAACCAGGGTCGACTTTTAAAAGTATTGTCTTAGCGGCAGCCTTGAACGAAGGAACCGTACATCCCGGACAGTGGTTTCAGGACAATGGCGCTATCGAAGTATCCGGGCGGCGCATTCAAAACTGGAGCGGCGAGTCCTACGGGGCGGTTCCGCTGGAAGATGTCATTAAGCAATCTTTGAATACGGGCTTTGTGCAGATCGGCCTGGGTCTTGGCGGCGAAAGGCTGACGCGATATGCCAGGGACTTCGGTTTTGGACGTCCTACCGGCATTGATTTGGCTGGTGAAGAAGAAGGGATTTTGTTCGAACCCAAGGATATGCGCGACTCTGATATTGCTACCATGGCTATTGGCCAAAGTATTGCGATAACGCCGCTGCAGCTGGTGACGGCGGTGAGCGCGTTGGCTAACGACGGCGTGTTGTTAAAGCCGCATATCATCAAAGAGGTGCAAAACGGCGACGGCTCGGTGCAGCAAGCCTATGCTACAGAAGTAGTGCGCCGCGTGATTCGCTCCGAGACCGCTCAGACTCTCAAAGGGCTTTTGGAAAAAGTCGTTTCCGAAGGCGGCGGCGGCAAAGCCGCTGTGAAGGGTTACCGCATTGCCGGTAAAACAGGGACGGCGGAAAAACTGCGTGAAGACGGCGGCGGCTATTATCAAGGGCGTTATATCGCTTCTTTCGCGGGCTTTGCTCCGGTAGAAGAGCCTCGCATAGCGGTTTTGGTGGTGTTGGACGATCCCCGGGGCGTTTATTATGGCGGGCAGATTGCCGCGCCGGTGGCCGGAGAAATTTTTAGCCAAATTTTTCGCTATTTGAACATTTTGCCCAGCGGCGTATTGTTGCCGGAAGAAAAGAAAAAACAGTCTCCAGCGCCGCAGCCGGTGAGACCGCCGGCAGCTCCCTTGCCTCCGCTGCCGGCGGGGCAGGTGCGCATGCCGAATTTGCAGGGCAAAACGATGCGTCAAGCGGCAGCGGAACTGCACAAGGAAGGCTTGTTTTTCCGGCCGGTCGGAGGCGGCCTGGCGGTTAGTCAGGAAGTGCCGCCAGGCGCGCCGGTGTCTGTGGGGAGTGAGATCGGCGTTTCTTTCAGCGAAAATTGATGACCAACCGCAAACAAGCGGGTATAATGAAGAATCATAGCAATTGACTGTAGCAGGCCTGGTTTACGGCAGATGGAGAAAGAAGAGGAAAAAGATGCACGAAGTCAGTTTGGCACAAGGAATTTTAGATGTGGTGCGGCGGCATGCAGAGGCTTCCGGCAGCCAAGGAAGCATCCGCCGGATTAAGTTACGCATCGGAGCCTATACGCAGGTAGATGTGCAAGCGCTTTTGACGGCGTTTCAAGCGGTGGCGACGCAGACGCCGGCAGCGCAGGCTGAACTTTTGGTAGAACGCGTTCCGGTGCGGCTGCACTGTCGAGAGTGCGGCGGAGAATGCGAAATTCAGGGACGCAGCCTTATGTGCGCTCATTGTTCTTCTCTGGCGGTGGATATGCTGAGCGGCAGAGAAATGCAAGTGGAATATCTGGAGGTGGATTAAAATGGAAATTAAAGTTATGAGCAATATTTTAGAGAAAAATGAAGCGATTGCGGCCCGTCTACGGCAGCGCTTTGCGGCAAAGGGTATTTTGGTGTTGAACTTGATGGGGTCTCCCGGCTGCGGCAAGACGACGCTGCTGGAAAACACTATTGCCGCCCTCAAGGCGCGTCTGCGCGTAGCGGTCATTGAAGGCGATTTATTTACAGATAAAGATGCCCGCCGCATTGAGCAGCTGCATGTACCGGTAATTCAAATCAACACCGAAGGCGGCTGCCATTTGGAAGCGTCCATGGTGGAAGAGGCTGTTAATTCTCTTAACCTCGACGAACTGGACTTGGTACTTGTGGAAAACGTGGGGAATCTAGTTTGCCCTGCTGAGTTTGATATCGGCGAAGACGCTAAGATTGTAGTTCTCAGCGTGACTGAAGGCGATGATAAACCGGCGAAATATCGGATTGCCTTTAATGTGTCTAAGGCGGCGGTCATTAATAAAATGGATTTGCTGCCGCATACGTCATTTGATATGGAACTGGCGGAGCATGATATCAAGAGCGCTAACCGCGACATTCTGCTCTTTAAAACGTCCTTCCAAGGTGGTCAAACAACCGGGCTGAGCTCTTGGCTCAACTGGATCAAAGACGAAGTGCGCCGCAAAAAAGAGCAGGTCAAGGGGGAGTAGGCATGACGCGCCAGGCGGTTTGGGCGGACGTAGATTTGGGGGCTATCAAAGAGAATGTGCGGCACATTCGCAGCACCTTGCGAAGCGGGGTGCAGTTTTGCGCCGTTGTGAAGGCCGACGCTTACGGGCATGGCGCCGTGCCTGTGGCAAAAGCCGTGCTGGCAGCAGGGGCGGACCGGCTGGCTGTGGCGATGCTGCAGGAGGCGATCGAATTGCGGCAGGCCGGTATTGAAGTTCCCATTCTGGTTCTAGGCTATACACCGCCGGAGGAAGCGGCGCAGGTCGTGGCGCAAAAGGTTACCGCCGCTGTATATTCGCTAGAAACGGCGGAGGCTTTGTCGCACGCCGCGCAGCAGTTGGGCTGCAAAGCGATAGTGCATCTAAAAGTCGATACCGGCATGGGGCGCATCGGCGTCCAGCCGGAAGAGGCTGGCGTTTTTGCGGCGCAAGTGGCCGCGCTGCCTGGAATCGAAGTGGAAGGCGTCTTTTCGCATTTTGCAACGGCGGATTGTGAAGATAAGAGTTATGCTCACGAGCAATTCCGGCGTTTTCAAGAGGCGCTGCAGAACATCGAAGTTCACGGCGTCAAGGTGGCTGTTCGTCATATCGCCAATAGCGCGGCTACGCTGGAATTGCCGGAGTACCACCTGGATATGGTGCGGCCCGGCATTATTCTATATGGAATTTGGCCGTCAGAAGAAGTCAAGCGTTCCCTTCCCTTGCGGCCGGCGATGTCCTGGAAAGCCTGTGTCAGCCATGTAAAGTGCGTGCCCCCGGGAAGTCCGGTCAGTTACGGATGTACCTACAAAGCGGGTCAAGACACCTGTATCGCGACGCTGCCTGTAGGGTATGCGGACGGTTGGACGCGGCTTTTGGCGGGCAAAGCGGCAGTATCTTTAGCTGGTCAAAGGGCGCCTGTGGTGGGGCGCATCTGCATGGATCAGTGCATGGTGGCTCTTCCGGCAGGGGCGAAGGTAGCAGTGGGGGAACCTGCGTTGCTTTTTGGGCCGGCAGGGCCGACTGTGGAAGAAGTGGCGGCCTGGCTGGGAACCATTCCTTATGAAATTGTGTGTATGGTCGGGAAACGGGTGCCGAGGCGCTATGGGAACGCTTGAATTTTCTTGCGGCGTTACATGGCTCATGGTACGATAAGCTAAATCATTGTAGTACGAATGGAGGCGGCAGGATGGACCAAATGGAACAGGATTGGGAAGCGTTTAAGAAGAAATTCAATGCCAAAGCCGGGATTGACCTGAATTATTACAAACGGGCGCAGATGCAGCGGCGTATTACGAATTTGATGAACCGTCACGGCCATAGCAGCTATACGGCATTTTTTTCGCAGTTGGAAAAAGACCCCAAGGCTTATAAAGAATTTGTCGAGTACATTACGATTAACGTAACGGAATTTTTCCGGACGCCGGAGAAATTTGAAGAATTGGAGAAAAAAGTGCTCGCAGATCTGCTGCAGCGCAGCTCGAAGCTCAATATTTGGAGCGCCGGGTGCTCCATGGGGGCGGAACCTTATTCGCTGTCCATGATTTTGGCGGATTTGACGCCCAGCGCGCGGCATCGCATTTTGGCGACCGATTTGGATGAAGAAGTGCTGGGTAAAGCAAAGGAAGGCAAATTCAGCGCGAACGAATACAAGAACATTTCCTCCAATCGGGCTTCTAAATATTTCACCAAGGAAGGCGACCGCTATGTAGTGGTCCCCGATATCCGTTCGCGAGTGGAATTTAAGAAGCACAATTTGCTGCTGGATAAATTTGAAAGCGGCTTTGATCTCATCCTTTGCCGTAATGTAGTTATTTATTTTACGGAAGAAGCCAAAGACGCCCTCTACCGGCGTTTCCTGGAAGCGTTGAAGCCGGGCGGCGTTCTGTTTGTCGGCGGCACCGAAGCCATCTTGAATTTCCGTGACATCGGCTATCAAAGCTATATGCCCTTCTTCTACCAAAAACCGTTTTAAGCGGAACGAGAGCTCTACGAACAAGAGAACCGGAGTGACCAGAGAGTTACGCCGAGGGATTCAAAACAGTAAAGACACACAGGCTCTGGCGCAAGCTGGGGCCTGTGTGTTTTCAATAGATACTATAAATTACAAGTTTTGAGAGTTTGAGACAGCAGGCTTGGAAATGGTTTGTGAGAACGACAAATCAATTTTCGTGTTTTTCGCGATTTTCGCGGTTGGATAATAAAACCGAGAGACGTTGCTAACGAACCGCGAAATACACGAAATGCGCGAAAGGGGAGTTTGGGGGCAAGGAGCTTCTGTATAAACGGCGGCATAACTGTATTTGAGACAAGATTTCCGCGCGCCTCGCAAAAACAGGAGTCGGCGGCAGTTCCGCGAACTCGCTGGCGCTCAGACATACGGAACTTTTCTCCGTCGTCTCCTGTTTTTGCGTCCTGCGGACCGTCTTGCTCCAAAAAAGTCTCAAATACAATCATGGCCGCCGTAGGCTCGGTCATTCCCTCAATTTACCTTCTACTGTTAAATTCCGTAACCCTCCGTCGTACCCTCTCGTGACTCTGGTTCTCTTGTTCAATCTCCGTAGTCTCTCTTGGGATTTCCTCTGGCTTTTCTCTGTTACTCTGAGTTTCGTATCCTCCGTCGTACCCTCAGATTCTTCGGTTCTCTTGTTTATTTCTTGCTGGTGTGTTTTGTACAGTTTGTCTGCCCTTTTCAGACTGCCTGTTTTTTTCCGCCGTGGGAGTTGTTTAGCCCTCGGGGGAGTAGTATAATGGGAAAACCGGGCAAATCGTCCTGAACGATGACAAGTCGTAATGGGTCCACGGCAGTGGGCCTTTTTTCTATCTATAGTGATTGGTAAAAAATGAAAGGGGTCGAAGGCGTGGCAGTAGCAAGTAGGAGGAACAAAAGTATATGAGCGTGAAGGAGATGCAGGCGCTAAAAAAGGGGTATTTTGTCAAGGAAACCGGCAATGTTCTGGGGACAGGGAAAATCAAGGAAATACGAGCAGGCAGCGTGGTGGTGGAGTTCTTTTCTTCGCCTGTAAGTCGCCAGGATGTAGAAATCCCTTTTGAGTCGCTTCGTCCATTAGGACGGTTGCAGCCTAAAACGCGTTGCTTTGTATACATAGAAGCACTGGGGCGTTGGTACGCCGGGCGGGTAGAGCAATTTGACGCAGCCAGCGGCGAATATCAAGTGAAATTTCCCGAAGGGACGCTGCCGGGGAATCTGCGTATGTTAGCTGTGCCGACGGAAGACGTGTATGTACGCTGGAATCGGCCTCTCGCCGACGCAGTGTCCATGCTGGCGGAAACGCTGCAAGAGACGGCTTTTCTGCGCGAAACCAGGGCCTCCTTTGTGAGGGGGCTTTTGGAGCAGCGGGCGATGACGCGAGGCGTTACAGGCCTTTTGTCCGCCAAGGTGCAGGTAGTTCCGGAACAGTTAGAAGCGGTCTGGGAGCTTGTTAGCGGTGCTTCTCAGCGGCGAGTGTTGGCAGCGCCTCCTGGCTGGGGCAAAACGATAGCCGCCGGTGCGGTGGTTCGCCAGTTTTTGCTGGATGACCCTGCAGGCAAAGTACTGTTGGTGGTGCCGCCGCTGCTGGTTGCGTTTTGGGAAGAAATGTTGCGTAAGCATTTTCACTTGCAGCCCAACGACCCGCGTTTAAAGCTGATTGCCGCTGATCGGGCGGTGACGGCTAAAGACTTTGTATTGAAACAGCGCCCAGGTCTGGTCGTCTTTGATGACGCGCAACTTGTAGTTGCTGATGTATTAACTAAAGATGAGGCGGCGCTGCGTCGTTACCGCTTTTATGCGGCTGCAGCACAGCAGGCGGAGCGGGTGTTGTTGACAACTCCATTGGCCTCGCAAGAACAAGAAGTCTTGTATTGGGCGATGTTTCACTTGGTGGATCGAGACAGCTATCCGTTAGAACAGTTGCCTGAGGCTGCGTCGCTCTGGGGGAAAAAAGCAGAACCGCGCCTATTGGAAGTTGGCGGGAGTGAATTGCCCCTTTGTCGGCAGACTGGGAAGTTGAAAGTGCTGCAAGTGGCGGGGGAAGCGGCGGAAGAACTGGAAGAGACGTTGGAACAATGGCGTTTGCTCATGAAAAAAGCGATGGAGAGCGACGCGGATCTGGCGCAGCATCGTCAATTAGTGGAAGTGTTGTATCTGGCGTTGGCGGAATGCGCCGGCAGCAGCTACAAGTTGTTAAAAGAATTGGTAGGCTGTCGTTTGGGTCGGCAGACGCCGGCGCAGCTGGAAGAAGAGCTGCCTAAGACGTGGCTGCATTTGTGTAGGAAGATGCCGCTCTTGGAGGGCGAGGAAGTGATCTTGCAGCGTCTTGACGCGTTGACGCCAGGCGCTGCTGAAGCCGAGCCGAGGCTGGCGTCCTTGGCTGCTTATATCAAGACGCTGCCGAAGGCGCGCAAAGTGGTCGTCTTTACACGTTTTGCCGCTACTTGTCAGACAGTAACCGACGAATTGAGCAAGCTTTTGGGGGCTAAAGCCGTAGCCCAAGTGCACCGGGCGCAAACCGTTCGAGAGGTACAAGCGGCGCAAGTGCAGTTTCGGGACGAGGCGTCCTGTCAGGTATTGGTGCTGGACCCGCGGGGCGAAGAGTATTGCGACTTGGGTCACGCCCAGGTGGTGGTGCATTTTGATCTGCCCTTTGATTTGCGTCGCTTGGAGCGGCGCATGTCTCGGGTGGAACGGCGCAATCGCACAGAAGCGCTGCAAACCGTGGCGGTTCTCGGTTCCGGCGGCGATTATTCTCTGGCCAATGTTTGGTGTGAGGTGCTGGAAGAAGAACTGTCGTTTTTCCGTCAGTCTCTGCATGGCGTGGATGGCTGGGCTAGAAAGGTCGCGACGCCGTTGGTGCGCAAGGCGCTGCTTGAGGACGGCTATGAAGGTCTTTTGGATGCCGCTACAGCGTTGGAAGAGGCTTTTGGTCAATGGCAAGCTTCGCGTCCGGCTGCTGCGACGACGGCCGGGTGGGGCGAAGCGGCCCTTGCTTATGACAATGACAGCGATGGACAGCGTCAAGCCTTTGAGCCTTGGATTGCCATGGCTTTAGGGTTGGGTCGTCAAGGACCGCGCTATACGGCGACAAGCGAAACTGTGCTGATGCCCTTTGACTGGCTTAGCCGCATGCAGGAAGATTTGCAGAGGCCTTTGCCGTATGACCGAAGCGAGTCATTGCAGCTTCAAGAAGCTGCTGCGGTTCGGTCGGGGCAGTCTTTTCTGGATACAGTATCGCGCTATCTGGATTGGGATGACCGGGGGCAAACCTTTGCTTTTTGGCGCCCGGAGGCGCGGTGGAGCGAGGAAAAAGGCGATGAATGGGCTGGCTTTTGCTATGAATATACGCTGGAAGCGGATATGAAGCTTGTTAGAGGCTTTTTAAAGAAACTGGGCCTGCCGGAGCGTTTGTGGAAAAACTTGCGCCGCCGTGCGGACGGTTTTTTGGCGCCGTTGACAGTACGGCTGTATTTAGATCAACAAGGGCGGCGCGTGCGCCATCCGGAACTTTTAGATATTTTGGAGCAGCCTTTCAGCAAGGCCCGCGATATTAACTTGATTAAAGGGCGGGTTAAGCAGCTTCATGAGGTAATCGGTCTTGAAGACTGGAAAGACGCCTGTGGTAAAACCTATGAAGCTTCGTTAAAACTTCTGGAGAAGGATGCCTGGTACCAGGAATTGGTGCCTGTTGCGTGTGAAGCGCTGGAAAAAGATACGGCTCAGCGAGCCAAGGCTTGGAATGAAGCCGGCCGAACGGATTTGGCGGAACAAGAAATTGCTCTTTCCCGGGCCCTGGCGGCGGGCATGAAGAAGCCGGCCGTGCGCCTGTTGGCGGCGGGCTGTATTATTGTTTCCGGGCGTAAACCTTAAAGCGGAGCTGCTATTTTGCTCACATCCCGCCTAAAGGGCTCTTTTTCCGTCAGGTTTTGTCAGAAATCCTCGGCATAGCGCTGCTATTCCTGCGGTTTTCTTTCGCGTCTGACGAAAAAAACTGCTCCTTTGGTCGGGAGGTTCACTAAAACATAAAGCTTGTTTGAGTCCTCATTCGTGCCCTCCCTATAAGCAGTAGACGTCGGTTGCCATGCCATCCATGGTGCAACCGACCCTAGGCGCATCCAGCGCCGTCGAAAATTGGAAAAGCGGCTTAAAAAGCCGCTTTTCTTGTAGTATAGTGAAAGTATGAAATCGAAAAAGGGGGCGTACTGATGAAACGATGGTGGCGGCTGGCGATTTTGCTTGTAGGTCTTACGGTTTTGGGCGGCGGTGTTTCCATAGCTCAGGCGGCGGAAACGGTTGAAAATGACTGGCTATGTCTTCCTTTTGAGCGGGTAGGGCCCATCCTGGCCTCGGCCAAAGAGGAGGACTTACTGCAGCTTTTTGGCGCTGAGCAGGTGCAAAGAAGGACCATTTACGTGGCCGAGGGAACCGAAAAACGGGATGTGTCGGTGATCTATCCGTATAGCGCTAATGAAGTGATTCTATTTTGGCGGGACAATCAATATGGCCAAAGACTGTCCCATGCATGGGTGAAAAAAGAGGATTCTTCTTGGAAAACGGCGGAAAACATCACCGTCGGTACGCCCTTGGCGGAGTTGAACCGTTTGAATGGTCAGCCCTTTCGCATTGTCGGTTTTGGTTGGGACTACGGCGGCTATATTCCGGTACGGCAGGAAGGAACCCTAATTCAGCAAAAAGGCTTGTGCTTGCGCTTGGCGCCGACGCGGCAGCTGCCGCGTCAGTATTATGGCGACGGAGTGAAAGTCTTTTCCGCGGACCCGGAACTTTTGCCTGACGCCGTACGCGTAGTTTCCTTCGAAGTGACGCTGAACGAAAAATAACGAGGGACGAACAAGAGAACCGGAGTAATCGGAGGGCGTGCTGAGGGTACGAACCAAATGCGTTCCTGAATAGAAAAATCTCCTTGCTCGCAGTTAGAAAACTGCAGGCAAGGAGATTTTTTGCTATTAAAAGTCTCAAACACAATGGCCGCCACAGTCGCAGCCCTCCGACATACCCTCTCTCGGCTCCGGTTTTCTTGTTCAATAGTTCTTTTTTCCGTAACCCTCCATCTACTCCCTCTACTCCTGTTCAAAATCCGTTCCTTCTTCAGAACTTACGGAACAGACCGACTACATGGCCGAGAATGTCTACATGCGCCGGGCGGATGGGTTCCATGGCGTCATTTTCCGGCTTGAGCAGAATCTGCTTGCCGTCTTTCCAGAAACGCTTGACCGTGGCTTCTTCGCCGTCGACCAACGCCACGACAATATCGCCGTTTTTGGCGCTGTCGCTGGGGCGGACAAGGAGAAAGTCGCCGTCGTGGATGCCGACATTGATCATGCTTTCACCGCTGACGGTGAGCATGAACAGGTCTTCGTTGCCCCGGCCCAATAAGGATGCAGGCAAGGGGAACGTATCTTCAATGTTTTCTTCCGCCAGAATTGGCAAGCCTGCGGTAACGCGGCCCACTAGAGGGACGGGGATCATCTCTTTTTGACGCCAGGGAGATTCGGAAACAAGCTCAATGGCTCTGGGCTTGGTAGGATCCCGCCGAATGAGGCCGTCTTCTTCCAGCCGGTTTAAGTAGCCATGAACGGTGGAACTGGAGCTGAGTCCGACAGCAGAGCCGATCTCGCGGATAGATGGGGGATAGCCGTTGGTCCGCAGTCGTTCGCGGATGAAGCTGAGAATTTCAGCCGGCTTGTCGCCGGTGCGCTTGCGTGGCATCAGGCTCACCTCGTTATTCTTGAATTTTTCCTCAGTATACCAGAAAACGCTTTGCTTTTCAAACTCTTGTTCGCATTAAACCTGCAGGGAAGAAGCATGACAGCGGCGAATTGGCAATAGTAGGCAGTTAGTGAAGGAGGACTTGTTATGGTCCATACGCATCTTGTTTTTGATACAGGCATTGGCCGGAAGAAACCGGAAAATATTGTGCATAAGGAAGCTTCCTGTCCGTTTTGTGATCGCCAGGGACTGAGCGGCGTTCTGGCGGAGGAAGGCCCCATTCTTTGGTTGAAAAATAAATATCCTGTTTTTCCGGACGCTTACCAGACGGTGCTGGTAGAAAGCTACACTTGCGACGAGGAACTTTCGACCTATGCGCCGGAGCATTTGCAGGCGGTTATTGGCTTTGGCCTGGAAAAATGGCGGGAGCTTTCACGGAGCGGACAGTTTCGTTCGGTATTGTTTTTTAAAAATCATGGGCCTTGTTCCGGGGGCTCCATGCGTCATCCTCATATGCAGATTGTCGGGCTAGACCATATTAACTACCAGCACAGCATGGAGGAAGAAGCCTTTCGTGGCATTCCCATCTGGCAGAATGGCGAGGTGGAGGTAAATCTGTCGACGCAGCCGAGGGTAGGCTTTTTTGAATTTAATATTCTTTTACAGAAAGAAGGGGCTATTGCACCTTTTGCCCATGGAATTCAAGCGGTGGCGCATTATATTCTGAATCATTTTCACCGTCATTGCAGCAGCTACAATCTGTTCTTTTATGAAAACGGCGGTGCGGTACGGGCGAAAATGATGCCGCGTTTTGTCTTGTCGCCGGTCTATGTAGGCTACGGAATTCCTCAGGTTTCCAGTCAGGTGGAAGAGGTGGCGGAATTTGTGCGCACCCTGTATTTTGCCAAAATGACATATTGATCTTGCTTTTACGGCGCTTTTAGCAAAGAGGTCTTTCTGACGCGGAGAAGAAAGCTGCTAAGCCGTTTGTATGCGTGTTGTATATTAAATGCAAAATTCTTGAAAAATGGTTTTGTCGTATTATGTAGTTTTTTGATTAGGCTCCTTTCATACTATAAACAGAAACTGGAACGGGCGTACCTGGCAGAAGCACGGCTGGTTTCCCAAATTATTTTATAAGGGGGCGTACGCATGGCAGAAGAAAAGAAATCTGGCGGTATTGGTCTCACTACGCAAATCTTCCTCGGTCTTATTCTAGGCGTCATTTTTGGCTATCTCTTTCCTTCCTATGGTGAACAGCTCAAACCTATTGGCGACATCTTTATTCGTATGATTAAGATGATCGTGGTGCCTTTGATCTTCAGTTCCTTGATCATGGGCATTGCGGGCACAGGCGACTTCAAAAAATTGGGTCGTTTGGGCGCGAAATCCATTTTGTGGTTTGAATTGGCAACCACGGTGGCTCTGTTTGTAGGTCTGCTGGTAGTTAACGTCTTTGAACCCGGCGTAGGCGTGCAGATCGTTTCGAGCGATCCTTCGGCGGCAGCAGCTGCTGCTAAGAAATCCATCAACATGATGGACATGCTGATTAAAATTGTTCCTACTAATGCGGTAGATGCGGCGGCGCGCGGCGACATGCTGCAGATTATCGTATTCTCCTGTTTCTTTGGCGTAGCGACGGCTGCAATGGGCGAAAAGGGCAAACCGGTTTTGCAAGTCGCCACAAGTATTGCGGAAGTTATGTTCAAATTTACCCATTACGTCATGTGTCTGGCGCCGATTGGTATCTTTGCCATGATCGCCTTCACGGTTGGCAAATTCGGCTTAGGCATGCTGATTCCGTTGATGAAACTGATCGGATCGTTGTATTTTGCTCTGGCATTGTTCCTCTTCTTGGTCTTCTTGATGGCGACGATCATCTTCCGAATCAATTTCTTCCAATTGCTGCGGGCCATTAAGGATCCGCTCATGTTGGCCTTCTCGACGGCTTCCAGCGAGGCGGCTCTGCCGTCGGCAATGGAAAAGCTGGAGAAATTCGGTGTTCCTCGTCACATCATCACCTTTGTGTTGCCTACAGGCTATACCTTTAACCTGGACGGTTCCACTCTCTACAGCGCCTTGGCGGTTGTTTTTATCGCCCAGGTGTACGGCATTCACTTCCCGATTGAAACCCAGCTACTGATGGTTATCACTTTGATGCTTTCCACAAAAGGCATCGCGGCTGTTCCTGGCGCTTCCCTCATCGTTATCGCCGGTACCGCTGCTGCGTTTGGCCTGCCTGTTGAAGGCATCGCCATCATCCTCGGCGTAGACCGTATTCTCGACATGGCTCGTACCGCCTGCAACTTGGTAGGTAACTGCGTAGCTGCTGTTGTTGTGGCCCGTTGGGAAAACGAGCTGCCTGACGAAGTGTTGAAAGTAGCTTACACGAAAAATTATAGCGAGTAAGTTCCGGTAAAAAAGGAATTTACCAACTTTATCACGAAAAAAGATGTGGACAAGAGACCCGTAAGGGGTCTCTGGCCACATCTTTTTTATGCAAAACAAGAGACCCGTAAGGGGTCTCTGGCCACATCTTTTTTATGCAAAACAAGAGACGGAACGCAAGTGAAGTACGAGTTTTGTTTGCTACAGCCAATGCTCATCGTTAGCTATATAGCAGTCCCTGCAGGAGGAAGAATGTTAGGAACGTCTTATTTGTCCTTGTGGCAAACTATGCTGCTTGTGACAACTTTCTTTGCCCTTGGCGGCATGATTACAGTGCACCCTTTCAACAGCCCCTTTCAGCTGTCTTTTGCACCGGTGATTTTCAGCTCTCTTTTGATGTATTTTCGCCGTCTTTCCGTGGAATATACCGCTTTTTTCGGCAGTATTGTCATGGTCATTTTACGGGTAGTAACTGATGTCTCTACCTCCAATATGGAACTTATGGAGATTCTGCTGGAACGAGCGCCGACTTTTTTCTTTTATATTATTTACTCCATTGGTTTTAATTTGACCCGGGTGCGGGAGCAACGGGACAATGTGCTGATGACGGTCATGATGCTGACCATTTGCGACGGCTTTTCCAATGCAGCGGAGCTGGCCATGCGGGGCGAACTTTTTAGCCGGCCGGCGGATGTTACTTTCGGCATCTTAGCGGGCGTAGCCATTGCCAGGGCGGTGATGGCGGTGTTCATCTGCTACGGTCTGCGGGAAGCCCAGGCGGTGGCGCTGGCGGAAGAACAGGTGGCCCATTATAATGAGTTGACGCTCCTTATTGCGCAGCTCAAAGCGGAACTGTTTTACTTGCGCAAGTCTTCCAGGGACATTGAGCAGGTTATGGTGGATAGCTACGGCTTGTATCAGGAGATGCAGAACTGCCAATGCCGGGAGCAGGAACGTCATCTGTTGGTAGCGGATCAGGCTTTGGCAATTGCTCGTAATATTCACGAAGTAAAAAAAGATTATCAGAGGGTTGTGGCAGGCATTGAGAAGGTGCTGGAACCATCCGAAGGCGATCGTAAGAGCCTCTTGTCAGGCATTTTTCAACTGATTGAGCAAAATGCCAGGCGGGTGCTGGCGCAGCGCGGCGCCGACGTTTCTTTGCAGTTCGAATGCCGCCAGGATTTTTGGACGGATCAGCACTATGTCATTGTGTCGATTTTAAATAATCTACTGATTAACGCCATTGAAGCCTGCGGTGACAAAGGGGCGATTCAAGTTAGCGAATCCATAGAAAAAGATACGGTTATTTTTGAAGTGCAGGACAGTGGCTGCGGCATTGCCGAGGCGGACCGAGAGCTTATTTTTCAGCCGGGCTATTCGACCAAGTTTGATCGCCGTACTGGCGCTATGTCTACCGGCTTGGGCTTGTCTCACGTACAGAATCTGACCAAGCTTCTGGGGGGGCAAGTGGTGGTGACATCCGGCGAGACCGGAGGAGCTCATTTTTATATTTCAATCCCAACTGTTCGGTTGATTGCCTGATGGTTGCGACAAAAAGGACAAAGGTGGCGAAACGATGACATTGCGTTTGGTGATTGTAGACGACGATGCAGGGGTGCGCCGTATTTTGAAAAATATTATTGCCGAGTACCGCTTGGGAACGGTTCTGGGCGAGTGCAGCGACGGTCTTTCTGCGGAACGAGTAATTGCGGACTTTCAGCCGGATCTGGCGCTGGTGGACTTGCTGCTTCCAGGTCAAGACGGTTTGACCTTGATTGATCATGTAAGCCCTTCCTTGCCCAATACGACCTTTATTATGATTTCTCAAAGCGAAAGCCAGCAAATGATTACGAAGGCGTACGAGCGAGGCGTCAGCTTTTTCATTCGCAAACCCATCAATGTGGTGGAAGTGGTAAAGGTTATTGAGCGGGTGGCGGAAAGTCAGCGGCTGCGGCAAGCTTTATCATTGATTTCTGAAACGGCGACCCGTATTACCGGGCCGGTTCACGGAACCCATGGGGAAAACGCCGAAAACACGCTGCGTTCTCGTGTGTATCGCAGCTTTTCCGATATAGGTATTTTGGGCGAGACCGGTGCGAAAACGATCTTTCAGATGATTGAGCATATTGCGCCCCTTTTGGCGGATGGTACCAGCGAGTACCAGTTGAGTGACATGTACCAGCAAATTTCGGAAAAAACTTCTACTGATACCAAAACCATAGAGCAGCGCGTCCGGCGGACGATTACCAAAGCGTTGCAGAATATGGCGAATCTGGGCGCGGAAGACTATGATAATGAAAAATTCCAGACCTACAGCACAGCCCTTTTTGACTTTAAGGAAGTGCGCCAGGAAATGAACTATATTCAAGGAAAAAGTCCGTATCACGGAAAAATCAGCGTACGCAAGTTTTTAGAGGGACTTATCTATTTGGCTCAGGATTAGGAATTCTATACTGAATTTCGCATAAGGCGATTCCCATTACTTTTTTGTAGGGCAGGATTTGCCGGAAGGCAGCGCGAAGGAAACAAAACAACCGCAATCTTGTGCAAGGAGGGGACTGGTATGGAAACCGCAGGCAAGACGATTATCCGGGAAGAGGTATTTGCACAGTTGGCGCTGGGCGCCATGGAGAAGCTGGAGGTTGTGCCGGTGGCGGCAGCTGAGGGGACGCTGCTGGAAAAGGCCAAGGCGCTTTTGAGCCGCATGGGCCCTCGGATTGTGGTAAAAAAAGATGAAGAAAACCGGACGGTGGTTCTGGAGCTAGGCATTGCCGTACCTTATGGCACGTTTATTCCAGAGGTGGCTTCCCGCATTCGTCGGCAGGTGGCCGAAGAAATTCGCCAGGTTACCTGTTGGGAAGTGGAGCGCATTGATGTGCTTGTGGAACGCTTGCTTTTCCCGGCGACGCCGGGAAAAGAAGATTGGCCCGAATGGCCGCCGGTTATGTAGATACTAAGGAGGCGTATGATGGAACAGGGCGTAAAACCTACAGTGGGATTTATCGGCATTGGCGTGATGGGCAAAAGCATGGCCGGGCATTTGCTGGCGGCGGGCTATCCTTTAGTGGTCTATAACCGGACGAAAGCGAAAGCAGAAGCGCTGCTGGCGCAGGGCGCCGCTTGGGCCGAATGCCCAGGGGCGGTGGCTAAAGCCTGTGATGTGGTCATTACGATGGTTGGCTATCCTAAGGATGTGGAAGAGACCTATTTAGGAGAAAACGGTTTAATTGCTAAAGGGCGCCAGGGGGCGTTGTTTATTGACATGACGACTTCTAGTCCGGCTTTGGCCCGACGTATTGCCGCCGCGGCCAAGGACGCCGGCATGGCAGCCTTAGATGCGCCGGTGTCGGGGGGCGATGTTGGCGCTCGCGAAGCGCGGCTGGCTATTATGGTTGGCGGTGAGACGGCTGACTTTGAACGGGCCAAGCCTATTTTTGATTTGCTGGGCACGAATGTGGTTCATCAAGGCGAGGCAGGCGCAGGGCAGCATACAAAAATGTGCAACCAGATCGTCATTGCCGGGAATATGGTTGGCGTGTGCGAAGCGTTGGCTTATGCTAAGACCGCCGGCTTGGATCCGGCGAAGGTCTTGGGCGTCATTGGCAGCGGCGCCGCCGGCAGCTGGTCGCTGAGCAATTTGGGACCGCGTGTGCTGGACGGCGATTTTGCGCCCGGGTTTTATGTGAAGCATTTTATTAAGGATATGACGATCGCCTTGGAAGAGGCGGCGGCTATGGGCCTAGAGACGCCCGGTCTGGCTTTGACCAAGTCCCTGTATGAGCGCTTAGCGGCGCTGGGCGAAGCCGATAGCGGCACGCAGGCTTTATACAAACTATATGTGAGGGAGGATGTGCCATGTTGAAGGAATTAGTAGCGAAATCACGCAGTTACCGCCGTTTTGACGAAGCGGTGAAAATCAGTCGGCAGACGCTGGTGGGTCTGGTGGATTTGGCTCGTCTTTCTCCGTCAGGCGCGAATATGCAGCCGCTGAAGTTTTACGTGTCGGCGGATGCGGAAAAAAATGAGAGCATTTTTCCTACCCTTGGCTGGGCGGGATATTTAAAAGAGTGGGCCGGCCCGGAAGCAGGCGAACGTCCCACAGGCTATATTTTGGTTCTCAAGGACAAAGGCATTGCGCATGTGGCTGGCATTGATCACGGCATTGCCGCGCAAAGCATCATGCTCGGCGCTGTGGAAAAAGGCTTAGGCGGCTGCTTTATCGGCAATATAGACCGGCCGCGCTTGTTTCAAGTCACCGGCTTGTCGCCGGATGATTATGAAATTCTGCTGGTGCTGGCTTTAGGCAAGCCGATAGAACAGGTTGTTGTAGATAACATCAATGAAAACGGCGATGTGAAATACTGGCGTGACGCTTCCGGCGTGCATCATGTGCCTAAACGGACGCTGCAAGAGTTGGTGGTCGGCTGATGATTTGGTATGTGATTGCAGCGCTTTTAAGCGCAGGGGTGTATGGTTTTGGCGGAGAAATCGGCTTGGCTCCTATGTTGAAATGGATCGCTATCGGCTTGCTATGGGGCGCAGCTGCGCACTTTGCAGGGCGCGGCAAGGAGGGGTATTATCATAAAAAGTGGTATAAGCTTTTTTAAGCTCATTCTTTTAGTTGGTTTGTTGTGCCTAACAGGAGGCGGAGCGGCGATGGCTGCACCGCCTCCTCCTGCCGTTATAGCCGAAGCGGCGGTGGTGGTAGACGGAGCCAGCGGGAAAACATTGTTTGCCAAGAACGCCGATAAGGTGATGTATCCAGCAAGTACGACCAAGATTATGACTTGCTTGGTGGCTTTGGAACGGGGAAACTTAGACAGCGTGGTGACCGTTGGCTGGCGGGCCGCTAGCACGGATGAGTCTTCGCTGGGTTTGCGTGCGGGCGATAAGCTGAAGCTGCGGGAATTGCTTATGGGGATGATGGTTGTTTCCGGTAACGATGCTGCAGAGGCTGTTGCGGAACATGTCGGCGGCGGCTCTCGGTCTCGCTTTATTCAATGGATGAATGAGAAGGCGGAATCCCTAGGCATGTCTAAAACACATTTCAGCAATCCTCATGGGTTGCCGGATCCAGTGAACCACTTCACAACGGCGGAGGATTTGGCCAAGCTGACCTTGGCGGCGCGGCAAGAGCCGGAATTCCGGCGTATTGTAGCGACGAATGAACGGAATGTCATCTTTTTGAACCGTCGGCCGGTGTTTGTGCGCAACACCAATCGCTTGTTACGGACTTTTCCTGGGGCGGACGGCGTGAAGACCGGTTATACCGATGCTGCTGGCGAATGCCTGGTGGCTTCCGCCACTCGTCAAGGAAAATCCGTGGTAACCGTGATTCTCAACAGTGATTTGCGTTGGGAAGAGGCTAAATATTTACTGGAGTACGGCTTTGCTTCACTTTAAAAGCAGAGGGATAGATGATGAATAACCTGTTGGAAGTAAAAAAATTAAGCGTAACGATAGGCGGGAAGGCACTATTGCAGGATATTTCTTTTGCCGTAGCGGCCGGGGACAGTGTGGCGGTGGCCGGTCCGTCCGGCTGCGGCAAGTCGACTCTCTTGCGCACCTTGTGTCTTTTGACGCCTCCTAGCGGCGGCGAAGTATTTTTTGCAGGCAAGGAGTTTCGCAGCTATTTGCCGCCGGATTTGCGGCGGCGTATTGGCTATGTGCCGCAAAAAGCCGTACTTTTTGGTAAAACCGTGGAGGAAGACTTGGCGTATCCCTTTCAGATTGCCAAGCAAAAACCGGATGAGGGTCGAATGAAAAAGTTGTTGGCGGCCGTAGGGCTGGCTGCGGCTTTTTTTAGCGCTAAAACAGAGACTCTGTCCGGCGGCGAGGCGCAGCGGGTGGCGCTGGTGCGCTCGCTGCTGGCGCAGCCGCAGGTGCTGTTGCTGGATGAAAGCACGTCCGCCTTGGATGTGGCGGCGACGGCGCAGGTGGAAGCACTGCTGCAGCAGCTGCGCAGCGAGGAGGGGTTAACCCTTTTGTGGGTGTCCCACCAGGAGACGCAGGTGCGGCGCATGGCGTCGCGCGTGCTGGGGCTGCGCAGCGGTGAGGCGGTATTTTGGGATCGCGTAGAGAAGTGGCCTGCAGGAGGTGTGGTATGAGCAATGAAGCGCTGATTTTGTCATACGGCCTGATTTTGCTGGCCATGGCTTTGTCGCAGCGGGAAAAGCTGGGCTTGAGCAAGGAGATGTTGATTGGCAGCCTGCGGGCGGTGGTGCAGCTGGTGGTAATCGGCATGGTGCTGTCCTTTTTGTTTGACGCCGACCATCCTGCGCTGACGACGCTGCTTTTGTGTGTCATGCTTTATACAGCGTCCGGCGTGTCAGCCCAACGCGGCAAGGATGTGCCGGGGGCCAGGCGGATTGCCTGCATTTCCATTGCGATATCCATGGTGGTCACTTTAGGGACGTTGGTGCTTTGCGGCGCGATTACCTATCGTCCCAGCGAAGTGGTGCCTGTAGGCGGCATGGTGGCAGGACAGTCCATGGTGGCTGTGGGACTGTTATTGCGGACCTTGGCCGGATCTTTTGCTTCGCGCCGAGCGGAAGTAGAAGCTCGGTTGGCCTTAGGAGCGGCGCCCAAAGAAGCGGCGGCCGTTCTTATTCGCGACAGTCTGCATACCGCTAGCGCTCCTATGGTAGATGCTATGAAAACGGTAGGTTTAGTGCAGCTTCCAGGTATGATGACCGGCCTAATTCTGGCGGGAGTGGCGCCGACAGAAGCGATAAAATATCAAATCATGGTGACCTTTATGCTCACCGGCGCTGTGGTGACGGCTTCCTATGCGGCTGCGTACCAGGCGTATCAAGGGTTTTTCGGATTGTACGGCTCGGTGCGGCAAGGAACCGGCGATTGAAAGCAAAAGGGTACTCTTGGGACGGAGGATGGATTGACAGAAGGGGTCTTTATGAGAGAAAATAATAAGATAGGTGCAGTATTTCCTGAATATGTACTTGTGGCAAGGAGCTTAAAGGAATGAATGACATCTTTCTTTCTTTCGTATCCTATTTATGGAGCATAGGGATTAAAAGTAATGTGGAGGTTCTTGCAGTTGTGCTGCTTCCGGAAGTGGCTTTGTTGGGACTTATTTATTTTATTTTTATGCATGTAGAAGAATTGGGTTTGGCTGCTTTTTGGGAACAGGAGCAACGCTTGCTGGGAGAGCGCTTAGCGCGCTATAATCTTCAGCATGACCGGCGATTGCGCGAATTGAACCGTCCTCAAGGCGAAGACGCGGCTGCAAAGCCTCAAGGGGACGCGGCAGGCGCCGCCTATACGCAGGATCAGCTTGTTAAGGATGTAGTTGGTTATCTGCGCGATGAGGAAAGCAAGTAAAGGAGGGCTTCGTAAAGGATGGAAAAGAAAACGTACATACGCTGGCTATGCACGGTGATGACTGTGTTTTGCTTTGTGGCTGCCTTGCCGGCGGCGGCTTGGGCGAAAACCATCTTGTTTGTGCCGCAGGATGATCGGCCGGTGAGTTTTAGAGAGGCTGTAGAAACAGCGCAGGCTGCTGGTTTTGAGGTGTTGACGCCGCCGGCAGAGTTGCTGGCCAGCCGGGGACGCGAAGGCAACCCCGAAGCGGTTTGGGACTGGGTGATGGCTAACGGCAGAACCGTGGACGCCATGGTGTTGTCGGCGGATACGCTGGTTTACGGCGGCTTGGTAGATTCGCGCATTCATCATCTCGGACCTGATTTGCTTTGGGCGCGGCAGACGCGCTTTGACAAGCTGAAAAAACTCAACCCAACGGCGCGGCAATATGTGTTTGCGACGATTATGCGGACACCGCGCATGACTGCCGGCGGCGTGGAGCCTTCTTATTATGAGAAGCATGGTCCTAATATTTTTGAGCTGACGGTTTTACTGGACAAGGAAGATGTTTTGGGCCTGACAAGCGAAGAAAAGCGTCAGTTGAAAAAGTTGAAAGAAACCATTCCTAAGGATGCATTAGAAGATTGGTTTTCGCGGCGGGATAAGAATTTCCAGATCAACCAAATTTTTGTAGATAAAACCATTAAGGGCGATATTCAATATCTGCTGCTGGGACGGGATGACACCGCACCCTTTTCCCAAACGCACAAAGAAGCCAGACTGCTGGTGAAGCAGGCGGCGCAGCTGCCGGCCAGCCGTTTTGCCTCCTTTCCTGGAGCTGATCAACTGGGCATGCTGCTGTTGACCCGCGCGATTAACGACTTGGAGCATCGTGTGCCGGTTGTGTCGGTACAATATGCTTTGGGCACTGGCCCTAAATCGCTGCCAACCTATGAGGATCAGCCTATTGGTAAGAGCATTGTAGATCAGATCGTTTCTGCTGGAGGCATTGTGCTGCCGCAGCCGCAGAAGCCGGATTTGGTGCTGGCGGTGCATACGTCGCCAGACGGCCATACGGATGAAGCTGAGTGGGTCACTAACATCACGTATGCTAGTGCAGGAACGAAGCAGTTTGTGGCTAATGTAGCCAAAGAACTTGCCAGAGGACAGGCCGTGGCTATCGGCAACATTTCTTTTGTCAATGGTTCGGATAATTCGTTGATGCAGGAATTGAGCGACCAGAAGCTGCTGGGCAAGCTGACAGCCTATTCCGGCTGGAATACGCCGAGCAACACCTTGGGATTCGCTATTTCTCAAGGCATGCTGGCGCCGCAGATGACGACAACATCGCGGCAGAAGCTGCTGGCGGAACGCTATTTGGATGATTGGGCGTATCAGGCCAACATTCGCAGTCAGCTAAATCGGGAAATCGTTTACGCTAAAGGCGGCAGCCTGGTGCAACTGGATGCTCTTGAAGGAGAATTGACTGTAGCGGCGCAGAAGAAGCTGCGTGAATTTGCTAAAGAGTATCTGGACTTTTTGCAGCCCGAACAGGTGCAGGTGAACTTTCCCTGGAACCGGATGTTTGAAATCGATGTGCGGATTACACCGCCACAGAAATAAGAATCACAAAAAGCAGACGTCCTTGCAGGGGCGTCTGTTTTTTCTCCCGTAACTCTCATTCGAGCCCTCCCTTTACTCCCTCTACTCTTGTTCAGTCTTCGTGTCCCTTAGTTTTCTTTTTGAATTTCAAAAAGGAGAAGTTCTCTCTGGCAGTGAATTGTTACATGATATCAAGACGGCAAAAAGGAGAAATAAACGATGTCTCAGGTGCACGGAGTGTTAGTATTAGTAGCTTTGCTGTGGGGACTCAATCCGCCAGTGATGAAGCTGGGCCTGGAAGAGGTGCCGCCTATGGCGTATAATGCCATCCGCATGGTGGCGGCTTTGGCAGTGGGGTGGGTTGTTTTCCGACGGGCGGCGGTGTGGGTGCCTTTAAGGCGTGAGGATTTGCGGCTGCTGGCGGTGTCCAGCTTCGGCTTTTTTTCGTTTCAGATTTTCTTTACCTTTGGCGTGCAGTTGACGACCGCCGGTAATGCCTCCTTGATTTTGGGGCTGCTCCCGGTGAGCGTCGCGATCATTAATCGCATACATGGCCTGGAGGGAATTCGGCGTCTGACGGTGGCGGGGATTGCTGTTTCACTGCTGGGGGTGCTTGTCATGGTTTGGGGCGCTGGCAAGGAATTCAGCTTAGCTGGACCGCATGTATTGGGCGGGGTGCTTTTGCTTTGCGCACAGCTTGGTTATGGTTACTACACGGTTTTTTCCCGGCTGCTCCTTGTGCGGTATTCGCCGTATCAAGTTACGGCTTACGTAATCTTGACGACTACGGTCTTGTTTGTCTTGGTCGCTTTGCCGGATATGCTGGCGGTAGATTGGTCGGCGCTGTCGACGGTGGCCTGGAGCAGCGTCCTTTATTCCGGCGTTTTTCCGCTCAGCCTGGCCAACGGTCTTTGGGTATGGGCTACAGGCAAGGTGGGGAGCACGACGGCTTCTCTATACAATAATTTGGCGCCGGTCTTCGCCGTGGCAGCGGGGTATGCTTTTTTGGGCGAGGCCTTTGGCGTTGTCCAGGCCTTGGGAGCAGGGGTCATCTTTGCTGGCTTGTATTTGACGCGCTGGGCCCAAAGGCGTCCGTGAAACAAGCGTTTCCTGTAAGCCGCCTTGCAAAAAGAAGAAATTTGAATCGCGTCCTTACCAGACGCCTGTGTCAAAACAAAAGCTCGCTCAGCTCCTGCGCAGCTAGTTGAAAGGGAAATCCGTAACTCGCTGCGCTCAAACATCCGGATTTCTATTCCTTTCCACTACCTTTGCAGGCCCTTCGGACCGCTTCGCTTGCAAAAGTTTTGCCCAGGCGCCTGGCGCGGACCTCGCTGTTGCCTAGCTTGGTACTCTTGTTAAAAAACATACCCCGTTCCCTCATACGTATCCTCCGGTTCTCATCGCGACTATTGTTCAATTCTCGTACTACTCTGTTTTCCTCTGTTCCTCTGCTTACTCTGTGTTCCGTTCCTCTCTATCGTACCCTCCATCTACTCACTCTATTCCTGTTTAAATTTAGTTTTTTCCCGCTGACAGACTGTTGTCAGCGGGCTTTGTTATGATGGAATAAATCAGAAGTGCTTGAGCGGCTGGAAGGACTTCCGTCCAAAGGCGGCGAAAAGAAAAAAGAAACTACGTTCGTATTCGGAGGTGGCGTATGCGCTTTTTACATACATCGGATTGGCATTTAGGCCGTCTGTTTCATGGCGTACATTTGACGGAGGACCAGGCTTATGTTTTGGAACAACTGGTGGTTTTAGCCAAAGAAGCCAAAGTAGACGCCGTACTCGTAGCCGGGGATATTTATGACCGAGCGGTGCCGCCGGCGGAAGCGGTGGAACTTTTGAACGAGGTATTGCAGAAGTTGGTGTTGGAGTGCGCCTTGCCGACGGTATTGATCGCTGGCAATCACGACAGCCCGGAGCGGTTGGGTTTTGGCAGCGCTCTTTTGGCGCGTCAAGGCTTACATGTGGCAGGGCCGCTGCAGGCGCAGCAGCCTGCGCTTATTCTGGAAGACAGTGCAGGTCCGGTGCATATTCTGTCCTTGCCTTATGCTGAGCCGGCAGCGGTTCGCTACGCCTTGGGGGAGGAGGCGGCGGATCATGATGCGGCTCTGCGCTGCCAAATAGCGGCTGCCTTGGCAAAGGTGCCGCAGGGAGCCCGCAAGGTGGCGCTAGCACATGCTTTTGTGGCTGGCGGAGCGGCCAGCGAGTCGGAGCGCCCCTTGTCCGTGGGCGGCAGCGGCATGGTGGGGGCGGATGCTTTTTCGGCCTTTGACTATACGGCATTGGGCCATTTGCACGGCTGTCAGCAAAGCGGCAACAGGGTCCGCTATTCCGGTTCGCTGCTGAAATATTCTTTTCAAGAGGCGGCGCAGACTAAGGGCGTTCATCTGGTGGATTTAGCGGCGGATGGCGCAGTGACGGTGGAGACGGTGCGTCTGACGCCGCGGCGCGATGTGGTTTGCTGGCAGGGAAGCTTTCAAGAGCTGTTGGCGCGGCCTAAGTGCAGCGATTATTTGATGGTGACCCTAACAGACGATGCGCCGGTGCTTGACGCCAAGGGGCGGCTGCAGCAGCAGCATCCGGAAATTCTGCATTTAGAATACGCTCGCCTGCAAAAGCTGAAAGAGCAGCAAGGCGTGCAGGATCATCGCCGTTTGGGACCGGAAGAACTGTTTGCCTGCTTTTTTCGCGAAGTGGCCGGCCGGGAATGGAAGCGCGAAGAAGAGGCGCTTTTTGCCGCTTTAGTAGAAGAAGAGTATCGGCGGCAGCGGGAGGTGGGCTTATGAGGCCGTTATGGCTGCGCATTCAGGCCTTTGGCGCTTATGCGGCGTCGCAGACGCTGGATTTTTCTTGTTTAGGAGATGTGCGCTTATTTTTAATTCACGGGCCGACCGGCGCTGGAAAAACGACCGTGTTGGACGCGATTTGCTTTGCTTTATACGGCAGCGCCAGCGGCGATTTGCGAGAGGTGCGCCATTTACGCAGCGACTATGCTTCGCCTCAAGAGGCTACCGAGGTGGAGCTTCGTTTTGCTGTGGGTGAGCGACTCCTGCGTGTACAGCGGCGTCCAGAACAGCAGCGGCCTAAATTGCGGGGCGAAGGCTTTCGCCAGATTCCGGCGGAAGCGATTTTGTATGAAGAAGGGCCGGACGGGGAGAAATTGCTGGCTTCTCGTTGGCAGGACGTCACGCGCCGTGTGGAGGAGATCTTGGGCTTTCAAGTGGCTCAGTTCCGGCAAGTGGTGCTGCTGCCCCAAGGGCAGTTTAGGCAACTGCTGGTGGCCGGCTCTAAAGAGCGAGAAGAAATCTTGCAAAACCTTTTCCGCACGGAACTGTACGCGCGCTTGGAGCAAGGATTGAAAGACAAAGCGCAAAGCGGCGCGAAGCGCTTTCAGGCGCTGCGCGATGAAGAAGCATGGCTGCTGACAGAAGCGGGGACTGAGTCGAAAACGGACTTGCAGGAGCGCTGCGTGACGGCGCAACAGGCTGCAGCAGAAGCGCAGCTTCGCCTAAATGCCGGACAACAGGCGGCGGAAGAACGCCGTTTGGAACTAGCGGCGGCGCAGCAAGCGGCGGATCGTTTTGCGGAAAAAGAAGCGGCGGAGGAAGAGGCGCTGCAATTGCTGGCCGGCGTTGAAGAGGCGGCAAAGCTGGCGGCTCGAGTAGAAGCGGCGCAGCAAGCGGCCTCTTTGGAGGATCTCTGGCGGCAATGGCAGCAGTTTGCGCAAGAAGCGGCATCCCAAGAAAAAGAAAGCGGTCGTGCAGAGGCTAACGCCGCTGCGGCGACAGCGGCGAAGGAAGCCGCCCGGGATGCTTGGGAAAAGCTGCAGCCCCAAGAAGCGGTTTTGCGGCAGCTTCAAGCTAGGCAATTAGAGCTGGAGGGTCAGGCGAAAGAGTATGAACGCTGGCAAACGGCGCGGCAGCAGACGGCGGAGCTAAACAAGGCTTGGGCCCAAGCGCAAGAACTGGCGGCGCGGCAAGAAGAGCTGCTGCAACAGCGGCAGCAAGAGTGGAAAACGCTGGAAGCTAAGCAGCAAAGCTTAACTATGGCAGGTGAAAAAGCGCCGCAACTGGAGAGGGAAGCGGCCAGGCTGCAAGGGAGGCTGTCTGTTTTGCAGCGACTGACGGAGCTGCGCGTGAAACTGACAGAACAGGCGCGGCGTCAGCAAGAGCATTCGGTAACGTTGCAAAATGCTTGCGCCAGCGAGGAAAGCGCCAGGCGAACCTTAGGGGCGCTGCGGCAGCAATGGCAGAAACAGCAAGCCGCGCTGCTGGCCGCTGAATTAGAGGCGGGAGAACCTTGTCCGGTTTGCGGCGCCCTGGAACATCCCCAAAAAGCTTCTTTTGCAGGTATGCTGCAGCCGCAGGATGTGGAGCAGGCCGAAGCGGCGTGGCTGAAATGGCAGCAGGCCCATAGCAAGGCGTTGGCGCAGGCGGCGCAGCAGGAAGCGGCGCAAAAGCTGCTGGCAGAGCAGGAAAACCAGTGCTTGCAGGAGCTGGGGGAGAAGCAGGAATTGTCTCTTCTTGAAGCGAAGGCGGAGGCGCAACAGGCGGCGGAGCTGGCGCAACAAGCGCAGCAAGCCTTGGAAGAAGCAGCTCGGTGCGCTGAAAAACGCCAAGAAGAGCAGAAAAAGCTGCTTCAAGCCGAAAAAGAGCGCGAAACGGCGCTTTCTGTCAGAGATAAAGCCGGCAGCGCCTTAGAGGCGGCCAAGGCGGTGCTGCAGGAATGTTCCGCACGGGTACCGGAAGCGTTGCGCCAGGAAGGCGCGCTGGCAGCGGCGCGGCGCGCGTGCGCCCAACAGCTGGAGCAAGTGCAGACTTCTTTGGTCCAGGCGGAGAAGCTCCTCCGCGAAACGGCGCAGCATTTTGAAACCGCGCAGGCCTTGTCTAAACAGGCCCGAACGGCGGCAGCGGCAGCGGCGGCGAGACTGGAGGAAGGAAAAACTCTTTGGCTGCAGCGCTTGCAGCAGAGCGGTTTTGCGGGTCAGGAAGCGTTTGAACAGGCGCGGGCCGCAGAAGAGCAGCGGCTTTTGTGGGGACAGCAGCTTGAAGCAAGGCGGCAAAAAGAGGCGGCGTCGCAGGAACGTGTGCGGCGGGCCCAGGAGGCGGTGGCTGGGCAGACGCCTCCGAATTTGGCGGTGTTTGCAGCCGCGCAGGAACAAGCGGCTGCTGCGGAGGCGGCCTTGCGGGAAACAAAGGTTCGCTTGGAAGAAGCCTGGAAACGGGACCAGGAGCGATTGGCGCGTTTGCAAAGCATCGCCAAAGAATTAGCGGCCGTGGAGGAAGCGCAAGGCGCGGTAGCGGCGTTAGCGGCTATGGCGGGAGGCGGCAACGCGTTGAACCTGACGTTTCAGCGCTATGTGCTGCGTACGCTGCTGGATGATGTTGTAGAAGAAGCGAACGCGCGTCTTTCCTTAATGAGCCGGGGGCGTTACGCCCTGCAACGTTCCAGCGTGCTGGCGGACGCCCGCAAGGCTGGCGGCTTGGATTTAGAGGTGTTCGACAGCTACACTGGCGTGCCCAGGCCGGTGGGAACCTTGTCCGGCGGCGAAAGCTTTTTGGCGTCTTTGGCGCTGGCTCTGGGGCTTTCCGATGTGGTGCAGGCCTATGCAGGAGGCATGCGTTTGGACACGATTTTAGTGGACGAGGGCTTTGGTACTCTCGACCCGGAAGCGTTGGAACTGGCTATGCGAGCGTTAGTGGATTTACAGAGCGGCGGCCGGCTGGTAGGGATTATTTCCCATGTGCCGGAGTTGAAGGAGCGGATTGGCGCGCGCTTGGAGGTCATTCCCGGCGAGCGGGGCAGCCGCGCGGTTTTTCATTTACCCTAGGGCGTGAGGATTTAAAGGAGGAGCAGGCATGAAGCTAAGAGTGGTTATGGGGCGCGCCGGAAGCGGCAAGACCCATTTGTGCTTGGAGGAGATACGCCGCAAGCTGCTGGCTCAGCCGGAGGGAGCGCCGTTAGTGCTGCTGCTGCCGGAGCATGCCACGTATCAGGTGGAGAGGGACCTGGCGGCGACGCCGGGTTTGCAAGGCTTTATCCGAGCTCATGTGCTAGGCTTTCGGCGTTTGTCCTACCGGGTATTGCAGGAAACCGGCGGCGCGGCGCGGCCTCAATTGGACGAATTAGGAAAAACGCTGCTGGTGACGCGCCTTTTGCGGCAGCTAGAGCCGCAGCTGCGTTCTTTTGGGCGGGCGGCGCGGCAGCGGGGCTTTGCCATGCAGGCCATGGGGCTTTTGGAAGAATGTAAAACCTATCGCTTGCCTCCGGAAGCCTTGCAGGCAGCGGCCCGGACGGAACAGCGGCAAGGACGCTCTTTGCTGGCGGACAAACTACATGACTTGGCGCTTCTTTATACGGAGTTTTCGCAGTCCTTGCAGGAACGCTATCATGATGCGCAAGACCGCATGACGATGTTGGCGGAACGGGCCCAAGAGTCGGCGCTGCTGCGAGGCTGCGAGGTTTGGGTTGATGGCTTTGCCTGGTTCAACCCTCAGGAGCTGGCGGTTTTAGGGGCGCTCTTGCCTCTTGCCAAAGAGGTGACGGTAACGCTGTGTCTTGACGGGGCGGAACTTGCGCGCTATGAAGCGGAAACTTCCTTGTTTCATCGGCAATGGCGGACGAGGGAAGACTTGCGGCGCTTGGCGGCGCAACTGGGGGCTCAGTATGAAGAAGTCAATCTGGAGAAACGATGGCGCTTTGACAGTGCGGCATTGCAGCTCTTGGAAGAGCGGTTTTTTCGTTTTCCTGTACGCCCTTTGCCGGAAGCGCCGCAGGGCGTAGTCCTTGCGGAAGCGGCGAACGGGCGCGCCGAGGCGGCGGGCATTGCTAGAGACATGCTCCGTTTGGCGCGCGAAGAGGGCTGGCGTTGGCGCGATATAGCCGTGCTGGTGCGCGACGACGATTACCGGGACTGGCTGGAGGCGGCGTTGACGGATCACGGCATTCCTTATTTTAGCGACCAGCCCCGGCAGGCGCAGCATCATCCCTTGGCGGAGCTTATTCGTTCCGCCCTGGAAGTCGTTATGGGGAATTGGGGCTATGAGTCTGTTTTTCGTTGTCTGAAAACAGATTTTTTTCCGTTAGAGCGAGCTGCGGTGGATAAACTGGAAAACTATGTTTTGTGCTTTGGCCTGCGCGGCCGCCGCTGGACGCAGGAGGAGCCGTGGCGTTATTGGCGGCGTCTGGCTTTGGCGGAGGAAGACGAAGGCTTGGATGAGGCAAGCCAAGAAGAATTGGCTTGCCTCGATAACTGGCGGCGTCAAGCGGCGCAACCGCTGGCGGAGCTGGAACTGGCCCTGGGCCGGGCTTCTACCGTGCGAGCTCAAGCAACGGCTTTATTCCAGTTTTTGGAGCGCTTAGAAGCGCCTCTGCGCCTTGAAGAGTGGGCGCAGCGAGCCGAAGAGCTGCAAGAATTGGATGAAGCGCTGGAACACAGACAGTTTTGGGGGCAGACGGTGGCTCTTTTAGAACAGCTGGTGGAGGTTCTGGGGGACGAGTCTTTGCCGCCGGAGGAATTTGCCGCTCTTTTGCAAGAAGGGCTGGACGCTATGACGCTCAGCCTGGTGCCTCCCGGGTTGGATCATGTAGTGCTGGCGACGCTGGGCAATACCAGTCTGGCCAATGTGAAGGCCGTGTATCTTCCCGGCGTCAACGAAGGGGCGCTGCCCCGGCGTGCTCGGGACGAGGGACTTTTGAGCGACAGCGAGCGGCGCGCTTTACGCGGCGCAGGGCTGGAGCTGGCGCCGGGAGCGCAGGCGGACATGCTTGGGGAGAGATTCTTAGTATATACGGCGCTAAGTCGCTCCTGCCGCTATCTATGGCTCAGTTACGCCTTGGCTGACGCAGAGGGAAAAAGTCAGGCGCCTTCGTTGATTGTGCGCCGTTTGCGCGAATTGTGGCCGCAGCTTTTGCTGCAAAATTTGCCGCTGGATATTCCAGTAGGCGAGGAGGCTTCTTATGCAGTGCAGCCGGAGCAAGCTTTGGCGGCGTTGCCTGGCGTGCTGCGGCGCTATCGTGAAACTGGCGAATTAGCGCCGGCTTGGCGGGAAGTGTATAATTGGGGGCTTCGCTGCCGGCCGGAGGAGCTGCGGCGCTACTTGGCAGGCTTATTTCATGATAACCGCGAACGGCTGCTGCCGCAGGAACTGGCGCAGCGTCTGTTTTTGCGCGGTCAGCGCCTCAGCGGCAGCGTGACGCGTTTTGAAGCCTTTCAAGCCTGTCCGTTTCGGCATTTTGCCCGTTATGGCTTAGGCTTGCGGCAGCGTTCCGTTTTTCGCCTGGCGGCGCCGGATTTAGGGCAATTTTTGCATGCATCCTTGAAAGAGTATGGTGAACGCTTAGCGGCTAAAGGGCAAAGCTGGGCGGAACCGGGAGAAGAGGAACGGGTGGCTTTGTGCGAAGAAGTGGTGAATGCTTTAGCGCCGCGGCTGCAAAACGAGATTTTGCTCAGCTCCGGTCAGCACAGGCACCTTTTGCGTCGTTTGGGACGCACTGTGCGCCGGGCGGCGAAACAATTGAGCGACTTTGCGGCGGCCGGCAGCTTTAAGACTTGTTGGCTGGAGCAGTGTTTTGGTCATGGCGAGCAGGCGCTGCCGCCGCTGACGTTTCGTTTGCCCGGAGGGCAGCGTTTGGATATTTCCGGGCAGATTGACCGGGTGGACAGCGCCGAGCAGGAGGGCCTTCGCTATTTGCTTGTGATTGACTATAAGTCCGGCAAGGCGGGATTGAATCTCGATCAAATTTACTATGGCCTGCGCCTGCAGCTGCTGACCTACTTACTGGTGGCTCTCGAAGCCGGTCGCAGCGTATTTGGCCAGGAATGCCTGCCTGCAGGGATGCTGTATTATTTCTTGCAAGATCCGGCCGTGAGCGGCGAAGGGCCGAAAAGCGAGGCGGAAATTGAAGCGGAAGTGGCTAAAAAATTGAAACTGCCCGGCTGGACGCTGCAGGAACCCCAGGTATCTCGTCTGCTGGATGCGTCCATTGAGGGCAGCTGGTCTAAGTTTTTATCGATATCGTTAAAGAAAGACGGCGACTATCATCCGACTTGTTTGCGTCAAGTACGCTCGGCGGAGCAGTTCGGGGCGTTATTGCTGCACGCGCGTACGGTATTGCAGGAAACCGGTGCGGCGATTTTAGAAGGACAGGTAACGCCGGCGCCGTACGAATTGGAAGGGCAGAGTCCGTGCCTATGGTGTGAGTATCGAAGCGTCTGCCAATTTGACAGAGCCATAGAAGGCCAATCTTGTCGGTTGCTGAAAAAAATGAATGAAGATGAAGTATGGCTGCGTTTGCTGCCGACAGAAAGGGAGAATCAAGCATGAGCTGGTCAGAGAGGCAGCGCCGGGCGATTGAAGCGAGGCGTAAAAATTTACTGGTTTCGGCAGCGGCTGGCTCCGGCAAGACCGCGGTGCTGGTGGAACGGGTCATTCAGCGCATGTTGGACGTTGCAGACCCTTTAGATATTGACAGATTGCTAGTCGTTACTTTTACCAATGCGGCGGCCTTGGAAATGAGAGAACGGATTGCCGCGGCGCTGGGGAAAGAGCTGAGCCGTCAGGATTTGCCGCCAGACAGGCTGGAACGCTTGGAACGGCAGCTGGCGTTATTAGGTTCGGCTTCTATTTCTACCATTCATTCTTTTTGTCAGTCTGTGGTGCGGCAGCATTTTCACCAATTGAATCTGGATCCCCGTTTTCGCGTGGCTTCACAGGCGGAGGCGGATTTACTGCGCCGCGATGTTCTGGAAGAGGTGCTGGAAAAACGCTATGCTGCGGATGATCCGGCGATGTTCCTGTTAGCGGACTGCTATGGCGGCGAGCGCGATGATGCGGAATTGGGCGTTATGATTGTAGAGCTTTATGAGTTCTCCCGCTCGCTTCCAGAGCCAGAGCTGTGGCTGCAAGGTTGTTTGGATGTATTTGCGCCGCCGGAGCAGGCTTCCTTTGATGAACTGCCGCAGGCCAAACTGTTGCTGCGCCAGGCGCAGCTGCGTCTAGGGTCGTTGGCTGTTGCGGCGGCGGAACTGCTGGAACTAGCGGAACTGGCCGGTGAAAAAGAAGTGCAGCTGGCGCGGGAATATGCAGCAGTCATTGACGAGCTGCAGGCGGCCTCCACTTGGAGCGAGCTGGAGCGCGCCTGCAGACAAGGGGAAAAAACCGCCTATACCCGTCTGAGCGGCGGCAAGAAAGATCCCGCCGGGCAAGAGGCGAGGGACGCTTTTAAGCATGGACGGGATCAATTAAAAAAACAGCTAGAAAAAGTATATGTCTTAGTCGATCGGCCCGGGGAGGAACTTTTAGAGGACTTGCGTCACTGCCAGCCGCTGATGGCGGCGCTGGTGGCGGTGACTTTAGAGTTTGCCTCCGCCTTTCGCGACGCCAAGGCCAGCCGCAACTTGCTGGACTTTGGCGATTTGGAACACTTTTGCTTGGCGGTCTTGCGCGACGGCGAAGGTTCTTCTGCAGCGGCGCTAGATTTGCAAGAGCGCTTTCAGGAAGTAATGGTCGATGAATATCAGGATACGAATGGCGTGCAGGAGGCTATTTTGCAATGTCTGTGTCCAGCGGCAAGCGGCCGGCTGTTTTTAGTAGGCGATGTGAAACAAAGCATATACCGTTTTCGTTTGGCGGAGCCGGAGCTGTTTCGCGAAAAATATGAAAGCTATCCTGTGTTGGGCGAGGGCTATGAACGGATTGATCTGGCGCAGAATTTTCGCAGCCGCGCCAACGTACTGGCAGGGGTCAATTATCTTTTTCGACAGTTGATGGAGCCGCAGGTGGCGGAGCTGGCGTATGGGGAAGCTGAATTCCTGCGGCCGGGGCTGCCGTATCCGCCTTGCGAGGGGAAAAGTCTGGAAGGACCTAATGAGCTTTGGCTGCTGGAGGATACGGGCAAAGAGGCAGCGGAAAGCGAAGATGACGGCGCAGTTGAAGAACTGCCGGAAGGCTTTGCTGCCGAAGCGGCGCTCATTGCACGACGGCTGCAAAAGCTGCAAGAAGAGCAAGTGCAGGTATATGACAAGGGCCTGGGCGGCTATCGGCCGTTGGCTTGGCGGGATGTGGTGGTGCTGCTGCGCTCGGTGCGGGCCAAAGGACCGGTGCTGCTGGAGGCGTTGCGCGAAGCCGGCATTCCTGCGTACGCCGATGTGGACGAGGGATATTTTCGAGAAATCGAAGTAGAAGTGCTTTTAGCCGCCTTAGCGGCGGTGGACAATCCAAGGCAAGATATTCCACTGGCCGCATTTTTACGTTCGCCCTTGGTGGGCTGTAAAGCGGCAGAGTTGGCCGAAATTCGCCTGGCCAGCGCCGAACGAAGCGATTTGTGGGATGCGGTGACGGTTTTAGCGGATATGGAAACGGAAGCAGGCCGCAAAGCGGCACATGCAGTGGAACTTTTAGAAGGCTGGCGTCGTTTGGCGCGGCGGCGGGGCGTGCCGGAGCTGCTTCTGCGCATATACCGCGATACGGGGTATTATGAATATGTAGGCGGTCTGCCTGGCGGCGCGCTGCGGCAAGCCAATCTGCGCGCTCTTTATGATCGGGCCCGGCAGTTTGAGAGCACCCATTACCGAGGCCTTTTCCGCTTTTTGCGCTTTGTGGAGGATATGCGCGAAGGCGGCGCTGATATGGCGGTGGCTCGAATTTTGGGGGAGCAGGAAAATGTTGTACGGGTTATGACCATTCACAAAAGTAAAGGCCTGGAGTTTCCAGTCGTGGTCGTGGCCGATGCGGGCAAACAGTTTAACCTGCAGGATTTGAAGAAACCGGTTCTTTTTCACAAGACCCAGGGCTTGGGGCCGCAGGTTATTGATGTAAATACGCGCTACCGCTATCCTGGCGCGGCTCGCAAGGCCGTAGCTCATTGCTTGGAACTGGAGACAAAGGCCGAAGAACTGCGGGTTTTATATGTAGCTCTTACGCGAGCGCGGGAAAAATTGATTTTAACGGGACGTCTCAAGCATGCAGACAAGGCGGCCGCCAATTGGTGCCGTCAAAGCTGCCGCAGCGAAGAATTGCTGCCCCCCGGTTTGATCGCCGAAGCCAAAGGGTATTTGGATTGGCTGGGGCCGGCATTGGTCCGCCACCAGGCAGCGGGCGATTTGCGTCGTTTAGGCGGCGCGCCACAAGAGGAATGCTTGCTGCCGGATGAAAGCAGCTGGGAGATTCATATTTGTCCGCCTGCGGCGGCGGACTCTGCTGGCGCTGCTGTCTTGCCTGACGATTGGTCTTGTTTAGAAGAAGGCCAGCTTTTGCCTGGAGGTGAAGCGGCTCAAATCGCGGCCTGCCTGGAGTGGCAATATCCTTGGCAGGATGCGGTCGGCAAAGCGGCTAAACTTTCGGTAACGGAAATTAAGCGGCGTTTTGCCGACGTAGACGAAAGCGCTCGCGCCTGGCCGGCGCGGTCAGGCACTGTATATGACCGGCCTCTTTTTCTGCAGGCGCAGCAAGGGCCGAAGGGCGGCGAATACGGCGTCTGGATGCACACGGTGATGCAGCATCTGCCGCTAGAGGGCAGGCTGAACGAAGAACAGGTGCAGTCTGTGTTGGAAGAACTAGTTGTCAAGGAAGTGCTGCTGCCGGAGCAGGCGGCAGCCTTGGAAGCATCGAAAATTGCCGCTTTTTTAGAGTCCGCTCTGGGAAGCCGCTTGCTGGCGTCTTCTCAAGTCCGGCGGGAGGTTCCTTTTAGCGTCCTGCTGCCAGCGGAGGAATTTTACCCCGAAGTGGCGGGCCAGGCGGAAACCGTCTTCGTGCAAGGGGTGGCGGATCTGCTGTTTAAAGAAGGCGATGCTTGGATTCTGGTGGACTATAAAAGTGATCGAGGTTTGTCGCCGGAAGAATTGGCAAGCCGTTACCGTTTGCAGCTGGAACTCTACGCTCGCGCTTTAGGCGGCATTCTGCGGCAGCCTGTCAAAGAATGCTGGCTGTACTCCTTCGCACTGGGGGAAACCATTCTTTTGGAGGAAGCAGCGAGGGAAAATTGAACAGGAGAATCGGAGAACCGGAGGGTACGCAGGAGGATACGAAATTTAACAGGAGTAGAGTGAGTAGAGGGAGGGTACGCAGGCGGCGGTTATTATATTTGAGAATTTTATTAAAGCAAGACAGTCAGGCGTAGAAATCTGATATAGCAAAAATAGAGTCCGTGAAAAGTGCTTTCATGGACTCTATTTTAATAAAAGTCATTAAATTATAAAATCCGTAACCCTCAGTCATACCCTCCGGTTACTCCCTATACTCTTGTTTAAAAACGTGTCTTCACGCTCTTCACATTCCTCTTGTCAGCACGTCGAGGAGTACGCCGGCGAAGAAGAGCAGGCTTAAAAGGCTGTTGCAGTGGAAAAATGCTACCTGGCTGCGGGTCAGATCCGCCGGGCTAACTAAATGGTGCTGCCACCAAAGCGGGAAAGCGGCGACGCCAAGGGCCGCCCAGTACCAGGGACCCAGCGCTAAAAGCCAGCCGGTAATTACGAAAAAACCGGCTGCAAAGACATGGAAAAAGGCGGCCAGGCGCAGCGAAGGAGCGAGGCCGAAGCAGGCCGGAATCGAGTACAGTCCGGCTTGGCGGTCAAAATCCATATCGCTGCAGGCATAGATGATGTCAAAGCCGGCTACCCAGAAGAGGACGCCGCCCCACAAAGAGAGGGCTGGCAAGCTGAGCGTATCGGCAATAGCCGCCCAGGCGCAAAGAGGCGCTAGGCCCAAAGTAGCGCCGAGAAAGAGATGACATAGCCAGGTGAATCGCTTGGTATAGGAGTAGAAGGTCAGGCAAAAGACGACTGGCAGCAGCAGTTTTACAGCCAGCGAGCTGAGCTGAAAAGCCGCCAGGGCCAAGAGGAGCAAAGAAAGCAGCGTGTAGAGGGACACCGCACCAAGGCTTAAGCGTTTTTGCGGTAGAGCGCGATCAGCGGTACGGGGGTTGGCGGCGTCGATGCGCCGATCCGCTAAGCGGTTAAAGGACATGGCGGCGGTACGCGCGCCCGCCATGGCGATGGTAATCCAAAAAAGATCATGAAGCGAAGGGATACGCTGGGCGGTTAACAACGCGCCCGCATAGGCGAAAGGCAACGCGAATAAAGTGTGTTTAAACTTAATCATTTCCAGAAAAATGCGCAATGTCTGCATATCAAACCTCGCTTTTAACGGCTGTAACAATGGAGACGATGCCGTTTGTTAAATTTTTCCCTGAAATAGTTGCAGCACCCAGCTGGTCCAGAATTTGAGAAATTGCTTCGCCCGAAGGAAGGGTATGAAGCGATTCCGGCAGCCAGCGCTGAAAGGTGACGGGAAGGCCCAGGTACAAGCTGCCTGCTAAGGGCAGTATATGTTCAAAATAAAAGTGGAACAAGGGCGTCAGAGCGGTGTCGGCGGGCTGAGAAAGCTCAAGCAATAGCAGCTTGCCGCCGGGACGAAGTACGCGCAGCATTTCTTGCAGCACCTGTTCCGTGCCCGCGACGCTGTACAAGCCGAAGGCGATAGAAACGCCGTCAAAGGAGGCGTCGGCAAAGGGCAAGTGCAGCGCATTGCCATGAACCCAGGAAACTTGGCGGCATTGAGGATGGTAGCGAAGATTTGCTTCGGCTTCGCGCAGCATGTTAGCGGAAAAATCCAGTCCTGTAATGCGGCTTTCCTCGCCGCCATGGCGCAGCAATTCTTGCGTTAGGCGGCCGGTGCCGCAGCAAACATCCAGAAGCTTGGCCTGGGGCGGGAAATTTGCCTGCTCTACGGCTTTGCGCCGCCAATATTGATCATGGAAAAAGCTGATCATGCGGTTGAGGCAGTTGTAGCGGGGAGCGATGGTTTGAAAGATCGCATGCATTTTTTCTTCTTTGCGATAAAAATGGAAGCATTGCATAGCAAACTCCTCCTGTTCTAATAATGTCCGAAAAAATCCGACATATATTGAGATTGACTGCTGGAACGTAATGACAAATGAAAAGCTATCTTTTATAATATAGGGAAATAACTTTTGTAAGAAAATTTGTTGTTAACGTTGCATTTCACAGAGTGAATGAGGCGTTTTTGAAAACGGAGTTTTTCTATTAGTTTCAGCATACACGAAACAGGCTTTTTTTTGCAAGCGGCAATACCTGTTGGAAAGGAGCCGGGCCATGAGCATGCAAGGCTGGCTGTCCGGTTCGCAAAGCGAGGCGTGGTTGGCGCAGTTAGAGCGTATCGAATGGAAAGAAAATGAAATATTGCTGCTTCTGGCAGCTTCCGCTTCGCAGGCGGCGCTGCCTGCGGTATGGCAGTGGGCTCGAGACAAAGGCGTAGTTGTAGCCGGATCTTTGTTTCCTGCGCTCATTCGAGGCGAGCAGGTTGAAAAGGAAGGAGCCTGTTGGCTGCGGTTGACTTTGGCTGCGCCTTTATTGCCGCTATATCCTAAACAAGAGGAGCCGCCTTGGCGGCATGACGTGCAGAATACGACTGCGTTTTTGCTGTTCAACTGCCAGCGCGGTGAAACAGAACAGTTGTTGGACGGCTTGTATGATTACTTGGGCCATTCGATTCGCTGCATTGGCGCTGTGGGCGAAAGTGACTTGAAGAAAACAGGTACGGCTTTGTTTACGCAGGATGGTTGGTGTGAGGCTGCGGGGCTGGCTGTGTTTGCCGCCTGCGGGCTGCATACTTCGCGCGGCTATGGTTTCAGCAGTCTGCCGGACGTACTGATCGTGACTAAGGCGGAGAAAAACCGTATTTTAGAGCTCAATTGGCAGAGCGCACGGACCGCTTATCAGGGGGTGCTGGCGGCGCATGGCTTGGTTTTAGATGACGTTGGCCGCTACCCACTAGGAATTGTACGGGAAGAAAGTGTGGACTTGGTGCGTAGTGTTATCGAAATAGCAGCAGACGGCAGTCTGCTATGCGCTGGCGAAGTGCCGGAAAATGCCGTTCTTAGCGTGCTTGTCGCCGAGGAAGAGGCTATGGCGGCCTCGGCGGCTGCCGCTGCGGAAGAAGTTGAAGTTACTGCGGCGCAAGGGGCCTTGATCGTAAATTGTTATGCCAGAGCGCAACTGGAAGGACCCATATTTACAAAAGAACTTTCGGCCATTCGGCAAAATCTGCAACGGCGAAATCCGAAACTGGATGCTCTTTACGGAGTATTGAGCTATGGGGAAATTGTCTTGCCGTCAGAGGGAATCTTGGAATTGTGCAATAAAACCGTTGTTATTGGAGTGATGGTATGAAGCCGGTACAGGGGCTCCAGATGGTGCGGGAATTGGCGGTTTTGTATGAATTGTCGTTGGCGGTGGGGCGAACGTTGGAGCTGGAAGAGAATTGCGCCGCCTTTTTGCAAGTCCTCTTGCGGCGCAAAACCTTTCGTTATGGTGCAGTCTGGCTGAACGACGAGGCGCAGGAACGGGCGCGCTTGATCTATGGGTATCCGAGTTATTATGTGGAAAATGTGCTGGGCGCCTTGCCTGCTGTGGCTAAAGCCTGCTTAGATAATGACGCCGGAGCGGTGGTAACGGCGCAGATGTCTGAATTTGAAGAATTGGTGCAGGAGCGGCAGATCGAAGGTGGTTGCTATTTTTTATATCCCTTGGGAAAAATGGGAGTGCTCAAGCTCTATAGCGCCCAAGAAGAGCTGGCGGAGAATGAAGTCTTGCAGCGTATGTTGGCACAGGTGATGCAAAAGTTTGCAGTGTCCGTGGAAGCCTGTTTGCTTTTTGAGCGGCTCCGGGAGGAAGCGGAGGAACGCCGGCAAGCGGAAGAGGAAGTGCGTTCTTTAAACAATCAACTGGAGTTGCGCGTGACCAAGAGAACGGAGCAGCTATTGGACTCCAATGCAAAACTGCGTCAAGAAATCATAGAACGCAAGCGAGTGGAAGAACAACTGCGCATTTATAGTGAAAAAGATGCCTTGACAGGCTTGGCCAATCGTTCCCGCTTTGAGCGCTTGCGCCAGGAATTGGCGGAAATGAACCAGGGAACCTTAGGGGTTTTGGCCATTGATGTCAATGATTTGAAGCTGGCTAACGACCTGGAAGGCCATGAAGCAGGAGATGAATTGCTGCGCCGTGTCAGCGGCGTATTACAGGCGGCCTTTGGGGATGCGGAGCTGTTGGCGCGCATTGGCGGTGATGAATTTGTGGCGTTGTATTGTGATGAGCCGGAAGAGTTGATGAAGCAGAAAGCGGAATTTCTTGACTGGGAGGCTAAGGCGGCGCGTGTTTCTTTGTCTGTGGGCTGGGCCTGGGGTGATTTGTCTCAGATGGCCAGTCAGAACCTTTTGCAGGCTGCGGATAGCGCCATGTATGCGGAAAAATATAAGTTTACTTCTCAGTACGACCAGGGAGGACTGGCTAGGCTGCGGCGCATGCTGGAGGTTGGCAGCCGTTGGACTGGGCCCCATGTGCAGCGGCTGGAAGGAATTTTGGTTCGTTTTGGCCGTTATTTGCAGTTGCCGGACAGCGAGGAATCACTGCGCTTATTGGCGATGTTTCATGATGTAGGGACGCTGCTGCTGCCGGAGGTGCTGGTAAACAAGGACGCTGTATATACGCCGGCAGAGCGGACTTTGATGGAGAGCCATGCGGAAAAAGGGGCTCAGCTGGCGCAGATGATGCCGGAACTGGCTCCTTTGGCAAAACTCATCCTGCATCACCATGAACGTTGGGACGGCGCTGGGTATCCGGGCAAGCTGCAAGGGGAAGAAATTCCCTATCTCAGCAGAGTGCTGGCTGTGGCTGACGCCTATGAATCGATGACAGGGACGCGCGTGCATCGAGCGCCGCTAAGCAGAATAGAGGCGTTGGCGGAGTTGGAGCGCTGTGCCGGCAGCCAATTTGATTCGGATGTGGTGAAGGCGTTTCAAGAGATGTTGTCTTTTGATGAAGGATAATGTAGCCTGCTTGTCATTCTTTGTATTTTGTATTACACTCTAAACAAGTGAAAATTCGCAAAAATCATTCGATAAGCAGGGGGAAAAAAAGATGGCAATAAAGAATTTTGAGACGCATCATTTGGTGACCGGGGCCGATACCAATCATCACGGGACTTTGTTCGCCGGTCGCGGCGCTGCCTGGTTTGTGGAAGCCGGCTTTGTGGCTGCCGCCAGCCTGACCTGTACAGCAGAGACCGTATGCGCTACGGTGCATGGCATGGTTTTCAACCGGCCCGTAAAAAAAGGCAGTATTCTGCGTTTTGACAGCCGCGTTGTTTATACAGGGCGTTCCAGTCTGGTCGTATATGTAGATGTGGTGACCGCCGACAAGGAAGAGTTTGTAGTTGACGGCTTTTTGACCTTTATTCATGTGGATGAGACCGGTCATTCGGCGCCGCACGGCATTGTGGTGGAGCCGGAGACGGAGGAAGAAAAGGAGCTCTATGAACGGGCCAGTAAACTCAGAAGACCGCAAAATCGCAGCGATCATTAAGCAACAGCTTCGTCAGTTGCGTAGGCAAGGGCGCCTCTTAGGACGCGCTCTGGCCTATCGTAACTTTCGTCTGTTCTTTTGCGGTCAAGGGCTGTCTTTATTAGGTACATGGGTACAAAGCATTGCTATGAGCTGGTTGGTATATCGCTTGACGGGGTCTGGCTTGCTGCTGGGCTTGGTAAGTTTTGCCGGGCAGATTCCTAGTTTGCTTTTTTCGCCATTTATCGGCGTCTGGGTGGATCGCTTGCCGCGAAGGCAGGTGCTTGTTGCCACCCAGGCGCTTTCTTTGTTGCAGGCGACAATCTTAGCCTTGCTGGTCTGGACGGGCAGCGAAGAAATCTGGCATTTGCTGGCGCTGAGTCTATTGTTAGGCTGCATTAATGCGGCAGATATGCCGGCGCGCCAGGCTTTGGTCGTGGAGCTGGTGGAGGCGCGTGAAGATCGGGGCAACGCCATCGCCTTAAATTCCGTCATGTTCAATGCAACTCGGTTAGTAGGGCCAGCGTTGGGGGGGCTTTTGATTCCCTTGGTTGGCGAAGCGATGTGCTTCGCTCTTAATGCGGTAAGTTACCTTTTTTCGTTGCTTTCCTTGGTTTTGCTGCGTCTTGCTGCGTTAGAAAAAGAAACGGAGAAAAAAAGCTGGCGACGGGGCTTTCGGGACGGTTGGAATTATACCTTCGGGCATCCTCCCATTCGGCAATTGCTGCAATTGTTGGCGCTGATGAGTCTTTCCGCCATGCCTTATACGGTACTGCTGCCAGTGCTGGCAGTGCGTTATTTTGGCGGCGGCGCGCCGCTGTTGGGAACGTTGATGGCGATGGCTGGCGCCGGTTCTTTATGCGGAGCGCTGATTCTAGCCTTTCGGCGCAGTATTGTCGGTTTGGAGCGCTGGGTTGGCGCGGCGGCGCTTTTGGCGGCCTTGAGTCTGCTGGGGCTGTCTGCAGGCGTATCGGTAGAGGCGGCAGGTGTCTTGCTGTTTGCGTTAGGGGTAGGGCTGCTTTTTTTGATTGTCGGCGTCAATACCTTGCTGCAGCACATGGTCCCCGACCATTTGAGAGGGCGAGTCATGGGATTTTACAATATGTCTTTTCTGGGGTTGGTTCCTTTAGGATGTATTGCAGCGGGGCAGGGGGCGGATTGGTTTGGCGTCTTGACTATGCTGCAATATTGCGGCTGGGCTTGTTTGGCCGCGGCTATTCTTTTTTTGTGGCAGCTGCCGTCGTTTCAGGGCAAGGCTTGCCAAATTTATCAAGACTCCGGTCATTTAGGGCCGGATGAAAAATGTTAAGGTAGGCAAACTGTAATCAGGCTGTCACGAAGCTGTCACAGTCCTTGTTTATACTAGATATAATCACAAAAGAAAGGGTGTATGAAAATGAATTTGGAAAGACTGCGGCCGACTGTGACTGTATTGGCATTAAGTCTTTTTTTGATTTCCTTAGTGACAGGCTTGGTTTTGTGGCTGGTGCCTGGCCGCGGGGCTTTTTTGGGTCTGTCCAAGGGGATTTATAAGGACGTCCATATTTACCTGAGTCTGGGAGTGACTGTTATCCTGTTGATCCATGGGTGGCTCAACCGGAAGGCTTTGAGTCGCTATTTCGGCCTGAGTCGGGCTGCTTGTTGGCAAGCGGGCGCTGTAACGGCGGTGCTGCTGGCTGTCGTGGTGGGACTGAAATCGTTTTAAAAAGCCGCGCAAGCGGCTTTTTCTATATGGCAAACTTATAAAACGAACCGCGAAATACACGAAAGACGCGAAAGGGGATTTCAAGAGCTTATGACTTTCCCTTTTCTTTTTTCTTCTCCTGCGTACCCTCTCGCGACTCCCGCGACTCTTGTTCAATCTTCGTACTTCCTCTGGACTTTCTCTGTTTTCCTCTGTTACTCTGAGTTACGTCTTTTCCAAAGACCGCGCAAGCGGTTTTTTGTTTTGCAGGAAAGAATGAATTTTTGCAGAATATATCTTTAAGAATCATTTTTCTTAAAAAATCTCTACAAAGGCGGTGCGGAGAATGAATTTACCGGAACAGTATCAACAGTTTCATGCTGAGATCCGCAGCACCATCCCGGAGAGTCGTATTTTTACGGATCCGGTGCGGACCCTGGCTTATGGCACAGATGCCAGCTTTTATCGATTGATTCCTAAAATTGTCGTAAAAGTGAGGACGGTGCCGGAAGTCACGGCTGTCATTCATGCAGCTCATTTGCACAAAGTGCCTCTTACCTTTCGGGCGGCAGGAACCAGTCTGTCCGGGCAGGCGGTGACCGATTCAGTTCTGGTTATGCTTACCGGCGCCTGGGGGCGTTATGAAGTACTGGAGGACGGGGATAAAATCGTGCTGGAACCGGGGATTATTGGCGCGGAGGCCAATTTGTACCTCAAACCGTATGCGCGTAAAATCGGCCCGGACCCGGCCTCGATTAATGCGGCCATGATCGGCGGCATTGCCGCCAACAACGCCAGCGGTATGTGCTGCGGCACTAGCGACAACAGCTACAAAACCGTAGCTTCCATGAAAATTATTTTTCCAGACGGCACGCTTCTTGATACTGGTGACGAAGCGTCTAAAATCGCTTTTCGTCAAAGCCATAAAGAGCTGCTGGCGGAAATTGAGCTGCTGCGGGATGAGATTGCCGCGCAGCCGGAGCTGGTGGAGCGCATCCGGCATAAGTTCAAAATCAAGAACACTACCGGGTACAGCCTCAATGCGTTTGTAGACTATCAGGACGTTTTCGACATTTTGAATCACCTCTTTATCGGTTCTGAAGGCACCTTAGGCTTTATTGCGGAAATCACTTACCGTACGGTGGTGGAGCAGGAGCACAAAGCTTCGGCGATGATTTTCTTCCCCGATATCGGCACTGCTTGTCAAGGCGTTATGCGTCTTTATCGGCCATTGGTCTCGGCAACGGAGATGGTGGACCGCATCGGCCTGCGCTCGGTGGAAGACGAGCCGGGCATGCCGGCATACCTCAAGGAATTTGGGGAAGAGGTAACCGCTATTTTGGTGGAAGTGCGGGCGAACGACCATGAAGAGCTGCATCGCTGTATTGACGGCGTCAAAGAACGTTTAGAGGGCATACCAACCGTGATGCCTATTGAGTTTACCACGGTGAAAGCGGAGTATGAGCGCTACTGGGACATTCGTAAAAATGTGTTCCCCGCTGTGGGCAATGTGCGACCAGCCGGCACGACGGTGTTGATTGAAGACGTCGCCTTCCCTCTGGAACATTTGGCGGAAGCTACGCTCGATTTGCGCCGCGCCATGGATAAGCATGGTTATCACGAGGGTATTATTTACGGACATGCGTTGGACGGCAATCTGCACTTTGTTTTTTCTCAGGATTTTTCTAATGAAACGGAAATCAAGCGTTATGCGGATTTGATGGACGATGTAGCGGAATTGGTGGTGCATCGCTATAACGGTTCGTTGAAGGCGGAGCATGGCACGGGCCGGAATATGGCGCCTTATGTGGAAATGGAATGGGGCCGTCAAGCATACCAATTTATGCGGCGCATTAAAAAGCTCTTTGATCCCGAAGGGCTGATCAATCCAGATGTAATCATCACTGACAAAGCCAACTTGCATTTGGAAAACATCAAGCCCGCCGTAGTGGCGCATCCTCTCATTGATAAGTGCATTGAGTGCGGCTATTGCGAAAGTAATTGTCCGTCCCGGAATCTTACGGTTACGCCGCGTCAGCGTATTGTGCTGCAGCGGGAAATCGCGCGCCTGCAAAAAAGCGGACAAGATCCGGAACGCTTGGCGGAACTGCTGAAGGGTTATGAGTATTTTGGCGATAAGACCTGTGCTACGGACGGTTTGTGTCAGCTGCCTTGTCCGGTGAAGATCAATACCGGCGATCATACCAAGCATTGGCGGGCGCAGCATATGAGCCAGGACGCCCGGCGCATCGCCGAGTTTGTGGCAGGGCATTTTGCCGGGATTACCTCGACCGCTCGCATTGCGTTGGGGCTGGCTAATTTTGCACATTCTCTGCTGGGAACCAATGCTATGAACAGCCTTTCCAAAATGGCGCATACCATCTCCGGCGGCGCATCGCCGCAATGGACGCCTTGGATGCCCAAAGGCGCGGTTCTAGCTAAGCCGAAGCTGAAGCCGAAAAAGGCGCAGCATCAGGTTGTCTACTTCCCCAGCTGTCTGGGGCGCAGCATGGGACCGGCCAAAGAAGATCGAGACGCTCGTTCTTTGACCGAGGCCATGATATCGGTGCTGGAAAAAGCGGGCTATGCAGTGATCTATCCGTCCGATATGGATGAGCTTTGCTGCGGCATGCCTTTTGAAAGCAAAGGCTTGCCCGAGATCGGCGACCGCATGGCGGCCAAGCTGGAGAAGAAACTGCTCAAAGCCAGTAACGATGGGGCTATTCCTGTCTTGTGCGACACAAGCCCCTGCGTCTATCGCATGCGTCGGGTGTTTAAGAGCGAGTTGAAGCTCTATGAACCGGCGGAATTTATTCATGACTTCCTGCTGGATAAGCTGGAATTTACGCAGCTGCCGGAAACCGTGGCCGTTCATGTCACCTGCAGCTCGCTTAAGATGGGCCTGCAAGATAAGTTTCTCGCTGTGGCGCAGAAATGCGCGGCTAAAGTGGTGCGGCCGCCTAAAATCAAATGCTGCGGTTTTGCAGGAGACGCTGGGTTTGAAACGCCGGAGTTGAATGCGTCGGCGTTGGAAGGACTCAAAGAAGCGCTGCCGCCGGAAACTACCTCCGGCTACTCCAACAGCCGTACCTGTGAAATCGGCCTTTCCAGCGCCAGCGGCTTAAGCTATCAATCGGTGGCGTACCTGGTGGATCGGGCGACCAAAGCCAAGGGGAACGCGTAAAAACTTGTAATGAAGACCGAGGGGTCTTTAGCGAAGGTAAGAGACATCTAACCGAGATTTTTGGGCGCAAAAGCCCCTGCAGGCCACAAAATGGCTTGTAGGGGCTTTTGAAGTTTAATTGAGCTTTTTTGTGGAAAACAGAGGAAAATAGGAATAACCAACTGATAACATGGCGCAAATGCTGTTGGTTCTGAAAAAACATAGAAAAACAGCTGAAAATGCTGAAAAAATACAGTAAAAGTATTTACAAGCAGGGCGGATTCTTTTATGATAAAGCAAGTGCATTGCAAAAAGACAACAAAGGAGGAAAAGGCATGCAGCAGGAACGTACTATGGTCCGCGGCTTGAAAAGCCGTCATTTGCAAATGATCGCCCTTGGAGGCATTATTGGCAGCGGTTATTTTTTGGGAACAGGATATGTCCTGAGTAAGGCGGGGCCGGCTGCCATTTTCTCCTACTTGCTGGGCGGTTTAATTGTGTTGGCGGTGATGTTCTGCCTGGGCGAGCTGGCCGTAGCCAGACCGGTAGCCAGTTCCTTTGTCACCTATGCCAAGGAATATATTTCTCCGTCCTGGGCTTGCGGCGTAGGCTGGTGTTATTGGCTGACTTGGGTAACCTATGTGCCTTCGGAAATGATTGCCGGCGGCATTATTATGAATAATTTTTTCCCGGATATCAGCACGATGTGGTGGGCGGTGCTTTTCGGGCTTTTGATTACCTTTATCAATTTGTCTTATGTCAAAACCTTTGGGGAACTGGAGTTTTGGCTGGCTTTGATCAAGGTGGCGGCCTTGGTGTTGTTTGTGGTCTTGGGTTGCCTGATTTTGCTTGGCCTGGTGGGCAGTGAAGGCTTTTTGGGCTCGTCGGTGCTTCTCTCCAGCGGCGGCGTAGCGCCGAATGGCTATTGGGGGGTCTTTTTGACGATGGTCATTATTTTGGTGAATTTCCAGGGTTCTGAGATTATTGGCTTGGCTGCCGGCGAAAGCCAGGATCCGGCGAAAAGCATTCCGATGGCGATTAAAAATATTGTTTGGCGCATCTTGTCTTTATATATTATTCCCTTAGGACTTTTAGTTACCATTTATCCTTGGGATAAGGCCAGTCTGGAAGAAAGCGTTTTTGCCGCCGCGCTGTCGGCGTACGATTTGGAATGGGCGGGAGCTTTGTTCTCCTTTGTGGTGCTGACCGCGGCCATTTCCTGCTCTAATTCCGGCTTGTACGGCTGCAGCCGCGCTTTGTACGCTTTGGCGCGCGAGGGGATGGCTCCTGCTTGGTTGGGACGCCTGAGTGATAAAGGCGTGCCTCAAAATGCAACGGTGATGTCGGTTATGGCCTGCTGGATTGGAGTGGTGGCGTACTCGTTGGATGCCAGTGAGACCATCTATACGTATTTGCTGGCTTTATCCGGTTTTTCCGGCGCTGTGGCGTGGATCTCCATCTGCTGGAGTCAGTTGAACTTTCGTAATCGCCTGCAGGCGGCTGGGGAAGAGCATAGCTTGCGTTTTAAAGTGCCCCTGTTTCCGTATGTTACCTACTTCGGTATTTGGGTGCAGGTGGGCTGCTTGCTGGTGATGGCGTTGGTAGACGAATTGCGTAACGCCTTATTCATCGGCGTTCCCTTTTTGATTTTGCCCATTCTTTGGTATAAGGCTCGCCGCCATTGGTGCCGTACGCCGGTGCTCGAAGGCAACGACTGATACTATAAGAACTAAGAGGACCGGCTTGCTGCCGGTCTTTTTGCTTTTTAAAATTCTTGCCCTGCTCTTATCGCGCCCTCACTATATTCCCTTTACTCCTGTTAAAAATATCGTAACTTCTCCTGTGTACCCTCCCGCGACTCTGGTTCTCCTGTTCAATTTTTTCTCTGGCATTCCTCGGTTACTCTGTTCCTCCCTTAATAAACAAGCAGTAGCTTCGATTTTCTTCTTTAATCGCAGTATTTCTCGATATATGTTTTTGTAGATTCTTTGGCTAGA
>SAAJ01000017.1 GCA_009929485.1 Negativicutes bacterium
GGAAAGCTGAATTGCATTCTTGAGAACCTGGCGGAGCATCTTTCGGCGTATTATGTCGCGTTGTTTTTTAAAAATACTAGTTATGCAAAAGACTCAATTGATATGCTTTCCTGTCAATTTGATTCAGCAAATCTTTTATTTCCTCCATTTCTTTCTTTATCCGTGCGTCATCAATAACAAGTTCTGTTAACACGTTACTCACCCTCACCTTTCTTTGGCAATAAACACACTCTTGTGAGTGTGTTGCCGTCAAATCTCCACCTCCGGGCCTAGCCAAGCTAGGCCCCTCTCTTCTTTTCCGCATCTTTAAAAGTTACTTTTGACGCAAAAAAATTGTCATCGGGTTTTCGATTTCAAGCAAAGAAATTAACATTTCAATTTCGTCCGACCCAAAAACTCCTTTTTTCGACTTCAAAGACAGCGTCTTGGAGGAAATACCAAGCTTCTTGGCTAACTCTGCCTGAGTATATCCCTTTGAAACTATTCTGCCTTTAAGTTCGTTAACTAATATCATTCGCTATCCCTCCCTTTAGTAACTTCTCAGGCAACCAAAGTATAGCAAACGTAAAGTATACCTTCAAGTTACTTATTACGCTGTTTTTTACATTTTTGTTGCTTAAAAAGATATTTATGCTATAATTGAGTTAATCTTCAATAAAGGAGGACTTAATGTGACTTTGGGCGATAGATTAAAAAAAGCTCGCACAAATAAAGGCTTGACGCTTGAAGAGGCCGGTAACTTAATTGGAACAACTAAACAAAATATATATAAATACGAAAATGGTATCATAACAAATGTTCCATCGGATAAAATTGAGGCGTTGGCTAAAATATACGAGGTTTCTCCATCTTTCTTAATGGGCTGGCAACTCCCTGGGAGAGTCAATCGCTCACAAGGTTGTGATGAAGAAGGAGAATATCAATCTTACTACTTAGACCCCGAAGTTGCAGAACTAGCGAACGAAATCCATAAAAATCCCGACATGCGCATCTTGTTTGATGCGAGTAAAAAACTAACCAAGGAAGACCTCCAGTTTGTCATGGATATGGTCAACCGTATGAAAAGGGATGAAGGCCATTGAATATAATTATCCGGTACCAAGATATGCCTTGCCGCGTAAAGGCGTTTTCCGCAGCGAACCACGACGGTACGTATACCATTGTTATCAATTCTCGTCACAGCTACTTAGAGCAGCGCAAGGCCTTTGCTCATGAGGTCCAGCATATCCACGGCGGCGACCTTGATAACATAGATATGCATTGCGATTTACTGGAAGCCATGATCCATATGAGATTGGAGGTAGCGGTATGACAATCCATGTAGCGACAATTCACGGATTAGTACACGCTGGTTCCATGCGCTGGACCAACCACATACTAACCCGCATCCTTCAGCGTGGAATTACCACCACAGACGTAACAACCTCACTACTGAGTGGCGAAATAATAGAGCAATACCCTTCCGACTATCCTAACCCGAGCTGCCTTGTCCTGGGAATCGACGTGCAGCAACTACGACTTCATATCGTTTGCGGAGTCAGTCAAAACGAACTCTGGCTGATCACAGCGTATCGACCCAATCCTTCTGAATGGGAATCAGATTTCAAAACCAGAAAGGGGCGATCATCATGACCTGCTTCATGTGCAAAGGACAACTAGAGGATAAAATCACCACGTTCATGGTGGACCTCGGAAACTGCATTGTCATCGTCAAAAACGTACCGTCACAAGTCTGCAGCCAATGTGGTGAAATCTCATATAGCCACGAAGTAACTAAACAATTAGAAGCCATCGTAAATACCATGCGGGCATCTATCACGGAAATTGCAGTTGTGAAATATCCCGATCAAGTTGCTTGAACGAAAATAAAAAAGGCCCCTCGGTGCTACCAACACCGAAGGGCTTGCGAGATACACTTACCTGGCGGTAAAATGCTTCTCCACGCAATATGAGTATAGCATTTTGCCGCCTTTATTGAAAGGCGGTTTTATTTATGGGTAATAGACTTAATATGCTTAAAGTCGCAGTTTATGCTCGGTATTCTTCTAATAATCAACGTGAAGAATCAATTACCGCCCAGTTACGGGCGGCATGCGAATATTGCAAACGCAAGGGATACACAATCGTACAAGAGTACTGTGATGAAGCGCTTACCGGCACCAACGACAACCGGCCCGCTTTTCAGCAACTTGTTAGCGATGCGAAGGCCGGTCTTTTCGAAATCGTAGTCTTTCATAAAATTGACCGGAATGCCAGAAATGAATACGATTACTACTTCCACAAAGCCCAACTGCAAAAGTACGGCGTGCATTATGAATATGCCGCACAAAACATAGACGATAGCCCGGAAGGGCAAATGATGGAAGGCGTCATGGTTAGCATGGCCGCTTTTTACAGCCGCAATCTTGCCAAAGAGGCTCTTAAGGGAATGCGCGAAAATGCCTACCAAGCGCGGCACAACGGCGGCATCCCGCCCCTTGGCATAACGTTGGCCCGGAAGGAAAGTATATTATCAATGAAGAGGAAGCTGCTATCGTGCGCCTAATCTTCGAGCGCCGCGCTGCTGGTTTTGGATACGGCCAACTGCTAACCGAACTTGGCGAAAAAGGCTATCGCACGAAACGCGGCGGACAGTTTGGCAAAAATAGCTTGCATGACTTGCTGCGCAATAAAAAATATATCGGCATCTATACCTTTGGCCGTGTTGCCGGCGGGCGGGCGCGCGGCGCTCGAAACAACCATAAACAAAATGACGATATGATTGAAATTCCCGGCGGCATCCCGGCTATTGTCTCGCAAGAGTTGTGGGACAAAGTGCGCGCGCGGGCGGAAAAAGACAAACACGCCCCTGGAACTCATAAGGCCAAAGAGGTTTACTATCTCACCGGCACTGTAATATGCGCGAATTGTGGTTCTAAAATGGTCGGCGGTACCTTGATGTCAAAAGGCGTTAGATATTCCTACTACCGCTGCGGCAATAACAATAAGATGACTTGTTGCAAGGGTACCCGCATAAAAAAGGAATGGCTTGAGGAAGCGGTTTTGCAATATATTGACGAGCAGCTTTTTTCGCCAGAAATGCTGCCACTGATTGCCGCAGAAATAAAAAAACGCATTGACGCTATGACCGCCGGCCACAACGTAGAGAAAAAGCTTTTGGAAAAGCAGTGTACGGACTCAATGCGCAAAATCGAAAATCTGCTCGACCTTGCTGAAGGTGGTCAAGTTGACGATATTATTCGGCAGCGCATCGCTGAAAACAAGGCCCGCATAGCTGACGCTGAAATGCGCATTAAGCAGATTGCCAATGCCGCAGGTTCGATTCTCGACGAATCGCAGGTCATTGCCGTTCTCCAATCTTTTGCTGAAAAAGAAAAAAGCCCGGAACAAATCCGGGCCATTATTGAGACTTTTGTGGATCGCATCGTTGTCTCTAAAGATGATTACGTTATTAAATTGCGTTTGTCTTTTGAGTGGTGGAGGCGAGCCTTTTCGGATCGTATGTACGCACTCACTCTCTAAGCTTAGGCACAAGAAGCGCAAGCATCGCAAATCCTGAGAGCCTTCCTCTCCCCATCAATCCTTTAACTATCAGCTCATTTTCCCTACAACTATTGTACTTAAAGGAATGCACAAAGTCAAAGAATATGGCTAATATATTTATCATATTTCTACATAGGAAGCGCTCTTGCTTGTACTAGCAAGAACGCTTCACTTTTTTCACCCGGCTTAATTGCCGCCATGATCCAAGCATTTAAAAGGAGGATTATTTATGAGCTTTTACATTTCTATATCCATGATCGATGCAAGCCTTTGGGGCTTTAACCGTGACGAATATTACCACAAAGGAACGAACAGCGGCCCAGGTTACCGCTATTGGAACCAAGAGCATACAAAGCTGGAATGGGTGCCGCAGGAAGACTTTGAAAAGGAGTATCCCGTCAAGCTCGAAGACAATAAAACCATTACGGACAACGATGCAGCCAATTTCATTGCTTCCACACACTATTGGAACGTCAGCGCGAATACGCTGGTTGTCGAAGCGGAACTTATTAATGGCAGCTTACTTTCGGAGATATACTCTTGCCCAATTTCCTGCGACTTGGATGAGGAAGAAGCAAAGAGGATTTGCATGCGGCAAATCTATGAGAAGGTGAAGTTTTTGTTGGCCTTTTTGCTGCAATGTGCAAAGCCAGAACAGCGATTTAGGGGAGCGAATGAGAAGGGGTGACATTGACATGAAATGCCACCCCCAAAGTAAGCTAGCGTTATTCATTGACGCCGAGAACACCAAGCCTGATTTTGAACAGCTGCTTTCTTTCTGCCGCAGCTATGGCGAAATATGTATCGCCCGCATTTATGGCCATCGGGATTTGCTGCGGCATCCCCGTTGGCAAAGAGAATGCACTCAATTCCGATTTGAGCTCGTTTTCGCTGAAAAAGGACGGAAAAATAGCGCCGACATGCTTTTGGCCGTAGACGCTGTGGAAGTTCTTTATCTTAAGCCTGAAATCACCACGTACATCATTGCCTCCATGGACTACGATTTTTTACCGCTTGTCCATCGGCTCCGTAAGCATCAAAAGATAACCATAGGTATTTCAACGCGCTATCCGCCGGCATTATTGCGGGGCGCATTTCATGAATACCATACCTTGCTGCGCCCGGAGTGGGATGTCTTTGAATTTTGCGCCCAGCAATTCTACCTAACTTATTTAGACTGCCAGGTTTATAATGGCTGGGCCTTAGCCGATGAAGTGCTGTTTGCTTTGCCTGATCCGCTGCCATTTTTGCAGCGATTGCATCGAATGGGCTTTGACAGCTTTTTTTCATTCCTGAATCACTGCCGCTTCTTTTCTATCTGGAAGGACAAAGAGCAATACAAAAGCGGAACGGTCATGCCATGCTGGCTGCGAAACCCTCGCGAGCTCGCCGAAGAATCATTAGCAGAAAGCGATAAAATTTGGTTACGAAAATATGCACAGGCTTTCTTTGAGCAAAAACGGCCATGGATTGGCTCGGGTGTTCTTTCGCTTCTGCAACATTTCAAGAGACAGTTGGGTTAATAATAGGGCTGTGAACAAGCAATTGTATGCGTTCACAGCCCTAAAATTTTGGTTCTAATTTCTATTCTTCTTCAAATTCGGCATCTACAATACCCAGGGTGCTGCAATTTTCCCGCAAAGAGCGTTGAAGGCTTTCCTCAAAGCCGCGCTCATGTTCTGCTTCAATTTCTACAGTCAATTGAATTTTGCACTCAGGACGCCGTAAAAGGTCAACAATTTCATCGACCAAGTCAGCAAATTGCAGCTTTGCTTGATGCGGTTCAAGCTGCAATGTAGCATGAAAGCGCTTTTTGCTTCGTGTCGGAACAGGTTGCGCATCCACTGAAGTAGGCGCAGCAGGTCTGCCTGAAATTGGCTTTTGAAAAGAACTTCCTGCCTTGTTTTCTCCAGCCGTTAAACCACTACCCGCGCTTTCGCCGCCATAGATACCCGGGCGAGCTTTTGCAGCGGCGTCGGCTGCTTCTTTAGCAGCTCTTGCTGCTTCTTCGGCTTCTGCCACATTAGGATCGATAAGCAGCAAAGAACTATCATAGAAAATACCTCGCGCTCTTCCAAAGGAGAAATCAGCATAGCGATCTTCGTCCATTCCTTGAGCTAGACCGAAATGTTCACGGCTGGCTGTTCCATCCTCAATCGCCCGTAAAAAGACGGGTTCATCAGCAAGGCGAGTCAAATATAGATAGGCCCCCATGGCTTTCCAGAGGTCCTGCGCTTTCACCGCCGGCACATCGTCCTTCCAAAACCAGGTTTTCAGCATGCGTGACAAATGCACCGGCGCCCAGGCAGTAACGACGAGCTCATTTTCCTTAATCACACGCTGAATTTCCTGAGGCAAAACGGTGCCGCCCGCTAAAGGAAGCACTTCCCAAGAAAGCTCTGATGGCTTTTGGCCAGGCTGTGCATCCTGGTAAGGAGCTAACAACCATTTATAGCTTTCTTGCACCAGACGTCCCACTAGCGTCTGCGTCTTGCTTACACTTTCTTCTACTTGCCGTTGCTGCAATTGATCTAAATTCAGGCGCATCGCACGGCTGTCGCTTTCAATGGACTTCCATGCCAACAAGGTTCGCACTGCATCACGCAGGCGGCTCACAATATCTTGTTCCGGAGCTAAGAACAACAAGCGATTTTGCTGCTGTCGCGGTTGGTCGCCTCGCTGCCGTACATATTCCTGCGCCTTAGCCGTTGCGTTAGTTGAGCTGGTACGACTGCAAACAGCATCTAAGGGCAGTACAACCAACCGCAGCCGGCTGTCGTCCGGCACATCCGCAGTCGGCGTAAAGATATGGACGCCGCCAAAGAAACCGCCTCGCAGCGTATTTTGCAAGCGTTCTTTGATTTCCGGCACCACATCCTGCGTATCGTCAAAGCGCCGTTTGCGATCTTCCATTTCTCGTCTCAAAGTCGGCCTTGTATCAAACCAGTAGCGCCGTTCGCCATCGGCATGAAGATAATGCAAACGGTCCCGCAAACGGTTCAGGGCGTCCTGAAATAGCCCGGGAGACTGGCCCGGCTGTACGACACCAAGAAGCATGCGGCTTTCTTCTAAGCCCTGCGCTAAGCGTCCGGATACGCCGGGGGCCGATCCTAAAAAGAGCGTTCTCGCCACACGACGGCAGGCTTCCACACTGCCAAAGCGTCCTTCTTTTTGATCGAGCTCCGTCGTTTCCGCACGCGGTCCATCCACATCTTTTTCTACTACCGGATCCCAACCGGCAGGCAAATAGTACAAAGCTTCATTCCGTGCGTCGGCATCATAAAAAGGCAGGCTCCCCGGCATAATCAGCAAATCCCGGTTGCCATCCTTCCAAAGACGGAAAATCATCTTAGCCAGCAATTTCAGTACGCCCCGAGTGCGTTGAAACCCATCCAGCGAAGACCAGTCTTCATAGAGACGATCAAATACTTCCGGATGCAGCGGGTAGGACAGACAAAGGCGTTCATAGTAGCGGCTCTCTTGGGTTTCCCCGGGGAACGCATCGCCATGAGCCAAATATAAGTCCGCAAAAGCGCGGCACACTGCAGCCGCTTTCGCTTCATCCACCTGCGCAAAAAGCCGGCGCCGCACAATGGCAAAGGCTTCTTCCGTAGCCACCGGTTTCCAAAGCGCCTGCACCCGGCCAAAGGTTTTCTCCAAACTTTCCTTAGCCCACAATTGTCCCAAATCAGCCATGGCTTGCCGCCCTTGGCGAGCTCCCGCTTCGGAACGCTCCGATTCTGGCAGCGATGCCAGCAGTACCCCTTGCGGAACGGCCTTGAGCGCTTGGGTCAAATTCTGCATGAAGGCCAAGTTGGATTCAAAGGTGCCTCCACTATACGAAATGCCATCTTGAAACTGCCCCAAATAGCGCACCAATTCATCGGCCAAAATAACTACAGGCTGATATTGGCGCAGCAGCTCCTGAAGCACCGTAGCATCTGGAGCCGTACCGCTCTCGTCACTGCCTTGCACTTGTTGGTATGCTTCTTGGCCGCCTAATTGCCACGCCAGGTCTCCCCACAAAGTTTTTACGGCGATGCCGTCGCGCATTTTAGGTTGGCCCGGGGAAAACCGATTGCCGTCAAGAACGGCTACTTGAGCTCGCGGCACTTCGGTTAGCCCCGCAGCATCCAGTATCGGGGCGATTCCCAGCAGCTCACTTACAGGAACCGCTGCTTGCGCCAAATGATACACAGCCAGCATCGTATGCGTTTTGCCGCCGCCAAACGCTGTCTGCAGTTGAATCACCGGATCACCGCCGCAGCCGCTTAAGCGACGCAGTACATTATCCAGCAAGAGACGCATGCCTTCGGTAATAAAGGTGCGCCGGAAAAACAAGGCGCTATCTTGGTATTCGGCGGCAGCCTGATTCTCGTGAACCAGTGACAAGTCAGCAGCAAACTCCGCTTGTTGAAAGGTTCCTCTCAGCACATCTTCGTGGGGAATAGCCAATTCCCGCCAGGGTGTGTAGCTCATGCCTTTGCCTCCTTCATATTTTAATCGAGCTCTTATAAAACTATATAATCCTGTCGCCTAATCGTTCCAAACTTGTTACCCATTTGTCAAAATGGCTGCACTCACAGCGCAGCTTATCAAGCCCAATTGCTTCTGCGATAAAAGGCCCAGCTATTGCTTTATCTTTTGCATAAGAGGGCAGAAAGTTAATAATTCTTTTTGAGGGTGCGGTTTCTGGTCCATCATTGATATGCTCCGGTGATAACGCTGCCGCTCTCATGGCTTGTAGTTGCATAATGCATGATTGAGGTTCATCCACATAATAATTCAGGATTTTCGTCACATCAGAGAATAGCAATGCTTCAAATTCAAATAACTGTAGGTACGGATAAAAATGGGTTTCGCCGATATCCGCCGCAAAGGATGCCTCTAGCATTTGTACTCGCTCTATAGGATTGCCCCTTCTTTTAGCCTCTTCATATCCCGGAAAATCATGGGGAAGAGCATATAGGTCAAACATTGTACTTACCCAAGAAACCGAAGGCATACGCAGCCATCGTTGTAAATCACGGCGCACTTTTTCGTAAGAGCTCATCCCGCCACGATAAATGTAGTTTCCTTTGCGGCCTGTCTCAACGCGACATGCCGTAACAAATACGCCATATTGCCCTAAATGGGGCGCTAATATCTGGTTAACAAAGGCCTCTTCGGTCTGCCCTTCCACTACAATACAGCCTCGATTCATCGTGCAGGCCTCCCGCCAAAGACATTCTTATCCCAAAGCTCACCTAAGGAATATTCCTCCAGCCATTGAACGAGAGACTGCTCATCAAGACGACGAAACACGGATTGACCATTTTCGCGATCCACGACGATCACATCTTGAGGTTCCAGATAGTTCAGTAACGCAGCCGATTGGGTAGATACCAATAGCTGCGTTTTCTGCGACACACTTTGCAATAAGGACGCCAGCACGCCCAAGGCATAGGGATGAAGCCCTAATTCAGGTTCGTCCACAACAATTAGCTCAGGCAGCTGCGGCTGTAGTAACAAGGTAAGCAATGCTGCCATGCGTAACGTCCCATCGGACAATTGATGCGGTCCAAAGATAGTATCTTTGCCTGTGTCTCGTTCTTTCCAATTTAGAGTAATATACCTAGAATTAAGCCGTGACGGTTCCAAAACAAAATCGCCAAAGAAAGGAGCAACCTGCTGAAGCACCTGAATAATACGCCTGTAATGCTTAAGGTGCGTCTTCTTCATAGCATATAAGAACGCTGCTAAATTTCCGGCATCATCTCGCAGATATTGATTATCTTCAAGATAACCTTGCTTTTTTACCTTGGCTTCTGCCGAAGTATCATGAAAATGATATACTCGCCAAGATTCCAAGATAGCGTGTATAGGCGCTTTGGATTGTGGCAATTTATTATGCCCCCAATGTAGCACTTCCTCATAGGATAAAAGCTCCGATTCCTTATGCCCAGCATCTAATGAAACTTTGTGTAGCTTTTCTCTATTGTTTAAATTCGTAAGACCGACAAGTTCTTCTGTAAAAATCAAAGTATCATTTACTGCTGCTGCCAACTGAAAATCATAAGAATGCAGGCCTGCAGCTGTTTTGAAAATCAACTCGGCTTTTATCCTTGGTGTCTCTTTCGAGCCATAATGCAGCAGCGAATCAGCACCGCCTTGAAGGCCAACATATCCTTGCAAATTGCCGCTCATCATATAATTGAGAAGACGAAAAAAGGAAATAAGGTTAGATTTTCCTGCACCATTGGCGCCAATCAAAACATTAAGAGCTTTTAGCTCCAACTGCATTTCTTTGATAGATTTCAGACCTTCCAAGTGCAGCGACTGCAACATCATGTTTATTCACCCCAATCCAAGGTAATCTGCTCGTCTTTCAATCCAGCCTGGGCTGCTGCGTTTTCGATGGCGCTCCAAGAAGTCATAAGCTCGTTGTATCCTCTGGCATCTTCGGCCCAGCCGCGGCGTTCGCATAATGGATAAAGGCGATAGGCTAAGGAACGGATGGTTTCACCTCGCTCCGGCATTTGCGCCAGCAGCGCACCGCAAGACTGCTCGCCGCCACTATAAAGCGCGCGGATCAGCTGATGCAATGCCTCCCATACAGGCACGCGGTTGTCGGAGAGGGGAGACCAATCTGCCGGATATTCACTCCAGCGCAGCAATCGGAAACGCCCGCCGCTGCTTTCGGCCACGCCGGCTTCAACCAGACCGCCAATACTCGTTCCCTTAGACTTAGAAAGCACTTCGGCTTCGCCGTAGGCACCTTCACTCCAGCCGTACTGTTCAAACCAGCCCAAGCAGCACTGGGTATCCGCGTCGAAATCGTCTTCACTCAAGAAGCGGTTAATAAGTTTCAAAGCTGTTCCCACAGACATGGCGCTGCCATCGGCTTCTAATACGGCCTGATAGCGGCTGAAAATCCCCATGCCAGGACCGATCACAGCCTGAGAAAGATCCACCGGCGCGACCGCTCCTTCGCCGCCGGTCATTGCTTCTAAGGCTTCCGGCAACACCTGGTTGAGCTCCCGCAAAAATTCGCGCCGCGAAATACTGAGTGCGTCTTTTTCTCGCCGGCGACAAACAAGAACTATGCTGGAAGCTAGTGTATTGGAGCCGAAACTAATTGTTCGCCCTTCTCGCTCCGTACGCATAGGCCATGTGCCGGTAATAGCGAAGCCAGCATCCAGCACAGCTGCCAGGAACGTCTCCCAGCCGGTACTCGAAGTAGCGCCTTCTTTCGTTTCCGCCTGCTTGAAAGCGTAATAAATAGTTACCGGAAAAGCCGGATGCGCTTGCGCTGCTAATTGCTTTAGGGCTTGAGTCATTCCCCCTAAAAAGAACGATTCCGCCGCGTCCTTGCCTCCGTGTCGGTAAGGAGTCGCTACCAGCTCCTCTGCCTTGGGCACGGCCATAGTGGCGTAGAGCCTAGGAAAAATGGGCTTAATACTTTTGCGCAGCCAGACATAAAAGAAGTCCGATAAATCTGCATAGCCAATATTATCATAGTACGGCGGATCGCTAGATACTACTTTATTATCGCTGATAACCTGTGTTTGAGCATCTTGCTGACATGCATGTCCGATTCCTGTTGGGAAAAGAGAAATTGCTTTTTCTACCCAAGATAGTGCGCTATATAAATTACCTGCTGAGCCCGAAAATGGATTTGCTTCCGCGAAATCCCAAACCATGGGTAATGCTTGACGCGCAAATGTATTTCGCAAAGTGTCACGTTGTGCCGTCCAACTTGTCAAAGCAGAATGAGAGTCACTCATCTTATCAACAACAAAGGCCAAATACACTCCTATTGCCTGGGCGTAAGCCGTTGCACCGCAGCCGCCGTCGTCAAGTCCCATGTCATCGTCCCCCCAGCCTGCAGCCAACGCATCGCGCCGCACTAGTTCTATCGCTTCCGGCACTAAGTCGGCAAAAGTGGATAAGGCTGTCAGTTGGCGGGAGGTGAAGAGCTCTGAAAAGCGAGTCATACCATATTCCACAACATTTGTCCGACCCGGCCAATGAGAAATTGCCACATCACTTATATCAATATTAGAAATTTCATGTGCAATATGCGATTGAATTTTCAATGGGTCTAAATAGACACGCCCCTTACTTCCTTCTGCAACAATTGCCATTAATCGTACTCCAAAATGTCCTGCCTTTGCTTGTGCACGTAAATATTTAAAATCAATAGCCGTTTCAGACAATAAGCAAACAGCTCCTTTTCGGCAAACGGTTCCGTTCTTAGCTGCTGCCGGGAAAGCTCCTGTGCGCACGACAAAACGATAACGGTCGTTTTCTACAATTGGCTCTACCCAGGCTTCTTTACCAGCTTTGCTGGAAAGGACAAAAGAGGAAACCAAAGGCACATCTACATGAGAAAAAGCTGGATTGGGGCTTTTGACGGTCCGCGCCCACAGCCAGGCAATCACCGTCAGTTTTTGGCCAACTAGCTCCTGCAAGTCTGGCCTTTCCAGTGCCATTTCCGCTGCGATTTCCACCTGCGGATACAGGTGGCCGATACGTTTTTGGGCTTCTTCGCGCATCCAAGCGCCATAACGGCGCACGTCTTCCGCCAGGCCCTTGGCACCTGGCCAAGGGTTGCTATTACCTAGGGGGATCGCATCGCCATCAGGATTGTCCTGCGACCCAACTGGCCCACGGCCAGCAAACTTAGGCGGTATTTCAATCATCGCCTTGTTAATGGTCACTGCTACCGGATTGAGATCTGAGGCCCATGCCTCTAAGCCCAAACGCTGGGCTTCTAACGGTATAGCGCCGCCGCCGGCAAAAGGATCATGGAAGGCAGGCAGTTTGTCGGGGTTAAACAGTTCCGCTGCTTGGGGATGTTTCTTATTGAGTTCGCAGGTTTCCTGCCATGATTTTCTGACTTCCGCGCGGGCTTCCGCTAGAACCTCTTCGTTATTCGTGTTTTCCCATAGCACTAGTCTTTCAATAATGCCGAAGAGGCGTTTTCGTTCTAAAGCGGCAGCTTCCTTGTTCACGCCGCGCTGCAAATTCCGTTCATAGCCCGGATCATTAACCATTTGAGCAAAAAGCACTGCTCTAGCTGCCGCCAAAGGACGCCTAGCCCACCAGAGATGCAGCGTCGAAGGATGGCCGTGCCGAATGGATTTTTCCCTTGCTGATGCTGCGTTAATGGCATCTAAGGGCAGTGCCGTCTCAATGAGCTTCTTCGGTATTTTTACGTCATTCACTACTTGCTAACTCCTTTCGGCCCGGGACAGTAGCTGCGCCAGGTCGAGATTCTTGCTGGTTTCCGCCCAATCCGGCTCTTGCGTAAAGGGGCGGCGGATATAGTAGGGGCCGTCAGTGGTCTCGCCATCGACAAGAACGACAGCCAATATAAATTTGTCTTCCTGATTGAGGGCGCAGAGAATTTCATTGCGCGTTACCGTGACAGTTGTAGCGTCTTTTACACGCCCCTTGACTTCAATATGGCGCACAGCCGGCCAAACGCCGTCGACTTGCTGCGGCTGGCTGGTAATGTCCCAGCCGCACTTAATGGCGGACACGTCTTTTACCTGACAGCCTTGCGCTTTTTCTGCGCGAAAGACCGCTTCCATAGCCAGCCTTTCCACACGCTGCCGAGCTACAGCATCGGCGCAGACCCCCTGCTGTCCGCGGAAGCGAGTCAACAGACCAGCCGGCACTATCAGCATGCCGCCTGCCACAAAAGGTGTGGCCGACACTACCTGTTTCTGTCCTTCCAGCTCGGCCACGCGACTATTAAGGCGCGCCTGGAGTTCCTCCATCTGCCGCCGAGCGTTTTCATAGTTTACCCGGGGCTGCTTGCCGGCAGCTGCGTCTTCTTTGAGCTTAAGAGCTCGGTCTTCCCAATAGCGGATTTCTTTGGTCAAGCGTTCATAAACAGCATGCAGCGTCTTTTCGACTTTTTCCAAACAGCGGCTGCGCACTTCTTCGTAATGCGCCGGAGCCAAGTGTTCCGCTGCATAAGCCAGCGCCTGCTGCTCAAGATCCCCTGTCAGCCAGCTTTGCGAGAGAACCCCTTGGGCTGCTGCTTCCTCTTCGGGAGCCAGAGGCTCCAGATCCAGGTGAGGCGCCCAGCCTGCCTGCGCTGCCTCGCCGTCACGATTGAGACTGACAAACTGTAGCCGCCGGGAAAGGACTCTTCCTTCTGCGCCGCCTTCCTTGACGCTGTGATCCAATAAAAATACTACCCTTGGCGTTTCCGAGGTGTCAGTGGGATCGACCAAAATACTGCCTGCTTTTAAAACGCCGCGCAATTCTTCCAGCACCATGTCTGTCAGCGCCTGCAGCAGCGGATGAGCCGGGTGGAGAAGCTCTGCCCGAGGAGAACCGGCTTTAGCACCGTAGATGTGCTGCTTTTCAAAACACACCCGCGCATAACGACGCCCGACAGGCTCTTTATAACGGCGGTCTCTGCCTGCCAATTGGCGGTCTCGTTCGCGAATTGACGCAGGCACATGCGTGATTTCCCAGCGTCCCGGCTCGCGTCCGCGCAAGACACCGCCAAAACGGGCGAAGGCTTGCGTGAAAAAGGCGCGTACAAAGAAAGGCTGAAGTTTGCGAGCTTCTGCGGCTTCCATCTCTTCTTTCACCGCGAAAAGTCGTTTTTCGTCAAAGACTTCTTCGCAAAGGGCGTTACGCCGCAAAATATCTTCTAAATGCGCCGTATCCATAGCCTGATCCACCTTGCGTAAAAGAGCTTCCCGCCGTTCCGGCTGCTCGCCAAACCGAATGGCCTCCATCAAAAGGTCTTTAAGACTGACGTCGTCAAACACATCACCCAAGATATCAAAGACCCTGCCGCCCAAGGCTTTGCGTTCAGTTTCCAGCTTTTCCAAAAGCCGTTGAAACACATCGCCTTCCCGTGTTTCCGCTGCGACCATATTCCATAAATGACAAACTTCCCGCTGGCCGATGCGGTGAATACGCCCGAAGCGCTGCTCTAAACGATTGGGATTCCAAGGCAAATCATAGTTCACCATGAGATTGGCGTTTTGCAGGTTCACCCCTTCGCCGGCAGCATCGGTAGCCAAAAGAATTCGCACCACCGGGTCGTTGCGAAAGAGCTCCTGCACTCGCCGCCGCTCATCGCGGTGCATGCCGCCATGAATCAAGGCTACAGCTTCCGGCACGCCTAAAAGGCCGCGAATCTTATCCGCCAGGTAATGAAGGGTATCTTTATGCTCGGTAAAGATAATCAGCTTGCGCTGGCGTCCATCGGCGTCATGCATATCCGGGTTGGTTTGGAGAACCGAAGAAAGTTCCTCCCATTTGCGGTCTTGATTGCTGTGAACCACCAGACGGGCATCTTCCTCCAATTGCTGCAGAACCAAAATCTCCGCTTCCAGTTCCGCAATGGTTTGCGCCGCAGTGGCCTGATCGACTAGTTCTTCTTCCAGGGCTTCGTATTCTTCGCTGGGAAGGTCTTCGTCAGCATCCCATAGGTCGCGAGCCTGCAACGGCTGATGTACAGCAGCCAATTGCTCGCCGCGCTGGCGCAGCTTTTCTTCTTCCACACGGCGGGCTAAACGCTGATGGCGTCGGCGCAGCGACTGATAAATCGCCTCAGGGCTGGAAGCCAACCGTCTCTGTAACGCCGTCAAAGCAAAACCGACCGTACCTTTGCGGCCGCCGTTCAGGCGATCCGCTTTATTCATTTCTTCTCGTACATAGGCAGTTACTGCTTCATATAGCGCCGCTTCACGGTCTGACAAACGGTAATTGACTGTGTAGGCCCGACGTTCCGGAAACAACGGCGTACCGTCGAAACGTACTAAATCCTCTTTCACCATCCGCCGCATCAGATCATTTACTTCTACTTTATGTACGCCGTCACGGAACTTGCCGTAAAAGCGGTCTGCATCCAATAAGGAAAGAAAGAGCTGAAAGTCTTCCTCTTTGCCGTTGTGCGGCGTAGCGGTCATCAAAAGTAAATGCCGCGTTCGGCTGCCAAGGAGCTTACCCAATTTAAAACGTTTGGTTTCCCGTACTTCAAAGCCGCTGTAGGTAGCAGAAAGCTTGTGCGCTTCATCTACTACCACCAGATCCCAGTGGCACTTCGCTAAACAGGCTTGGAGGTCCTCGTTTCTAGCCAGTTGATCTATGCGCGCAATCAGCAGTTCCTGTTCCTCAAACGGATTGCCGCTGCGGCATTGTTCCGCCATCTCGCGGGAGAACAGCGAAAAGGAGAGACCAAATTTCTCATGCAGTTCGTCTTGCCATTGCTCCACGAGACTGCCTGGAGATACAATCAGCACCCGCCTGGCATCTGCCCGCAATATGAGCTCACGGATAAAAAGACCGGCCATAATGGTTTTCCCTGCACCAGGGTCGTCTGCCAAAACAAAACGCAGAGGCTGCCTGGGCAGCATGGCTTCATAAACGGCCGTCAGTTGGTGCGGGAGTGGCTCCACATTGGAAGTATGTACCGCCATCATAGGGTCAAAAAGATAGGCCCAGTGAATGCGCACCGCCTCGGTCACTAGCTTGAAATCTTCTCCTGGCGCGTCAAATGCCCAGGGCCTTCCTGCTACCGCTGGAGCCAAAGAGCTCTCGTCGCCTCTGAATAGCAGCCTCTCGCCGAACTTGCCGTCACTTTTCTTATAGTACACCGTCAATGCCTCTGTGCCAGCAGCTTCCACTGCGATAATGCGCACAACTTGTCCAGGCTCAATGCCGGTAACAACCGCATCTTTTTGCAACTCTTCCAGCTTCATGGATCAGCCTCCTCTGGATTCCATCAAGGTTCCTTGCGCTAATTTATGCTAACTTTTTAACTTCGCTTTTTGTTCGTTAATTCCTGTAAATGCCTAGAAAAATTCTTGTAAATCAAGGTGTTGGGCGCTTGGTTTTATTATCCTTTTCTTCGATGCTGCAGATGCTGGATGATTTTTCCATCCAGCTAACACTGCCACGTTGCGACCAAAGCTGCTTAAAAATAATATCTTCTCCGGCTCTACCTAGTGCTTTTGTGCCGTTTTAGCGAAACGCACCCTTTCCTCTTCCCCTGGCCCCCTTTACTAGGCACAAACCCGCATGATTACTGCATTCTTTCTTTTCTTTCCTTTGTCGGCATTACATTCGATTCTGAAGAGGTACGTAATAGGTTACCTGCGTTTTTTCTGTACTATACATGCACTTTCGAAGAAAGGTAAAAATAACTTACTCGGAACTACTTAGTTGACGGTGAATTCTTCGCGTATTCTCCAGATAAGCCATCTGTATTTGCAGCTTGAACTTGCCTTCCAATTGCTATAAAAAAACAGCCGCAAAGAGCGGCTGTGCATGGAGCGGTTCGCATTTTAGCGTTCAAGACGCAGATGCCGAGGCATTGGATTTGGCAGGGTGTTAGCAGGATAATCAGGTGGCAGACATACCGGATTTAGGCCATAGCGGGGCAAATAGCCATTTAGCAGGTTTTGCAGCGAGCTCGTCGGGCCCCAGACAAAAGCGCTGCTTCCATCAGCAAATACACCTTGGCGGAATGCCTCAATGCCAGCATCAACGGAGCCAGCATGTGCAACTTGTCGCAAGAAAGCCAGTGAGCGGTCTTTGCTTTCAGAGCGTCCTTGTTGTATTCGCAGAGATTGCTCAGCGAAAGAACGAGTATAGTAATCCCCATATCCAATGGAGCGTCTAAAATAGTCCTGGACAATTTGGTTGGCAATGCTTTCATTAAGAAAAGTTCTCAACTCCATGCCGTGGTAAGGCAGCCCTTGATCCCGAACCAAGCTATGGATATGCAGCAGTTTGTGTCCTTGGCATTGGACTTCAAAGCGCAGAAGGTCTTGAGCTTCCCTGAGCAAGCGGTCATTGCGGCACAAATCCTTGTCGTTTAGCAGCTGGGCCTTCTTGTCGTAGAAGTTCAGCCGGACGTCGCCTCCTTTGGAACGCAAATAGAAACTGTCGTCATACACTTCGTGCTGCATAAGTCCGCGTGGAATGCTGGCGTGCTGCATGAGTGAAACATAGGCAGGGGCTAAGCCGGGCAATCGGACATCCACTGCATAATCCACCCGGCGTGTAGACCATTCTAAGAGTGATTTGGATGGCAAATCGGAAAAAGATGCCATCACCCGGTCAAATGCGCAACAGCAGCGTTCTAGACGTTCCTGCGTAAAGGAGCCAAAGGATTCTACTGTCATGTCTTGACGGAATAAAGACTCCAGATTTACAACTACTACCAAGTAAAAAGATCCAGGCAGGCTAGGATTGTGCAGCAGCGTGACTTTCTGAATCCCTGGCGCCGGATACATAGGGCTGGAAAGCACAGCGTGAGCTCCTGCGCGCGCGGAGGCAGGCGCATACATATAATCGCTGAGACTCTTCCAAGCGTAGTTGTGCTGCTCGCTTGGTGAGAACTGAAACAGCCGCTGTGTGCGGCAGAAGATGCGCATTAGGCGTGGACCTAACGGCCGGCTGATTTCGACGGTATGGATGTTCATGGTTTAAACCCTCCTTTAAGAAATGCGAGTAAAATGGATAACTTGTAATTGGTGGAGTGGTCTTTTAACTATTATGTGCGCCACAGTTTTATACACAAGATGCCTTTAAATTTTTAAGGAATGCCCTATAGGGAAGTGGAAAATTCAAAAATTTTCCGGGGGTACTAGGCCGTCATGGTGTTTTTCCAGGCTGTTTTTCCGAGGCCCCACCTACTGAGTTTGCGCCTTGATACAAGGACAAGCAAAAAGACGCCCACCAACGTTAAGTAAGCAGGACAAGATGAAATTCTTGCCTGCGAAGTTACTTAAACGCCAGGGGCGCCTTTATCTTTTCTATGAGCTCCCGTCGCTTGCTGGGCGGCAGAGCCAAGATTCTATGTGTTTGAATTTCAGTATAGCATATGTCAGGTTGTCTTTGTCAAGCAGCCCTACGGGCTGACGCGCTAGCTAGCCTACGGAACAGAGGGATACCGGAAGCTACAGGGAAAACGCATCGCAAATGACGGGGTCGGGGACTTCCCCCCTCGCACCTTTTCTTGCTTCCATGCCAATCAAGCCATCCTTTCCTTCTTCCTTTCCCCCAAGCCACTGGCTCATCCCAGATTCATTTGCTTCTACCATTTCTAATCCAGTAAAAGATTAAATTTAAAAGGAGTTTTTTCTATGACCATTCTTCTCACGACCGCAAACAACCAATGCCCAAACTGCTCAGCGCCTGTTCAAAGGCACGTTATCAACGAATCCTGTATTCTGGCCCCTTCCGACGTCCCCGCTTCACCTGCCGCCATTCTCAGTGTCTGCATCTGTCCTACCGAACTTCAATCCTTTTTACAAGGTAACTCTGACACAGACCCTTGCCAGCAGTGCTTACACAACCAAGTCATCGAAGACCCTGGCACTTTTATTGCGATGAAACAGCTCGGAGAGCGCTCCTGGGTAGAACTCCACAAATGCCCGAATTGCAATACCAGCTTTGCTCTTACAGACAGCAATTCAAACTAACTTCATCTTGCGCCGCCAAAATTCTCATGATATACTTTAAAAGCTCTTTTAATCAAGAGCAGGTACTTGCCGCTGGCCTAGCCTGCGGCGATGATGCCCAGGCATCATACTGATAAGAAAATGCGCCCCGACAATTCCATATCATCACGCATTTGTACGACACTAACGATAAAACGGCGCGACACGCGCAGTAAAGAGTTGGCTATCCTTCATAGATAGTCTATTCCTGCTGTGCCTGTCGCGCTTTTTGCGTTTTAAAATCACGCGAGCTCTTCGCGTATACGGGAGGTGAATTCGTGAAAGCAGTCAGGTTTGTAACAACCTACTGCAGAGAAAGCGGCAAAGGCTCTCTTGGCCAGCCGATAAGAGAAGAAAGAATCGATACCGAGCCTTTCGAAGCTACCCAAGAAATCCAGGTTACAGAAATGTGGCTCCAAGGATTTCTAGGAAGCAACAAGCCAGAAATGGCGGAAGCAGTCTAGGCGAGCTCATTGTATTAAAAGCAAAGAATATGAAAGCGGGGATATGAAATGAATGCAGCTATCTATGCACGCTACAGTTCCGACAACCAACGGGAAGAATCCATCGATGCGCAAATTCGAGCCGCAACCGATTTTGCCAAACAGAACGGCTATACTATTGTCAAGACCTATACCGACCACGCCAAAACAGCCACTTCGGACAATCGTCCAGGTTTTCAAGAAATGTTTAAAGAAATCGATAGTGGCCTATTCGAAGCGATTATCATACACAAACTTGATAGATTCTCGCGCGATCGGTACGACAGTGCTATTTACAGACAAAAACTTCGCAAACAAAATATACAATTAATCTCCGTCTTGGAGCGCTTTGACAACAGCCCAGAATCCGTCGTATTGGAAAGCGTCTTGGAAGGTTTTGCAGAATACTATTCTAAAAATCTTTCACGAGAAGTCAAGAAAGGCATGTGTGAGAATGCTTACCAGTGCAAACACACTGGCGGCATTCCTCCCCTGGGCTATAATGTAGGTCCTGACCGTCGGTACGTAATCAATGAAGCAGAAGCCGAGGCAGTCACGCTTATCTTTGAGTCCTTCGCTGCTGGTTATGGTTACAAAAAGATTTGCGCCCAACTCAAAATCAATGGTTACAAATCTAAAAAGGGCAAAGACTTTACACCTACAAGCTTGCATGACATCCTGCGCAATGAAAAGTACACTGGCGTATATATTTTCAACCGTACCGTCAGCAAGGTCAACGGATTGCGAAATAATCACGCATCTAAAGCGGAGGAAGATATCATTAGAATCCCCGGCGGAATGCCGGCTATCATTTCCAAGGAGCTCTTCTCGGCAGTAAGGAAAAAGATGGGCAAAAATAAATTGAACGCCCAAAACAAAGCCATTGAAACCTACTTGCTCAGCGGCAAATTATTCTGCGGCGAATGCGGCGCTACCATGGTGGGGCATACATCAAACAACTCCGGAAGGAACAAAACAAAATACTCCACTTATCATTGCGGCAATCGCTATCGTACCAAAAATTGCAGCAACAAGCCTGTCAACCGCGACGAAATAGAAAAAGTAGTTCTTCAAAACCTGCAACAGAAATTGAGCTCGCAAAGCGCCATTGAGCATTTAGCCGACAATATTCTGGCTCATTACCAAAAAATACACTCCGGCGTTAACCGAGAAATTGAACTAGCTCACAAGCAGCAAAAAGCCATCGAAAAGAAAATACAAAACATCGTTAGCGCGATAGCCAGTGGTACGTTTAGCACCAGCCTAAAAAGCGCTTTAGAGTCCTTAGAGAACGAAAAAGCAGCGATGACTGCGACTATCCACTCTCTTCAGCGGCGAAAAAGAAATGATATGCTGAACCGCGCCGCCATTATCGACTATTTATCCCAAGATATAGGAAGCCTAGAAAACAAAAAGCCGGATGACCTAAAAAAGATCATCCAGACTTATGTGGAAAAAGTTGTTGTGTATGAGGAACGCATTGAGGTGTTCCTCATCTTTTTTGTACATACGAATGGTGGAGGCGATCCGTGACCTTGCAAATCCATTTTCTTAAACTCCGTTTTATCGCTAAATATGACTATTACCATTAAATGAGTTTTGGCCACTCTTTAAATCTACCCAAAGATTAATAAGTACGTCTTCCGTATGGTCCAATAAATTAAAAAACAGTTCATTGCATACATCAGAAATTTCATCTTCTACGCGAAACTTTATCTCACCCTCAAATACCATCCCCTCAGGGAAGGCTAATAAATGAATATATTCATCCCTAAATTTATTTAGACTGGATATTACGCTTAAAAATTCACCATATCTCTCTAGTTCATGCAAGTTAACTCCCTCTTCAAGAATTACCCGAGGATCTGAATTCTTATTTTCACTTAATATTTTCGCTATTTCTTTCTTAAGTTCTCCAACAAAAAAAGATAATGGTTTTTTTATTAACTGGTCATATTTAGCAGGTATTGCGCGAATAAATTTAGTTTTAAGTCTTATTTCAAGAAAAGAATTCAAAGATACAAGGGCATCCATTACTTTTCCTTGAAGCAACCGAACCTTTATTTCTCTTACTAATTTAAAAAGTGATAACGGCCCCTCCTTAATACTTCTTTCAATATCAGCTCTATTTAACTTTACGCTTGAAAAAGATGGACTTGCAGAAAGCGATGCTACTTTTAAAGCACCATTATTTAGCCTATAATAGATTATTTCTTCTCTTCTTTGCTTGTCATAATTAATATATTGCTGAGGTAAGTCAGAAAAGCTGCTAATGTATGCTTGAATAACTTTATTTCCCATATCAGCAATAATTCTAGGCAAATATAGTTGAACATTTCGAATTAGCCATTCTGTTCTAGGTCCCTGTTTATTCGTTCGCTCGTATTCTTTCATTTCTTGCTGATATAACTCTTCCAAATATTCTCCATATATTGATGGTGCATTACTTTTAATGTTACGAAACAATTTACTTAATTTATTCGTACCAATTTCAACTTCTAAATATCCAAATTTATAGTGGCCAGAAAAAAAAGCCTGTTCAAAACCACTTAAGTCCAGATAATTTTCACTTTCAATACCTTTATCAAAAAAAAATCGGCTTAATAAGCCCATCTCTTCTTGCCTTGACACATTCTGTATTCTGGAAATGACCGAAACTGGTGCTAGGTTATTAGATACGGAATACTCAAAGTTGAACTCTTCCTCGTGTTCCAAACCACGCCATTCGCTTTCTAAAAAAAACCCAAAAATAATAGAATTTACTTCATCATCATCAAATACCCTCTTGCTCTCAACATGCTCAACTTTACATTTCCCCTCAAATATGGTTTTCTCAATTAACTGAAACAAGTTGTTTTGTAAGTAATTAGGTACAAACAGACTTCCCCATCGATAGCCGATTAACTTTCCTTTAGAATTTTTTCTTTCCAGTACACAGTCTATTGACGGCTCTACTACAATAGACTTGCCATTTCTTATTTTTTCTTTAACGCAATCCCAATGCGCACCATTCTTCGGAAAAAAAGTACCTTCCCCAACTACTCCAATAATCTCTCCTTTCCAGTTATACTGTTTTATAAGTCTTTCAGCTATCTCCAAACTATCATCTCCAGTTATGTAAGATTTAAATAATCATGTCTAGTTAGTTTTTTACACTCTACAAGTTTTTCTACAAACCGATCTATCTTTCCATTCATACCAGGCAAACGAAAAAATTGAATATTTTCAGCCACAGCACGACTTATACATTTATTACTATTTTCGTATGGGGCAACCTTCTTTAAAAATTCCTTCGTCTCTTCACGGTCATATTTAGACGAACTTAATGCCAAAAATCGACCATACTTAAATCGTATAATCGCTTCACCTGCCATTTTCACCACGACAAACTTGCAAGCATTTTCTTTACACTCTTTTATTTCATCATGTTTAACACAACCTCCCTTTGTGGGATCGCAAGAGTTTATTGTAACATATTCCCAATTAATTTTGTTTTTTTCTAAAACAAGAACATGACCTATCTCATGTCTCGCCTTAAATTCGTCTTTTTCAGTTATCTCAAAAATCCCCAATTATTTCACCTCCCATCACATTGCGTTTAAAACAAGTTTACACAATATGGCTAGCTCCAGGAACAGCTTAATATACAGTTATCCTAACAAACCCAATATTACAACCTTTTTTTACATATTCCTGCATAATTTCCCAAAAAAGAAAGCTCCTCAGCTTTCTTTTACGCACACCGTCCTTTCCTCTGCGTTACCATGGACCTCGACGCCTCCATCTCCATAGACAACGCCGTCACATTTTCCCCAAGAGACAGAACAAAGACCACGACAACGTGGTCTTTGTAAACAATCACCTGTTTGATGTAATTGCTGATGAATTTCTTTACTTCCAGGATGTTGCGGTCTTTAACGTACTGCCGGAACTGCCCTAAAAGCCGCCTTAATAGCGCTTCGTCAATGGGCGCTTGGGTTTGGCACTTGGTCAAGTTCGCCAAAGCTGTTTCCGCCTGTATTTTGCGTTCTTCCAGTTCTTGCAGCTTTCCTAAGATCAGGGACTCCCCACAGCCTTGGGCAATGGCATTGACCAGATTGGACGATTGCTTGGTCAAGTCCGCCACTAGTGCAGTCAGGCGCTCAATTTCTTCGCTGCTCTCCTGGCTCTGCTTGCTGCGGTATTCGTTAAGCTGCTTCACTAGCTTGGGAATGGCTTTTTCACTAAAAATGCGTTGTTCCAATTGCTCCAAGACAAATTCTTCAATGTACTCACGGCGCAGTTCCTTATTGCTGCATTGCTTGGCATTCTCCCGGTTGCTACAGCGGTATGTCACATGTTTTCGCTTATCCCGGCCTGAATGCTTAACATTCCCCATCAAGGAGTAGGCTTTTCCTTCTCGCTCCAGGCATTCGCCGCAGACAATCAAACCGCTTAACAGGTAATGCTCCTTCGCTTTGTACGCGCCGGGGCGTTTTTTGTTGTTGAGCATTTTTTCTCTCGCTTTGGCAAAATCGTCTGGATCAATGATGGCAGGCATACCTCCTGGAACGCGAATCACGTCATCATCCGCTTTAGACAAGTGGTTGTTGCGCTTTCCCTCATAGTCCTTTGCCGCTGACCGATTGAAGACGTACACGCCGCTGTACTTTTCGTTACGCAGGATGTCATGAATGCTTCCTTTGCCAATGGGCCTGCCTAGCTTACTTCGATAGCAGCGCCGGTTTAGTTCGTCCACAATCTGATCGTACCCAAACCCATCCAGGTACATCTGAAAGATAAGTCGTACCGCTGGCGCTTCTTGCTCATTGACGACATACTTTTTCGTTAGTGGGTCTACATCATACCCTAAAGGAGCTAATCCTCCCGTGTGTTTGCACTGAAAGGCATTCTCCCGCATGCCTTTCATGACTTCGCGAGCCAGGTTGCGAGAGTAGTATTCCGCCATGCCTTCTAGAAGCGATTCTAAGATGACTGATTCGGGACTCCCATCTAGATTTTCCGTAACACTGCACAAGGTAATGCCGTGTTTTTTGAGCTTGCGTTTGTAGGTAGCCGAGTCGTACTTGTCCCTGCTGAAGCGGTCCAATTTGTGCACAATGACCACTTCAAAGAGGCCCTTGGCGCTATCCGCCATCATGCGTTGAAATTCAGGACGTTTGTCGGTAGTAGCAGATTTGGCCCGGTCAATATATCGTTGTACTATGACCATTTGATTGCGCTTGGCGTATTCTTCGATAGCCCGCACTTGTGCGTCAATGGATTCTTCCCGCTGATTGTCACTGGAAAAACGGGCGTACACAACGGCTCTTTTCATGATGGCAATCCCTCCTTTCCTGGGCATTGGATTTCATTATGTTCTAAATCCAGGTACATTCGATTCAGCAGCGCCAACAGCGGCGTTGCAAAAGCAACATCGCTCTCGTAATGGCCAACGGTTTCCTTAACCGTTGCCTTTGTTTCTTCATAGGTACCGTATTTTAAAGCCTGCCGCGTCACTACTAATTCGTAGTGCTGTAAGGCTTGTGGTTCTGTTGTTTCTTGCATGTTGCTGCCTCCTTAGTTTCCGATGTTGCTATCGGTCTATGTTAAGCAGCCGTTTGCGGGTTTCTTTTTATGTTATTTAGCGTGCTTCGACGCCTCCATCGCCGTCTTTAGGGACGGCGACGGGTACGGCGTCGGCTCGCTGTCTTAGGTTTTCTTTGTGTCTGGCTGTAACTTAGTGTGTAGGTTCAGTCTTCTTCAATCATTTTCTTCACAATCAGGTACGCAATGTCGAGCAAGATCGGTCCCATTGCCGCCGCCTCCTTTTCTTGCATATATAATGTAGGGAATTCTTACAACCATCCTTCTTCCTTAGCGCTGGCATACCCTTGATGCCCTAAAATGATGTGATCCAGCACGCGCACTTCCAAGAGTTTCCCTGCTTCCACCATGCGCATCGTAAGGGCTTTGTCATCTTGGCTGGCAACGGCTTCTCCGCTGGGATGGTTGTGGACCAATACCAACGCAGCAGCCATGCGTTTTACGGCACGGGAAAATACTTCTTTCGGAGATACTAACGCCGCATCCAACGTCCCGGTTGCAATGTGGCAGCACGCAAGCACCCGATGCTTCGTATCCAGCAGTACGGTGTGGAATTCTTCTTGGGTTCGGTACAGTAAGGAAGAAAATAGACGCACAGTGTCTTTCGGGCTACGAATAAGCGGCGGCAAGTCCCTTTTCCCCTGCGTATGACAACGTTGCACTAATTCTGCCATTGCGCAAAACTGCTTGGCTCTTACAGGACCAATCCCTTTAACCGCCTGCAATTCGTCCGGCAGGATATTGCGGAACCATTGCCGCAAATTGCCGTAGGTTGCATATTCTTGGGACAGTTCCCGCACCGTTGCCGCCGACAGTACCGTCGACAGCAATTCTTCGTCAGATGCATTAGAAAGGTTGCGCATCGCTAGTCACCTCATCCCAATCGCCCTCTTCCTCTTCTTCTAGCGGCTGCTGAGACAGCCATGTTTGCAGAGAATCCCAAAGAAGCGTCTCTGGCAAGTAGATTTGAATGACACAGTCATTGTCACTCATAACATACAGCACATAGTACAACTCGCCGGAAATTTCCAACTTGCTGACCCATTCCGGCATGATGTGTGCTAACGATTCCGGCAACCCAATGGCGCTTAAGGTACGATCTCCTGGTTCCAATACACCAATGAATCCATGCGGGAGCAAAGAAAAGGCGGCTAACGAAGCCTCCGGTTCCAGTGCTTGCTGCAATGCTGACAGTTTCTTTTGCAGATGCTGCGCCAAGGGAGTAGTTAGGTGTTTTTCCTGTTGGAGCCGAGCAATGTCTGCCCCTTGTTTAATGATGAGCATGCTGATTCCTCCTTTTTGAGCCGCCAATCTCGAGATTGGCGGCCCTTTCAAAGGAATAATATTAACTCAGAAGCTTCTTTTGTTACGATTGGAGAAATTCATATATTTCGGCTCAGGGCAAGCATCACTTGCCCTTTTGCGCCGTTCATTTTCGAATTTGGGTGTCTTTAAAATGATGGGAGTCTTAGGATCTTCAAGCTTCGCAGTCTGTAATTTTCAACCTAATCGTCAAGCAAGGTGGCGTCATCTACCTGGTTTCGGGTAATGTCCTTGTACGTGTTGTGACCCACTCTCGCGATAACCCGTTTCCCCTCTAAAGTCCGCACGTCAAATAAGCCCTTGGGCACTGCCCCTAAAACTCCTTCGACAATGGGGCGAAAGCGACTTTTCGTGGTTGCGAGGCTCGTACTCCCGGAAAAGTACACACGCCGTGTTTCGCCGGATTCAAGCTCGACATCGAACGGAACCGTTACTTTCATATACGATTTTCCAGCACTTCCTTGCACTTTTTCCAACCATATTTCGCCGATCGTGGCGGTATAGTCGCCCTCTGGTAGTAATTCCGGTTCAGTAGATTCCATCGTAGCATCCTCAGTGTCTCCTGGGATCATGAACTCATTATTTTCGTTGTTTTGATTGTCTTTGTTTTCCATGTTGGCACCAACCTTTTCAAAATTTTCACATTCATTTGCACTATCCGCTTGATAATCATCATCAAATACACTGGATTTAGAAGGGGTAGGGGCTTTCCGAAGGATACGTTTTGAACTGGGATTTTTTTCATTTTCCATGATTTTTCCTCCTTTTGTTACGCTACACAAGCTGTTTTTGATAGCTCCGTACTGGAACTCTTTGATTCTACCACCGTTCGCCAGTATTGGCATTTCCCGTATTTCGCCAAAATCATTTTCGCAAAAAAATACAACTTCCCCTCGCTCTGGGAACGTGTTCCTTGAGCGTTGCCGAGATTTTTCTCGCAGCCCCCGCGACAACTTCGCATCTTTCAGTATTTCGCCGTTTTTTGCAGTTTTAAGCGTTTTTTTCATTTTCTTGCCAAAGCCAGTTTGGGGCACTTAGGGTTGCACTTGCCTCCTTTTGCAACTGGCAAAACGGGGCGATTTGCCGCCCGTAATCGCTATTCTCAACGACAATCTGCCGAGGGGATTCGCTTTTCCGCTCACAAGCCTTCTGGGGGACATCGGGGGAAAGCAAGGCGGGAAACACCATCCCGCCACACCTCACACGCCCCCTTGACGCCACAAGGCTACGCAAGAAACACCAGAGCAGGCAGCGCGGGGGCGAGCGACAACCTGGCCTATTCACTTGATTTTTTAACAAAGGCCAGCGTTTCGATCGAGCCCCGTAGCGCCGTAGTTCCACGACCCGCTCACCCCTGTCCATGTCATTTCCCGTACTTCTAAAGGTTCCTCTAATTTACTGATTCTTACCCTGTTTACCCTGTTTTCCCACCCAGGCTACGGTGCAACTTAGTTTCGAAAAATCACCTTCAAGGCATTTGCCTTTATATTATATTTTTTTACAGGGTAAGTAGGGTAAGTAGGGTAATCCCAGACTTACAGCCTTGATTTGCAAAGCAGGCGGAGGCACCCTGCCAGCAAAATGGACTTGGACTAGCAGGGTCTACCGCAGGTGCTCTTGTGGCCTATTCGTCAAACAAGCTGCTATTTGTTTTGACCAACGGCCTCTGCATCCAACTCAATTCAAAAACATTTGTTGGTTCAACACGATACTCTTCAATAACTTTGATAATGTGAACATTATATTGAACGCCACCAATCGCACGTTTTCGTGTCGTTTTTTTCGCCTCTGCATTAAGCCATCCACGCTTTTTCCATTCCCTCAAAATTGTGTCGCAGTCTTCAAAACCATTTTCTTCTAGAATCTGCCTCGTCTTGCTCTTCATTATGGCAATTTCTGTCCATACGCCTTGCTTAGCCTCAATTTTCCCCCAAAGCTCTGTTCCTTTTTCTGGCTTGGCCCCACACTCAAATTTGGCACGGTTTTTGCTGACTTCTTCCAGCAGAACTTCATATGCTTTCTTGCCCAAATCTCGGTCGTCGCTGCGTTCCATCAACGCTCCATGCAACAGTTCACTAATTCCATCAATTGAAAATGATAAACCCAGCAGCTCGTTTCCCAACTCCGCTGTTGCGAGAATAACAGCGACGATATCGCTCAAGCGCTCCGAATACTCATCCCGTTCATCCACTCTCGCCAAGAAGCTTTCTTTGGCTTTTTTCCAGCGCTCCATTACTTCTTCAGTTTCCATTTTCAGCAATGCTTCCGCAAACTGAGGTCCAAGGTGCCCATAATGTTCAAGCAATCCCGCCTTCAACAAGTCCGCATGTTCCGCCGACTTTGTCCAAGGCAAACCGCCAAATTCCAGCAAACGAACTTGCGCACCAATGTTTTTCGTGCTCTTGTTCAACCAGGAATATTCACCGGTGGAAAGAAACGTACCAGACCAAGTCTTGGGTGTATTCATTAGGCTGTCCTTAGTAAGTCTGTCTTTTTCAACCCCACTAGAAAGCAGATAGATCAAATTGCTTTTCAAGGACGCCGCCATGGAAATTTCATCCATTACAAGCGCAAGACCATGCGTATTTCCAAGAGTTCCTTGAATCGCATTTGCCGTTGAGTTCCAGGTCTTGATTAACCCGCCTGGCCCAACTGCAGGATACCCAAATGGAGCTACCGCCAATCTGGCAGCTGTAGTTTTTCCGGTTGTAGAATTGCCGTAAAAGTGAACCAGCAACACATTGCTGTTTATGGCTTGCGAAAGCAACGAAGAAAAAGGAGCGGAAAGGCCGATTGCCAGTGCCAGTTCTAATGGCGCGTACCCAAAAACATGTTCTTGCAGCAGTTTTCTGAACTCGTCTTCACTGCCGCAGGGTCCAAGTTTCAATTTGCCCACGTAAGTTGAACCCACGCCGTTAATTTGGGCGTGCTTGTATACTCGCTGCCCCTCCACCTCACTATAGCCTGCATACGTATGCACCAATCGAAGTGGCGCTTTCTCTTCTGTAATACGCAGATTCTCTAGCACATCTAACGCCGAACGATCACTGATGTCGATACCCTGCTCAGCCAGCACCCCGATTTTCGACTTCATTAAATTTCCCCTAGATGTTTCAAACCGGACTGTAGCATTGCCATACTCAAACTCCACAACAACCGTCACCTGTCCGGTTTCAATATTACGAACGGTTTCGCAAATCCGACTGTACCGTGCTACAGTTTGTGGTTCTGAAAGCTCACCGTCAAAATTATACTGCCGCTTCATTAGCCGCCCATCTTTTTTAAAATACGGATTATTGTCAACTACAAACACTTTTCTCTTTTTCATCCCTTTGGCTCCTTTCTATATTCAACTTCTACGGTTCACCATATAGCGAAAACAAATTTTCCAGCTATGGCTCTGAATTATACGCCACAAAAATTGCTTTGACAACACTTACCAGAAACGCTGAAACCCTTGATTTTAGTGGCTTTCCAAGCTTTTCCCCAACGCAAAATTCAGGTTCGTTCCAGGAACATGTTCTCAGTATCAATGGATTCTCAATTATTTTTCGAAACAATACTCCACTCCACAAATACATTCAGAAGTATTATTTCTTATTTTTTAAACTATTTAAACCAGCCCCTTAGCCGCAACGAAGCAGCTAAGGGGCATCTTTTTACAGTTTTTGGGTTTTGATGAACTCAGACAAAGATGCTTGGATTAGCAACGTCATCGAGCGGTAAATCGGATGCGTTTTGCAAATTTGCTGCACTTTGCTATCAAGGTCATGTGCCAAATATATCGTCCTGCGATTATGGCAGTCTTCAAACTTCGGGCGTCTTTGCAACGCAGGCAATGCAGCTGCCCGTACTTCCGGTTCTGGAGCATTTACAGAAAGCTCCTGAGCCGGAATGCTTTCTTTCGCTTTCACTACTACAGGTTTTGCTTTTCCTGCGTTTACGACCACTGGGCGACCAATGGGTCTGCGGCGTACAGTTGCTGCTTCCACCCCTACCAACGAGGTTTCATCTACTTTTTGCAAGTCATTCATGTCCGTATCCTCCTTAAAAAAATAGCCGGAGACATCAGCGGTTACATCACCGTCAACGTCTCCGGCTCCATTAATTTGTTTGTAGTAATCTGCAAAGTTTTACGCTTTAAGCGACCAGAATCGCTTTAATGCTTCATTGATAGTCCGTGTCTGACTATGCCCCTGTAAGCGTTCTTCTTGCAAGCGTTCATAGAGGGGCCACTCCACGTAGATGGTAAGTCGTCGATGGGACTCATCAAATTTCTCTGCCCCCACTGCCCTTGTCCTTGAGCCTGAATATTGGTTAATTTGTTCCAGACGCTGTTTGCTTTTAGAAAAACGTCCTGTCATTGCTTGGATTCCTCCATTCGCTGCAAAAGCTCATCTGTTACACGACTAAGTTGGCGCAAGGCCTGACTGTACCACGGCAATTCTCTCAATGACACCTTTTTGTGTATGGCCAACGGAAAGGCCGTATTGTAGCTGACACAGTTAGAAAAAACAACGTCACGGAAATTCTCTCGCAATGCCTTTAATGTCTTCTTTGCTAGTTTTCGCCTACTATCCACCTTATTGACCACAATGCCCAACACATGCAAATTGGGATTCGTAGAGCGTTTAATGTCCGCTAAATCTTCGAGCAAATCGGTGAGATTATCTACCCCAAAGGCTTCCGTATCACTGACCACCAACGCTTCATCTGACGCTGAAAAACCAGCTATCGAAGGATTACTTAACGCTGGCGGATGATCCAAAATGACAAAATCCACATCTGACAAATACTCCCCTGCGCTTAGCTGTCTTCTCAGCACAGTCTTAGAACCTTGAAAAACAAAGTGATTTAAATCTTTGCTCCCTGGAATGAGAAAGAGATTATCGCTTACTTCTAAACAACATGACTCAATGCTGCACTGCTTGCGAAGCAGCTTGAAAACATCACCGCTGTCTACTGGCTCTGTTAAACAGTATTTTGTCAGATCACACTGCGGATCTAGGTCAATGAGCAAGGTTACGAACCCTCTCCGGGCAAGTTCATGCCCCAAATTAGCAGAAATGACGGTCTTGCCCACACCGCCTTTACGATTAGCCACACTGATGATTTTCATTATGATTGTCCCCTTTTCTTAAAAAAATAGAAGACGCAGGGGTATCGGTAGCCCCTACGTCGACGTCGCCTATTTTTTTGTTTGAAAAGAAGTCTCCCAAATTAGGTTTTTTTCTTCGTTAGTTTACATGGCTGCTTAATGGTCCAGCGTACTGCCAAAGCAATCGAAAATCAGCCTTAAACACTCCGCAAACAAGAGTTTTCTTGCTTCTTCCTCATTTTCGCAACGGTCCCATGGACTTAACTCCACTGACGCAATCGGAATCGGCCTCGAAAAGCTTTTTTTCTCTTGATCGACACGTTGCAGCAGAAGTTGAAATTTGCGCTTTCCTCCTGCCACAACAAACTGCACTTTACCAATTCCACTTTGACACATGACATTTTCCACTATGCTGCTTCTTGGTTGGATCATTTTGACCACCTCCAAAAAGTAGCCTTGTTAAAAAACAGATTGTGCAACCCTATCTCAGAAAAAATCTTGATTAGATGTTGCTTTCATATTCCCGACAAAAACACTTACTGTTTTTCAATAATTCCTCTTTCTTGAAGTATTTTTCTAGCCGCCATTCTATCAGCCATACTGCCAGAATTGTTTTTAATCATTTGTATCAAGCGATGATCAGGATAATCAATAAAAACTACATATTTTTCATCGGCCTCTTTTCCTATCTTTTCCATTTTGTCATATCCCTTTTTGAATGCACTTTCGACACTATCCCAAAAGCCCATTTATTCCACCTCTTTCCACATAATTATTGTAGTTCCAAAACAATACTTTTGGGCAAATAGTTCATACCTTCAGCACGCAAAATAGTCCATCTTATTTTATATTCATTGAGAATTTCAATGCTTGCTGTTCCAGTCCCACCAAATGAGCTTGTCCACTTTACTACATTAGTTCCTTTAGGAGCATGAATTTTCGCCCGATCAAGACGTTTTCCACTATTTGTAGATCCAGTAGCAGTCCCCGACAAAGACATTTCATCGTAATCACACTCAAGATGCAAACTTTCTGGCCCATTAGATCTACTCTGCCACACACCTCGTGGTATTTTTAATGCAGGATGTTGTTTTGCTTCATTAGCACCGGGACTTGTTTGCGGAGAATTGGAAACAGGCTGCACTTCTGTCTTTGCCATTTCTTGCGTTGGAACAGTAAATGGCATCAATTTTTTCTCATTTGTTCTTTCGTTAAATATCTGTAGTTTGAATTCTTTTTCCTCTGCAGGAACATCAAACACAGCCAAAACCACTCTCGTTTCTCCTGGCTTAATCGTTGCATCTTTTAGCAAATCGCACTGATATTGCTCTTTTAATGATTTTTCTATGTCACCGACTATATTGAAAGCCTCTTCATGACTGTATGCTTTGCCTTGCCCAGTAATGAGCTCAAAGCTTCGAGTCACAATCAATCCTTGTTGAATTTGAATAGGTATGCTCTTCTTATTTTCTATTGAAATTTTTGTAATCAAGTATTTTCCTTTAGCATCCATTTTTTTCCCGAGTTTTTGCATCCAAATTGACTTCTTTTCTTCAACACTGATTACAGCATAACCGACTTCATCGAACATCATCCCATTAACTACTCCAACATTAGGAACAGAAACCTGATACTCGGAACTCGGGGGAAACAATTTTGTTTTTATTGAAAGACCAAAACCTACTAAAATGAAAGCAAGAAAAAACGCAACTGGAGCCATTATTACTTTGTCTTTATACCATTTTGTATCATTCGATCTTATTTTTTTGTATTCCATCCATGCTAATACTGAACCGATAGATAGCATGATAGCTGCCAATATGTATGGTAACGAGATAAACAATATGCCTCCGACTGCACTTGTAGCCATTAACACAGCGGCAATTTTAATTTTTGCCTTTGCAATAGAGCCGCCTACAATCCCCATTATTGCAAAAACCGCTCCTATTGGACAAAAAATCGGAAGAAAATTTTCTAAATGTGCTGAGGTGAAAATCTGACGAACATCACCAAATAATAAGCTACACACTACAGTGGCACCATTATATGTTTCAAAACCGCCAAAGAGCCACGAAAAACCTACACTAGCTAAACCAATTATTCCACCTAAAATTCCTAAAATCATAATTGCATTCTGCATAAACAGCCTCCCTTACTATTTTGAAATTAAAAGCAAAATCCCCCCTGCAGTTTGTAATAGCAGGAGGAATTCTACTTCAAAATAATATCCAATCAACGAAAAGTGTAACGTCCTATACTATAACTACTGCTAAACTAATACTGCTTTCTTTTGCCTGAAATATTTCAAGTTGTACTAGCATTTCTTACAAGAACACTTGGTTGATTTTTAACTTGGGACACCAAATCGACGAACAACTAGCATACCATGTATGCGTATTGCTGGAGTCATCCTCTTCCTGTTCCGCGACAAGCAGGACAAGTATGTACCCCAGATCCGCCGCAAGCTACACAGTCGTCATCAGCTGATGCACGTCCGCACCCACCTGTGCAATCGCATTCTACTTTTCCTTTTCCACCGCACTCACTACATTTTCCCATAATATCATCCTCCTTAAAATGTGAATACTATAGTATTCACCACATAAATGGTAAAACCTGCTATCCTTCGTAATCTTTCACAAATTTTTACATTATTCATTCTTGAATACTTTAGTCTGTAGAGCAATAGTGCTTTTAGCCGTAAATTGAAAGTATGATTGATAAAGCATTCGGTCGTACTCTAAAAAATCTTCGCACTAAAAAAGGCTTGAGCCAAGAAGAATTTGCTTTCCAAGTAGACTTACATCGAACCTACATCAGCCAGTTGGAAAGGGGGCTTAAAAGTCCTTCCCTACGAACTATGGAAAAATTGAGCAAGGCTCTATCTATTACGTTGCCAAAACTGTTAGAAGAAGTGGAGCATGAGCTTAACTCTTAAATCACATCAGAAGTATTGCTGCTCTGCTAAAGGATTTGAATAGCATTTGACAATTGAAAATTCTATAGACGACACATTTTTTGATATGTCAGAGTGTCATGAGGGATAGGATTTGCCTGAATGCGGATCGTTTCTCCCAAACTATTTACAGTAGACATTACAAAGTAAAAACCCGCCAATGCTTATCTCATTAGCGGGTTTTTACTTCTCATAACCGCAGCAAGCGAATATAATCTCTTTGCGCCTGCAGTACCTGCTCTGCAATGTATGCCGCAAAAGACTCCGGCTTTGTATGGCTTTGTTCCAGGGCTTGGATGTATTCATGCTTGAACACAGGAGAAATGATGACGGGCGGGTATCCTTGGGAAATCAGGGCATGATTCAAAAGCAACCGTGCAACTCTTCCGTTACCGTCTTCAAAAGGATGAATGACGATGAACTCCTGGTGCAGTTGCGCTGCATACTGAACAGGATGAAGCTTTTTTCTCTTTTCCGGCAAACTCACTGCCCATGCTTTCATCAATGCAGGTACTTCTTCATGGCTGGGCAATCGGTCATTATGCTGAGAGCCAGTTATGACTACATTTACATGGCGGTATTCGCCTGCCTGTTCTCCTTCACTAGGTTGAAAGCAAAGAACATGCAGCTTTTTTACGTCTTCTTCGGAAAGCTCAACATCTTTAGCCAGCCCCCACATCCAATCGAAGGCACGGCCATGTCCAATGGCATCCAAGTGATCTTTCAGTGGTTTTCCGCCAATGGTTACGCCATCTTCCAAGACTACTTTTGTTTCCGATTCGGTCAACGTATTTCCTTCCAAGGCATTGGAAGCGTAGGTTAGGCCCACTTTGAAGTATTCTTTGAGATTCTTGATTTGTGTCTGCTCCAAGGGCCTTTGCTTGTTGATTAGCTCCTGTTTGGCATCAATTTCACGCAAAAGCTGCTGCAATGTACTCATGACTTCCCCCTTGTTTAAGCTGTATTTCTAGCCGAAAATGACAAACAACCCGTCCACACCTAGTAAATTCAGGTATTGACGGGTTTTATAGTTTGGAAAAAATCCGGATTTGATTGGTGGAGGCGAGGGGAGTCGAACCCCTGTCCAGAAGCATTGCCATATAGGTGTCTCCGAGCGCAGTCGCTGATTTAGATTTCGCCCCGTTGCCGCCCACCGACAGGCTGCGCTGACGCTATCTCGATAAAGTTTCCCTGTGGGTCCTCCGAGAATTGGACTTCAGGTATCCCGCATTGTGACGAGACAGCTTCCCCGCGGGAGGGAGAAACTGGCCCGTTAGCATTAAGCTGCTAAAGCGTATTCTTCGTTGGCAATTAAAATTGTCCCACCGTCTTACGGGCAGATGGAACCCCGGCTCGCTACCCATACCACAACCACCCCTGTCGAAAACCAGTACGCCCCCTGATTACAACGAAGTTATTATGATCAATTAAGTATAGCATACCTGACTTTGTAAAACAACCTGCCCTGTTTTTACATAACTCTATAGCGCTATCTCGTTTTGCTCCTAGCTTTGCCTTCTTTTCCTTGCTTCTTCGCATACATAAGCGCATCGCTGTGCTCCACCATTTCGCGCACGCTTTGATAGCCTTCGTCCAAGGTAGTAAGTCCATAGCTGAAACGAATCGTATATGGCAGTTGAAGCTGACGGGTATGCGTCAAAATTCTCTCTTGCAAAGCCTCCACATACCGTTGCAAGACCTCGGGTCTTTCTTCCTGCAACAATACTAAGAATTCATCCCCTCCCAAACGTACCGCCAAGCCTTTACCGGCAAAGGTTGCCGCCAAGCTTTGCGCGAACAGCTGCAAAGCGCGATCCCCTTCATGGTGACCGAAAGAATCGTTAATTTGTTTAAAATCATCCAGATCAATATTAAGAGCGGCTAATTTCCTGCCTGTCTTGCGTTGAAACGCAGCTAAATATTCTTCATAAGCCATGCGGTTAGCCAAGCCGGTCAAGGGATCCCTTTTCGCTTGGTTATGGACAATATATACATAATTAATGACCAAGGCAATCGTTACCCCAGACCAGATAAAATGCGATAACTGAAAAAGAGAGAACAGCAAGGGACTTCCGGAAAGCATTCCCAGCACCAAGCATTCTTCTCGCGTCACTTTCCAGCGTCCCGCATAAATCACAAGCAAATTTACCAGATAATAGAATCCGGTAGTCAAATAAGAAAAAGACGCTAAAAGGCTTTGGGCTTCTCCATGACCTACTTCTGTCGTTGAAGGAGACAATAAGTAGCTAACCGCCGCAATCAGCAAATTCAGCAGCAACGGCAAGCTTAATCTTGACCATTTTCTACTTTGAGAGGAATCATATCGAAAAACACGTTGCTGCGAATATAGAGAAATGCAAAAAGGAAGCACTGGCGCCAAGGCAAAGCCTAGCACTTCTATAATTCTTTGAAAACCGCCAGCTCTTTGATATTCTGGAGCCGCAAAAAAGACACTGAACGTTTCCAAAACCAAGATCAACAAAGTCAACAACAATAATACCAGGAAGAGAGGATTTCCTTGCTCACGCCGTTCCAGCTTCAGGCAGGCATGAATCGCAATGCTTACCAATAACAGAGTCAAATAGATATTCATTTGTACGGCAAACACGGAATTGATACGCTCACCTTCTTCCTACGGCTTTCCGCTCCAACCCCCACGCAACATGGTTTTTGATTATTTTGTATATTATACCAAATAATGACTGACCAGCGTAACCCGTTCACGGAAAATACCTGTAGGACCTTGGTTGCAATTCTGAAACTTGTTCTTTTTCCGGATACAACCAAGTATAATGAAACATAAACAAGCTTATTGTGAGAAGGGAGTTTTTTCGATGTACCCTTGGTTTTCTGCTTTTTTTCTTTTCTTAGCGCTGCTGCTCTCCTGGGGAGGGTCGCCTGCCTCAGCCTCGGCGCAGCCGCCGTTAACGCTTGCCTGGGATCATGTGAAAAGCCTTTCCGAAACCTCGGAAACAGCGCCCGTACGGGAAGGTCTACAGGTTTTATCTCCCACCTGGTTTTCTCTGGCTGACGCTGCCGGCTCCATTCATTCCAAAGGCAGCGCTGGCTATGTTGCCTCAGCCCATCAAAAAGGCTGCCAAGTTTGGGCGTTATTTGATAATGGCTTTGACGCAAACCGGACCCGTCAGTTTCTTGCTTCGGCTCCTGCGCAGGACAAAGCCATCCAGCAGCTAAGCCGCTATGCCTCCCAATACCAACTCGACGGCATCAACATTGACTTTGAAAATGTAGCTGACGAAGACCGCGACCGCTTTACTCAATTTATCCGCAACCTCACTACGACGCTGAAGAAGCAAAATCTTATTATCTCTATTGATGTGACAGTCCCGAATGAAACTCCCTCTTGGTCTCATTGCTATGACCGCAAGGAGCTAGGTGCAATTGTCGATTATGTTATGGTCATGACCTACGACGAGCAGTGGGCTACCAGCACCCCCGGAGCGCCTGTAGCCTCGCTCCCCTGGGTAGAAAAGAATCTGCAAAAAACCTTGCAAGAAGTGCCGGCAAATAAATTGTTCCTCGGCGTCCCCTTTTATACAAAACGTTGGGAACACACCGAGGAACAAGGCAAAGTAACCGCTAAAGGAAAAACCTTTTTTATGGAGGATGTAAATGCCGTAATACAGACGCACAATATTCAGCCCCAATGGCGCTCTGACTACGGTCTGTCTTACCTAGAGTATGAAGAAGACGGCAAATATTATCATATTTGGGTTGAAAGCAAAGACTCTCTGGCCTTGAAAACCGCATTGATTCATACCTACCAGTTAGCCGGAGCGGCCTGCTGGCGTTTAGGCTTTGAAACACCTGATATTTGGCCCTTGCTACCATAAAGGAGGAATAACATGCATACCATAATTCTTCCCCGCGGAAAAATGCTGCAGATTAAACAAGGCGACATCACCGCTGAAACAACCGATGCCATCGTCAATCCGGCCAATAGCCATTTACGGCACGGCGGCGGCGCCGCCTTAGCCATCGCCCGCGCCGGAGGTTCTGCCATTCAAAAACAAAGTCAAGAACTCATCAAAAAAATCGGCTCTCTTCCTGTCAGCCACGCGGTCATCACCGACGGCGGTTTGCTGCCTGCTAAATTCGTCATCCACACCGTCGGCCCCCGCTGGGGTGAAGGCGACGAAGAACGCAAACTGCGACAGGCAGTTGAAAATGTCCTCTTTTTAGGACATCTCTACAATCTGCGCAGTGTTTCCATGCCTGCTATCAGCTCCGGCATCTTCGGCTTTCCCAAAGACCGTTGCGCACAAATCCTCTTGCAAACAGCCATTGACTTTTTTCTTCGTCTGGACACACCGTTAGAAAGCGTCACTTTTTGCAACTATGACGCAGAAACTTGTCAACACTTCATCCAGGCTGCCAGCGCCGCCAAGCTTATCGATTCATAGGCTTTTACTTATGAATTATTTACCCATAGTAAAGCCGTATTTTTCAAATACTTTGGCGGCTTCCGGACTCAAAAGATATTGCAGGAAAGCTTCCGCTTCCTTGGGCTGTTTAGCATTTGCGAGTATAGCCGCCGGATAAATGATAGGCTGATGGCTTCCCTCGGCAGCAGTAGCAATAATTTTGATTTTCGTGCTTACCGCCGCGTCGGTCTTATACACTATGCCGGCGTCCGCATTACCGCTTTCCACATAGGTTAGCACCGTACGCACATCTTTAGCCAACACCATTCGCTCCTCTAATTTCTCCCATAAATTCAGCTTCTTCAAAACCTGCTGCGCATATTGCCCCGCTGGCACTACTTGCGGCTCCCCTACTGCTAAGCGCTTAACAGCGGGATCTGCCAGCTCCTCAAAGCTTTTTATAGTTAGCTGGGAGTTTTGGGGTACAATCAATACCAGTTTGTTCTCCAGTAAATTTTTCCTGGTTTGCTGTTGCAACAACCCTTTGACCTGCAATTCATCCATTTGTTTAGGAGCCGCTGAAATGAAGAGATCCGCCGGTGCGCCTTGCTCGATTTGCTTTTGCAGCGAACCGGAGGCGCCCAGATTAAAGACGAGTTTCACGTTTGGATTCTTTTTTTGATACTGCTGTTGAATTTCTCCCAGTGCGTCTTTCATACTTACCGCTGCAGATACGTTCAGTTCTGCAGGCGCCGCCGCTTTAGGCGGTTCCCCTCCGCAACCAACCACTAGCAACAAACCCAGGAACAACCCCACCAGACCCAACCAACTTGCTTTTCTCATAATAACTCCCCCTTAAAAAACAAATGCCAGAAAACGCATGCTGCGCTTCTGACACTACTCCGTATCACTACTATCTTTTTTCTTTTATTATATACGAAGAATTCTTATAGTACAACTTCCAGCAAAAAATGAACCTCCACATAAAACGAAAGCCTCCTGCCGGCAGGAGGCTTTCGTTTTGCTTATTTTACGATATCGGCGCCAAACCATTTTTGCGAAATCTTCGCTGAGGTTCCGTCTTTTTTCATTTCATTCAGTACGTTCTGCACTTTGTCGCGCAGCTCTTTGTCATCCTTCCGGAAGCCCACGCCATAAACACCGACTTCGCCCAAGGGCTGTTCAATCGCAATATACGCCCCGGCTTCTTTGGACATGTAATAACGTCCAAGAATTTCATCGGTTACAACCGCATCCAAACGACCTGTTTTCAGATCCATAAAGGCGGCTACACAGTCCGGATATTTTTTGAAATCTTTCAAAGTCGCTTTTAATTTTTCATCCTTATTAACCACTTCTTCACCAATGCTGGACTGTTGTACGCCAACCACCTTGCCCTTAAGATCAGCGGCACTTTTAATTGGAGAATTAGCCAGGACAAAGATCAATTGCTTGCTTTCCATGTAAGGATCGCTGAAAAGCACGTTCTTCTTACGTTCTTCCGTGATATTCATGCCGTTCCAGAGCGCATCAATACGCTTGCTGTTCAGCTCGGCTTCTTTACTGCTCCAGTCGATACCCTTAAATTCCACTTCGATGCCCAAGCGTTTGGCCGCTTCTTTGGCCATATCAATATCAAAGCCAACAATATTGTTCTTTTCATCTTTGAAGCCCATCGGCGGAAAATTGTCATCTAAGCCAATGACAATCTTTTTCTTGGCAGGCTCCGTTTTAGTTGTGTTGCCACAACCGGCAAACAATACCCCCGCCATCACCAGCAACAACACTACAGAAATAATTCGTTTCATGAAAACCCTCCGTTCTAGTCTTTTTTATCGGCTCCTTTATTTTACTTTACTTCGGTAAAATAAGAAAGGGGTAAATTGATGATAATAGAAAATAATTTGCATATTTTTTTTGACCGATTTGTGTTTTGACAGTCATCTTTTTGTAACCAAGCTGTAACAAGATTACGTTAAACTAAGTTCAATAAAGCATGAGGGGGATTCACCATGAATAACATAGCAAAAAAAGCAGTCTTTCTAGCACTGGCAGGAATCATCCAATTCGGCATTGGGGCGGCAACAATTGAGGCTTCTCCGGCACATCACGACCGCAAGGAGATGAGACAGCAAGACGAGCAGTTTGAGCATGACCGCCAGGAACGCGAGCGCCACGAGCGCCACGAGCGCAAGGAACGAGAACACAGAGAACGCATGGAACGCGAACGCCACGAGCGTGAGCGTGCCGAACAGCGCCGTCATGCGGAAGCCATGCGCCGCCATCATCACGAAAGTCAAGAAGCGTGGCGCGAGCGGCAGCGTCTGGAAAACGAGCGCCACGAAAACGAAATGCGAACCATTGCCGCTATTGTAGTCGCCGCTGTATTGAAATAAAAAGAATCATAAAAAGGACGTTGAGAAAATAAGTTCTTTTCTCAACGTCCTTTTACCTATTCTTGCGTACTTGCAGGTTCTTTTTAAGGGGCAACAGCAATGGGCAGCACATATTGCGCTACCGCTATAAAGTGAGCGGCGCTGCCGCCCATGACAAACACATGCCAAACCGCGTGATTGTAAGGAATCCGTTTAAAAAGATAAAACACCGCCCCCACTGTATAAAGCACACCGCCAAAAGCCAGCCAGAACAGGCCCTCCGGCGCTAAGGCCGCCGCCAAGGGCTGTAAAAAGAAGACGATCAGCCAGCCCATAAACAAATAACAAAGAGTAGCCGTCTTTTTAAACCGATTGACAAAAAAGAGCTGAAAAATAATCCCCACCGCCGCCAAGCCCCAGACGATGCTAAAAATGGTCCAGCCAAGCAAGCCATGCAGCACCACCAGCGCAAAGGGCGTGTATGTACCGGCAATGAGCAAATAAATCGCCGCATGATCGAAAATACGCAGGCGATGTTTTCGTTTTTCATTCTGAAAGCTGTGATACAGCGTAGACGCTAAATATAACAAGACAAGAGACGCTCCATAAATGCTGAAGCTGACTACATGCCACAGCCCCCCATACACATAGGCTGATACCACTAAAAACACCAACCCAGCCGCAGCTAACGCCGCACCCACGCCATGGGTAAGCGCATTCACACGTTCTTCCACCGGCCTTCCCTCCTCCTGCAGATGCATTCCATCCTAGGCTCTATTATACCATATGGCTTTGCTAAGGGATAAGCAACCGAAGCGGAAGTTACTTGCAAAAGCGGTGTTTACGCCGTAAAAACAGAGCGCAAACACCGCTTCGTTATAAAATTATCGTTTCAAAAAGTGACTGCGCCAAGCTTCAAAGCGCGCCGTGAGTTTCTCTACCACCACGAACAATACGGGAATGATAAAAATCCCCAACGCCGTAGCCATGAGCATACCACCCACAACAGCCGTCCCCATGGAATTTCTCGCACCGGCGCCAGCGCCTGTGGCAATCATCAAGGGCAAGCAGCCGATAATAAAGGCGAAAGAAGTCATCAAAATAGGACGCAAGCGCAGCTTGGCCGCTTCAATAGCCGCTTCCATAAGGGGCATGCCTTTATCGAAGCGCACTTTAGCAAATTCTACAATCAAAATTGCATTCTTCGCGGCTAAACCAATCAGCATGACCAAGCCAATCTGCATATAGATATTGTTTTCCTGACTAAAGAGATATTGGAATAAGAACGCGCCGAAAATGCCGGTTGGCACGGAAAGAAGCACCGCAAAAGGCACGCTCCAGCTTTCATAAAGCGCCGCCAGGCACAAGAAGACGAAAACAAGAGCCAGACCAAACACGACCGGCGCCCTGCCTCCGGAAACCTTCTCCTCACGACTTTGGCCCGACCATTCATAAGTGTAGCCGCTTGGCAGCACTTCCTTGGCTACTTCGTCTAAAGCTGTCATGGCCTGTCCGGAGCTGTAGCCAACTGCCTGGGTGCCGTTGATTTTTACGGCCTTGTAGCCATTATAACGAGTAATATTGGCTGCCGATTTGGTTTTGCGCGGCGTCACCAGCGTATTCAGAGGCACCATCGTATTGTTGGAGCTTTTTACAAAGAGATAACGCAAGGCGTCCACATCGCCGCGGAAAGGCGCCTCCGCCTGAGCAATAACCTTGTAGCTGCGTCCGTATTTGTTGAAATCGTTAATCTGCAGCCCCCCCAGGAATACCTGCATTGTTGAGAAAATATCATTTACATCAACGCCCATTTTTTCCGCCTTTGCGCGGTCCACCTCAAATTCATACCCAGGCGTATCGGTGGTAAAAGTAGTCGTAGCTGAGGCAATTTCAGGACGTTCCTTAACAGCGGCAATAAAACGCCTTGTAACTGCATCCAGATTTTCCAGCGTGCCCCCGCTGCGGTCTTCCAGCATAAAGGTATAACCGCCTACGCTGCCTAAGCCTGGCAAGGCTGGCGGCGCGAAGGGAAGCACCTTCCCCCCTGCTAATTGTGCGCCACTGGCAAAGGCTTGCTTGACCAGATTTTTCACCTGCGTTTGTTCGCTGGTTCGCTCCGACCAAGGTGTCAAAGAAACGAAAATAGTACCGCCATTGGCTTTGGCAGTGCCTCCCATCAGATCAAAACCGGAAACTGCCATGACATTGTCCACACCATGCTGTTTGCGAATGACCGATACCACCTCTGACATGAACTCGGCTGTTCGATTCAAGGAAGTTGACTCCGGCAATGATACCGAAACCATATACCGTCCCTGATCTTCATCAGGAACAAAGGAACTGGGAACAAAGGAAAATAATACCCCCAGCATGCCAATCAGCCCCGCCAGCAGCATAATGCACAAGCGCGCCCGCGGAATAATCCCGCCCAGACGCCGGCCATAACCTTCTGTCTTACGTTCAAACCATTCATTAAAAGCTTCAAAAAACCGGCCCAATCTTCCTTGATGCGCCTGGGGATCATGGGGTTTTAAAAGCAGCGTACACAAGGCCGGCGTCAGCGAGAGGGCGACAATCGCCGACAACGCCATGGAAACGGCAATGGTCAAGGCAAATTGCCGATACAAAATCCCCATCATACCGCCAAAAAAAGCTACCGGAATAAATACCGACGCCAGCACGAAGGCAATGGCTACTACCGGACCAGACACTTCGGACATGGCCATTTTCGTAGCCTCGACAGGCGAAAGTCCTTTATATCGCATATGATGTTCCACTGCTTCAATAACAACAATAGCATCGTCAACTACCAGGCCAATAGCCAGTACCATCGCAAACAAAGTAAGCGTATTAATCGTAAACCCAAGCAACACAAACGCCCCAAAGGTACCAATTAACGATACTGGAATAGCCAGCATGGGAATCAAAGTCGCCCGCCAGCTCTGCAAGAAGAGAAACACTACCAATACTACCAGGAACATGGCTTCGGCAAAGCTTTTGGCCACTTCCGCAATGGACTCATCCACAAAGCGCGTATTGTCCACAACGGTCGTATACTTCATCCCTGCGGGAAAGTCTTGTGCCAAACGATCCAGGGTTGCTTTAACCTCGCCCACCGTTTGCAGCGCATTGGCATCACTGGTCAGCTTGATGGCAAACCCGGCAGCCGGATGGCCGTTCAATTCGCTGGAAAAAGTATATTCTTTACTGCCCAGCTCGACCCGGGCAATATCCTTCAGCCGCACAAAAGAACCGTCCCCTTGGGCCCGAACAATGATATTTTCAAATTCTTTGGGGTCGTCCAAACGGCCTTTTACTCTTGTTGAATACTGATGCTCCTGCTTTCCGGCCATAGGCATTTGCCCCAGACTGCCGGATGCGGCCTGTTTGTTTTGATTTTCCACGGCGGTTTTTACTTCCGATGTAGAAATTCCAAGGCGCGCCATTTTTTCGGGCTGCAGCCAAATTCGCATGCTGTAGTCCGCACCAAAAGCCATAATATCGCCTACGCCGGAAATTCGTTTCAGTTCATCGATAATAAAAATACTCCCGTAGTTTTTGAGAAAATTACGATCATATAGATTTTCCTCTGACCACAGGGTAAACACCATCGCCGTGTCCTGCGAAGCCTTACGGGTACTCACCCCTATGTCCTGAACGCTTACAGGCAGCCCAGGCGTTGCCTCCGAGACACGACTTTGGGTCTGTACCGACGCCATATCTGAGTTTTTTCCTGATTCAAATTGCACACTCAGCGAATAGGAACCGGCGTCAGAACTTGTGGAAGACATATAAACCATGCCTTCAGCGCCATTTATTTTGTCTTCCACAATCTGAGCTACAGACTGGTTAACAACGTCCGCATTGGCCCCTTGATACGTTGCACTCACCGATACAATCGGCGGCGAAATATTGGGGTATTGCGCCACAGGCAGCTGTGCTGCTGCCAGCAGACCTGCAATCGTAATGAGTAACGACAGCACGATGGCGAAAATCGGCCGTTCGATAAAAAACTTAGCCATGCTGATTCCTCCTCAGATTATTTCTCAAATGGATTCTGGAGAAAGCAGCGCAACCGATAACTGAGCTCCCTGCTTCACTTTGTCGATGCCTTCCACAACGACCCTGTCCCCTGCAGCCAGACCGGATTCGACAATATACCAATTTCCAACCTTTTCTCCGACCTTAACAGGACGGCTTTCCGCCGTATCAGCAGTGGTAACCACGGTAACAAAGGTATTGTCCAGCATCTCTTTCACCGCACGCTGAGGAACCAAAATCGCCTTTTGACGCAGCTCACCCGGTGCCACCACCTTGGCAAAAAGCCCGGGCAGCAGCGTACGTTGCGCATTATTAAACACCGCTTTTAAGGTAATCGTACCTGTAGTGTCGTTGATCCCCTTATCCACCTGCTCCAGCTGCCCAAGTTCAGGATATACCGAACCATCGCTAAGAACCAGCTGCAGCTGACTGCGAAAGGAATCCGGCAAGAGGCCATTCCCCTGGCGCACCAATTTTAAGTACTCGTTTTCGCTCATACTAAACTGCACCCATACCGGGTCCAGAGAGGAAACCGAGCCCAGAACAGTAGAACCGGCCACTGCAAACTGGCCGGCACTGACATCATTCACGTCAATGCGGCCGTCAACAGGAGATACAATCAGCGTATCTGCTCTGTTTTCCATTGCTTCTTGCAAATTAGCCTCGTTCATCGCCACATCGGCTTCATTCTGATCCACTTGGGAGCGGTAGGAATCCACAGTTTGCTGCGAAACGCCCTGTACCGCAGCCAAACTCTCGTAACGCGCCAGATCGCGCTGCGAATTAATCAAAGTCGCCCGCGACTTGTTTAATGATGCTTGAGCCGCCCGAATAGCCGACTGGTACTGTTTGTCGTCGATTCGGAACAATGGCTGCCCTTTGGTAACAGCAGCGCCTCCCTGTACCATTTTGGCAACCACAACGCCGCTCACTTTAGAAATAATTTTAACTTCTTCCTTGGCTTTAACCTGCCCGACAAATTCATACGAGATCCGTGCATCCTGCTGCTGCACCTGCACCGCTTTAACCGCAATGGCCGGAGCCGCCTGCGTTTTAGAGCCTCCGCCCAGCCAGCCTGCCTTGTAACCAACCAAGCCCAGACATAGCAGCACCACACCGATAATTACATAATGATTTTTTGACATGTTTCTTTGCATGACGCACGCAACCCCTTTTTTCGCTTTTGCTGTTCTATTGTACCAAGATTATGTGACAGTTTGGTTACAGTTTTATGCCCCCGCCAGGTCAAGCAAAAAAGAAAAGCTATGCCCCGTAAGCATAGCTTTTCCAGTCTTTACCGCTTATTCCACAGGACGCCCCATGAAATGCTCCAGTTTCGCCTTATTGATATTGTAGTCATACAAAGCCTGAAGGCTGTCCCGTTTGGCCTGATCTAAGGATAATACCGAATCCCTCAAATCAAGGTTTGTGCCGACGCCTACTTCATAACGCATTTTTTGAATGCTCAGGCTTTCTTCCGCCTGCTGAATCGCCACTTTATTCGTCTCGATACGCTTGGCCGCTTCCTGCATGCTCAAATAATATTGGCGCACTTCCAGCAAGACTGAATCTTCTTCTTTGCCTTTTTGCTCGTTAACCATGTTCAAGTTATGTTTGGCCTGTTCCACCTGCGCCCCGGTTACGCCGGAGTCAAACAAGTTCAAGGAGGTTGTTAGCGAAACCGACCAGTTGCTGTTTTTCGAGCCTGGAAAATCTTCATCATTCCAGCCCTGGGACGCCGATAAATTGACCGTAGGGCGATAGCCGCTGCGCGCTACATCAATGCCCTCTTTAGCGCTATTCATCTTAGCCTTATATTGGGCAATCTCCGGACGATGCTCTTTGGCATAAGCCAAGCACTCTTCCAGCGACAATGGATAGCCTTCAGAATTAAAAGCGTCCTTTAATTCCAACTCGGTTCCATGAGGCAGCTGCAGTTCATTGTTCAGCGCCGCCACGGCATTGCGATAGTTGTTTTCCGCCTGCACCTGGCTGTCCTGCGCTTTCGCCAAGTCGACCTGACTGGTCAACACGTCCAGCTTGGCCACCATACCTGCAGCGTATTTGTTTTCGACCAGCTTTAAATGGTCTTCGTAATTCTTGGTTGTATCCTGGCTTACTTGCCAAATTTTCTGGTACTCCAAGACGGACAAATAATTGCTTACCACATTCAATTTGACCTGCTGCTGCGCCGCGTTCACATCCAAATCGGCAACGCGCAACGCCTCTTCAGCCTGCTTGATTTTTCCTTCCAGACTGCCGCCGCTATAAATGGGCAGCGTCAGCGCCACTTTATTTTGAAAGCTATTTACGCTTTGAGCCACCGTATCCGTATGGGTGAAAGACGCAGCAAGGCCTTTATTATTTTTCGCCTCTTTCAAACTCCAATAGCTTTTTTCTCGGGCTTCTTTGGCATAGGATAAATCATAATGCTTGGCTAGCGCCATCTGAACGCTTTCCTCCAAGGACAATTGCATCGGCGCCGCTGCCGCATGCGCCGTCCCCAGCAGACTGATGCAAAGCAGGGCGGACACGCCTCCGACAAGCAATTTTCTCATAGGTACCTCCCAAATCTAGGCTCAAGAAGCCATTCCTAGCTTCTTACCATTCAATTGCTGTTATTGTATCAAATGTTCGTGACAGATTTGTTACAGTTTTTATTTTCTTTTGTTCACAAAGCGTTTTCAGCGCCAAGCTTGTGGATTCAGTCCTTGCAGCTCTTCTAAAACGAACAGTCCGTCTTTGCGCACCAAGCGACCATCAAACCAAATCTCCCCGCCGCCGTACGCTGGCGTCTGCATGCACACCAAATCCCAATGAATAGCGGAGCGATTGCCGTTGTCCGTATTTTCATAAGCATTTCCCGGTGTGAAATGGAAGCTGCCGGAAATTTTTTCATCAAACAAAATATCGCCCATCGGCTTGGTAATGTGCGGATTCACGCCTAATGCAAACTCGCCAATGTAGCGCGCGCCTTCATCGGTATCCAAGATCTGGTTCAATTGTTCCGTATGATTGGCTGTAGCCTTCACAATCCGCCCCTGGGCAAATTCCAGGCGCACATCTGCAAAGGTTACCCCTTGGTATACGCTCGGGCAATTGTAGGAGATGACTCCGTTCACCGACTGTTTCACTGGCGCCGTAAAGACTTCACCGTCGGGAATGTTACGCAAACCGCAAGATTTGCTCACCGCAACACCTTCAAGAGAAAATGTAAGATCGGTTCTTTGCCCCAAGATGCGCACTTCCTTCGTTTTTTCCATAAGTTTAAGCAGCGGTTCTTCCGCCTCCGCCAGACGGGAATAATCCAAGTTCGTAACTTGAAAATAGAAATCCCGAAAAGCCGCCGTGCTCATGCCGGACATCTGCGCCATCGCCGCATTGGGATAACGCAGAACGCACCATTTTGTACGGTTAACCCGCACCTCCGAGTGCACCGGATGCCACCATAGGCGTTGATAAAGCTGTGATTGCTCCTGCGGCAAGTCCGCCATCTCGCTATGGTTATAGTACGCTCGCAAACCTATGTAAGCATCCATTTCTTCCATCCGCGCCTTTTCCCAGGCGGCCATACGCTCTACCTGCGAAGCAGCGCACTGGCGCAGCAGCTCCCGCTGGAGCACCATATTTTTCACGCTGACAAAGGGAACGCCGCCGGCCTTGTACGCTGCCGCCACCAGTTCCTGCGCTAAATCTTCGCCTCCGTCAAACACTTCGATTAAAATTTTTTCACCCGGCTGCAGCTCCACCGAATAATTAATAAGATTTCCCGCCAGCTTTACAATACGTTCTTCCGCCATGATCGTTCCTCCTGTTTTTCCGCAATATCTAAAGGGACGGGTATTACTCCCATAAATAACAAGCCGCCAGGTGCCGTTCCGACGCCACCGCCCGCAAAGCCGGCCGCTCACGTCGGCAGCGTTCCATAGCCTTAGGACACCGAGGCGCAAAAGCGCAGCCAGGCGGCGGATTGGCAGGCGACGGTACATCTCCCTGCAAGATAATACGCTCGCGTTTGCGTTTGGGATTCGCCGCGGGAATCGCCGAAAGCAAAGCCTGCGTATAAGGATGCAGGGGCTGGCTGTACAATTCTTCCGCTGGGGCGCACTCCAATAGACGTCCAAGATACATAACCCCGACGCGATCGCTGATATGACGCACCACCGACAAGTCATGAGAAATGAACAGATACGTCAGGCCCAACTGTTGCTGAAGCTCCTGCAATAAATTGAGAATCTGCGCTTGTATGGAAACGTCCAGCGCCGAAACTGGCTCATCGGCAATAATTAATTTAGGCCGCAGTGCCAAGGCCCGGGCAATGCCGATCCTTTGCCGCTGACCGCCCGAAAACTCGTGAGGATACCGACTGCCATACTCCAACGGCAAGCCGCATAATTCGAGAGTTTCCTCCACTTGCCGCCGTAACGCAGCGGCATCCTTCAAGCCGTGAGCAGCCAAGGCTTCGCCGACAATATCAAATACGCACATGCGGGGATTTAGCGAGGCATAAGGATCCTGAAATATCATCTGAAAATCCCGCCGTTTACGACGCAAAGCCATGCTTCCCAGCTCCGCCAAATCTTCGCCTTCAAAAAAAATCTTCCCTGCCGTAGGCTCCAGCAAACGCAGAATCGTACGTCCTGCCGTTGATTTACCACAGCCCGATTCGCCCACCAGGCCAAAGGTTTCTCCCTCAAACAGGGAAAAGGAAAGATCATCTACGGCTTTGACTTGCCCTACTACTTTGCCGTTAAGACCGCCGCGCACATCAAAGTATTTTTTTAGGCCCTTCACTTCTAAAATCGGCGTTTGCACTGCTGCGCTCCCCCCTTTCTTCATACAGCCAGCAACGGCAATAATGACCGTCCTTCATCTGCTCCAGCAAGGGAGGATGTTCTCGGCAGCGTGCTGCTGCGTGAGGACAGCGAGGTCCAAAGCGGCAGCCTGCCGGCATGCAATGCAAGGAGGGCACCTGCCCGGGAATAGGCTGCAGCCGTTCTTCCTTACGGTCATGCCAAGGTATGGACTGCAAAAGCCCGCGGGTGTACGGATGCAAAGGCGCGTCAAATAAGACCTCCACACTGGCTTCCTCCACAACCTGACCAGCGTACATAACGATAACCCGGTCACATAATTCCGCCACTACGCCCAGATCATGCGTAATAAGCAAAACCCCCACGTCAGTTTCTTCCCTCAGATTACGCAGCAGTTCCAATATCTGCGCCTGGATGGTTACATCCAAGGCGGTTGTCGGTTCATCGGCAATTAAAAGACGAGGTCTGCAGGCCAGCGCCATAGCAATCATCACTCGCTGCCGCATGCCGCCGGACAGTTGGTGCGGGTATTCTGCGCAAATTTCCTGCGGCCGTGGTATGCCTACTTTCGTCAGCATTTCCACGGACAAAGTCCGCGCCTCCGGTCTCGATACTTGACGGTGCAGCAACGACACCTCATCCAACTGCTGACCAATAGTCTGCACTGGATTGAGCGACGTCATCGGCTCCTGAAACACCATAGAGAACATATTGCCCCGTAACGAACACATATTTTTTTCCGGCAGCGTCAGCACATCAACTCCATCTACCAGCACCGCCCCAGACACGTGCGCCCGTTCTTCCAAGAGGCGCATAATGGCTAAAGCCGTCACCGACTTGCCGCAGCCGGACTCCCCCACCAGGCCCACTACTTCTCCAGCCTGCAGCTGAAAGGACAAGTCCGCCACCGCCGCAACCGCCTGTGCTCCTTCGCCAAAGGAAATATTCAAATTCTGAACTTCTAAAATTCTTTGCGCCATTCGTTCTGTATCCCCCGCCTTATTTTAGCTATTATGCCTATTCGCTAAACACAGCGTCCTTCCCTGCCGTTTTGGCAAGGACCACCGACTTATTCCGCCCAAGACAGAGAGGACGAAAAATAAAAAGCAGGCTGCCAGGAAAAGCAATCTTCCGTAGCAAACCTGCTGTCGCTTACAAATTAATGGATCGCTTTTTTCTTAAAGCGCCCGCCCATAACCTCATGGACATCCGAAATAGTCACAAAAGCCGTCTCATCCCATTCGCTGACAATCGACTTGAGTTTCGCCACTTCCAAGCGCGTCACCACGCAATACAGCACCGGCTTCTCCTCTTTGCTGTAACCGCCTGTAGCATGCAGAATGGTAACGCCTCTGCCAAGGCGCGCCATCAAGGCATCGCGTATTTCTTCCATTTGATCGGAAATGATATAGACTGCCTTCGATTCATCCAAGCCGCGCAAGGTAATATCGATAACCTTAAAGGCCACAAAATAAGTCACAAGAGAATACATGGCCTTGTCCCAAGAAAAGATGAAACCCGCCGCAGTCAGGATAAACAAATTGAAGAACATGATAATTTCTCCAATGGAAAAACTGGTGCGCTTATCCAAAAGAATGGCAATCATCTCCGTACCGTCTGTACAGCCGCCATGCCGAATAATAATACCGATGCCGACGCCAATGGTAATACCGCCGAATACAGCCGCTAAAAACAAATCGTTTGTCACTTCTGGGATGGGCGTGAATACCCCTACCCAGAAAGCCAAGGAAATAATAGAAAACAGAGTGGAAAAAGCAAACGTCTTACCGATTTGCGTATACCCCAAGTACAAAAAGGGCAAATTTAAGAGCACCAAAAATGCACTCAGCGACCACCCCGTCAAGTAACTGGCCATAATGGAAATGCCGACCACGCCGCCATCAATAATATTATTGGGTACCAGAAATACTTCCAGTCCTGCGGCGGCAATCACCGAACCAATCCCCATAAGCACTATATTTTTCACACGCTGCACCACTGTTATTTTTTTTGTCATATAAGACCTCCCTTATTCAGTAAACCTAATTTATCAGAGAAAAAAGAAAAGCTTGTACCACGATTGCAGCGGCCAAGCTTTTCCGTCCTCATTTCATTTCAAAACAAGCGCACTCGACCAACTTCTTTTCGCAACGCCACTCAAGAAAACTTATGATATTTCTCTTTTTTCGCCCCACAGATCGGACAAAAATCTTCTGTTTTATCGTTCACCGTATGTCCGCAAATTTCGCAGACAAACACATCGCTATATTCTACGTCTTTGCCTTCTTTAGCTGCATCTTGGGCCCCTTTAAACAGCGTCGCATGGGTTTTTTCGGCTTCCAGCGCAAAATGACAGCTGCGCTCCGCGCCTTTTTCCCCTTGGAACTGCGCCGCATTCAAATACACCGGGTACATTTGATGGATTTCATGTAGTTCGCCATCAAGAGTGCCCTGCAAATTTTCAGCCGTTTTTGCCGTACCAAAGACAGCTCCCGCAAATACCGCTGAATCTTTGACAACCGCTCCCATTTCCCTAAAATGATTGGTTGCGTGAACTTGCTCTGCATAAGCTACAGCTTTGAAAAGATTGGCAATTTTAGGAAACCCTTCTTTGCGGGCAACATCGCCCCACCAGAGATAGCGCATGTGAGCCATACTCTCGCCGCCATAGGCGGAATGCAAAAACTCCAAGGTCATATCATTTTTCACAGCCATTTCTTTTCCTCCTTACGCTTATTGGCAGGTTCGGTTGATTCCGCTCCCGCAAAACCGCTTGCGACATTACAACGCCAAACAGTCCTAGTTAATAGATTCGCCTCAGGCTAAAAAACACCTCTTTTAAAATACGCGATCCGCAAAAACAATCAGTGTTGTCGGCATATTTTCCCGTTTCGACTTAGGAGAGCCAAAAAAAGCAATAAGCTCGCCGTCAAAAGAAACACAGGCCTTATGCCCCAACTGGCGCTGATGAATCCCCCTAATAAAGGGCCCGTCATACAACCCAGCTGGTTGGCTGTCGTAGTCAGCCCGAACAAACGCCCGCGAAAATTTTCGTTCGACGACTGGACGGCAATGGTGTTGATAGCCGGAAACACGCCAACCACGAAAAAGCCAAACAATGCTTGCAACAGACTGAATTGCACAATATCCACCGCAAAAAACTGCAACGCATTCCACACCGCAGCGCCTAAAAATGCGATTTGCAAAATAAGAGCAAAGCCTTTTTTCTGACCCACCCGTCCCCACAAAGGCGCCGCCACCGCACCGGCAATACCGGCAACACTGCAAACAATTCCGGCGGTCAAAGCCACCCCTTCCAGATCTCCCTGAAGTTCTGCAACAAACAAGGCTAACAGCGGCTGCAGCACCAAAGTCACCACCTGCACCCCAAACATCAAAAACAGCATGCGCATCAATGTTTTATTGTTCCAGGCCTCCCGAAAATCATCAAGAACGCTTCCCTGGCGGGACGCCGAAGCCTGGGGCGGTTCTTTAACCCAAGCAGCCACAGCCAAGGTGCCGATAAAAATAACAGCCGCCGCCACCACAAAGGACATGCGCATACCGAACACATGCGACAAAGCCCCACCTGCCAGAGGGCCGGCAATGCCTCCCAAAAGCAGTGCCGTTTGCATAAAGCCTAAATTAGAACCTAAGCGTTCCGGAGGGGAAGCAGAAGCTACAATCGCCAGCGACGCCGGTACGAAACCATTGGCAAATCCCTGCAGCAATCGCACTGCAAGCAGTTCCCAAGGATTCCGTACAAAAGCTCCCAAGAAATAAACAGCCGCTAAGCTAAAGCCAGCCCGCAGCACCATGCGCCGCTTGCCGCTGCGGTCCGCCCGCCGCCCCCAATAAGGCGCCATAACAGCTGCAACAAAAAAAGTAATAGAAAAAATAAATCCGGTCCACCAATGGACCCCTTCCGCCGTAACACCTATCTCCAATAAATATAACGGTAAAAACGGCGTCAGCATCGTATAGCTTGCCCCGGAAAACATGCACGCCATAGCCAACAGCCAAACGGTTCGCTGCCAATGCATAGTTTTGCACCCCCTACAAAGCCTTCGACAGCCCTTAGGGACTGCTTTTTATTGTACATTTTAGTCTAGCCTATCTATTCGAAAAGGGCAATGTCATTATTTGCAAGCTTATCGAACTCTCACAACAGCAGGACTCTCGCACATAAGTCCTAGGTCTAACGTATCGTTATCCATTGACAATAGACTCTGCTGTCTATATACTATTTTATAGATATTAATTTTTACCAAGGCAAACTTCGCGAAAGCGGAGGACGCAAAGCCATGGGTCTACAGGAGATTCTCCCATGACCGCCAGGCTGCCAAAAGATAGTATTTAGTCTTTGGTCTGCTTCTCAGCGCTCAAAAGTTGCCGGTCAACAAAGGAGCGTTTATCATGAAAAATGGATCTACCGCCATGGAGTCATTGCAAAGTCTGGAAACATTCTTCACTAGCATTTGCAAAGATGCCGTTCTTTCGGCGCATGTGCAAAAGCACTCGCAGGAAATTATTGACGCCATGCTGCATATTACAAAAAAGTAAGTTAAGTAAAAGCCCTGTTGCTTGCCGTCGAAACGGCAGCAGCAGGGCTTTTGTTGTAGGACGGCCTCCCAAAAAGACTATTTATGCTTCCGTAATTTCGGAAAAATAAATAACCGTTACCAAGTCCTCCATCGTCAACGCTTTGTTGTAAATGCTTTCAAAAAAACGCAATAACGCTTCTACCGAATCAATATCCGGATTCTGATGCTGCAAATCTTCCATGGTCAGCTGGGAAAAGCGTTTCGTCTTCGTCCGGTCAACACTGGCAGCATATAGCTTGCGTTTAGGCCCCATGCGCTTACCCACCGTAATCCAGACTACTGAATTTTCCGGGTATATGTTGCGTACATCTCCTAAACGCACTGTACAATTTTTAGTCCGGGCTATAAGCAGTTTTTCATGATGCGGCGATTGAAAGTTAAGAGCAAACATAATATCCCCCTTTAGCAACATTCACTTTTATTTGTAATCAGTATAGCTTTTTTTGTATAGCATTGCAAAACATTCATTTGCTTTTCCCTTTTCAAATACGCCGCAACTGCAATCCTCTTGCGACTTTGTTTATTCTGCTCGCACATTTCTAAAATTAAGACAGGAAAATTTTACATCAACCGTCGCAAAACCTCCACTAGGCGCATATCACACAAAAAACCTTGCATATTACCCATATAGCGGTTATGCCGCGCCCGTTCCGACAACTCCTGCAGCCAGTCCCTCCGCTCGGCTACGGCAGGCCTTCTCACCGTCATTCCTGGCGCCACTCGCTGCGAATCAAAGGTCAGCATAGCATGCTCATACCTCGATAATACGCCTTCTTGGTATAAGCGCGCCGACAAATCACAAAGTTCGCCAAAAGAAGCATCTGTCGGATCATAATCCATGCGCAGCTCCGTCCAAAAAGGAGCTTCACGGGGTCGATCCATTTCAACTTTTTCCAAAGTGACTTCGTATTCCGTATTTCCATCTTGCAAGTCAAGCTGTTCCCAAGGCGGCAAATTTATTACCGATTCCTTTTTTTTCACAGTTCCACCCGCCATTCATTAATTATTTGTTTTTTCTATTATTTCTAAACAACTTGCTAAAATCCTCCTATTGTTTTACATTTTTTGTAAAACATAGTTTGCTTATAATTCGACAGCTTTTTTCTAGTAGACAAAACGAACTTTTCCAGTGTATGATATAAAAAACGTCCAATATGTGACAACTGCAAAATTAATCGGCAATGAAGCCTCGGTGAATTGTTAATCAAACATTCACCGGGGCTTTTTATTATCTCAAGAAAGGACAGGTGAACGCGTATGATTCAATTATCTCAAATCCACAAATACTTTGGCAGCCTGCATGTACTCAAAGGCGTTGATCTTGCCGTCGCCGCCGGTGAAAAAATTGTCATCATCGGCCCCAGCGGCTCTGGGAAAAGCACGCTAATTCGCTGCATCAACCTCTTAGAACGACCCACAGAAGGCTCTGTGGTAGTTTCGGGCACCGATTTAACGGCGCCAAGCGCGGATATCGCCAAAATCCGCCAGTCTATGGGCATGGTGTTTCAACAGTTTAATCTCTACCCGCATATGACGGTGCTGGAAAATCTCACATTGGCTCCAATCCGATTGCAAGGCGTTTCTCTAGAAGAAGCAAAAAAATCAGGCCTTGCGTATCTGGAACGGGTAGGTCTCAAAGAAAAAGCGGATGCCTATCCAGCACAGCTTTCCGGCGGACAGCAGCAGCGTGTAGCCATCGCGCGGGCTCTGAATATGCATCCGCAAGTCATGCTCTTTGACGAACCGACTTCTGCTTTAGACCCTGAAATGATTCAAGAAGTGCTGGATGTCATGACTTCTTTGGCTGACGAAGGCATTACCATGATCGTAGTCACCCATGAAATGGGCTTTGCCCGCAAGGTGGCCGACCGGGTCATCTTTATGGATGATGGCTGCATTCTCGAGGAGAATGATCCTGAAAGCTTTTTTACGAATCCCCAGAATGAACGAACCCAGTTATTTCTTAGCCGCATTAATCATGCGTAACCATAAAAACTTCAAAAAAACGAAGGAGACGATGTATGATGAAAAAGAAACTGTTAGGACTTCTTGCTGTTTTTGCTATGTCGGCCGTACTTTTGACCGGCTGCGGCAGTTCTCCCGCGGCTAAACCGGGCGATGCGGCGGCTGCGCCAGACATCAAGGCCATTAAAGATCGAGGCGTACTCAATGTCGGCGTAAAGGTCGATGTCCCGAAATTTGGTTTTAAAGATCCTCAAACAGGGAAAATCGACGGCATGGAAATTGATTTAGCAAAAAAAATGGCTAAGAAAATTCTTGGCGATGAAAACAAGATTAACGTGCAAGCGGTAACGGCTAAAACCCGCGGTCCTCTGCTGGACAACGGCGAAGTGGATTTCGTTATTGCCACTTTTACCATCACCGAAGAGCGTAAACAAAGCTACAATTTTTCCGACCCGTACTTTAGTGACGGCGTAGCGTTGATGGTGAAAAAGAGCTCCGGCATTCAGAGTCTGAAAGATCTTAACGGCAAAAAAGTGGGCGTAGCCCAAAGCGCGACCAGCAAAAAAGCTCTGATTGACGAAGGCAAAAAACAAGGTTTGAATATTCAATATCTGGAATTCGGCACATATCCGGAAATCAAAACCGCCCTCGACTCTGGTCGTATTGACTGCTTTTCCGTAGACGCCGCCATTCTCTTCGGCTATCTGGACGACTCGACGACCATCCTGCCGGATCGTTACAGTCCCCAGTTGTACGGCATTGCTTCCAAAAAGAGCAATACCGCTTTGGCCAATTTAGCGAATGACACGGTAAACGAAATGAAAGCATCCGGCGACCTAGACAAGCTCATTCAAAAATGGGGGCTGAAATAATCATGGGCCCCTTTGCCTGGTTCAAATGGCAGGCGCTATTTGCCGAATGGCCTGTTTTTCTGGAGGGTTTCGCCATGACAATTGCGTTATCCGTCCTGGCGCTGCTCCTCTCCCTGACGCTGGGCATCCTTTTCGGCGTCCTCGGGACGGCTCAATACCGGCCGCTCCGCTGGCTGAACCGCATTTACGTCGAGTTTATCCAGAATACGCCGTTAGTCATCCAGATTTTCTTTCTGTATCACGCCCTGCCTCATTGGGGCCTCATGCTGCCGGTCTTTACGGTTGGCGTTTTAGGAATCGGCTTCTATCATGGCGCCTATATCGCCGAAGTTGTCCGCGCCGGCATCTTGGCTGTTTCTAAGGGACAGCATGAGGCAGCGTATTCTCAAGGGTTTTCCTATTGGCAAGCGATGCGCTACATTATTCTGCCCCAGGCTAAGCGCATGGCCTATCCGCCGCTAACCAATCAGGCGGTCAGTCTGATTAAAAACACTTCGGTTATGGCCATGGTTGCCGGCGGCGATCTCATGTACCAAGCAGATTCTTGGGCCAGCGCTAATTTATATTACGGCCCGGCCTATGTCATTACCGGCCTTCTCTATCTGGCCCTTTGCTTTCCGCTGGCTACCTATGCGCGTCGTATGGAGCGCCGCTTGGAGGTGTCGCTGTAATGTCTGAATTATTACAACCCGATATTCTCCGCTTTTTAGGGGAAGGTTTATTGACGACGCTATATATATCTGTAGCCTCCATCATTCTCAGCCTCCTCTTCGGCACCTTGCTGGGAGTGGCTCGCTATTCCGGCCATGCCATAGCCGCGCCGTTGGCGGCAACCTATATCGAAGCGGTTCGCAACACGCCTCTTTTACTCTTCATTTTGGCCGCCCGTTTTATGACGCCCTTGCCGCCTATCCAGGCTGGCGTAACCGCGATGACCGTCTTTACCAGCGCGATTATCGCCGAAATCGTCCGCGGCGGCTTGAATTCCATTTCCAAAGGACAATGGGAGGCAGCCTCGTCGCAAGGATTCGGCTACTGGCAGACGCTGCGTTTTATCATTCTGCCCCAAGCCTTTCGCAACATGATTCCGCCTCTGGTTTCCCAGTGCACCACCGTCATCAAGGATACTTCTTTTGTTTGGGCCGTGGGCATTGAGGATTTGACAGGCAAAGGCATGATCATCATGGGAAAATACGGCTCCACCGCTCAGGTCTTCACTATGTTCGGCATGATTGCCTGCGCCTACTTTATCTTGAACTATTCCTTGTCCCAGTGGGCCCGGCAACAACAACAGCGGTTGCTGCGCAGTTTATAAGACATAATGTAAAGAAAAAAGAGAAAGAGCCCGCCTTAGGCAGGGTTCTTTCTCTTTTGCAGCGAACTAAGCTTACAAAGCAAGAATGAAACAAAGGAGAGGTTCCCATGCATTTACTGCTGGTTGGAGGCGGCCGCAGCGGCGCTGAACTACTAAAACTATTTCAAAATATCTCCGAGGTATCAGTAGCAGGTATTGTCGACGTCAAAACCGACGTCGTTGGCATTCAATTGGCCAAAAGCTTACGAATCCCTACTTACCAGAATTTAAAAGAAGCCTTGCATAATCCTGTGGTCGATGTGGTTTTGAACATTACCGGCAATCCGGAAGTACAGCGGCAAATTGAAGAATATAAACCAGACAAAGTACAGCTTGTTGACGGCTATATTACCTCCATCTTATACCACCTCTTAAAAGCGCAGGTTCTCATGTATGAAGAATTAGGCGGGCAGCTGCAAGCCTTAAGCCAGTCTACAGATGAAGCCAAGGAACATATCCATAAGACTCACGACGTCATTGACTTCATCAAAAACGTCTCCCAACAAACCAATCTCCTGGGCCTCAACGCCGCCATCGAAGCGGCCCGCGCCGGTGAACAAGGAAAAGGATTTGCCGTCGTAGCCAGCGAGGTGCGCAAGCTGGCCGACAACAGCGTTGAAGCCACGAAAAAGATCACCGACATTCTCACCAAAGTGGAAAGCTCTATGCAAGTGGTCGTTTCCGGGATTGAAAACACTTCTAAGCTCGCAGAAAAACATATGTGCCATGAAAAAACCAGCGTTTCGTAAAACGCTGGTTTTTTCATTTAAACGATCTTGGTTGTCCAATCTTCCACATTCCAGATGTGGGTTACCCAGTCTTCATAAAACTCCGGTTCATGGGACACCAAGAGAACAGTTCCTTTAAATTCCTGCAGCGCCCGCTTGAGCTCGGCTTTGGCTTCCACGTCCAAATGGTTAGTCGGCTCGTCGAGCACCAGCCAGTTGATTTCTTTAAGCATCAGCTTGCATAGGCGTACTTTGGCGCTTTCCCCGCCGCTGAGCACCATGATCTGGCTGGTAATATGCTCATTCGTCAGGCCGCAGCGCGCCAAGGCCGCCCGCACTTCATAATTGGTCATGCCGGGATATTCCTGCCAGACCTCTTCAATAGCCGTATTGGTATTGTGGCGAGTGGATTCCTGCTCAAAATAACCAGTAAACAGGTATTCTCCTTGAACGACCTCGCCGGCAAAGGGTTTGATTTCTCCCAACAGCGTCTTAAGAAGTGTAGATTTTCCCAGGCCGTTGACGCCCCGGATCGCTACCTTCTGGCCTCGTTCAAGCAAGATATCCACGGGGCGGGTCAGCGCCTCATCATAGCCCAGCACCAGACCTTTCGCCTCGACAATGGTTCGGCTTGGCGTACGGGCTTCGCGGAAAGAAAAGGAAGCAGTCATCTTTTCCCTGGGTTTTTCTAAAATCTCCATCTTATCCAGGCGCTTCTTGCGGCTGTTAGCCATGCCGCGCGTAGCTACGCGGGCTTTGTTGCGGGCAATGAAATCCTCCATGCGTTCTACTTCCTGCTGCTGCCGTTCATAGGCCCGGATCTCCTGGTTCTTCCGCACCGCATAGGCCGCCTGGAATTGATCATAATCACCGCTGTAGCGAGTCAACACGGTATTTTCTACGTGATAAATGACATTGACCACTTCATTCAAGAAAGGAATGTCATGAGAAACAAGAATAAAGCTATTTTCATAGGCCTTCAAGTAGCCCTTAAGCCATTCAATATGCTCAAAGTCCAAGTAATTGGTAGGCTCATCAAGAATCAAAATAGTGGGATTTTGCAAAAGCAGCTTGGTCAGCAGAACTTTGGTCCGCTGGCCGCCGCTCAGATCCGCCACATCTCGATCCAGACCAATTTCACCTAAACCCAGACCGTTCGCCACTTCCTCAATTTTAGCGTCCAGAATATAAAAGCCGCTATGTTCCAGAGCGTCTTGAATCTCACCCACAGAGGCCATCATTTCGTCCATTTCTTCTGGAGACGCCTCGCCCATTTTCTCATACAAAGCCAACATTTCCGCTTCCATATCGAACATCGCCTGAAAGGCTTCCCGCAGCACTTCCCGAATGCTCTTGCCCCGGCTAAGAACCGTATGCTGATCCAAGTAGCCCACCGTTACCCGGCTAGACCAGGCCACTTTGCCTTCATCCGGCGTCAGTTGCCCGGTAATAATATTTAAAAAGGTAGACTTTCCCTCGCCATTGGCGCCAACCAAGCCTACATGCTCTCCTTTAAGCAAACGAAAGGATACGTCCTGCAAAATCTGACGAGCCCCAAAGCCTTGGGACACATTTTCAACGGTCAATACGCTCATGTTTTTCTCCTTGAAAAATTCATACTCATTCACTCACAGATAGCTTATATTTTAACGTGTCGAAGCCCTGGCTGTCAAAGGAAAAGTACTTTTCACCACTCGTTCTCTTGCCAGGCTGCAGGCATCGTGCTATGATAAAATTTAGAATCATATAGCAAGCTAGGGGGGCCAGAAGCGGCTGGCTGAGATACGGATCCTCATTCCGTGACCCTTTGACCTGATCTGGATTATACCAGCGTAGGAAAAGCTCCCATGCATGCCATGCAAGCGCATTCTCCGCAGAATGCGCTTTTGTTTTTCCCTCACCTTGTTCATTTGCTTGCTTTGCAAAAAAGAAAGAAGGTATCTTCATGCAAACACCGTTAAAAACCATTCGTTTTCCTCATTTTTTCTTTCTCTGGTTCGGCGCCGCCGTTTCCATGGCGGAAATACTGGCCGGAGGCCTCTTAGCTCCCCTAGGATTTGAAGACGGCTTACTGGCTATTTTAGGCGGCCACGCTCTAGGAACAATTCTGCTGGTTCTCTGCGGGCTGATCGGCTTTCGCGAAGGACTTTCCGCTATTGAATCCACACGCATTTCTTTTGGCGTCTACGGGGCCAAACTGTTTTCTCTCTTCAATATTTTGCAGCTGGTTGGCTGGACCTCAATTATGATCCTGGCCGCCGCCCGCTCGTTGAACGAAACCAGCCGCCACCTTTGGCAAATCGATCAATACGGCCTCTGGTGCCTTCTCGTGGGCGCGCTGGTGCTGCTTTGGATTGTCTTGGGCCGCGAAACCGGCTGGAAAAAAGCTAACATGGCTGCCGCTTTGCTTTTATTTGCTTTGACCATCGTCATGAGCAGCGTTGTCTTTGCCGACACTACGGTTCTGAGCAAGCCCGCCGCAGGAGGCATGCCCTTTGGCGCTGGCTTTGAGCTCAGCGTGGTTATGCCCCTTTCCTGGCTGCCTCTTATCGCCGACTACACCCGTTTCGCCCGTTCCGGTCAAGGAGCCGCCTGGGGCAGCGGCCTGGGGTATTTCCTCGGCAGCTGCTGGATGTACATTATCGGCCTTAGCGTAGCTCTTGTCGCAGGTCAAGCTGACCCCGCAGGCATGCTGCTGGCGGCCAATCTGGGGCTTTCCGTTTTAGCCATCGTTCTTTTAGCCACCATTACCACCACCTTTATGGACGCCTACTCCGCCGGCGTCAGCGTACATACGCTGCTGCCTGGGTTTAATGAAAAGCATGCGGCTTTAGCAGTAACCGTCGCCGGTACCTTGCTGGCTCTCGGCGTCGACATGGAACAATACGAAGGGTTTCTGCTCCTGATCGGTTCGGTCTTCGCACCGCTCTTCGCGATCCTGCTCAGCGACTACTTTCTCTTAGGCAACCGCCAGCTGCGTCCCGGTCTCATGGTCAACTGGCTGGCTCTAGTCATTTGGGCCTTGGGCGTCGCGCTTTACTATCAACTGCTCAAGCTTGATCTTATAGTCGGCGCTACTGTGCCGGTCATGTTTGCCACTGCGTTTACTTATATCCTCGTAGGGAGGTTTGCGGCCAAATGGAGCTTGCAGAAAGACTCGCTGAAAACATCTGCTTAATTCAAAAACAACGCCCCTTGGTACATCAAATTACCAACCAAGTAACTATGCAGGATTGCGCCAACATCACCTTAGCCATCGGCGCTTCCCCTGTCATGGCTAACGCTCCGGAAGAAGCCGCGGAAATCACGGTTCACGCTAAAGCGCTAGTGCTTAACCTGGGAACTTTGCAGCCCCGCAGCGCTGAAGCCATGCTTATGGCAGGAAAAGTAGCCAAAGCCCAAGGCGTCCCCATCGTGCTGGACCCAGTGGGCGTCGGCGCTACCCGCCTGCGGCAGCAGACTGCCGCCAGGTTGCTCCTTGAATGTCCCCCTGATATTATCCGAGGCAACTTAGCGGAAATCGCGGCTCTAGCAGGACAGACGATCGCCAGTCCCGGCGTTGATGCGTTAAAAGAGGCGGCCCAAGCCGCAGAAACTGCTTACTTTCTGGCTAAAAAGCTGCACTGCGTCGTGGCGGTTTCGGGTGAAACCGATTGGATTGCCTCTCCAGACCAGCAAACAGCCTGCCTGCATAATGGCGTACCCATGCTGCGTTTCGTAACAGGTACAGGCTGTATGAGCAGCTCCCTTATTGGCTGCGCTGCAGCGGTTTCTCCCGCTTGGGAAGCAGCCATAACCGGCCTTGCTTGCATGGGCATTGCCGGAGAGCTGGCCGCAGCCAATTTAACTTCTTCTCAAGGAACCGGCAGCTTCCGCACCGGCTTATTTGACGCCGTCTCCACCTTGACCGGCGCTACGCTGCGCCAACACCTGCACTTGCAACTATCATCCGCTTCAGGAGGTGCCTAATGTCAATTCGTCCGCTTGCTTTTACCGCTTTGTTTGTAGCCTTAGGCGTGCTTTTGGGCCACTTGGTCTACATTCCCATCGGCGTTGCCAAATGCTTTCCCATGCAGCACGCCATCAATGTTCTTTTAGCCGCCCTCTTAGGCACACGTTACGCCGTCAGCGGCGCTTTCACCATTTCCCTCTTGCGCAATCTTCTTGGCACTGGTTCGCTCTTAGCCTTCCCCGGCAGTCTCTGCGGCGCTTTCCTGGCAGGCTGGCTCTTCCGCCGCACCGGTCACATTGCCGGCGCCGTAGCCGGCGAAATCATCGGAACCGGCCTCATAGGCGGCTTACTGGCGTATCCGGTAGCCTCTTGGTTTCTCGGCTCGCAAGTCGGCGCTTTTTTCTTCATCATCCCTTTTCTAATCAGCACTACCGGCGGCAGTCTGATTGCGTACGTATTGTATCGCACGCCGTTGACCATGGTTCTGCAAAAACGTTTATCTTCGCATTGAACAAGGCAACTACAAGGCGCGCAACGCAGAGAGTAACAGATTGTAATCTTTTATAACTTATTGATAAAAACGTGTTTCGCCGTACGCGGAGCACGTTTTTTTATAGTCCTTAGCAACATTGCTTCATAACAAAACATCGGCTTCTTATTCCAAGTTATTCCTAGCAATCCAGATAAATCAGCTCTCTTTTGCCTAAAACAACGATAAATCAGCATAAAAGAGTAAAAATAGATTGACAGCACAATTTGCGGCATGCTATTTTATTGTTCGTTGGATTTATTTTATTATTTTAAGCAGGAGGCATTTATGGAACAAAAACAGCATGTACAAATCGTCGTCGCCGATCCTACCGCCTTAGGTCTATTTGGCTTGGCCATTGTCACCTTTGTCGCCGCTTCGCAGAAGCTGGCCTGGACAACCGGTATTTCCTTCATCATTCCCTGGGCCGTTTTTCTCGGCTCCGCCGCACAGCTCATGGCCTGTGTTTACGACTTCAAACATAATAATATCTTTGGCGCTACCGTATTCGGCGCTTACGGCCTCTTCTGGATTGGCGTCGCTTCTTGCCTGCTTATTAAGATCGGGGCTTTCGGGCCGCAATTAGCCGCTTCCGTTGATATCCAGCAATTAGGTTTTGCTTACTTCGGTTATTTTATTTTCTCGATCTTCGCAACCATAGCCGCTACGGCTGCTCACAAAGTTCTCTTAAGCATTATGATCCTTATTGATGTGCTCCTTCTTTGCCTCTCTCTCGACGCCTGGGGCGTAGGCGGTCACTTGCCCCACGCAGTGGCAGCCTGGTCGGAGCTGACTATTGCTTTGCTGTCTTTCTACGGCAGCGGCGCCACCTTCCTCAATAAATTTTTCAATCGCCCTCTTCTTCCTTTAGGCAAAGGACTGCAGCTTTTCAAATAAAATAAGGGGCTGTGACAAAATGAGGAATCATTTTGTCCACAGCTCCTTTTTTGTGTCCATTTTGATTTTTTCACAAGATAAATCCGAAAAAAGAGTATACGC
>SAAJ01000090.1 GCA_009929485.1 Negativicutes bacterium
GAGCTTTTCGAAGACTTTCTCGACTCTGCTTATGCTGCTTGATTTAAACTACTGTTCTACTTTACCAAAGTGTTCAACTTGCACTTGCAATTTACGAAACTATAACTATTTTATTTCACATAAAAAAGGAAGTTCCTGCAAACAATCTAGCTGATTTTGCAGAAACTTCCCTTTTTATATTCATTTTTATGCTTGATTTGCAATCGCCTTACTCGCCGCCCCATTCCGTTCCTATTCCATAATGGGCTGGTAGATGTCCAGCTCGCAGTAGTTGTCTTTTGACAGGGACGTATCAATGTACTCAAAGCGAAAGGTGTCGGCAAACTGGAAGCCGGACTGGAAGATCCATTTGGAGTACATGTGAACGAGCAAGAGGCCTACTTGGCGGCCATTGATATCGTTGGGATGAAAGAAACCGACAAAGCGGAAGGCTACGTATTTATGAGCCGGGATGGTGATGCCGGTCATGCCTTCGGGGATGTGCGACAGATCCGGCACCTCCAGCGAGGGGGTGTAGTAGATATAGCCTTCGTCGTTGGAGCCCCAGTCGGTATAGCCGAAGTAGACGGCGGGATTGACGGCGTTGATGATTTTCTGTTTGTGGTGGTAATAAAAGTCGTTGCCGTAGGCGTTGGCGGTGCGGTCCCCTGATTTGCTGACGATTTTATGCTGCTGGCCAATCAGGTACATCTTGGGCTTATACACAAAGAAGGGCTTGTAGATAATCGAGTTGTTGACGGACAAGATATCATGTACATTCAGCTTTTCCGTAATGATGAAGGATAGATTTTCTACGCGCACTTTGAGGGGCGTATGGCCAAACTTCTTCCGAAACGCCCGTATATAGGACTGCTCATAATCGAAGCCATATTCCAGGGCAATATCAATAATGCGCATGTTGGTATGAATCAGTTCATTGATGCTGGCGGAGAGCTTCCGCGAATGAACGTAGTCCATCAAGGATTCGCCGGTTAAGGATTTAAACATCCGGTGCAAATGATATTTGGAGATGCCTGCCTGTCCGGCGATATCATCCAGGGTAATCTTCGTATAGATATTGTCTTCGATGTAATTCACACAGGCCGCTACGATCTCTTTCATATCTACCATAATCGATGACCAACCCCAAACTTTAAAACGCTTTTAGTACCAGTGTTGCATTATGCCCGCCAAAGCCAAAAGAATTGGACAAGGCATAAGACAGCGCCGCCGGTTTTCCTTCGTTGGGAACGTAGTCTAAGTCACATTCCGGATCGCTTGTCTTGTAGTTGATGGTGGGCGGCAAGAAGCCGTCTTTCAAGGCCGAGGCGGTGATAATGGCCTCCATGGCTCCGGCGGCTCCCAGCAGGTGGCCGGTCATGGATTTGGTGGAGCTTACCGCCAGCTCATAGGCATGCTGTTGAAACACGGTTTTGATCGCGCTGGTTTCAAATTTATCCCCCAAGGGCGTGGAGGTGCCATGGGCGTTAATATAGCCAATGGTCTCCGGCTGTATCTGCGCATCCGCCAGCGCCAACTTCATGCACTGGGCCGCGCCCGCGCCCCCTTCCGGCGGAGCGGTAATATGGAAAGCGTCATTGGTGCAGCCATATCCTACGATTTCGGCGATAATCGCCGCGCCCCGCTGCAAGGCATGCTCTAGTTCTTCGATAAAGAGAATACCGGCTCCTTCTCCAAGGACGAATCCGTCCCGCTCCAAGTCAAACGGTCTGGACGCGGTGGCGGCGTCGGGATTGGTCGTCATGGCTTTCATGGCGCAAAAGCCTGCCAGCGCCAAGCGGGTAATGGAGGCTTCCGTCCCACCGGCAATCATCATGTCTGCATCATTTCGTTGGATAATTTTATAGGCGTCGCCAATGGCATTGGTCGAAGACGCACAAGCGGAAACCGTACATTCTGTGAAACCCTTAATTCCATATTTGATGGCAATCAGCCCTGCCGCCATATTGGGCAGCATCATCGGCACCAAAAAGGGACTAATCCGGCTGGGTCCTTTTTCTAACAGCACGCTGTGCTGCTCTTCGATGGACTCGATACCGCCAATGCCGGTTCCAACCATCGCGCCGATACGTTCTTTGTTGACCGCAGCCATATCGATCCGGGCATCCTCCAGCGCCATCTGCGTAGCCGCCAGCGCATACTGCGCAAAGCGATCCATGCGTTTTAGTTCTTTCTTTTCTAGAAACTGGCTGGGATCAAAGCATTTTACCTCCGCCCCTACTTGCGTAGGCAGGTCGGACACATCTACCCTCTCAATTCTACTAATCCCGCTTTTCCCCTGCTTGATGGACTGCCAGAGCCGGTCTGCGCCGCACCCGAAGGAAGACACCGCTCCCATGCCTGTAATGACTACCCGTCTATTCATTATGAAACCTCCGTTGTTCGTTTTATCGTTTCCTGATGGCTCTAGGATATGCTCTTAGCTACTGGTACTAGGACACGTTACCACTCTACCACATCCATTTTTTAAAAATGAACAACTCTTGCTTTCGCTGCGGCAAAAGAAAAGGGTATAAAAAAGCCTCAACCCGAAGGTTGAGGCTTTTAGAGCAATTATATAGTTTCAGCTACCGTTTTACGGCACTTACAAGTTTAAAGCGTTGGGCATTTAGAAGAAAATCGTTTTGTTTAAAATAGCGCTTAGCCAACTCTGCAGACGAAGCTTCTTCAATTACTGAAAAATTGTATTTACGCAAGTAGTCTTGTATGGTTTCTTCCATAAGAAAATCTGGAGTTTCTCCCGCCTTCGCAAGATCGCGTTGTAATCGTTTTATGCCTTCTTCATCAACATCCATGATCTGTTTAGCAATTGCAGCATCTGCATAGTCAAAGACAAGCCTGCTTCCTTGCGCACAATGATCGCTGATCATTTGCATGGTGCTTTCTATGGCTTCTTTTTCAAGGTAATACGTTAGCCCTTCTAAGAGGAATAGACAGGTTTTGTTCTTCTGAAAGCTGGCTTGCGCTAATTTTTCCGCCATCGACTCCCGATTAAAATCAATGGCAATATAGCTAACGTTGTTCGGAACAGTCACTCCCATTTTTTGAAGTTTATCCAGTTTAGCTTCTTGTGTTGCTAAAGAGTCTAACTCAAATATTTTGGCATTTTCCAGTTGCTGTTTAAAGCGGATGGCCCTGGAATCAAAACCTGCGCCTAAAAGCACAACTTGTTCTATATTCTCCAAGGAAGTATTGAATATGGCATCAATAAATTTGGTCCTAGCGATTACATACTCATAGATACCCGGCACTTTAAATATTGCTTTTTTTAAGATATTACGCAAGAACTTATACTTGAGTGATTTTCATATTCTAGAACCCTAGAAAAATCAAAGGGTTTTTAGGCAATAAAAAGGACTTCACCCCCACAAATGCGAATCAGTAAGTGCTAACA
>SAAJ01000052.1 GCA_009929485.1 Negativicutes bacterium
TTTCTGCTTTCATCGAAAAGCAACTATACAACTGGATGGCGGCCTTGCCCAATTACATCAAGGCTTATTTCCCAATTTCCTGCTGCGAAAGTTGAGTAAACAACAGTAAAAGGTGGTTTGTTTCATCATGAATAAAAAAGCACTTATTACAGGGATTACCGGACAGGATGGAGCTTATTTATCCTCGTTTCTTTTACAAAAAGGTTATGAAGTACATGGACTCAAGAGGCGTTCGTCGTTGATCAATACAGACCGTATTAATCATTTGTATCAGGATCCTCACGAGCAGGATGTTAGGTTTTTTCTACATTACGGAGATATGACGGACTCCACCAATTTGATTCGGATTATTCAGCAAGTACAGCCGGATGAAATCTATAACTTAGCGGCCCAAAGTCATGTGAAAGTTTCCTTTGAAACTCCGGAATATACCGCTAATGCAGATGGAGTGGGAACACTGCGTATTTTAGAGGCTATTCGTATTTTAGGGCTGGAAAAAAAGACTCGTTTTTACCAGGCATCTACCAGTGAATTGTACGGCTTGGTGCAGGAAGTTCCTCAAAAGGAAACAACGCCTTTTTATCCTCGCAGTCCGTATGCTGTAGCCAAGCTGTATGGATATTGGATTACGGTGAACTACCGGGAGGCCTATAATATGTTTGCCTGTAACGGCATTCTGTTTAACCATGAATCGCCTCTTCGGGGTGAAACTTTCGTAACTCGCAAAATTACCAGGGCGGTGGCGAGAATTCATTTGGGCCTGCAGAACAAGCTGTACTTAGGCAATTTATCCTCTAAGCGCGATTGGGGTCATGCACGGGAATATGTAAGAGCCATGTGGCTGATGCTGCAGCAAGAGAAACCGGAAGACTTTGTTATTGCTACAGGACATACTTATACAGTGCGTGAATTTGTAGGTTTAGCTTTTTGTCATATAGGCATTGACCTGGAATGGCGTGGTGAAGGAGTGAATGAACAAGGCATAAATAAAGCCGATGGCTCCGTTTTGGTAGAAGTCGACCCTCGTTATTTTCGGCCGACGGAAGTAGAGTTGTTGATTGGTGATGCGCGCAAAGCGAGGGAGAAGCTGGGATGGCAGCCAAAGGTGGACTTAGGAGAGTTAGCGGCGGAAATGGTGGGAGAAGATCTGCGCTTGGCTGAGCGGGATCAGCTTTGTGCTTCCCATGGATATCAAATTATCGACGTTTGTGAATAGAGGGCCGAGATATGAAAAAAGCGCTCATTACTGGAATCACAGGTCAAGATGGATCTTATCTTGCTGAATTCTTGTTAGATAAAGGATATGAAGTGCATGGGATTGTACGTAGAAGTTCCTTTGAAGATGAAAATAAATTAAATAACATTAAAAATATTCGTAATGAAATTGAGCTTCATGTATTTGGGTTAGAGGATCAGCTAAATCTATATCGTTTGATTCAAAAACTTGTGCCTGATGAGTGCTATCATTTAGCGGCATCTAGTTTTGTGAGTTATGATTTTAATGATGAAGCGAGCATCTTTGAAACTAATTTTAATGCAACGCATCGTTTATTAGCGAGCATTAAAGAAGCTAGTCCGCAATGCCGGTTTTTTTTGGCCGGATCTAGTGAAATGTTTGGAGATGCCGACTCTTTTCCACAAGAAGAAAACCATCGCTTTTGCCCTCGCTCTATTTATGGAGTTTCGAAAGTAGCAGCACATCATGTATTGTCAAATTATAGACGACATTATGGATTATATGCGTGTACAGGTATTACTTATAATCATGAATCTCCTAGAAGAGGGAGTATGTTTTTAAGTAAAAAAATCACATCAGGAGTTGCTAGGATTTATACAGGGTTGCAAAAAAAACTAGAATTAGGGAACTTAGATGCATGCAGGGATTGGGGCTATGCTCCTGACTATGTGGAAGCCATGTGGCTAATGTTAAATAAAAAAAATCAGCCGGAGGATTATGTGATTGCGACTGGGGAATTGCATTCTGTACGTGACATGTTGTCTATTGCTTTTGGTGCCTTAGATATGGATTACAAACAATATGTTACAGTAAATAAGCAGTTTGTTCGGCCCGCGGAAGCAGTGGCGCTAGTTGGAAATGCAAGGAAGATTTACGAAGAGTTGGGATGGAAGCCGAGAAAAAAATTTGCAGATATTATACGTGACATGGTGATGTATGATTTAAAGTGTTTGCGTGCACAATAGTTCTCAAATGCGTATGATTTCATCATTTTCGGCTGTTTGCTTTTTTGAAAAACGAGCCAACTAAGTGAGGTTGTTCTATTTCAGGGCGGACAAATACAAATGGGATTGAACTTTAAAGAGGAATAGACTATGAGTGTTCTCACAAAGTCCTTTGAAAAGAGGTTGTTGATGAAACATATTGTATTCACGATAAAAGGAACAGGTAGCTTTAATAATATGCCTGTACTTATTGGGAATTTTGCTAAGGCTTTTCAACAATTAGGTCATAAAACAACAATTGTTGATGTATCTTTGGGTGAGGGCGAACTGATACAAGCAATAAAGAAAAATTGCGATTTTGTAGTTGCAGTAGGAAATGATGGGGTTACATTTAAAGATCAAGATGGAATTTCCATATTTGCAAAAGTAGGAGTTCCTTTTGTAGGCATGCTTTTGGATCATCCATATCAACCGTTTATCCCGAATATTTATTCATCACTTCCGAACTTTATTTTGACGTGTTTGGATCATGCGCACATTAGATATTTGGACAAGTTTTTAGGTGGAGCAGAGATATATGCGGGACGGTTGTTTTTACCTCCAGGCGGATGTGTAAGTGAAGTCAACATAGATGAAGACGTAAATGAGAGAGATATTCCCGTGTTATTTGCAGCTAGTTTGCACCATAATTTAGTTAGGCCTTGGAAGGATAGAGTTCCGAAAGTAATATCTGGTATTTTAGATGATGTCACAGACCATGTGTTGGCGAATTCGAAGGTAAGTATAGATGAGGCTTTGGATTATATTTTAGAACATCGAGGCTTCTATGTTGATATTGCTAGGCGCAGGCGGTTATATTCCTTATTATATACTGTGGACTTATTTGTAGGCAGTTGTCGAAGGTATAGTGCGGTAAGAACATTAGCATTTTCAGGTTTAAACGTATACGTTTATGGTAGGAATTGGGAAAAATGTAAATTCGCATCACGAATAAAAATTCATTCCCCGGTGAACTATTCAGAGTTATTAAAATTGACAACCAAGGCTCAAATTTACGTCAATGTAAATACTAATTTTACAGAAGGAGTTAATGATAGGGTTTTTAATGCCATGGTGAATGGAGCTGTTGTTTGTTCGGATACAAATGCTTATTTGCGGGGGGAGTTTGAAAACGACAAAGAAATATTATTGTTTGACTGGTTAAAGGTAGAGGAATTGCCGCAAAGAATTTATAGCGTTTTAAGTGATAATAAAAGAATGAGCGAAATGGCTATTAATGGAAAAGAGAAGAGTCTAAAAAAACATCAATGGACCAATCGAGCCGAAGTTTTGCTTGATGCTGTAACGTTAATGACAAAACAAATCTGATATAAAGCGTTATATATCTAAAGCTTCTTAAGGAATGTGATTGTGAATGATCAAAGTAAAATTTGTAGATTTTTGGCCGGGATTTAACGAAGAAGAATTCTTGCTATATAAGGTGTTAAAAAGGAAATGTAATGTAGTTTTAAGTGAAGAACCGGATTATATATTTTATTCTGTTTTTGGGTATAACTTTTTAAACTATGATTGTGTGAGAGTCTGTTTTATTGGCGAAAATGTACGGCCGGATTTTAATCTGTGTGATTATGCTGTGGGCTTTGATTGGCTGAGTTTTCAAGATCGTTATTATCGCTTGCCTTTATATAGAATTTACGAGGATGATTGGGATCAAGTTGTTAATAAGAAAGTTGACTGTGAAACTGAATTATCGAAAAAGAATGCTTTTTGTAATTTTATATACTCGAATGGACAAGCAAATCCAATTCGAGAAAATTTCTATAAATTACTAACACAATACAAATTTGTGCATTCAGGCGGAAGATTATTAAATAATATTGGCTTTATTGTGAATGACAAAAGAAATTTTCAAAGAAATTTTAAATTTACTTTAGCTTTTGAAAACGCAACAACATTAGGATATACTACTGAGAAAATTTTGCAAGCAATGTCAGCATATACTATCCCCATATATTGGGGAAATGCCGCTATATCAAAAGAATTTAATGAAAAAGCATTTATTAACTGCCATGCATTTCATAAGGCGGATGAAGTAATTGAAAAGATAAGAGAAGTAGATGCTGATGATAAAAAATGGTGTGAAATTATGCAAGAGCCATGGCTTTTGCATAATTGTGTGCCGAAATATCTCGAAGAAGAAGAGATTGCAGCGTATTTTGCAAAGATATTTAATCAAACGCCACGAAATGCGCGCAGAAGAGAATGTTATGGTGCTACGATGAATTATGAAATGAGCATAACTAATTTGTTAAAGGCAGGAAAAAAGCATCATGAGCGATAGTATATGCCATATGCTTCCTTATTTTAGAAACGTACATATCCTAAAGGATAATGGACTTATTCCCTATTATATGTCTAAAAAGTATGATATGGAGGCGTGGATAGTTGGATATGGAATTCTGGAGAATATGGAATATAATCAAAGGTATTTAAATAGTACTCTGCAATTTTTTTCTTTAGGGGAAAAGGAACATAAAGAAAATTTGCAACAAGTCATACAGGATGGGGAGCGGTTTTTATATGAACATGCAACAAAAATTAAGGTTTTATATTTATTTGGTTTAGATGCATACAATTTTGCTTGGATTAATTTTTACAAACATTTTAATCCGAATGGCAAAGTATATTTGAAAATTGATGGTGCAAGACACAACGTAAGAATGAGACTTAATGAAGTTGAAATTGCAATATTGTCAAAAGTCGAATTAATTAGCATTGAATCAAAAGAGCTTTTTGAAAAACTAAAAATGTTTTGGCCTGTGCCTGTTCAACATATTCCTAATGGATTTTTTATGAATAACGCGTTGCAGATTTTTGAGTGGGGAAAAAAAGAAAATATTATTTTGACCGTAGGGCGACTAGGGACAAAACAGAAGGCTACTGAAATTCTAATGGAAGCGTTTGCCTTGGCGGATCACTATATACTGGCTGACTGGAAGTTGCAGTTAGTAGGTCCCGTAGATGACTCTTTTAAGATATATATAGTTAATTTTTTCAAACGATATCCTGAGTTAAAAGAACGTATAATATTTGTTGGTAATATTTACGAAAGAGAACTGCTGGAAGAGCTATATGGAAAAGCTAAACTGTTTTGTTTAAGCAGCCGTTGGGAAGGATTCCCTTTGGTTTTTCCCGATGCATTGAGGCATGGATGTTATATTGTTAGCACTGATTTTGCGTCGGCTTATGACATTACTAACGACGAAGTTTTTGGAGATATTGTTCCTATTGATGATATTGCTGGGTTGGCGTATTCTTTTGTTAAGGCGGTTGCCAAGGAAACTTTGATTGGGGCTCAATCACTAAAAAGGCAACAATATGCGCAGGAATACTTTTCATGGGAGCGTATCTGTGAAGACATCTTTAAAGGGTTGAAACTATGAGTTACTATGTGATAGGTCATAAGTGAAAGAGGTTAACTTAGAGATGAAAATAGCTCATATTAATCTATTTGATCAATATGGCGGTGCCGCTCGGATTGCTAATGATATTATTCAGGCATCGCGTCAAGAGGGGCATGAGGTATTGCAATTTATTCATCGCCCAGCAAAGCCTTCTGCTGACATTGTACCTATTCCTTTTTTTCGAGGAACTCAAATTTTGCGCCAAAAGGAAGCGGCAAAGGGGTTAACTGCCTTTTTTTCCAATGCGTTGCTGCCTGTTTTTTCTCATCCTTTTTTTCGCGAAGCTGATGTTGTTCATTTGCACTGCATCAATGGGGGATATTTCTCATATTATTTGCTGCCATTTTTAGGCGGTAAGGCTTTGGTATGGACAATGCATGATACCTTGGCGATGACAGCGAATTGCTTACATCCTCATCGCTGCGACCGTTGGAAAAAAAAGTATTGTGAAAATTGTCCGCTAGATCTGCAGTTGCCAGAAGGACAGCTGCGACTACGAAGAAAATTCATGCAGGAATTGAAAGAAAAAATTATTCAAACCATGTCTTTTTCTGTGGTGGCGCCGTCGTATTGGTTGGAAGGTATGTTGCAACAAAGCATTTTCAAGTCCCAAGATATTCGGATGATTCATAATGGGATACACACGGATGTGTTTTTTCCAAGAGATAAGCAGAAAATGCGGCAAGAACTGGGGTTGCCGGAGGATAAGAAAATTATTTTATTTGCCGCGCATGGCGGTTTTCAAAGTGGCATGAAGGGTGGCCGATTTTTTCTGCAGGCCTTGCAGTTGCTTCAAGAATATTCGAAAGACTATTTGATTTTGGAGATAGGCGGAACGGGTAAACGGCAGGAAGCACTTTCTCATATTCCAATGCAGTGTATACCCTACGTTCATGATGCGCAATTAATGGCAAAATACTATGCGGCAGCAGATGTTTTTATTTCTACCTCCTTAAGTGAGAGTTTTGGATTGACTGTTTGTGAGTCGTTGGCGTGCGGGACTCCGGTTTTGTCTTTTGCTGTTGGCGGAATTCCGGAGATTGTAGAGCATGGGAAGAGTGGGGTGTTAGTGCCATTAGGAAATGTCGAGCTTTTAGCCCGGCGCCTGCGGGAGATGTTGATGCATCCGGATTTTTTGCGGGCGGCAGGGCAGTATGGCGCCCAGAAGGTTGCTCAGTCTTTTTCTGTGGAGAGGATGACAACGCAATATCTATCTTTGTATAAGGAAATAGTAAAATGATACGTTTAGCAACTTTCGGGCTTTTGGGGGGCTTAGCTAAAACACGTTACAACAGTTTGTAGCGTCAAATTAATGACGCTTTAAAGGCAGGCACATTGCCTGCTTTTTCGCTTCTGTGCGTGGTGAATTGGATGGTTTTTTGGTACAATAGCCTATAGTGGTTTGAACAAAGATAATGGAGGATTGCGCATGCGCATCTTATTTACTCATTCGAATTTTCCTGCACAGTTTGTGCATTTGGTGTCTTTTTTGCGGCAAAATCCTAAAAATCAGCTTGTTTTTTTGACTGCGAGAGAAGACTGGGAATTGCCTGGTGTTTACAAGGCTGTATATAAGGCGGCGCGTGAGAAGTCGCAGCAGACTCATCCGTTTTTGCAAGGATTTGAAACGGCTGTATTGAACGGGCAAGCGGCGTACCGGACGGCGGCGGAACTCAAAGCTAAAGGCTTTGTTCCAGACCTGATTTATGGCGCATCTGGCTGGGGTTCAACTCTTTATTTGAAAGATTTGTTTCCTAATACTCCTATGGCGTGTTATTTTGAGTGGTTTTATCGTCCTCATGGCGGCGATGCGGAATTTGGTCCATGGGAGCGGATTTCTCCGGAGGGAGAATGCCGGGTGAAAGTGCAAAACTCCGCTATTGCAGTGGATTTATACAGTTGCGATGGCGGAATTTGCCCTACCTATTGGCAGCATAGCCAGTTTCCTCAAGACTATTTATCGAAAATAAAGGTTATTCACGATGGGATTAATACGCACTTTTGTGCTCCTGCACCTAACCGGCAGGGATTGTCTTTGGCTAATCTCGAGTTATCGGGTGAAGAAGAAATTGTTACTTATGTGGGCCGCGGCATGGAACCTTATCGAGGGTTTCCGCAGTTTATGGAAGCAGCGGCGCTACTATTGAAGCGGCGGCCAAAATGTCATGTCGTTGTGGTTGGTTCGGACCGGGTGGTATACGGTTCACCTGCTCCGGATGGCAAGTCTTATAAAGATAAAATGCTGGAAAAACTGGATGTAGATTTAAATAGAATTCATTTTACGGGACATTTAAATAAAAACGATTATATTAAAGTGCTGCAGGCTTCGCTTGTGCACATATATCTGACTCGACCTTTTGTTCTTTCTTGGTCGATGTTGGAAGCTATGTCTTGTGGTTGTGTAATTGTAGGTTCGGATACGCAGCCAGTAAGGGAAGTGATTAATCATGGGGTTAATGGATTGTTAGCTGATTTCTTTTCACCACAAGATATAGCCGGAAAAGTGGAAGAGGCTTTAGACGATTCACGCTTGAGAAGAGGAATTTCATATCGTGCTAGGGAGACTATTTTGGATCGTTATGATGTCAATAAGATGTTGCCTAGACACCTGCAGCGTCTGCAAGAAATTGCAGAGTCTTATTATCGGGGGCGGCAAGGATGAAGATTTTGTTTGTTCATCCTAATTTTCCAGGACAATTTTTGTATTTAGCTGCGGCGATGGGGCAGAACGCAGAGGATGAAGTTGTTTTTTTATCAGCAACAGGAGATGGTGAATTAACGGGGGTCAAACGTATTTCGTACACGGTAGAAAAACAGGCGCAAAGCCCTCATTCTTATGTGCGAGCGGTTGAACTTCCGGTATTTACAGGGGAGGCTGTATGGAGAGTAGCTCTTTCTTTACGGAGGCAAGGGTTTGTTCCAGATGTCATTTACGGCCATGGGTCATGGGGTGCTATGTTGTTTTTAAAAGAGGTTTTTCCTGAGGCGGTTTATGTGGTTTATTGTGAATGGTTTATGCATTCGGAGGGCCAGTATTTGGATTATGGAGGCAGAGTTTTATCTCCGAATGAACGATGTCATATGCGGAGCAGCCAAGTTTCTTCCTTGCTGACGTTATTGGATGCAGATGCAGGAATATCACCATTCTTATGGCAAAAGAAACAATTTCCTTTAGAGTTTCAAAGAAAAATTAAGGTTATTCATGATGGCGTTGATACAGAGCGGTTTTCTCCGCTATCGGGTGGGGCTTATTTGTTGAAAGAATATGGGATTCCGACAGATAAAGAACTCTTGACATATGTTTCGCGTGGAATGGAGCCAATTCGCGGATTTCCGCAATTTGCTGCAGCACTAGCGATCGTGCAAAAACGTAGGCCCAATTCTCATGCTGTTGTTGTAGGAAAATTGCAGCCAGCATATGAACAAAATGAGTTTGATGCACGTCAAGCGTTGCAAAAAGAGGGAGTTGATTTGCAGCGTGTTCATTTTTTAGGGACATTGCCTCGTTATGCATATCGTAAAGTGTTGCAAGCTTCTTCTACCCATGTGTATTTGACAAAACCTTTTGTGTTGTCGTGGTCTTTTTTGGACGCACTTTCTTGCGGCTGTGCCGTAGTTGCCTCAGCAACTCCGCCAGTACAGGAGGTGGTTGAAGATGGGAAAACTGCTTTTTTAGCGTCTTTTCACGATCCCGAGCAATTAGCAGAGCGTATTGAGCATTGCATGCAGGGAGGCGCTGACGTTGAAGCGGTGCGCAAGGCAGCCAGAGAAATAGTGGTGCAACATTTTTCATTAAAAGATACATTGAGGCGGCAACGGGACTTTCTTCATGCCTTAGTTGTGGAAAAGGGAGTAATTTGAAAGTATGCGTATTTTATTTGTTCATCGCACATTTCCTGCTCAATTCCGTTGTTTGGCTACTGCCTTAGGTATGGATACTAGGCATCGCGTTTGTTTTTTAACGACTATTCAAGAGCAAGAGATTCCTGGAGTTCGAAAATTGCTATACTGTGTAAAGCGAGAGGCGGCGCAGGAAACTCATGCATATGTTCGTTATGCGGAAAATGCTTTATATTATGGTATGGCAGCCTATGAAGCAGCTTGGAAATTGAAGCGGGAAGGTTGGATTCCCGATGTTATTGTTGGACATAGCGGTTGGGGACCATTACAGTTTCTAAAAGAGTTATTTCCAACGACACCGCTGATTGGTTATTTTGAATGGTTTTATCGGGCTCAAGGAAGCAGTCATGGCTTTGATCCGGCGCAGTCTGTCACGGCGGATATGGCAGCGGGAATTCGCACCAAAAATGTACCTATTTTGCATGAACTATATACAGCTGATGCAGGGATTACACCGACATATTGGCAGCAGGCTCAGTTTCCAATTGAGTTTCAGGCTAAGATTCGCGTGCTCCATGACGGTATGGATACAAATTTTTTCCAGCCGAAAGAAGGAACTAAGCTGGTGCTGCCGCGGCAGCGGCTGGATTTATCCGGTGCGGAAGAGATTGTTACGTATGTTACCCGGGCGATGGAGCCGATGCGCGGGTTTCCGCAGTTTATGGAGGCGGTGGCGGAAATTCAGCGGCGGCGTCCCAAGTGCCATGTGGTCATTGTGGGCAATGATCGTACAGAGTATGGGAAACCGCGAGAGGATGGCAAGACCTATCGGCAGTGGGCGTTGGAGAATTTTACCTACGATCCGACGCGGCTTCATTTTACGGGGCCCTTGTTCTTGGAGGAGTACCGGACGGTGCTGCAGGCCTCTTCAGCGCATATTTACCTGACCTATCCATATATTCTTTCGTGGTCTTTTTTGGAGGCCATGGCCTGTGGCTGCATGATGATTTCCTCGCGCACGGCGCCGGTGCAGGAAGTAATGGCGGACGGTGAGAACGGTTTGCTGGTTGATTTTTTTGCGCCAATGCAAATTGCTGACCGGGTTGATCAGGTGTTCGCCGAGCCAGAGGCGACGCGGCGCATGCGTGAGCAGGCGCGGCAAACTGTACTGGAGAAGTATTCGTTTCAGACTCTATATCCGCAGCATCTGGCCTTTTTGCAGGAAGTGGCCGGGAAGAGGTAGAGCAACCCACCTCGTCGCCAGAGGCGAGACACCCCTCCGTGGGAGGGGATTGGGCCACACCCCGCCTCCTGCGGAGGCACCCCTCTCAAGAGGGGATTGGGGATTATCTTGAAGGGAGAGGTTTTTATGTTAGAGCCAAGCTGGGAAAGTGCTGCTATATATGCCATCCCTTCTCATGCAGAGCGAATCGGATTGTTAGGTCCTTTTTCCATGCAAGCGAGGCTGTTGTATACTGCGATACATCCTTTAGCGGATATCGTTGCTTTTGAAAGTTTGGACGCACTAGCAAGAGAGGCTGCACAAAAGCCGTTCCAGTGTGTGGTTGCATGGGGGATGGGAGGGGGCCATGACGGTGCATACATGCTAAAATGTATTGCTGAGGCAATATGTTCTGGAGGCATGGTAGTGCTGTTAGCGCCCAATCCTTTTTATTGGCGACGGTTGCAGGAAATGCTCACAAAGGGAACTTCAGAACCAGCGGATGTGAATCCGGATTGGTGGAACGCTCAAGGCGAGAGGCATGGTCTTCTATGTAGCGATAGTCGCCCTTTGGTGGAAGATAATCCGGAGGCGGAAGTTGCTCTTCTTTCTGAGGTAGTGCAAGGAAAAGTATCTTCAGAGTGGCTGGCGGCACCTGTCTACTTATGGAGAGGAGTGAAGGCTCATCGGCTGCCGCCGAAAATGGTAGTGCAGACGCTGCTGATATCGCGCATTGCCTCGGATACGGTTCGGGTATATGAGCCGGATCGTGCTTTGGCCGCTTTGCCGGGTGTGGCCACTATCTCCAGCCTGGATGAAGTGAAGTTGCTGTCCAAGGAAGACGTACGGCAAAAGATTTTTGTTTGGCAGCGTTCGCGCCTGACCAAGGCGGAAGGACCGGCTAAGCAAAAAGCTTTTTTGCAGCGAGGTTATGTGCCGATAGCGGAAATTGACGATGACCCGCTTTATTGGCCGGAGCATCCGCAGGAGGATTTTATTACTTTTCGCAGTTCCCTGTGCGTGCAAACATCCACAGAGCCGTTAGCGGCTTATTTGCGACAGTTTAATCCCTTTGTCAGGGTTTTCCCCAACCAGCTGGCTTGGCTGCCACAGTGGAAACGTCGCGCGTCTGCAGGGCCTGTAAAGATTTTTTTTGGCGCCTTTAACCGTGAAGCGGACTGGAAACCAATTTTACCGGCGTTAAATGCCTTGTTGGTTCAATGGGGCGGTAAGGTGCAAATGCAAGTTCTGTATGATGAATCCTTTTATAAGGCACTGCAGACTTCCTACAAGACCTTTGAGCCCCTGTGTCCGTACGAACGGTACCATGAAGTGGTGAGGCAAGCGGATGTAGCGTTGCTGCCGTTAAATGATACGCGTTTTAACCGCATGAAATCGGACTTGAAGTTTTTGCAGTGCGCAGCCCATGGAGTGGCGGTTCTAGCCAGCCCTACGGTTTATGCCGAGTCTATTTGCGAAGGGGAAACCGGATTTTTGTTTGCGACGCCGGAGGAGTTTTCTCGCAAGCTGGAATGCCTTGTATCGGATGCGGAGCGACGGCGGCGCATGGCGGAGCAGGCGTATGCCTGGGTACGGGAGCGCCGCATGCTCTGGCAGCATTATCGTACCCGCTATGCCTGGTATATGGAACTGACGGCAAGACGGCAAGAGTTAGTGGCTGCGCTGCAGCAGCGTTTGCCAGACATGTTCGAATAGGAGCAGGATAATGAAGGAACAGGCATTGTTACAATATATGCCTCTTGATGCAAAGCTGGTAGTGGAATTGGGATGCGGAGAGGGGCTTTTGGGGGCAAAATGGTTAAACATGCAGCCGTTTGGCGTGTATGTTGGCGTAGAAGCGGAGGCGGCAGCGGCGCGCAAGGGCGCAGGTCGTCTGAGCCGTGTTCATGTGCTGAAGCCGCAGCAGGCCACTATGCCGCAGCTGGGCATTCATGGAGCGCAGGTCGATTGCTTGGTTGTCACAGAACGGGCTATGAACGGCTTGACAGGCTTAGAAGACTTAGAACTGTTCTTAAAGCGTCATCTGCCGTATTTAAGCAGCAAAGCGGTCTTGGTGCTGCTCTTGCCTAATTCACGCTTTATAAGGCGCATTCAAAAATGGCTCGAAGGAACGGAGGCGGCGGAAAAAGCCTTTGCAGCGCCGGCGGTGCAAAGGCTTTTGAAAAGCTTGGGTTTATCGGTGACGGCGGCAGTGCCGCAGGTGCAGCGTTCTGTTTTGCGTGACGCTGGTACTGTGAATCTGGCGCAAAGTTTGGTTCCTTTTGCGGAGGCGCAAGGAATTAGCGCTGCGGAATGGGAACGGGAAGCGCCGGTTTCGGCCTTTGTGTTGCAGGTGACAACGACTGCTGTGCCAAAACCGCTGCTGGTGCAGACGATGATGGGGGAAATGCAGGTTTGCGCACGAGTGCGAGTCATGGAGCCAGATGCGTTTTTGAATTCAATCCCGGGTGTGCGGGCGCTTCACGAGCCAGGAGCGGCGAAGCTGTCTGTAGCTCGTCCGGAAGAAAGCAAAATTTTTATCCGTCAGCGCATTTGGGCGGATTTGCCGGAAGCGGCGCTGCAGCAACAAAAGCTGCTGGCTTTGGGGTATCTGACGGTTGCTGAGATCGATGATGACCCGGAACGATGGCTGGCTTTTCATAGCCGAAACGGCTTTTTCTCTTTTCGTGGCAGCCATGCGGTGCAGGTGTCGACGCCGGCGCTAGCGGAGTGTATAAAGCAGTGGAATCCGAATGTTGCTGTGTTTCCTAATCAATTGGCGCAGCTGCCTGTTTTGAAAAAGGAGCGGGGACCGCGGCCAGTGCGTCTTTTTTTCGGCGCTTTGAATCGCGAAGCGGATTGGCAGCCTTATTTACAGGATGTAAACGAAGTGTTGGGGCGCCTGGGGCCTGCGGTTGAGGTCGTTGTTATTCATGACCGGCAGCTTTATGAAGCCCTTGGCGCAGGCAAAAAGGTTTTTCAACCATTTTGCCCTTACGCTAGATACGTGGAGCTGCTTCGGTCTTGTGACGTGGCTTGGCTGCCGTTGGAGGACAATCGCTTTAACCGTATGAAGTCGGACCTTAAATTTCTGGAGTGTGCGGGGCATCAAGTAGCGGCTTTGGCCAGTCCGACGGTGTACCAGGAAACGGTGCGGGACGGTGTAACCGGTTTTCTGTATCGCAGCAGGGAGGAATTTCGTCAGCGTTTGGAGCAGCTTTTGCGGAACGGGGACTTGCGGCGGCATCTTAGCACTAATGCCTATGCCTGGGTAAAACAGGAACGGCTCTTGTCGCAACATTACCGCCGGCGGTATGAGTGGTATCAATTTTTGACGGCTCATAAGGAGCGCTTGGATGACGAATTGCTGCAGCGCGCGCCGGAAATAATTCAAATAGAAGAGTAATATGAAACAGGGTGTGGAGGGCTTGGCTTCAAGCGTTGGCCACACCTTTTCATTTAAGAGATTTCACTGACGAATGTCATGTGTTTTGGTATAATTTACATATAAAATGTTGCGAAGGGAAGAATGGCGCGTGGAAGAGTGGCAGCGGTTGCTGGAAGAGGGAAAACGGTGGCATCAGGCAGGAAAGGGGCAACAAGCGGCTGCTTGCTATCAACAGGTTTTAGCGAAAAGGCCTCAGCAGGCAGAGGCCTTGCAGCTTTTTGGCGTCTTGTTGTTTCAAAGCGGGCAAATGCAAGCAGGCTTAGAGCATATGCTGCAAAGCGCGGCTTCTTTTGCCAGAGAGGGAAAGCTGGCGGAGGCGGCGGCAGTTTTGGAGCGGATACTGGCGGTGCATCCTCAGTCGATTGAAGCCAAGTTTCATTTGGCTCAAGTGAGGGAACAAGAAGGGCAGCCGGAAGTGGCGCAAACGCTCTTGGCGCAGTTGACAGAGGCGCGGCCGGATGTGGCGGAAGCTTGGGCGGAGCTGTCTTTTTTAGCGTTTCGGCAACAGGAGCCAGAACAAGCGGAAGCGTATTTGCGGCAATTTTTAAAGCTGCGCCCAATGGATGCCCAGGGCTGGAGCAACTTAGGTATTGCGTTGCAGCATCAACAGCGTTTGGCGGAAGCCGAGGACGCGTATGAGCAGGCAATTTCATTGGCTCCATATGATGCGCAGGCACATTTGAACCGTGCCGTGTTATGGCTATATCAAGGAAAGTGGCAAAAGGGATTTCAAGAGTATGAGTGGCGTCTGCAGCGCCCGCAACGAAAAAAAGAGCTTGCCTGGTGTGAGGCCGTGCCGCGGTGGCAAGGGGAGCTGTTTTCAGGCAAGCGACTGCTTGTTCATCATGAACAAGGTTTTGGTGATGCGCTGCAGTTTTGTCGGTATTTGCGGCAGGTAAAAGAGCGCGGCGGCTGGGTTACTTTGTCAACACGCAAGGAATTGGTATCTTTACTGGAGGGCGTTGACGGTGTGGATGCTGTGGTTGTGCAGAGCGATGAATTGGATTGCCGCGACTATGATCTATATGTGCCGTTGTTAAGCTTGCCTTTGATTTTTGGTACTACCGTACGCAGTATTCCAGTTAGTGTGCCTTATTTGTCTTCTTGCGAAGCGCGAAAAACCTATTGGCGTGAACGAATTGACAAAGAAAGCGCTGCAGGAAAGCTGCGAGTCGGTTTGCTTTGGGCTGGGTCTCGTTATGGCTGGAATGATTATCAGCGGTCTTCACTTTTTGAGGATTGGCTGGCGTTACAGGAAGTACCTGGTGTTTCTTATTTTTCTCTTCAGATGGGCACTGCGGCGGAGCAGGCTGCCGCTTGTTATAACAAATGGCCAATTGTCGATTTGGGCAAGGATATTCAAGACTTTGCGGATACGGCTGCCTTGGTAGAGAACCTGGATTTGGTTATTACTGTTGATACGGCTTTGGCGCATGTAGCGGGAGGCCTTGGCAAGGAGGTTTGGATTCTTCTGCCTGTATTAGCGGATTGGCGGTGGCTGGAGTCGGGCGAGACAACGGCCTGGTATCCTCAAACTCGCTTATTTCGCCAAGAAACATCAGGGAAATGGACTGTCGTTATCCAAAGAGTGGCAGAGGAACTTGCACAACGTACAACGAAATAGATGAGTCCAATATAGAAAGCGTAGACGAGGGAGGAACATATTATGAGTCAAAGCTGGGTTGGTACTGATGATAATGAATCTTTTTCAGCGAGCACCGCGAATGATTCTTGGATAATTTCCGGAATGGGCGGCGACGATTTGCTGCAGGGAGGGAATGCAGCCGATACGATTGACGGCGGCGTGGGACATGATACCCTTTATGGCTTGGAAAGCAGCGATGTCTTAAAGGGTGCTGGTGGTAATGATTGGATTAGCGGCGGAAATGGCGCCGATTGGATTTTTGGAGATTATGGGGATGATACGCTCTATGGTGGCGATTATGGGCTGCAGGGAATGGGCAGTGATACGGTGTCAGGCGGTATGGGGAATGATCTGGTGTATGGGGCGCAAGGAAGCGATATTTTGCTTGGCGGAGTAGGCAGCGATGAAATCTGGGGGGGGGATGGACAAGATACGCTGTATGGGGCCGAAACTAATCTCTCTGATGCTGCTTCTGATACGTTGTATGGCGGTGGCGGCAATGATTTATTGATTGGCAGTAATGGCAGTGATCGTCTTTATGGAGGCATTGGGGCGGATACGCTCTTGGGAGGAGGCGGCGACGACTTTCTTTGGGGCGGTGATGCCAGCGTGGATGTGTTCAATGGCGGACCTGGTAATGATGTTTATTTTTTTGGCTTGTCAGGAGGGGCGGATCGAATTGTTGCCGATGGCGCTAACGCTGCCAGCGACTGTCTCGTGTTTCAAGATTTGATGCCTGGAAGCATTAACGTATGGTCGGAAGGTAATGATTTTATTTTCTCGGTCCCCGATGGTTCGACGATGCGGTTGAATGGTTGGTTAAGCGCGGCACCTTCGCAACGTATTTCTTCCTTTGCAACTTCAATGGAAGAGAGAGTATATCTTTGGAATGGAGGCTATGGGGGACAAGTCAATTTGGATCAACCGATTTATTATAATCTCAACTTTCGCAGCAGGAAATTGGGAAATAAGCCTTGATGTAATTGGGCAAGGCCGCCATCCAGTTGTATAGTTGCTTTTCGATGAAAGCAGAAAGCT
>SAAJ01000053.1 GCA_009929485.1 Negativicutes bacterium
CACCAGCACCACCGTCAGATTGTCTTCCTCGTTCAAACGCCGCAGAAGATCCAGCAGCTCAAACTGATGGCACACATCCAAAAAGGTGGTCGGCTCATCTAGAAGCAGCACCTGCGGCTGCTGCGCCAGCGCCAGCGCCAGCCAAGCCCGCTGCCTCTCGCCGCCGGATAAAAGCCCGACCGGCCGCTTAGCCAAGTCCAAAAGACCGGTGCGCTCCAGCGCCCGCTCTACCGCTTCCTCGTCTTCGGCGCGACTGCCCATATACCAGGCGCGGTGCGGATGCCTCCCATAGGACACCAGCTCCCGCACGAGAATGTCCGGCGGAGCTTGCGGCCCCTGCGGCACATACGCCAGCACCTTGGCCATCGCCGAAGGCGCCAGGGAGTGAACCGCCTCCCCCTGCAGGCGAACGGCTCCGGAAGAAGGAGTCAACTGCCCCGTAAGCATTTTCAGTAGAGTGCTCTTCCCCGCTCCATTAGGACCGATAATGGCCAGCACGTCTCCTGCGGGAACCTGCAGACTAAGATCTTCAATAATGTTACGTCCTGCCGCGGAAAAAACCAGCTTTTCCGCTTCGAGCATATTCATGTCACAGTTCCTTTCGCAAAAGATAGAGGAAGAAGGGCGCTCCTAAGGCCGCCATCAGTACGCCTACCGGAAGCTCTAACGGCGCAAAAGCCGTTCGCGCGACGGTGTCGCAAAAGGTCACCGTCGCCGCTCCCAAAAGGCCTGCCGCCGGCAGCAAGAATCGATGGTCGCTGCCGATCAAAAGGCGCGCCGCATGAGGCACGATAAGTCCCACAAAGCCCAGCAACCCGGCCACGCTGACCGCGCTGGCCGCCAAGAGCGCCGCAAGAGCGATGAGCAACAGCCGCGTTTTCTCCACCGCCAAGCCCAGGCTGCGCGCTACATCGTCGCCCAGCTGCAGCAGGTTCAGACGCCCGGCCATCGCCATGGCTATCAAACCGCCAACCAGCGCATACGGCCAGACCATGTACACATGCGGCCACGTCCTCGCAGCCAGCCCCCCAGCCATCCAGGCCAGAGCTCCGTGAACCCGGTCGCTGTAGAAAATCAAAAGGGAAGTAATACCCGCTCCAAAAAGAGCCGCTACGGCCACGCCGGCCAAAATCACCCGACCCGGACGCAGACCGCCGTTCCAGGCCAGCGCGTAGACCAGCGCCGCCGCGCCGATGGCGCCCACAAAGGCTGCTGGCGTCAACAATGCCTCCGCTTGAGGAAACATCACTAAAATCAAAATGCCTGTCAGACCCGCGCCGGCGGAAACGCCGATGATGTGAGGATCCGCCAGACTGTTGCGCAGCACGCCTTGCAACAGCGTCCCCGCTAAGGCCAGATTCATTCCCACCGCCGCACCAGTAAGCACCCTGGGCAGGCGGATGTTGCGCACAATCTGCGCACTGCCGCCGTTTCCTTCCCCCAGGAGCGCCTGCCACACCTCCGGCAGGGAAAGCCCTGCCGCGCCTTTGACCGTTCCCAGCAGACAAGCCCCCGCCGCCAGCAGCGCAAAAAAGGCTAAGAGCGGCCATCGCCAGGCACGCCTGGCCGCTGCATCAGGGCGCATGACCGTAGACCTCCGGGTACATCGTCTGCGCCAAGCGCAGCAAGGCGGCGTCATACTTCAAGCCCGGATGCACCTGAAACCATTCCGGCGGCAAAAAGAATAGCTGCCCATTCCGCACCGCCCGCAAGGACGACCAAGCCGGGCTGGCCATGACGTCATCGCGCATGCGTTTTTCAATATCCTTGGTACTGCCCATGGAGGTGATCAAAATCATGTCCGGGTCCTGCTGGACCAAGGTTTCCAAGCTATAAGGAACAGCTGTCGCATCCGCCGCCACGCCTTGCGAACCAGCGGCTACGTTCTGCACCTTGAGCAAGTTCGCCATATCCCCAGTCAAGCTGTTAGGCAGCTCCACCGTCACCTGTTTGGCAGTAGCGTGGAGAATGACTATGCGTTTGCTCGCCTGGGGCAGTTTTTTTTGCAGCGCTTCCTTCGCCGTCTCCAAGCGCGCCACTTCCGCTTGCGCCTTGGCTTCATCGCCGCTCAGCTTTCCTAATAAACGAATGTTGCGCAGCAAATCCTCATAGCCTTTCAGACGCAGCAACGCCACCGGCACGCCGGCATTTTGGAAAAGAGGAATTAGGTTTTCATGCATTCCCTGAAAACCCAGCACCAAATCCGGCGACAAAGCCAAGACCGCCTCGCTGTTGATTTGGTAGACAAAGCCTACTTCCGGCAGCCCTTTTGCCGCTTCCGGAATATCGCCCAAGCGCGAAGCCGCTCTGCCAACCGCTTGACCGCCTACCGCATAGAGCGGTTCTAAGAGCGACGGCGTCAACACGACAATGCGAGTCGGCTTTTTCGCCAACGCCAGCGTCCGACCAGTATCATCTTGAAATGAAAACCCGCTGCCGCTTTGCTCTTTCTGCGCCGCAGGGGCCGAGCCGCAGCCAGCCATGAAAACCAGCAACGCCAGTAGCAGCGCTGCCAGAACGAAAACTCTTACTTTCACCAGGAAGTCCTTCCTTTCTAAAACAAGCTTGGCAGGGGGCGGATAGAATACGAGAATTGAACAAGAGCAGAGGGAGTAAAGGGAGGGTACGCAAGAGAAAAAATAGGGCATACGTTTTAGGGCTCAGGAGATTGCCGCGTCGCTCCGCGCCTCGCAACGACATCTATATTTTCTCTATCTCCCGTTCAAGCCCTCACTCTACTCCCTCTACTCCTGTTAAAACGTCGTACCCCGTAGCCCTCGTTCTCCGGTTCTCTTGTTCAACCGTTCTTTTATAAACAAAAAAATCCCGGCACCGCCGGGTTGATGAATCCTAGATTGCTTTCTTGCAGGCGAACCGCTGGCCAGCGGAAACACGCATGCTGTCTGCAATCCCCTCCCCATCGCTCGTAGGTACTGACGGTGACTGTCAAACAGGCAGTTCTCCTGGCTCTGGTTCTTCGCTCATCCGGCCTTCCCAGGAAAATCCCAGTGGCGTCCACGGACTTGCTCCCCATTACAGTGGCGGGACCGCGTCGGCATCAAACCGAACTTCCCTATTAAGCCCCTTAGGGACACCTGCTCCACTTATTTATATTTTCTTATCCCAACTATAACAAAGGAGCCTGCCGCCGTCAAGAAATAACGCTAAGACGGCAACAAGCTTCCAGTAAACAGCAAGAACAACCGGGAGAGATGAGATTTTGAACAAGGCTCCGCTCCAGTACAAATCCCCCTGGCCCTGCGGGCCATCCCCCTTTCGCAAGGGGGACTTTCAGAGCCTCCGCGATAGCCTTTTGCGCCTTCCTTGCCTCCCTTGTTAAAGGGAGGTGCCGCCGCAGCGGCGGAGGGATTCGTGCTCCTGTTAAAAACCATAACCCTCCTGCGAACCCTCAGGTTCTCCGATTCTCTTGTTCGATCCTAACTCCGTCGAGCCCTCACGCGACTCCAGTTCTCTTGTTCAATCTCTGCTGCCGCCACGCCAGCCAAAGCGCTCCTGTCAAAAGGAACCCAGTTATTCCAATCACGCCCGCCCAGCCGGCGCTGGCCAGAAAAACACCGCTCCCCGTACCTATCACGCTGGCGCCAGCATAGTAAAAGAGCAAATACAGCGAGGCCGCCTGCGCCTTATCGCCGCGGCACAAGCGCCCCACCCAGCCGCTGGCTGTCGCATGGGTGGTAAAAAAGCCGCACGTAAACATGCCCAGCCCGCCGAGTTTAAATAGCAGCGGAGTCCCCAGCGAAAACAGCGCCCCTCCCAGCATCATCAATAAGCCTGCCACCAGCACCGGACCCGGACCGCGCCTGTCTACCTGACCGCCGGATACCATGGAGCTCACCGTCCCCAGCAAATATAACAGAAATACCGCTCCCACTTGACTCTGACTAAAAGAATACGGCGCCGCCAACAATATATAGCCGATATAGTTGTACAAAGCTACAAACGAGCCTAGCGCTACAAAGCCAACAATATATAGAGGAAGAATGCCCGGCGTCTTTAGCAAAGAGGGCAGCGCTGCCAACAGACCGGCCTGCTTTGCTGCGGTACTGCGGCGGCTTTGCGCCTTCGGCAGCAGCCAAAAGAAGCAAATCGCCAAAAGCAGACAGAATCCGCCCATCACCAAAAGTGCCGTCCGCCAAGACATAAAGTCCGAGAGAAGGCTTACCAAAAGACGTCCGCCCAAACCGCCAATAGACGTACCGGCAATATAGATGCCCATAGCCAGCCCCACGCCGGACGGCTCAAACTCTTCATTGACATACGCCATAGCCGCAGCGGGAAACGCCGCCATCAACATGCCTTGTAAAGCCCGACAGACTAAGAGCAGCTCAAAGTTTGGGCTGCAGCCGGATGCAATCGCCAGCAGCGACGCACCCAACATAGCCGACAACATGGTTGGCTTGCGCTGCAGCCGGCTGAACACCGCCGCCAGCGGTAAAAGAGCCAGCGCCATAGCGCCGGTCGTTAGGGACACAGACAAACTAGCTACCGAAGGCGACAACGAAAAATCCGCCGTCAACGCCGGTAAAAGTGGCTGCGTTACGTACAAAAGAGCAAACTCCACAAAGCTGCCCATAAACAGCGCCGCCAAGGCACGCCAATAGTTACGGTTCCCTCGTTCCAAACCCACAATCTCCGCCTCCAAAACACTTTCCTTTCTTTTATCTTACTCCTCACAGTACCCTGCGTCCAATGCATCATTTTTATTATTTCGATGCATTTTAGTTATGTATTTCTGGAAAAGCGATCAAAAAAGCAGTATGCTGAGGGTAGAAGAATAAACGAAACACAGAGTAAGCAGCGACGGTACGTGATGTGCCTAATGCCGGCGATGCCAAGGATGGCATAATTGCCAGTCTCCGCCAGAAAAGCCAGAGAAGAGTAAGATTCCAATCCCTCCGCCGCTGTGGCGGCACCTCCCTTTAACAAGGGAGGCAAGGCTTACGCGGCAAGACCATCTCGACGGCTCTGAAAGTCCCCCTTGCTAAAGGGGGATGGCCCGCAGGGCCAGGGGGATTTTGCAAACGCCACCAAGGTAATCTCTCTATGGAAATATTCTCTCTGGCTTTTCTCTATTACTCTGTTACTCTGAGTTCCGTAGTTTTTGAAAGGAAGATGACCTTGGATTTGCAGCAACTTTACGCGTTTCGCACCATTGCCGCTTTGGGCCACATGACCCAGGCCGCCAGCCAGTTGGCGCTTTCCCAGCCAGCCTTGAGCCGTTCTCTGGCCCGTTTGGAGGAAGAACTAGGGTTTCCGCTTTTCCACCGCTGTCATAAACGCCTGGAGCTGACGCGCAGCGGACGTATTTTTCTAGAACATCTGGATCAAGGCCTGCAAAGCATTGAAGCCGGACGGCAACAAGCGCTAGACCTCATTCATCCGGAACGCGGCAGCGTCAGTCTTTCTTTTTTGCATTCTCAAGGCACGCATCTGGTACCGGAGCTGCTGCAGCAGTTTCGCCGCCTGCATCCACAGGTGCATTTCCGGCTCTACCAAAACAGCACCGCCGCTCTTTTGGAACAGCTCCATAGCGGCGGCACGGATTTATGCCTTTGCTCCTTCGCTGCGCCGCCACCTTATCTAGCCTGGCGCCCGCTTTTTGAGGAAGACATCTTTGTCGCCGTTCACCGTGAGCATCCCTTGGCGCAGCAGGAAAGCTTATCCTTACAGGACATTGCCTCAGAACCCCTGATTACCTTCAAGCCCAACTACGGCCTGCGCCTGTTAGCGGATCGCTTGCTGCAGCAAGCTGGCGTTCAGCCGGAAATCACCTTTGAAGGCGAAGAAATCATGACCGTCGCCGGCCTGGTAGAAGCCCGCCTGGGCGTTGCTCTCATCCCCCATTTAGCAGGCCTGGAGCACCTGCATTTGGCCTTTCTGCCGGTCAAGGACACGCCCTGCCGCCGCACCATCGGCCTCGCGTGGCACAAAGAACGCTATCTTTCCCCGGCGGCGCTGAAGTTCCGAGACTTCGTGCTGGAAAATAGAGTACGAAATTGAACAAGAGTAGAGGGAGTAAAGGGAGGGCTCGACTGAAGAAAAATGAAAAGAAAAGCAAACAATGGTTCAAGAAAACCATCCCCTGAACCATACGCAGAGGAAACTAAGTACCAAATTTATAAGGAGCCGCTGCTTTAATGAGCGCTCCGACGACGGCGCTGGACGCGCCTAGGGTCGGCGCGACAGTGCTGGATGCACTTAGTGTCCCGAGTGCCATGGAAGGCACAAACGAGGGACCGCTAAGGATTGCATAGCAACCGACGTCTTTCCGAGGTCAGACGCGAAAAAAAACGGAGGAATAGCGGCGCTATGCCGAGGCTTTCTGACAAAGTCTGGCGAAAAAAAGATTGATTTATCGCGAGATGCACATAAAGCAGCGGCTCCTTACTAGAAGGCTCCTGCCGTAAAGACTAAGCGTGCGCCCAATCCGAACAGGCAGAACGCCAGCAAAGACAAAATAGCCTTCGACTTCACTTTCAAGGACATTTTGGCGCCAATTTGTGCTCCCAATACCGCGCCGACGCCGATCATCAAGGCTTCCTTGATTAGAATGTTATGCAGCAAGAAATGCGAAAATACGCCGACCATCGAAGAAATCGCCAGCACAAAATGCGAGGTCGCCGTAGCGATATGCGCCGGAAACGCCAGCAAGTAGACCATGGCCGGCACATGGATAATGCCGCCGCCAATGCCTAGAATGCTGGATAAAAACCCTACGCACAAACTAAGAAGCACGCCGGCGGTACGATTGTAATTCTTAGGCACTTCAGTTCCCTTATTCGGCGCGCCTTTAGAATAATTGCGCCAAAACATCAGCGCCGCCATGACCATCAGCGTCGCGCCAAAGAATACTTTGAATTCCGCTTCCGGGATGTACTTTACCGCGTAGCTGCCGAAAAACGCCCCTGGCAGCGTAGCCAGAGCAAACCGAATACCGGCGTCATAGTATACCTTCTTTTGCCGCATATAAGCCACGGTACCGGAAATCGCATTAAAAAAAACCACTACCAACGACGTACCCACCGCCAAATTGGGCTCCCAATGAAATACCAAAATAAAAAGGGGCACCAAAACCAGACCGCCGCCAATGCCTACGAGCGTGCCGAATGCAGCCACCGCTACCCCTAAAATCAAATACCCTAGCAGTTCCATCGTAATTCCTCCCGCTTTTTCTTCTCTTTTGCAGTATACCGCAGCTTTTGATAGAATAAAAATATATATTTTTGATTCATATATAGTTTAAAACTATATGGAGGTTTCTATGGAACTGCGACAATTAGAGTATTTTCAGCAAGTCTGTCGCCTGGGCAGCGTCAGCCGCGCCGCTGCGCAACTACACGTGGCTCAGCCTTCGGTCAGCATTGCTCTGCAAAAATTGGAGGAAGAGCTTGGGGTGCCTCTCTTTGACCGTAAGCAGCGGCGGCTTCGCCTCACCCAAGCCGGGGAGCGCATGCTGCAGCACGCCGAGACTATGCTGCGCTGCCGCAATAACGCCCAAGAAGAGATGAAGGACTACGAGGCGTCCCGTAAAGGCCGCATCCTATTAGGCATTACGCCGGTCATCGGCGCTTTCGTCTTTCCGTCTCTTTTCGCCGCTTTTCACGCGGCGCATCCGGATATCGAGCTGCAGTGCACGGAAACGGGCAGCCTAGCTACACGCCGCAAACTTCTCGAAGATGAACTTGACCTAGGACTGCTAATTATCTCTGACCCACCGCCTGGCCTGGCGCTGCGCCCCCTGGCACAAAGCGCCATCCATGTCTGCCTTTCCCCTGCGCACCCCCTGGCTTCCGCAACAACACTTTCTTTACCGCAGTTGGCCAAAGAACCCTTTCTGCTCTTTCAAGAAGATACCTATATGCGACAGCTCATCTTGGAAGAATGCTCCCGCCACGGCTTTACACCGCAGATACGTTTCTCTTCGCGGCAAATCGAAACCATTCTTAGCCTGGTGGAACAAAATGCAGGGGTCGGCTTCCTGCCGGCGGACATCGCCCGCAAGCACCCCCGCATCGTCAGTCTTCCTTTGACGCCGCCCCTTTCCATCCAAGCCGGCTTTGCCTGGAATGAGGAGCGCTATCTCTCCCAAGCCTGCCGGGTGCTGCTGGATTTCTGCGAAAAGAGAACAAACGAGAAATTTGAACAGGAGTAAAGGGAGTAAAGGGAGGATTCGATAAAAAGACAGGAAGTTTGAACAAGAGAATCGGAGAATCTGAGGGCTCGAATGAGAATTATTGGTTCAGGGGGACGGTTCTCCTGAGTCAGCCCAAGCAGAATTGGTTCAAGAGAACCGTCCCCCTGAACCAATTCATAAACCCTTTCGCGTATTTCGTGTGTTTCGCGGTTCGTTTTATAAATTCTGGTATATAAATAAAAGAGTCACGAAAGGACATAAAAGAGAAATCTCTCCTGCGTACCCTCCCGTGACTCCGATTCTCTTGTTCAATAGCCTATTTTATCGCACTTTCACTTCAATGCCTGCTTTTTTTAATGCCTGCGCCCATACCCCGTCGCCTTCAACCAGATGACCGGAAAAAGTTCCGTCATAAATTCGCCCGCAGCCGCAGCTGGGCGAACGAGCTTTGAGGACCGCCTTGCGGCAGCCTGCGAGAATGGCGATTTGCGTGGCAATCTCCGCGCCTTTTTGAAAGGGCTGCGTCAAATCAATACCTTCCGCCGTTACTACGCAGCCCTCTTTGATTTCCGCCGCTTGCCGAGGCGCCGGCAGCCCGCCCAGCATCTCCGGGCAAAGAGGCAGCGCTTTCCCTTGGCGCACCGCCGCCACTATCTCCGGCGCTTCCTGGGCCGTTCCGTCATATCGGCAAGCTATGCCGGCTAAACAGGCGCTCACAACTTCCATTAGACTTCCTCCACCAATTCATCATAAGACTGGCGTTTTCTCCGGGGGTATAGCACCTTGCCTCCCTCCGCATAGCCCAGCGCCAAAAGCATTACCACTTCCTCATCCTCATCCAAGGCAAACTCTTGCTTAATGCCCGCAAAATCAATGCCCGACATGAAGTGTCCCTCCACTCCAAAACATCGCGCCGCGTATACCACCGACATCGCCAAAAGAGCCGCGTTGCTCTCAGCAAATTTGATGCGCCGCTCCGTCGTGGCGCCATAGAGCGCTTCCGCCATGGCCAAGTAGGGTTTCACGGCCTCCGCGCCACCCAGCATGGCCGCCAGCTCTCCCCAGGCCGGATTGTCGCCTTGCCAAGCACCGCGATCACCAACGACGATTAACGTCACCGGCGCTTCCAACACCTTGGGCTGCTGCTGCGCTAACCGCCACAGCCGTTCCCGCCCCTCCGGACTGCGCACGGCGATGAGCCGCCAAGGCTGTAAATTAAAGGCCGACGGCGCCAGCGACGCCAATTCCACAATCTGCCGTAAAAGCTCCGGCGTCAACGGCTGCGCCGCATCAAAGAAATTCACGGAACGCCGCTCTTCCATAAGCCGCTTGCAATCCGTCATACCCAAGGCCCCCCCTTATTATTGTAATGATGGTTTTATTGTACACGGATTCCTATGGTTTTCAAAGCCATGCTTTCTGGCCGCAACTTTATTTTTATAATCCAGCTCCTTTCTATGTACAAAACTTCATTCTGCCGGTACAATAAAACAAATTAAAAAATACCAGGAGGAACGCCATGTCCGCAGAAGAAATAGATTTGCTCTTTTGGAACCTGCTGCCAGCGGTAATTCTAGGGACTGCTTACGCCATCTGGAAGTTTTGGACGCATCATCAAGCAAAAGCTGCCAAAGCCGCCGCTCGTTTAGCCCTGAAAGAAAAACGAAAAAACCGTTCGCAGCTGCCGAAAAAGCCCAAGCACCACCACGGGAGAAATTAAAGATGTTCAAAAAGCGCCCCCTGCCTAATGGCAGAGGGCGCTTACCTTTTCCCCTTACACTTTGAAGCGGCTGACCGCCACTTGCAGTTCTTCCGCTAAATGAGCCAGGGAGCGGCTGGAAGAAGCAATCTCTTCCATGGAGGCCGCCTGCTCTTCGGTGGCCGCCGCCACCGTTTGAGTCTGCTCCGCCGTATCGCGGCTAACGGTTTGCATATCGTCCACAGCGTGAACGATGCGGCCGCTGCCGCTTACAGTCTGCTCGATGGCAGCTGTGATGGCCGCCACTTCTTCGTTGGCCTTGCGAATGAGGCTGACGATTTCTTCAAAGGCTGCGCCTGCCTGGCCGGCCACAACGGTGCCTTCCTTAACTTCGGCGGTGCCTTTGCTCATAGCTTCTACCGCCCGCCCAGTCTCTCCTTGGATTTCGCCAATGAGAGAAGCAATGCGTCCGGCGGCTTCCTGACTTTGCTCGGCCAGTTTGCGCACTTCGTCCGCCACCACTGCAAAGCCGCGGCCTTGTTCGCCCGCCCGGGCAGCCTCGATGGCCGCGTTCAAGGCCAAGAGGTTGGTCTGTCCGGCAATGCCGCTGATAGTATCCACAATCTGGCCGATTTCCTGGGAACGTTCGCCCAGCTTGGCCACTACCTGCGCCGAATGAGTCACCGTCGTATCAAGAGCCTGCATCTGGCGGATGGCTTTGCCGATGGCTTCACCGCCGCTTTCCGCCGCCTGAGATGTTTTTTCCACTGATTTTTGTACTTCACCGGCCCGCTTTGAGGCCCCGGCCAATTCTTTCGCCAGCGCGTCCACTTCGGTTGTAGCTTCCCGCGCCACTGCCAACTGCCGGTCCGCGCCGCCGGCCACTTCCGTCACGCTGCCTGCCACCTGCTGCACCGCATGAGCCGCCTGCTCGGCGCTGGCTGTCAGCTCTTCGCTGGCCGCCGCCACCTGCTGGGACTCGCGCTGCACTTGTACCACCAAATCGCGCAGCTTGCCGCTCATATCGGCAAAGCTTCCTGCCAGCTGTCCCAGTTCGTCCTGCGACTGCACCGCCACTTCCTGGCTGCGCAGATCCCCTGCGGCAATGTGCTCTGCCGCGTCACGCAACTTGAGTATGGGTGCTACAAAGCGCTTACTAATCACTGCGGCTATTCCAATAGCTAAAAACAAACAGAATACACTAAGTCCCAGCATGACATACGTCAGCTGCCGCACTTCCGCCGTAGCTTCATCTACCGGCGCCGTAATCATCATCATCCATTTCTGACCGCCTGCCAGCTCAATCGGCTGGTATACGGCCATACGCGTCACACCATCTACAAAGGTATATTCACCGCGCACGCCATCATTTTTTTCCAACGCGGTTTTAAACAACTGGATCATCCGGTCATCCAAGGTGTTAACCGGCAGCTTGAGTTCCGGATTAACCTCTTTTTGGGCCACATTCAGCTTACCCGCCAAATCCGGCCGTTTAGGATGCGCCAGGATCACGCCGCTGTCATCCGCCAGAAAAGCATAGCCGCTCTCCTTAAACTTAACCTTCTTTAAGACATCATTCAATTTTTCCATCGACAAAGTCCCCGCCAAGACAGCTTTCAGACCGCCATCTTTATTAAAGACAGGCACGGCGATCACTACCGATAGCTTGCCCGTAGCACGGGAAACGATCATATCCGAAACATACGCCTTTTTAGTTTCCAGCACCTTTTTGAAATAAGGACGATCCCCCAGTGAATCGGCTTTCCCGTCCATACGCAGCGACGAACCGTCCGGCCGCACATAGCTGAGCATCTCAAAGAGTTTTAGGCGTTTATCTGTTTCCGCCAGAGAAGCGATTAACGCGCCGCTATCCTCACTCTCACGCATGCGTTGAATGCTTGCCAAGTCCTCCAACCGAAGAATGGCCTCTTTGGTAAAAATTTCCGTCTGCAGCGCATAATGATCCGCCAAGGCGTACGCTGTTTCGTCCACGCTGTCAGAAAGAGCTCCTTTCGCTTGCCAATAACTGGTTACCCCCAATAAAAGCAGAGCCACCACTACCAATCCCGCCAAGGCCAAGGTTAAACGTGTTTGAATGCTGTTGCTGCTAAGTTTCATATGGCCTCCTTTTGAAGCTCTTTCATCGCTTCTTTATTGTTATTTTTCCCACATATTCCCTTCAGAAAGGAATATTCTTTCTATTTAATTTTGTCATATTTACGCTCATTTCTACTAGTCCTCAAGTCCTTTTCCATAGGCTAACTTTGTCACGTTATGCCACCATCTTACTTTCCTTGTTTATCATAGCAGACAAACAGCTCGCTATGACGAACAGCGTCCAGCGCAACAAAAAACAGCCCGCACCATAACGGTACGGGCTTGAAGGCAATATCCGGTTTAGCGTCCCCGCGCCAACTGCTCCAGCTTAGCGATGCGATCGCCTGTAGCCGGATGGGTGGAAAAGAGGCTCATAAACCACTGGCCGCCGCCGGCAAAGGGATTGATGATAAACATATGCGCTGTAGAAGGGCTGGCTTCCGGCAGCGTTCTATGCTTAGCATAATACTCGATCTTGCGCAGCGCTTCCGCCAACGCCAGGGGATTGCCGCAGAATTCAGCGCCTTTTGCGTCGGCCCCGTATTCCCGGGTCCGGCTGATAGCTAGCTGAATAATGGTCGCCGCCAAGGGCGCCAAAATAATCATAAACAAAGAACCAACCAGCCCGCCCGCGCCTTCCTCGTCGTCGCTGCGGCCCAAGCCGCCCATGATGGCTCCCCATTGGGCAATATTGGCAATCATGGTGATCGTTCCGGCAATACCGGCTACAATGGTACTGATCAAGGTGTCGCGGTTCTTGATGTGCGCTAATTCATGCGCCAACACGCCTTCCAGTTCCTCTGTACTCAGCGCCTGCATAATCCCGGTAGTTACCGCCACTACGCCATGCTCCGGATCGCGGCCCGTCGCAAAGGCGTTGGGCGCCGCTTCATTGATAATATACACTTTCGGCATCGGCATCTGCGCCGCCTGCGCCAGCTTGGACACGGAATGAACCAAGCCAGGCGCATCCTGCATGGTCACGGGCTGCGCGCCATACATTTTCAACACAATTTTATCGCTATACCAGTAGCTGAAAAAGTTCATACCCATCGAGATGAGAAACATCAGCATCATGCCGCCATTACCGCCGACGGCCTTGCCCATGAACATCAAAATCCCGGTCAGTCCCGCCAACAAAAGAGTGGTTTTAAACATACCCATTCTACTCTCCTTTTTCATCATTTAAGAAATTATATCGTTCTATTTCAGATCTTCTTTTTTTATGGGCACAGGCACCGTCTGCGGCTGCCGCAGATAATGCATACCAAAAGCGCTGCCGAAAACAACCGCCATTAGCGCAAAGAAGACGCCGTGTTCCATTTCGTAGCCAGCAGAGGAAGCCATCATTTTAGCGCCAATCACGCCAATCAAGACATACGCCGTACCCTCCAGCTCCGGATAGCGGTCAATGAGGGTAATAAAGAACTGCGCCACGCCGCGCATCATCAACACACCCAAAATGCCTCCCAAGTACAGCACCCAAACCTGGTCGCTGACGCCGAAAGCCGCCAGTACGCTGTCAACGGAAAAGGCGATATCCATAACCTCTACAGCTACCACGGTACGCCAAAACCCAAAGCCCGCACAGCCGTCTGCGCTGGCTTCTTCGCCTTGCTTACGTTTCTTCCAAAAAAACGCTCCTGCTAAATATAACAAGTAGATCGCACCGATGAGTTTCACCCACCAGATTTTGATTAATACCGTTCCCAGGGCAATCGCCACAAAACGAAAGGCGTACGAGCCAAGTATACCATAAAAAAGAGCCTTTTTGCGCTGCTCTTCCGGCAAATGCTTGACCATCATCGCCAACACCAACGCATTATCCGCCGACAACAACCCTTCTAATAAAACCAACGTCCCGATAATGCCCCAGTTGACCGGATTGGTCACTGCTTGCAACAAGGCCTCCAGCGAAAATAACATTCCAACGCTTTGCCATACTGCTTCCATTGCGCATTAGCTCCTTTCTGAATTTCTATAAATAGAATATCATGTAGTTTTTAAAACCACAAGTGTTTTTTATTAAAACTATGTTAATTGTTTTTAAGAAGCGTCTATCTTCGTCTAGGGCTGCATTGACTCCTTGTTTTGAAAACCATATACTAAAAGATATAGAGCACGATGGAGGATCACTGCTATGCAAACATTACAAGAGCGCCTTACGCGCTTACTGGAATGCCCTGAGACAACTTCTCAGTCTCTGCCGGATTTAGGGCTGTATATGGACCAGCTTTTATCATTGGTCAACCGTCAGGCTACCAGCAACGACGACCTGTTAACACGTACCATGGTCAATAATTACACCAAAGATGGCGTTTTAGCCCGCAGCCAGCAGAAAAAATACCACCGCTACCATATTTTGCTGCTCCTTATGCTGAGCAAGCTCAAGCAAGTCCTTTCCATCCAGGAAATCAAGGCTCTTTTCAACCCTGTGCTGCGCAATATTGACTCCCCCCACGATGACATTCTGCCGCTGGAAGAGGTATATGATCTTTTCACCGAGTTGAAAGCTGCCGACTTGCAGGCCTTCTGCGACGAAGCTCAGGCCAGCAGCCTGCGCCTGACGGAGCGGCTGACGCACATCGAAGATGACGAGTCTAAGCTGGCGCTAGAACGCTTTTTGACGGTGCTGCTTTTAGCCGCGCAGGCGGAGTTTGCCCGCCGGGCCGCCAAAGAACTGATCGCGGATTATTTCATGGAGAAACCGGAGAGCGGAGTTGAACAGGAGTAAAGGGAGTAGATGGAGGGCTATGGGCTTTGTATTTAATCCCACCGCCGCTGCGGCGGCACCTCCCTTTAACAAGGGAGGCAGAGGTTTTGGCCTTCGTCTATCAAGAATGTTGTGGTTAAAAGTCCCCCTTGCCAAAGGGGAATGGCCCGCAGGGCCAGGGGGATTTTGCGAGGCGCGCGGAAATCTTGTCTCAAATATAGTTTTGCCGCCGTTTATACAAAAGCTCCCATCCCTTGAAAACCCTTTTCGCGTCTTTCGTGTATTTCGCGGTTCGTTTTAGTTTACAAACTCTAGCATATAATCAAAAGGCGCTTGCAGCAAAATCGCTGCAAGCGCCTTTTTCGCTTTTCCTACAAAACTTACCGAAAAATGTTCACAACCCGGGACACGGTATCCACCGTATCGTTAACAGAGGCGTTGCCGCCATTGCTGCCGGAACCACCGGACACCAAGCTGCCAGCGTTAACGCTGTCGCTGCCCGGATATACCCGCAGCGTTCCTGTAATCGACTGTGTGTGCAAGGAGCCGCCAAAGGAATATACCTTATCCACCGTACGCTTGCTGCCGCCGGCAGCTACGGTCAGCTTGCCGTCTTTCACATTCAAAACTAGCGGCGTGCTTTTCGCAATACTTACATTAATAAGTCCTTTGTTGCGCAAAGACACGCTCAGCATGTGCGTCGTAAGATTGTCGCCATTATAGGCGCCGCTGACAACCACTTGCATCTCTTCCTTGCCGTTATCGGTCTCAATATCCACCCGCAGTACCGCACCGCCGCCCCAGATATTAGCAAGCTGTGTCAGTTCCAGGCGCGCTTCGCCAGGCTCGTCCATAAAGTTATAGTCAAAAATATTCACATTGTTATCCGCTTGAATCTCCACGGTCTGCAACGGTTCTACCACCGGCGCCGCCGACGCCACACTGCCCGCTAACAATAACGCAAACATCAAAAAGACTAATTTTTTCTTCACCTTACCGCCTCCTTTTGTTATATGAGCTTATTATACTTGTCAAAAACAATTTTTATTTTACATCTACTTCCTTATTATTACAATAGGCCGAAAGACGGGTTTCTTGCTACCCTATCCTTCGGCCTAAGTGCTATTTATTTTATTGTTTACTAACCGTGAATCAACGTAGGCAGGCAGCGCACGCATACCCAGGTGCTTTCGCCCTTGTACTTCATCGGCAGCAAGGGCCGTTCTTGTTCCGAGATATCGCACAGAGAGCATTGCATCAAATGATGAAACTCCGGACGTTGAGCAACGTCTTTTTTGTGTTCCTGCACCGCTTCTTCATCAAAAGCGACAGCTTCTCGCTCCTCTAGCGTTAAAGCGCCTGTAGGACAGGCGCCGATGCAAAAACCAGCTCCGTCGCAAAGCTCGTCCCGTAATACCTTGGCTTTGCCGTTCACCACTTCGATTGCCGCTTCGGCGCAGGGCGACACGCAGCGCCCGCATCCATTGCACAAAGCTTCATCAATCCGAATAATTTTCCGTTTAGCCATCGTTATAGCCTCCTTTGAATAGCAGCAAATCTTTTTTGCAGCAGGAAAAGTCTTTTTATATATCGAAATCCTCATGTAACGTTAACAGAATTATCAATCTTATTTTATTGGCATCGTTTAAACAACGCCCAGCCATTTTCACAAGAGGAGGAATGACTCATGAATCTCTTCGATTCCCAAGCAGCCTCCGCTTTGCGCAAAGCCGCCTTTCACTGCGGCTTAAATCACACCGATATCCAATCGTTGTCCCCAGAGTTGCGAGCCTGTCTGCATAGTTGTACGCATCGACTAACGCAATTGCTGCTTTACGACGCGTCCAGACCTCTGCCGTTAGCAGCGGCGTTGC
>SAAJ01000091.1 GCA_009929485.1 Negativicutes bacterium
CCCCAGAGTTGCGAGCCTGTCTGCATAGTTGTACGCATCGACTAACGCAATTGCTGCTTTACGACGCGTCCAGACCTCTGCCGTTAGCAGCGGCGTTGCCGCTGGCTTTCGGCTACGCCTTTACCAGAGGCATCGAAGGAGCTCTCTTGTGGCAAGCTGAACGCCTGGACGACCTGGAGCCGCTTGCCGCCGTTGAGCTTTGGCGCGGTCATCGGCGCGGCCTGGGCGACGCGTCTTTAGATGCGCTGCTCGAGAACGCCTACCCAGGAGGCACACTGTTTTTTGCCGCTTTTGCCGACTGGGCTACTACCTCCGACGACGCCTACTGCGCTTCCTATTTTGAAGAAGAACTGGCTTCTTCCCTCTTTTTCACGTCCTTCATCGGCGCCAGCCTGGTGCTGCGACAACAAACCGAGCCGCAGTGGCTGCATTAACGAGTAATGGCGTACGTGAATTTGAACAAGAGTAGAGGGAGTAAAGGGAGGGTCCGAATGAGGGCTACGGAATACGTTTTATTCGGATTCCGTCACCAGCCGCTCTACGCGCACTTTGCCCACGGCTTTGCAGACGGTCTCCGCCGCTTCTGTAGCCCTGCAGCCCGGACGGTGCACGTCCCAGGGAAAAAATACAGCGTACATGCCGGGAGCCAAAACCAAAGAACTCTCCTGCACGCCTTCATGGTAAAAAATCAAATCCCGCTCTTCCAGCTCAATACTGCTTTCCTCATGCTCGTCTGTCAGCGGCTCCGCGCCGATCACTTCGCGCCCCAAAGGCATATACTGAATATCCACATAAGCTTGATGCGACTCCGGCTGCTTTTCTGCGGCCGGAGTTGTTTTATAGTGCTGCACCCCTACATAAACCTCTGCACCTTCCAGCTCATAACGGCCATCCTCCAAGCGGTTCCAATCCGCCGCCGCCATCCAGTCCAGCACTTTCACTACCTCTGTCGGCAGCCATTGCCGGTCTTGCTCTAAATAACGCATATGCCCTACGATCATCCTTTTTAACCTCCCTCAAACGTTTTCTCCCTTCAGCTTACGTGATGCCCTCGCCGCCGTCAATACAAGGCCGTTTTTCTACAGCCCCCCAAGCAAGGCAAAGGCCCCTAATCCGCAGCAGCGAATTAGGGGCCTTTCTTGCTTCTTTATACAGCGTCAGCAATAAAATGACGTTGCTCATTTTTCAAAACTGTGTAGCTCTTTGTATTCTCCGTCTCCCAAACAATACTTTTTGCCTTGGCAAAACCATTGAAGGTCGTGGCGGAAGCAGACGTATACGCGCCGCAGTCCGGCACAAGAATTAGATCGCCTTCCTCCAACGCCGGCGCATTATGGCCCCGGTAGAGGATGTCCAACGAATCGCAGCTAGGCCCGGCAAAGGTCGCCGGATGCTGCTCCCCGTCTTTAAAATAAACAAATTCGTAATTCCAATGGTCGAAGAATATGCCGGAAAATGAGCCATACACGCCTTCGTCCAAGAAGTACCATACTTGCTCATCCCGATTTTTAACGCCGATAACCTGGGTTATCAACTGCACCGCCGTACCGCAGAGAAAACGCCCCGGTTCGGACCAAAGCTCGGTATCGGGAAACAATTCATCGACGTATTTCTGGATGGTTTCCGTCATTTCATCCAAATTGATGTCCTGACCGTTTATAGGAATCGGGAAGCCGCCCCCAATATCCAGCGTGGTCAAGTGCATGCCCTCTTCCGCCGCCAGGTCAAAAAGATCCCGGCATTGCTTGAGAGCGCGCACATAGGCGTCCGCTGTAGCAGACTGGCTGCCCACATGGAAGCAAAGGCCCTTCACGCACAAGCCCTTGTCCCGGGCCCGGCGCAACAGCTCCAAGGCCTCGCCAACAGAGGCGCCAAATTTTTTGTTCAAATCCACCAGCGCCTCGGGGTTTTCCACCCGCACCCGCAGGAGCACTTCTCCCCTGGGAATCACCGCGGCCATCTTGTCCACCTCGCTGGCGCTGTCGTAAGTAAATCTATGAATACCCAGGCGTTTCGCCGTTTCCAAACCTTCTGCCGTCTTTACGGGATTGGCATATACAATCCTCGCAGCAGCAATGCCCATCGCTGTGAGCGCTTCCATCTCGCCTGCCGAGGCGACATCGAAACAAGATCCCAGATCGGCCAACGTCCGGACAATATGTTCGTCTGGATTGGCTTTCATTGCATAGTGCACCTCAACGCGGGGCAGCTTTCGCTTCAAGTATTGGTAATTTTCCGTTACCCTCTTGGTAGACACCACCAATAACGGGGTGCCATGCTCCTTAGCCAAGGCTTTTGCTTCTTCTTCTGTCAGTCGGATTTGCGCGTTCATATCCCTCTCCCTTCTTTGTGACGGTCTTTTGGCCTAACGGCCGGTTTCCCTGCCGTCACCGTTGTTCTAGGACCAAGATGATTGTATCACGCACGCTACAAAGTGCAAGTAATTTTTGAATGACAAAAAATATTTTTTTCGCTGCTGACTTGGTTCAGGGGGACGGTTCTCCTGAACCAGTGGTTCGGAAGAACCGTCCCCCTGAACCAAACGCCCGTGAACCGCTTAGTTTTCGACAGGAGGTTCCGCCACCATCGGCAGACTGCTTGGCATAGCTGTCTCATAAAAATCCGGCTTCTGCTCCACTTCTGCGAAAGAGGCCGAGCCGCCGATGCCGAAATACTTTTCAAAAAAGGCCTTGAGCTTATCAATAACCCCCTGCTTTTTCTCCGTTCTGCCACCGCCGCCAAAGCGCGAAACAGGCGGCAAAAGCTTATCGATATCCGTCCCGGCGGTCTTAATCTCCCCGTCGCGGAAGGCATTAGCCAGGAATCTGCGGGTGTCCTCGGGCTTCAGCTTTTCTGCGGCGATGATGTCTTGCATTTCCGCATCCCGCTGTGCGGCCACATAATCGTGCCATTCGCTCATGATATTGTCTGCCTCATTGACATGGGCAATAAAGGTTTCAATGAGCTGCTTCTTGCTGCGCAGCTCCGGGCTGGCGTCAATGGCTTTCGTGATGGTAACCAGCACATCCTTATCTTTGCAGTGGTCCTCGTGATACTTCTTCACCAGCAGTAGGATATAGTCAATATTGATCTCGATCTGCTTGATGAGTTCCACCTCAAAGACAATATCGTCAGTAATATCCGTGCTTTCTCCGGCTTGGCGCTTGCGCTTCCATTCGTCCCGCAAATCCTGATAGCGCCCCAGATAATCCTGCAG
>SAAJ01000054.1 GCA_009929485.1 Negativicutes bacterium
CATCTGCGCAGCACCGGTAATCATGTTTTTAACATAGTCAGCATGACCAGGGCAGTCCACGTGAGCATAGTGACGGTTAGCCGTCTCGTACTCAACGTGGGCGGTGTTGATGGTGATGCCGCGTTCGCGCTCTTCCGGCGCCTTGTCGATCATGTCGTAACCCATGAATTGAGCGCCACCGGTTTTGGACAGCACTTTCGTGATGGCCGCAGTCAGCGTCGTTTTGCCATGGTCAACGTGACCGATGGTACCGATATTCACATGGGGCTTGTTTCTTTCAAACTTCTGTTTTGCCATTTGTGATTTGCCTCCTTGCTATAAGCTAATATGGCTCGCTTAGACGCCGCGCACTTTGGCGACAATCGCTTCGGCGATATTTTTCGGCACGTCTTCGTAATGGTCGAATTCCATAGAGTAGTTACCACGTCCTTGCGTCTTAGAACGCAAGTCAGTAGCGTAACCGAACATTTCCGCCAGCGGCACGAAGGCGCGAATGGATTGAGCGCCGTTGCGGGCTTCCATACCTTCAATGCGTCCGCGGCGAGAGTTCAAGTCGCCAATGACGTCTCCCATGTAATCTTCCGGTACGATGACTTCCACTTTCATATATGGTTCAAGCAATGCAGGCTGAGCTTTCGCCGCCCCTGCTTTAAAGCCCATGGATCCGGCAATTTTGAAAGCCATTTCCGAGGAGTCAACATCATGGTAAGAACCGTCAAAGACAGTAACCTGAATGTCTACCATCGGATAGCCAGCAATAACACCATTTTCCATAGCTTCCTTGATACCATTTTCAATCGGCTGAATATATTCGCGAGGAACTACGCCGCCGACGATTTTGTTGACAAAAGTAAAACCAGCACCAGGTTCTTGCGGGTCCAATTTGAGCCAGCAATGACCATATTGGCCGCGGCCGCCGGACTGACGCACAAACTTGCCTTCCGCTTCGACACTCTTGCGAATGGTCTCGCGGTAAGCAACCTGCGGTTTGCCCACGCTGCAATCGACTTTGAACTCGCGCAGCATACGGTCAACGATAATTTCCAAGTGCAGTTCGCCCATGCCGGAAATAATGGTCTGCCCTGTTTCAGCATCCGTAAAGGTCCGGAAAGTCGGATCTTCTTCCGCCAAACGCGATAAAGCAATACCCATTTTTTCCTGGTCAGCCTTGGTCTTTGGTTCTACCGCTACGGAAATAACCGGCTCGGGGAAAACCATCGTCTCAAGGATAATGCTTGCTTTCTCATCACAGAGAGTATCACCAGTCGTTGTGTCTTTCAGTCCCACCGCAGCAGCGATGTCGCCAGTGTAGGCGATTTCGATTTCTTCACGACGGTTAGCATGCATTTGCAGGATGCGGCCAATGCGCTCCTTTTTGCCTTTCGTCGAGTTGAAAACGTAAGAACCGGAAGCCAGCGTGCCGGAGTAAACCCGGAAGAAGGAAAGACGGCCCACGAAGGGGTCTGCCATGATTTTGAACGCCAATGCGGAGAAAGGCAGTTCGTCGCTGGCAGCGCGCTCATCTTCTTCGCCGGTATCGGGGTCAACGCCTTTGATCGCCGGAATATCCAGCGGCGAAGGCATGTAATCCACAACGCCGTCCAAAAGAGGCTGTACGCCTTTGTTCTTGTAAGAAGAACCGCAGAAAACCGGAGTCATTTTGCAAGCAATGGTCGCTTTACGAATGCCGGCTTTGATTTCTTCCTTGGTCAGCTCTTCGCCTTCCAAGTATTTCATCATCAGCTCGTCATCGTTTTCAGCCACTGCATCCAGAAGCGCCTGGCGATATTCTTCCGCCTGCTCCTGCATGTCTTCGGGGATCTCGCTAGCTTCACTGGTCTTGCCCAGGTCGTCCGTATAAATGACGGCCTTCATGTCGATGAGGTCTACAAAGCCCTTAAAGGTATCTTCATAGCCAATCGGCAGTTGCAACGGCACCGGATGGGCGCCGAGGCGGCTTTTCATCATATCCACAACACGGAAGAAATCCGCGCCGAGGATGTCCATTTTGTTAACATAGGCCATACGAGGCACGCTGTACTTGTCAGCTTGCCGCCACACCGTTTCCGACTGCGGCTCAACGCCACCCTTTGCGCAGAAAACAGCTACCGAGCCGTCCAGCACGCGCAAGGAACGCTCCACTTCTACCGTGAAGTCCACGTGACCAGGTGTGTCAATGATGTTGATGCGATGTTCATCCCACTGGCAGGTAGTAGCAGCCGAGGTAATGGTAATCCCACGCTCTTGCTCCTGTACCATCCAGTCCATGGTCGCAGCGCCATCATGCACTTCGCCGATTTTGTGTACCCGCCCGGTATAGAAAAGGATGCGTTCAGTAGTAGTGGTTTTGCCGGCGTCGATATGTGCCATGATGCCGATGTTCCGTGTTTTCTCAAGAGGAAACTTACGGGCCACTGTTTTCACTCCTTATCTTGAACACAACCCTGTTTTACCAGCGATAATGCGCAAACGCTTTATTGGCTTCCGCCATTTTATGCGTGTCTTCTTTTTTCTTGATCGTAGCGCCAGTGCTGTTCGCTGCATCCATCAGCTCCGCAGCCAAACGCTCCATCATGGTTTTCTCACCGCGCAGACGCGCGTAGTTTACCAACCAGCGAATTCCCAAGGACAGGCGACGATCAGGACGCACTTCCACAGGAACCTGGTAGTTCGCACCGCCAACACGACGAGCACGTACTTCCAGAACCGGCATGGCGTTTTTCATAGCCGCTTCAAATACTTCCAGCGGATCTTTGCCAGTTTTGGCACGCATTACTTCGAACGCATCATATACAATGCCTTCGGCAACGCCTTTTTTGCCATCCAACATAACTTTGTTGATGAACCGGGTTACAAGCTTGGAGTTGTATACCGGATCTGCCAACACGTCACGCTTCGGCACAGGACCTTTTCTCGGCATAATACCCCTCCTAAACCTTACTTATGCGAAATTTATTTTTTCGCAGCCTTCGGACGTTTTGCACCGTATTTAGAACGGCTCTGGTTGCGATTGGCCACACCGGCGGAATCAAGAGCTCCGCGTACAATATGGTAACGCACACCCGGCAAGTCCTTAACACGGCCACCACGAATCAGGACCACGGAATGCTCCTGCAGGTTATGACCAATGCCAGGAATGTACGCTGTCACTTCGATCGAGTTGGTCAGACGCACCCTTGCTACTTTCCGAAGAGCAGAGTTCGGTTTTTTCGGAGTTGTCGTATATACTCTCGTGCAAACGCCACGCTTTTGCGGGCATTCCTTCATGGCGGGAGCAGTCGATTTCTTCACGATTTGTTCTCTGCTTTTACGAACCAATTGGTTAATTGTCGGCATTACTGTTGCACCTCCTTCCCCATCACTGGGATTTAGAATTTAAAACATCCCGCGTCGGCAAGCCGCCACGGAAGGTTTAACAAAAAAAGAACGCCCTCTCACATATCGCGGAGAAGCGCCACAGCCGAAGCGCCGACTTCAATTCCACACGCTCGACCCAGCTCTTGCATCGTTGCCGATTCGTCCAGGGATACATTGTGCTTTTCCACAAGAGCCAATAGCCCTTGTACTAGCCGCGGTTCCGCATCAGCCGCCACATATACCGTGACCGCCTCATCTCGCTCTACCGCTTTGCTTACCTGTTTAATCCCGACAACCTTGCGGTTTACCTTGAAAGCATCCGGTTTCATCTCACTCACCTCGCTTGAAAGACTTCTTTCAAAAGGCAGATTTACACTTCCATTTCAAGGCACTACCTAATATTATCACTCGCCTTGTGGAGTGTCAATAAAAAACAACGAAGAAAATGCCATTTTTCTCATGTTTTTCGCCTTGTTTTATTTCCACGGTTCCAGGTGTTTCTTTTTGTTGATTTTTGCCGCTAATTTTCAGGCAAATAACTCCATTATACAAAACACGCACGTCTTTTTTCGACGTGCGTGTTTTATACACAACTAGCTTTTTTTAGGGTAAATAAAGTTTTTTTGTTTACTCTTCGCCATTGTCCAGCAAATTAGCCACTGCATCATCCGCCATTTCGTCCGCTGGCGCCATAACAGGACGCTCGCGGTCAATGACGCGAATATTGCGGTAGCGGCTCATGCCGGTACCGGCAGGGATTAATTTACCGATAATCACGTTTTCCTTAAGACCCAGCAAGGGATCAATTTTACCCTTGATGGCAGCTTCCGTCAACACGCGAGTCGTTTCCTGGAAGGACGCAGCCGACAAGAACGAATCCGTAGCCAAGGAAGCTTTGGTAATGCCCAGCAAAATGGGACGACCCACGGCCGGTTCGCCGCCGGTTTCCACAACCAACGCATTATCCTCTTCCAAGGTGTTAACATCCACATATTCACCCGGCAGTACTTCCGTATCGCCAGACTCTTCGATTTTGACCTTGTGCATCATTTGGCGCACCATAACTTCAATATGCTTGTCGTTAATTTCAACGCCCTGGGATTTGTAAACTTTCTGCACTTCATACACCAAGTAGCGCTGGGTAGCGCCGACGCCGCAAATACGCAAAATATCATGCGGATTGGCGGAGCCTTCGGTCAGATGAGTCCCCGGCTCCACTGCTTGTCCGGTTTGTACGATAATACGCGCACCATAAGGAATGGGATAGATGTGTTCTTCCCCTTCGGGCGTAATGATAGTAACCTTGCGAGCGCCCTTGACGTCTTTGACATCCGCTGCGCCGGTCACTTCACTCAAAATCGCCTGACGTTTCGGTTTACGCGCTTCAAACAATTCCTCAACACGCGGCAGACCCTGGGTAATATCATCGCCAGCTACGCCGCCAGTATGGAAGGTACGCATGGTCAGCTGCGTGCCAGGTTCGCCGATGGACTGCGCAGCAATAATGCCTACTGCTTCGCCGACATCGACAATATGCCCAGTCGCCAGGTTACGGCCATAGCAGTGAATACATACGCCATAACGAGAGCGGCAAGTCAATACCGAGCGAATCTTAACGGTTTTACGCACCTTGACTACTTCATCCGCCAAAGCCTCATCAATCATCGTATTCAAAGGCACAATGACGCGACCGGTTTCCGGATCCGTAATCTCTTCAGCCACAATACGGCCGACAATACGGTCTTTCAACGGTTCAATAACACTGTTGCCTTCGGTAATCGCCGATACTTCAATACCTCTGATGTCGTTGCAGCGGACTTTAACCTCGCGGACATCGCTGTCCAAAATCGTATCCACCATCGCTTCCGTAAGGATTTCTCCTTTAGGCAGCAGTTCTTCACCTTCGGTCGTACGTACCGCTTCTTCCGTAGGCCGTCCCGCCATATCGCGAATCATCGAAGTCCGAATGGCGCTTCGGATGTTGACATCGGTCTCGCCTACGGTAGTGGTTACATACTCGTCTTCTTCACCTTCATTGATGCTCCAGACGGTAACATCCAGAATATCGCTTTCATAAATAAGCTGCAGTTGCTCGTCTTCCAGCAGCGTTTCCGCTTCCACAACCACGTCACCTGTTTTATAATCCAGCACATCCTGCGCCGTTACACGGCCGCTAAGCTTTTCTTTTAATTCAATGAGATTCAGACGTCCTTGCTTAGCCAGACGCGCCCGTTCACGCACCAAGTTAATGCCGACTACGTCGCAGTCGTCTTCGCGGACGATGACATCCTGCGCCACATCGACCAGACGGCGGGTCAAATAGCCGGAGTCCGCCGTACGAAGCGCCGTATCGGCCAAGCCTTTACGAGCGCCATGGGTAGAAATAAAGTACTCCAACACGGTAAGGCCTTCACGGAAGTTAGCTTTGATCGGCAAGTCGATGATCCGACCGGAAGGATCCGCCATCAGACCACGCATGCCAGCCAGCTGACGAATCTGCTGGATGTTACCGCGCGCACCAGAGTTAGCCATCATATAAACCGGATTATTAAAGCGGTCCAAGTTTTCCATCATGGCTTTAGTAATATCATCGGTCGCTTTCGTCCACAGTTTAATCACTTTTTGATATCGCTCGTCATCAGTAATCAGGCCGCGGCGGAACAGCAAGTCAATCTTGTCGACCTGCGTTTCCGCTTCGGCCAAGATTTCCTTTTTCTTCGGCGGGATTATAATATCCGAAATGGCAACAGTTACGCCAGCCAGGCAGGCATAATGATAGCCAAGACGCTTGACGCTGTCCAAAATGGAAGCGGTGCGCGAATTGCCGAACATGCGATAGGACTCAGCCACCAGCTTGCCCAGTTCCTTTTTGTCCATGAGCTTGCCCAGGTGAATAAAGCCGTCTTCCAGATAGTAGTGACGGATCTCTTCGGGCAGCTCTTCATTAAAGAGCAACCGACCAAGAGTCGTAACAACCAGGAGTTCTTTCTCGGTCACTTCCATGCCTAGCTTTTCCCGAACAAACGCCGGGACCTGCATACGCACTTTAACTTCCGCTTGCAAGGAAAGTTCCTCATGCTGATAGGCCAACAGCGCTTCGTTAATATCAGTCAGCACTTTGCCTTCGCCTTTTTGGTTTTCCTTGACAATGGTCAAGTAATAGGCGCCCAAAACCATATCCTGCGTCGGTACGGCTACCGGCTTGCCATCTTTCGTCGAAAGAATATTATGAGCCGACAGCATCAGAAGACGAGCTTCCGCTTGCGCTTCCGCGGACAACGGCACGTGGACAGCCATTTGGTCACCGTCAAAGTCAGCATTATAAGCAGTACATACCAAGGGATGCAGCTTAATAGCGCGGCCTTCAGTCAAGACAGGTTCAAAGGCCTGGATGCCCAATCTATGCAGCGTCGGGGCGCGGTTCAAAAGAACAGGATGCTCCTTAATAACTTCTTCCAACACATCCCAAACTTCCGGTTTCACCCGTTCCACCATGCGTTTGGCGCTTTTAATATTGTGAGCATGGCCAGCATTGACCAGCTTTTTCATCACAAAAGGCTTAAACAGCTCCAGGGCCATTTCTTTAGGCAAACCGCACTGATGCAATTTCAGTTCTGGACCGACAACAATAACGGAACGGCCCGAATAGTCAACACGTTTACCCAGAAGGTTCTGACGGAAGCGGCCCTGCTTGCCTTTGAGCATATCGCTCAACGACTTAAGCGGCCGATTTCCCGGACCGGTAACTGGACGACCGCGACGCCCATTGTCAATCAAGGCGTCTACGGCTTCCTGCAGCATACGTTTCTCATTGCGTACAATAATATCGGGAGCGCCCAAATCCAGCAGACGCTTCAATCGATTATTACGGTTAATAACGCGACGATACAGATCGTTCAAATCCGATGTGGCAAAACGTCCGCCGTCAAGCTGCACCATCGGGCGCAATTCCGGCGGAATTACCGGCACCACGTCCATAATCATCCACGAAGGACGATTACCGGATTTACGGAATGCCTCTACCACTTCCAAACGGCGAATGGCGCGCACTCGCCGCTGGCCGCTGACTTCTTTCAGCTCCCGGCGCAGTTCTGTGCTCATGGATTCCAGGTCCAGCTCATCCAGTAATTGTTTGACCGCTTCCGCGCCCATACCCACTTTGAAAGCTGCCCCATATTTGTCCCTGGCTTCGCGGTACTCATTTTCGCTGAGCAGCTGCTGCTTCATCAGCGATGTTTCACCCGCATCCAACACCAGGTAGGAAGCAAAGTACAATACTTTTTCCAAAGAGCGGGGAGAAATGTCCAAAATCAACCCCATACGGCTAGGGATGCCTTTAAAATACCAAATATGCGAAACCGGCGCTGCCAGTTCGATATGTCCCATCCGTTCGCGGCGCACTTTAGAGCGGGTCACTTCGACGCCGCAGCGATCGCAGACAATTCCTTTGTAACGAATGCGCTTGTATTTTCCGCAGTGGCATTCCCAATCGCGCGTAGGTCCGAAGATTTTTTCACAAAAGAGACCGTCCCGTTCCGGTTTTAAGGTCCGGTAGTTGATTGTCTCCGGTTTCTTCACTTCCCCATAGGACCACTTGCGGATTTGCTCCGGCGAAGCCAATCCAATACGCATGGAGTCAAAATTATTCACGTCCAACAAAGGGTGGTCACTCCCTTCCCAAATTACTCGTCGTAATTTTCTAGATCAGCCAGAAAATCTTTTTGACTGAGCTTTTTTTCTTTTAATTTCAGTTTTTTGGAGGCACCCTTTTGGCCATCTTCATCCGACTCGCCGTGTTCTGGTTCGGCAGAAGAAAGATCTCCCAATTCGGCAATAATATCAAAGCCCTCCAGCACGTCCGGCTCATCGCTTGCTTCTTCTGCTTCCTCGCTGGGCGAATCGGCGTAATGACTTTCCGGGTGGGCCGGGGCATGCGGCGCTTCGCCCGCCAGGTTCAGCTCCAACTCTTTGGCCGTTTCCTGAATATCTTCGTCGGTATCACGAATCAAAATTTCCTGTGCGTCTTCTGTCAAAATTTTGATATCGAGACCGATGCTCTGTAATTCTTTGATCAAAACCTTGAACGATTCCGGCACGCCAGGCTCCGGCACATTTTCGCCTTTGACAATGGCTTCGTACGTCTTAACACGGCCAACCACGTCATCAGACTTAACCGTAAGCAATTCTTGTAAGGTATAGGCTGCGCCATATGCTTCAAGCGCCCACACTTCCATCTCGCCAAAACGCTGGCCGCCAAACTGAGCCTTGCCGCCCAGAGGCTGCTGCGTCACCAGTGAATACGGACCGGTGGAACGAGCGTGGATTTTGTCGTCAACCAAGTGAGCCAGTTTCAGCATGTACACAAAACCAACCGTAACCGGATTGTCGAAGGGTTCCCCGGTACGTCCGTCATACAACACCGTTTTGCCGTTGTCAGGCAGACCCGCCGCACGCAACGTTTGGAAGATTTCGCTTTCCCCTGCGCCGTCAAAAACCGGCGTTGCTAAATGCAAACCAGCAACATCCGGCTGCGGCATGCCTTTGGCTTTGACATCATAGCCCAAACCTTCAAGACGTTCGGCAATATCCGGCGCTCCTTGCTTAATCTGCATGCCCAGCGCGTGCGCCGCCATCCCTAAATGCGTCTCTAGAATCTGGCCGATATTCATACGCGATGGTACGCCCAAGGGGTTAAGCACAATTTGCACCGGCGTGCCGTCCGGCAGGAAAGGCATGTCTTCTTCGCGCATAATGCGTGAAACAACACCCTTGTTACCATGACGGCCAGCCATTTTATCACCCACGGAAATTTTCCGCTTTTGAGCGATATAGACGCGCACCAATTGGTTGACGCCTGGCGGCAGCTCGTCGCCATTTTCACGGGTAAACACCTTCACGTCGACAATTTTACCGGCTTCGCCATGAGGCACTTTCAAAGACGTATCGCGAACTTCGCGGGCTTTTTCACCGAAAATGGCCCGCAGCAGGCGTTCTTCCGCGGTCAGCTCTGTCTCACCCTTAGGGGTAACTTTACCGACAAGAATATCTCCGGGCCGTACTTCGGCGCCGATGCGGATAATACCGCGTTCGTCGATATCCTTCAACGCTTCTTCCGCCACATTGGGAATATCGCGGGTGATTTCTTCCGGCCCCAGTTTGGTATCCCGAGCCTCGCACTCATACTCTTCAATATGAATGGATGTATAGACGTCCTCTTTCACCAGCTTTTCGCTCAAAAGGATGGCATCCTCGTAGTTGTAGCCTTCCCATGGCATATATGCCACCAGAACGTTAAAGCCCAAGGCCAGTTCGCCCCGGTCAGTAGCGGGTCCGTCCGCCAGTACCTGGCCGCGCACCACGCGCTCATCTTTGCGCACAATGGGTTTTTGGTTAATGCAAGTTCCCTGGTTGGAACGCATAAATTTGGTCATCCGGTAGCTTTCCAGACGTCCGTCATCACAGCGCAGACCAATCTCCAAGGCGCTAACCCGTTCAATCACGCCGTCGCTTTTCGCTAGAATTACAACGCCCGAATCGCAGGCAGCCCGATATTCCATGCCAGTTCCGACCAGCGGCGCCTGAGTCCGCAAAAGCGGCACCGCCTGACGTTGCATGTTCGCGCCCATGAGAGCACGGTTGGCGTCATCGTTTTCCAAGAACGGAATCATCGCCGTAGCAATGGACACAACCTGTTTCGGAGACACGTCAACATAGTCGACCTGCTCGGCGGGGACAACCAGCGTATCATGGCGATAACGAACCGTTACGCGCGGATGGGCAAACCAGCCTTCGGGCGTAATTTCCTCGTTCGCCTGAGCGCAAATGCCCTCGTCTTCTTCATCGGCAGTCAAATAGACCACTTCTTCGGTAACAATGCGATTAACTTTGTCGATTTTCCGATAAGGAGTTTCGATAAAGCCAAAAGCGTTGATACGGCCAAAAGTAGACAACGAGCCGATCAAACCGATATTCGGACCTTCCGGCGTCTCAATCGGACACATGCGGCCATAGTGAGAATGGTGAACGTCGCGGACTTCAAAGCCAGCGCGCTCACGACTCAAACCGCCAGGTCCCAAGGCGCTGAGACGACGTTTATGCGTCAATTCCGCCAAAGGATTGGTTTGGTCCATAAACTGAGAAAGCTGACTGGAGCCGAAAAATTCTTTAATTGCCGCTACAACAGGGCGAATATTAATCAAAGCCTGCGGATAAATTCCTTCGACCTCTTGAATGGTCATACGTTCTTTAACAACCCGTTCCATACGAGAAAGACCGATACGGAACTGGTTTTGCAAAAGCTCGCCGACGGAACGCAGACGACGGTTGCCTAGATGGTCAATATCATCGGTATTACCGAATCCATCCATCAAGTTCAATAAATAGGTAATAGAAGCAATAATATCCTGGCGAGTAATCGTCCGGTGCTGATACGGCAAATTCGGGTTGGCAATGACTTTAATAGCCTGGCCTTCCTTATTGCGAATATAAGCTACATTCAGACGATCGCCTTCAAACAAACCGGAGGCCTCTACGGCATTCAGAGCCTGCTCGTCAAGAACAGTCCCCTCTTCCGCTACAATTTCCCCCGTAGACTCGTCAACCAGCGGCTGGGCCAAGGTCTTGCCCATCAAGCGCCGCCGCCAGCCGAGCTTCTTGCCTAGCTTGTAACGACCAACTGTTGCCAAATCATACCGTTTAGGATCGAAAAACAGCGATTCCAACAACTGCTGCGCATTTTCCACTGTCGGCGGTTCACCCGGACGCAGACGTTTATAGATTTCCACCAGCGCTTCTTCTTTGGAGCTGGTGCTGTCACGTTCCAAAGTGGCTTGAATGCGCGTATCTTCAGCAAAAAGTTCTGCTATTACACTATTCGATGCATAGCCTAAAGCACGCACCAAAATAGTCGCCGGCAATTTTCTAGTCCGGTCAACGCGCACGGAAATCACGTCATTGGCATCTGTTTCCAGTTCCAACCACGCGCCACGATTCGGAATGACTGTTGCATGATACAGTTTTTTGCCGCTGGTATCGATCGTTTCCCCGTAATAAGCACCAGGAGAACGCACCAACTGACTAACAATAACACGTTCTGCACCATTAATAATGAACGTGCCGGTTTCCGTCATCAACGGAAACTCGCCCATAAACACTTCTTGCTCCTTAATCTCGCCGGTTTCCCGGTTGATTAAACGAACATTCACCTTGAGCGGCGCCGCAAAGGTAACGTCCCGCTCTTTGCATTCCTCAACGGAATACTTTGGTTCTCCCAGGGAGAAGCCTTCAAAGGAAAGCTGCAAATTGCCCGTAAAATCCTGAATGGGCGAGATATCCTGGAAGATTTCCTGCAATCCTTCTTCCAAAAACCAGTCATACGACCTCTTCTGAATCTCGATCAGGTTGGGCATGTCAAGTACTTCGTCAATCTTTGCGTAGCTGTACCTGACTCTCTTTCCTACAGGAACAGGTTTGAACATGAACCCCTTCACCCCTTACACGAAATGAATAAATTCCAAGGCACCAGGCGTCGCTGCAGTCCTAAGACCGGCATAGCACAACAAAGCCGCCAAAGACATGTGGTAATGGAAAACGAAAAAAGACAAGGTATCGTTCTTTTCTACATACCTTGCTTTTTCAAACGCAAGGAGTTGCTCCTCGCGCATGTCGTTCTGCTTTGTTAATCTCCATTCCATTTAGCTTGGCGACGCCAATCCCAGATACTGCTATTCTTTATTGCTTGGTAAAAGATATCGCGTTTTATTATGCTACCATCATTTCTTTAATTTGTCAATCATTTTTGCAAAAAACATCTATTCATTGCCGAAAGCACGAACTCTGCAACACGACTTAGCAAACCGAACTTTCCTCAAAAAAGCAAAAAAGGCCATCCTGTTAAACAGGATGGCCTTTTTAAAAAGCTTACTTTACTTCAACAGTAGCGCCGGCTTCTTCCAGCTTAGCTTTCAGAGCGTCAGCGTCAGCTTTGGCAACTTTTTCTTTGATAGCTTTCGGAGCGCCATCAACCAGTTCTTTGGCTTCTTTCAAGCCCAGGCCGGTAGCTTCGCGAACTACTTTGATAACGTTGATTTTGCTAGCGCCAGCGCTGGCCAAAATCACGTCAAACTCGGTTTTTTCTTCAGCAGCGGCAGCGCCGGCAGCCGGAGCAGCAGCTACAGCTACAGGAGCAGCAGCGCTAACACCGAATTTTTCTTCCAGAGCTTTCACCAGCTCGGACAGTTCGAGAACGCTCATGTTCTCAATAGCTTGCATAATTTCTTCTTTAGTCATTTAATATACCTCCAAACATAATGTTTAAATTTTTGCTAACAGAAACTTGGAAGACCATAGGCCTTCTTTATGCCTTACGCCGACTCTTTTTGTTGGCGAACTGCATCCAATGCATAGACCAAATTGCGGATGCTTCCTTGGAGCACGTTGACCAGGCCCGTGATCGGGGACTGCATGCTGCCGAGCATCTTGGCAATAAGGACCTCCCGGGACGGCAAGCTGGCAAGGGCTTTGACACCGTTTTCATCGATGACATTACCTTCCACCAAGCCCGCTTTGACTTCCAATACCTGCAGTTTATGCTCTTTGACAAAATCAGTAATGATTTTAGCAGGAGCTACAGGATCGGTCGTGGAAATCGCCATGGCGGTCGGACCTTCCAGATAGACGTCCAACCCTTCCAGGCCTGCTTCCTGAGCAGCAATGCGGGTCATCGTGTTTTTAACAACACGGTAGTCCACGCCAGCTTCGCGCAGTTGACGACGCAATTTAGTGTCTTGAGCAACAGTCAGACCACGATAGTTTACCAATACAGCGCCTTTGGCACCGGTCAGTTTTTCTTTCAGTTCTGCTACTATTGCCTGTTTTGCAGCGGTTATGGCCATTTCATCCACCTCCTTTAGATTGCTGAAATAGAAACGACCTCTCGGCTGAAGCCGAGAGGTCGCAAAATACGAAATTACTTTCATACCTATACAACCGCCTCAACCTCTGCAGGCGGACTAACGTCCTTACGCGCAAAAGCGCCTGCCATCTACAGCCGAGATAGTCAATTATTCTTTTTTGCCTGCTACAGCACGGGTAGGATTGATTTTAATTCCAGGTCCCATGGTCGTGCTGACAGTAATGGCCCGCATGTACTGTCCTTTAGCAGCAGAAGGTTTCGCCTTGTTCAAGGTGTCAATAAGAGTCTGGAAGTTTTCCTGCAGCTTAGCGCTTTCGAAAGAACCTTTGCCGATCGGAGCATGGATATTACCAGCTTTATCGGTACGGTATTCGATTTTACCAGCTTTAATCTCATTGATAGCACGAGTCACGTCAAGCGTAACCGTACCAACCTTAGGATTCGGCATCAAACCGCGAGGTCCCAAAACTTTACCCAAGCGACCTACAAGGCCCATCATATCAGGCGTAGCAACAGCTACGTCGAAATCGGTCCAGCCACCTTGGATTTTTTGCACCAATTCCTCAGCACCAACAATGTCAGCGCCAGCGGCTTCGGCTTCTTTAGCTTTTTCGCCTTTAGCAAAAACCAAAACATTTTTGGTTTTGCCAGTGCCGTGCGGCAATACTACTGCACCGCGCACCTGCTGATCCGCATGTTTAGGATCAACACCTAATTTTACAGCCACTTCAACGGTTTCGTCAAACTTGGCAGTAACAATTTTTTTGACAAGTTCAAAAGCTTCTGCAACTTCATACAGCTTGTCAACTTCCACCAATTTGGCGGCTTCTTGATACTTCTTACCGAATTTAGCCATTTAAAATTCCTCCTGTGTGGTACTTACGGAATGATCCTCCCACAAGACACCTTCTTAGTCGACGATGTCAATGCCCATGCTGCGAGCAGTACCTTCAATCATACGCATTGCAGCATCCACATTAGCGGCGTTCAAATCCGCCATTTTGCTCTCTGCAATCTCGCGTACTTTATCGCGCTGCAGTTTCGCAACTTTCTTTTTGTTCGGCTCACCAGACGCCTTTTCAAGACCAGCCGCTTTTTTGAGTAATACAGCAGCCGGAGGAGTCTTAGTAATGAAGGTAAAGGAACGATCTTCAAAAACAGTGATTTCAACTGGAATGATCAGGCCCGCTTGCGCGGCTGTTCTTTCATTGAAGTCCTTTACAAACGCCATGATGTTCACACCAGCTTGACCTAACGCAGGGCCTACCGGAGGCGCCGGAGTGGCTTTCGCTGCGGGAACTTGCAATTTTACGAGTTTGATTACTTTTTTTGCCATTTTTTCCACCTCCTCATTGTGGTTACAACGATCTATCTAAAGGATAATTTCAAAGATTATATTTTTTCAACTTGAGTGAAATCAAGCTCTACAGGGGTTTCCCTGCCAAACATATCGACAAGCACGCGCAATTTCCCCTTCTCAGGGTCAATATGCACAACTTTAGCTTCCCAACCTTCAAATGCTCCGGATTTGATCCGAACCATCTGCGAAAGTTCCAAGTCCACCTTGGGCTTTTCTTCCATTCCCATAGAACGAAGAATCTGACGCGTTTCCGCTTCACTCAAAGGAATCGGCTTAGTCCCCGAGCCAACAAAGCCTGTCACTCCCGGTGTGTTGCGCACAACATACCAAGAACGATCGTTTACGATCATTTCCACCAGGACATAGCCTGGAAAGACTTTGCGCTTGATTACTTTTTTACGGCCGTCCTTGATTTCCACTTCATCTTCCATCGGCACAAGAATATTGAAAATCTCATTCTCCATGCCCATGGACTGCACTTTGCGCTCCAAGTTGGCTTTTACTTTGTTTTCATAACCAGAATAGGTATGGATTACATACCACATCTTTTCAGAATCCATCGCCTTTTCACACAGGGGGCCTTCCCCCTATCTCCTAGTTACTTGATCACCGCACGCAACAACCCGCTGAAGCCGGCATCGATGATCCAAATCAGCATGGCTACTGCCACGGTGGCAACAAACACTACGCTTGTATACGAAAGCAGTTCCTTGCGAGTCGGCCAAGTTACTTTTTTAAGTTCTGCCCGAACTTCGCGGATAAAGCGTTTCCACTGCGCAGTTCCTTGCGCCGCAGTCTCCTGAGCAGCCATCGTTTCACATCCTCGTCTTCCAAGCAATAGGTTGGCAGGGGCGGCAGGAATCGAACCCGCAACCAACGGTTTTGGAGACCGCTACTCTACCAATTGAGCTACACCCCTATCCAATTACGAGCCTGACCTTACTTTGTTTCTTTGTGTACGGTATGTTTCTTGCAAAACTTGCAATACTTGCTCAGTTCAATACGATCAGGATCGTTTTTCTTGTTCTTATTGGACTGATAGTTGCGTTGTTTGCATTCCGTACAAGCCAACGTAATCGCGTTACGCATCGTCTGTACCTCTCTTACCTGCAAAAATCATTATATTGCAAACGTTACTAATACAATTTAGCACACTTCCCCTGGGCTGTCAACAACATTCCATACGTCTTTACGCCCGGCAAAGAACAACCCAGGGAGTTGACGCTCCCCGGGTTGGCGCTTGCCGCAACGCAGTAACCACGCTCAGGCAAAGCATGCGTTTATTGCACTGTAACAACTCACCAAAGTTACGCGTTGATTGCGGTAACTACGCCGGCGCCGACAGTGCGGCCGCCTTCGCGGATAGCAAAACGCAGACCTTCTTCAACGGCGATGGGGGTAATCAGTTCGATGGCCATCTGCACGTTGTCGCCAGGCATAACC
>SAAJ01000055.1 GCA_009929485.1 Negativicutes bacterium
CTTCTTCCAGATACAGCACCCGGACAGGTAGAACCCGGCATCCTTGAATGCCTTTCTAAAGTTCAGCCCTTCCGTATCTGCATGGAAGATGTAGATGGAACCGTCGTCTGCAAGATGGCCGTGCATCTGCTGGAAAGCTGCCAGCAGGAACTGGTAGAATTCCGAATCGCCCATGTTGTCATTCATGATCTTACCGGCAGTCTCTTCCACATCCACGTTATAAGGGGGATCGGAAAGGACCAGATTTGCCTTGATTCCGTCCATCAGGGTGTCATAGCATTCCGCTTTGGTGGAATCCCCGCACAGAACGATGTGCTTACCCAGATGCCAGAGGTCGCCCTCTTTGGAGAAGCATGGCTGTTTCAGCTCGGATTCCACATCAAAGTCATCTTCCTTGACCTCCTTGCTGTGGACCTTGTTGAACAGGGTCTCAATCTCCGGCGGCTCAAAGCCGGTCTTGCCAAGGTCGAAGTTGGAATCTTCGATGTCCTTCAAAAGATCAGCCAGCAGGGAATCATCCCATGCACCCGTGATCTTGTTGAGCGCAATGTTCAGGGCTTTTTCCCTGGTCTTGTCGATGTCCACCACCGCACAAGGCACTTCGGTATAGCCCAGTTCCATTGCAACAGTCAGTCTCTGGTGACCGCCGATGATCGTCATGTCGGCATTGACCACCAAAGGATCTGCGAACCCGAACTCCGTGATGGAGTTCTTGATCTTCTCGTACTCTTTATCCCCCGGCTTCAGCTTCTTCCGGGGATTGTATGCGGCCGGCTTGAGTACGGACACCGGCAGCATCTTCAGTTCAGCAGTCGCTTTCATGTAGGCTCCTCCTAATTCAGATTCACACGCGCATGACCCCGGAGAAGGGCACGAAAAAGGAGCCGAACAAAAAGCCCGACTCCATTTCATCTCCATCTTCCTGCGGCTGTTCAGCCATCTCGCACCATTCCGGGTTTTCCCCGTTCACAGATGCCAGCACCTTATCTTCCGCATCGTCAATCGCATGTACACAGATACCCCCGGTGTTGAACATCGGAAACACACCGATAATCTTACTCATCCTCATCCACTCCCTTCATCCCGTATCGATAATCCCAGTAACAATTCAGACTGCAAAACTTCCGCTGCCGTTTTCCTTCATCTACGGCATGGAACTCCCTTCCACAGTTTTTACAGACCGCGATCCGAAAAGACTTATGCTGCCTGTAATATTCCTCCCGGCAAGCTGGAGAACAGAACCGTCTCCGACCACTGTTCCCTCTCTGCACGAGAATCCGTCCGCACACTGGACAGCGCCGTTCCCCCGACCCATCCGGTGGCTGTAACTGGCAGCTCCCCGTTTCCGGCAGGCCCAGTTCCCGGCAGTAATCCGTGACCTGTTCCAAAGAAAGCCCGGTGTTTTCTGCGATCTCCACACATTCAAACCCGGCAAGCCGCTGGCTTCGGACTTCTTCTCTCTCCGGGCGGTACTCATAGCCCTCAAACACACAGTCCAGCCGGACACCGTTCTTTACCACATCACGCTCTATGTTCAGCGGTCCTTCCATTTGCATCGCCCTCCTTCCAGCGTCCTTTGTTTGCACAGGCACGGCTGCAATATTTCCGTTCCAGACCATACTGGTGCCGGTAGGAAAACTCCCCGCCGCACACCGGGCAGATCTTCGACCGCACGGTCTTCCAGTTCTCCGGCTTTGGATGGGTGTTGTTCCACCGTGACCGGCATTCCGGTGAGCAGAACTTCCGTGGTCTGCCTTTATGGTTTGGTACGATTGCCGTACCGCACTGAGGGCAGAAGGAAAAAGCCATGTCCCTGATCATCTCAGCCGTGTAATCTTCCATCTGCCCTCACCTCACTCTCATTTTTCGCCGTTTCTTCGGCGGTTTCTTAGAAAAATTTCAAAATACATACGAAAAGCAGCGAAGTTGAAATCGGCACTGCCCCGCCAAGTTGGATCGTTGTTGCGGCGGCCGATTCCCGCTCGTCCCTGCTCCTCCCGGAACAAGCTAAAATGTGCGAAAGCTCCCTGTTTACGAGAGGTTTCACACACTTTGGTTCATTTCGGGGAAAAAGAATAGCACCGGAACCGAAGCTCCGATGCCTGTACATTTTCCTGTTTCATTTTGCGTCGTTATTCCTCTGACCCCCGGCCTATGAATTTTGCGGTTTTTCACGCAAAAGGGGCCACCGGTCTCCGTGTGACTTCACCGTAGAGAAGTGACCCCGGCCCCGGCGGGGGTGTCAGTAGGTGTAGGTCGGATTGATGTCCTCGGTCAGCGTCTTCTTATCGTGGCAGCTCTTGCACAGTGGTTGCCAGTTGTTCTGATCCCAGAAAAGTTTCTGGTCACCACGGTGTGGAACGATGTGATCCACGACCGTTGCCCGGACGTACTTACCCTGCTTGGCGCACTGCACACAGAGCGGATGTGCTTCGAGATACGACTTCCGGGCTTTCTGCCAACGTCTGTTGTATCCACGCTTCGCCGCCGGGCGAATAACCTCTGGGTGGAGAGGCAAGTGCTTCTCACAGTAGAGCCGGCCGGGTTCCACCAGCTCCGGGCAGCCGGGGTGATGGCATGGCATTTTGGGTCTGTACGGCATTTTATTTTTCCTTTCCTATTGAAGTCTGATAGCATTTATGCTATCATTATATTGAACAAATGAATAAGATAACTTAGGAGACCATACACTAATGAGCGACGCTAAATATGAAATTGCGTTCTATCAAACAAGAGACGGTGAATGTCAGGTTTGGGACTTCCTCGAAGGGTTACGCATTAAAGCCTCTACCAACAAGGATGCCCGCATCCAACATAAGCAAGCCAGCTTATACATTGAGTTGCTCTCACTAAACGGGACCAACATGAATGAAAACATCACAAAACATTTGGAAGAAGACATCTGGGAATTACGTCCCGGTAACAACCGCGTTTTTTATTTCTTCGTCCAAAAAGACACCTTTGTTCTACTCCATCAATTCCGTAAGAAGTCTCAGAAGACTCCTCGCAGGGAAATTGAGAAAGCAAAGCGTGAACGTGATGACTATCTGTCCAGAAAGGAGAACGGTGAATTATGAAAACTTGGAACGATTACAAAGCACACGTAAAAGCAGTCGATCCTGTCATTGCAAAAGACATGGAAGAAACTGAAGAAATCGCAGCCATCGTAACCGCAATGGTCGAGCAGCGAAACGCACTTGGCTTAAGCCAGCGTGATCTTGCTGCTATGTGTGGCATTCCTCAGTCCTCTGTTGCAAGAATTGAATCTTGCAAAACAACTCCTAATCTTGGAACTTTGTTAAACATTTTCCAGCATCTTGGACTGACTCTTACCGTTTCCCAAGCTAGACCAATGGCATGATGTTTAATCCTCCGGGAGTGACGGGGAGCCTTACGGCGTAGAATATCACTCACTTGTTGAGAGCTTATCCTTTTCGGATAGGCTCTTTTTTAATCCTCCCACGGAAGACCAGCCTTGCCGAAGTGACCGTAGGCACTGACCTTGTTGTAATCTACATCCAGCAGTCCCAGCCGCTTGATGATACCCTGCGGGGTCAGGTCGTAGCTGTCATGGACGTAGGCTTCGATGAAGTCAAGGGACTGGTGCTCCGTGCCGAAGCACTCCACCGACACACCGACTGGCTGTACCACACCGATGGCGTAGGCCAGCTGGACTTCACACTTGTCAGCGTAGCCCGCCTGCACGATGTCCTTGGCAATCTTTCTCGCCATGTATGCTGCGGAGCGATCCACCTTGGTCGGGTCTTTGCCGCTCAGAGCACCACCACCCATGCGACCGATGCCGCCGTAGGTATCGCACGCCAGCTTCCGGCCGGTCACACCACAGTCGGCGTAGCTGCCGCCCAGCACGAAACGGCCGGTCGGATTGACCAGCTTCGTGAAGTCACCATCCAGACCATACTCGCAGGCGGCAAGCACCATCATGGATTCGATGATGTGCCGGAAGTCGCTGACCTCCACATCCGGGCTATGCTGCACGGAGCAGAGGAAGGTGGTGATACGACCGGTGTCGTAATCGTAGCTGACCTGTACCTTGGCATCTGCACGGAACATCTTAGACGGATGGTTCTTCAGCAGCTGCAGGAATTTGGTGGCGACCATGTAGGGAATCGGCATCTGCTCTGCCGTCTCGTTGGTGGCATAACCATACATGATTCCCTGGTCACCAGCACCGCCCTTGTCCACACCCAGTGCAATATCTGGCGACTGCTTGTCCACCAGAATGCCGATGCGGAGAAGCTCGGTCAGGTTCCATCCCAGCTTTTCGGCACCGATGCGGTTGAACACATCGTGGACGATCTGGTTGTAGTTTGGCCGGTAATCGGTAGTGACTTCGCCGGCAATAAAAAGCTGGCTCTTTTTCAGCAGACACTCGATTGCCACACGGGCGTTCCTGTCATGCTGGAGAATGTCGGTCACGATGGCATCTGCGATCTGGTCACAGATTTTATCGGGATGGCCATTGCTGACCTGTTCACAGGTGATGATCTTACTCATTGGTTTCGTCCTCCATTTCTTCCCAGCCAAGTTCTTTGTGCCCACAGGAGCAGGTGTAGTAAAGTGTTCCAACCTCGTACTCTTCCATGTGCGGCCGCATTTTCTTGTGGCACTTCGGACACTGGCGAATCGGAATCACAGTACCGCGCACATCAATGCCGCCATCGGTCGAAAGGTTGTAAGGATAAATCTCCGTTTTACCGCTCTCGTCCTCTGTCAGTACCAGGCAATAGGGCTGGGAGATTTCATTGCAATCTCTCATCACCACATTGTCATCCTCATCCACATCGACTGCCATGACCGTAGTTCCAATCGGCAGCGGCATCATCTGCTTGATGCGAAAGTCGTCATATCCTGCCGTATCTGCACCAAGCCAGTGCTGATTTTGATTCTTGTTCACAATTTTTTCTATCATGTTTTCCTCCGCTTTTCATGTATTATCAAAGCAGGCATCCTTTGCTCCGGCTTCGCCTTGTCATTCCCACAAAGCAAGCCGCCACAAAAGATGCCCACAAAGATTCTGGTTGTTTTTACACAATAATGGCTCCCACAAAATGAGCCTCTGTTTTTCTCTTTTTTATGGTTTGTAGAGGATGTAGAAGTCATTTTGGTTTTTTCTTATACGTATTTAATTATTTTACTTAACCATATAATCTTCTACATCTTCTACAAGAAAGAATAGAAGATAATAAAGATTGCAAGAAAACCGCTTAAAATCGAGCTTTCTTGATGGTTTGCCGTTTCTACAAGCCCTGATTTTGTAGAAGCTCTGTAGAAGCAAAATTGGCAGCCACAACTGCTTTTTGCTCCTGTGAGGCATAAAACGGCAGCAAAAACTGTGAAATTACTTCTACAGAACAGGGGTCACTTCTACAAAATCATGGATTAGCTTCTACAGAATACGGAACATCTTCTACAGCCTTATCTCAGTCCTTCAGCTCCGAGAACTCCTCATTTGTCTCCGAAACAGAATCCTGGATCAGCTTCTCGATGTGTTTCGGTGCAGAGCCTTTCAGAACATCGCCACCGTCATCCTCTTCCTGAACCCATGCACAGTCATTCCAGAAAGCAGTGGCATTCCCCTTTTCCTTCCACGGTCTGCGGACCTCATAGGTATACTTCTGCTCCAGTTCTTTTTTGAAGTTCGGCTGGCTCAGAGCCTTTGTGTTGTTCGCCTCGCACCAGCGTTTGTAAATATCAAAAACTGCTGCACAGCGTAACTCCTCGCCCTTTGCATGCCGCAGGCAGAGGTTTGCAAACTGACCGACCTTATCAGATTCCAGCTCGTAATCCGCCGTGGCATCCTTAACTGCTTGTGGCATCTCAAGACCTTCTCTGATAAACATCTTAAATCCCTCAAACACCCAGTTGAAGATGCCAGACAGATTATCCGGATCTGCAAAAAAGGCTTTCAGTCCCCTGTCCTGCTCATTTTCGTTGAAGTGCCGATTGAACGGGATCATCTTCACACGTCCGGAATGGAACAACGTAAGGTCTGTGATGTTCGGTCGATAGTTCGTGTTAATGAAAATCTTGAACCCAGCGCGGAACTCAAAACTGTTCTCATGCAGATACCGGGCAGTGATCGTATCGTTACCGGTCAATCGTTTGGTAAGTGCCGCGTCAATAGTCAGCTTCTTCTCCGGCTCGGAGATGTTGACAAATCGAGAACCGGCCAGACGTGCCAGTTCCTCAGTCGGTCCATTGCTCTGAGCATTGAACTTCATGGCAAGCAGCACAGGATCGGCATTTCGACCATAATCGCCCATCAGACGCAGAAAGGTTTCCATCAGGGTGCCTTTACCATTTCGTGAGGTCGCACCATACAAAATGAAAAAGCACTCCATCCGGGTATCGCCAGACAGCGCATACCCCAGAGCCTTCTGTGTATATCGGGCAGTGTCCTTGTCACCCATCATGACTTCATCCATAAATCGGATAAAGCGGTCACACTTGGCTTCCGGATCGTAAACTACCGGGGATACCTTTGTGAGAAAGTCCTCCGGTCTGTGTTCCCGGAACTCACCAGTTCGCAGGTCAAGCGTACCATTTGCCATGTTGAAGAGATAAATGTCACGATCAAAATTCTTCATTGCCAGCGGAAAAACCGACTTTGCGTCTTTGATCATGGTGTCACGATTTCTCCTCAACTGGAGCTTCTTAACCCTCTCGATGAAGCGCTTTCTGGCATCCTCTTCCTTGATTTCCAGTGCAAACAGATACAGCTTATCTGCCAGCAGCTTTGCGAGTTCTGCCACACGAAGATTCTCGGAATCTGCTCTCCAGACAGAACCGTCATAGACATACCAGATGCCGCGCTCGCTGTTGTACCGTGCGATGGGCTTGAAGTAATCGGCGAAAGCATTGCCCATGCCGATTTCTTCCCTGCCATAGCGAGGATTCGAGTGTGGTGCCATTTCACTCAATGTCAGAGTGATCTTGGAAAGATCCGGCTGGTATTCTACGTCTTCATCGAGATTTGCAAACTCCTCATCCACGATGTCCTGTGCGTTGACAGGAATATAGACCGAAGCGCAGGTATTGACCGTGTTGCGGATAGAGATAGCACCGTAGGTCGAACCAGCCTGTTTGCGATCCCACTTGGGGCGCATCAGACCAGATGTGCGGAAGATGCGGTCCATCTGCTCCTCATCACAGCCGCACCAGAATGCCAGAATAGACAAGAGCGCCATATCAGCATCCGACTGGCTGCCGTAGAGTTCTTCCCAGTCACCGGCAAAGAGTTTTTTGAACTTCTCGGAGTTGCCGGCTTCGTTGGCATGTGCGATGACGGCCTCGTCATCCAGATACGAATGGTGCTGAAAATGAGTCTGCTGTACCTGCTTGTTCCGCTTCATGAGCGTATCGAGCAGTGTGGTCATCGCTGTTTCATCGTTGGGAATTTCACCTGTGCGGTAAACATCTCCCGTTACGGTGACGAAGCGGTTTGTCGCACCGGGCATATACACTTCCAGACCTTTGCTGCGGTTGTTGATGTAGTAGACCGTCTTGTCGTAGACGTAGTCTTCTGGCACATGGAAGAATCCACGCAGACCTTTGCCGGACGGTGACTTCTCTACATACGCTGTAGGAAAGATTGAAAGTACGGTGTCCGCTGTGTCATTCAGCGTCCCGTCCTCACGGATACAGTGGTCGATGTCAAAAGCTCCGATATCACTGCCCACAGCAATGCCGATGCCGTCATAGCCGCCCATTGCATAAGTGACAAGCGTAGTCTTGAAATCTGCAAAGGTGCGGAGATCATTGATCCTGGCTCTATCACCATTCGCCGGGTTATACGGCATCTTGGTCTTCTGACCGTTTCGCTTTTCAAATTTCCAGACACAAAACCGGCAGGAGGTCTTCAGCTCCGCCGGGATATTTTTGATATCCACCATAGCGGTTAGACCTCCTTCCTGCTGTGTACAGCGTTGCTGCCGTAATTGGCATTGCTGCCGCGCACAGCATTTTCGTCTGTATTTTGTTTGTTTTTCTTAGTACTGTGCATATCAAACTGCCTTGCCACAGCCTGTTCAATCTCCTGCTTTTTCTCAGCAGAGATCACCCTGCAAAGGCGTCCAAACAGTGCCGACTGGTCGATCGTTGTGATCTGCTCGACCAGCAAAATGGAATCCTCCAGTCGTTCCGCTCTGAGCATCTCACAATGTGCTTCTGTCAGCACGATATGTGTTGGCAGGTCGAGCTTTTTCATCTTGCTCGTAAGCGGAATAACTGTGAAGGTCTGCGAATAACGGTTCGCAATATCGTTTGTCAGGATCAGCACCGGACGGTTCCCACTCTGCACACAGGTGCCATAATGGTTACCAAGCTCTGCAAACCAGATCTCATACTGCTTCGGGATTCTGGTCGTCGGCCAGTTGTAAGCGGGGAAGCTGTCATAAGTTGTGTGGCTGCTTTCCTGCTGCTTTTCGATGCTGTGGTTATGCGTGGCGGCGCTTTTATGCTTGGTGCAGCCACGCTTGTTGATGTACTTGTTCACATGGATCTTCCTGCCACGCGGCAGAATCCGTGCGTTGCTTTTCTTTCTCCCCATTCTGGGTTTCACCTCTTCTCTCCTGATACAAAAACAGCCGTCCGGAATCCGAATCCGTGACGGCATAACATGTAAAAAGCGGATAAAAATACCGGGCAGCTTTCGCTCCCAGCACTCTTATCCGCTCCTGGTTTTATCTTATTTTCCTAGTATAAAGTATAGCAAAAAACCGATGTACACATAAGAAGCAGTTTTCCTAATTAACTGCTGTTTTTCCTGAAAAAGCCCTCTTTTTCCAGATTTACTACAAATTCTTTGAAGCCTTTTCCCTTGTAATAATCTGCCCTGCTTTTTCCAAAAGAACAGCCGTTGGAATCCTTCATCGACTTCAACGGAATACGCTCAAAATAGAACTGTCTGACTGCTGCCCTCGCATCCGAATCGGACACACGGCTCAGAGCCAGCTCCATAATACGAAGCTGTGTGCTCTGCTTGTCGTATTCCCTTTTGCACTCCATATACATCTCTTCCTTGATGCCGCGCTCCAAATCGGAGATAGCCGCTGCCTGTTCCTGTTTGATCTCAGCCAGCATTTTCTCCTTTTCCGCAATATCTTCCTTGAGTTTTTCATAACCGCCGCAGGCATCTTTTGCTATGGCTACATGCCGTTTATCCGGCTGAAAACTCCACTTAATCGGTCTTCCCACATTCTCCCCTCCTGTGTCTGTCATGCAAGCGGATCACATCCGCAATCCCCTGCAACGCAGTTTCTTTCTCTCGATCCACTACCCGGCGGCTTAAAGTTCTCCCATCCATACCAGTGATCTCCGACTGCTTTCTGCCGTCCACAAAGAGCTGCTCCGCCACGATCCGTGTACACCCCCGAAGACTGCGCAGTCCAACCTCGAACAGCTCGATATCTTCACAGACCTTGTAATAGGGTTCCAGAAACTGCTCGGTGCGCTGGGTCTGAACTTCCCGGTTCATGGATGCCAGCACCTTGTCACAGTTCAGCACGGTGCGTTCCACCGGATTTGATGTACCGCTGGTCTGTACGCGCTCGGATTCCTCATGTGCACCCTGCGACAGCTTGTAGATGATCTCGTCCTTAGTATAAAACCAGGACCGGGAATCCTCGTACTGCTGCCGGAGCATATCCCGCCTGTGTACCAGCAGCCTGTAGGAATCAGCCAGTTCCTTTGCCTGTTCCATATAATCCATCTCGTCTGCCATACTGCACCTCCTGTTCTGGTCTGTTTATTTTTTATCACGCAATATCACCTAATGCCCGGATGTTCTCCGGAGTCAGAGCAGCACCGGCTTCCGTGAGCAGCTTCACGAGCTTTTTCATCTCGCGCTCCGCCTTCCGGCGCAGGTTTTCTGCCCTCCTCCTTCTACGCTCCACGGCTTCAACCTTCACTCTTGCCTGCACACCTGAAATGAGTGTGCCGGCATCCAGATCCGTCAGCGTGTTGTACCAGTTGGAGTGAAAGAAACCTTCCAGCCTCTTTTTCTCAAACTGCGCATCCCGGTTGTTCGGATGGTCCTCCAGACGGAACAGTACAGTTTTATAATCCTTGACAGCCTGCAGGATGATCGCATTCGCCAGATTCTCGTAGCATTCCAGATTGTCCGCTGCCATTCCCATCAGTCGTTCACCCTGCCCTTTCCTGAATCATTTTCTTTTGTGTCGTACCACGGTGCCGGCACCTTCTGTCCATCCAATCCATACTTGAACATATAGATGGAATACCATGCTGCCTCATACATGCAGTCGATCAGTTTGCGGTTCGGTTCCGGCATCAGAGCTGCGTTCCGCACAAACAGGTCTACAAAGTTTTCTTTTTCTTCCCTGTCTGTCACCAGATGGTGCTCCTTTGCATCGATCAGGATTTCAGCAAAGCGATAGCACTTTCTCTTGTTCTGCTGAATCCAATCGAAACGCCACGTAACTGCATCCAGAATCGTCTGTCTGGTATCCTCCGCCGTCAGCTTCGGTGCATCCGGGTGTTTGCCTGCCGCCACTGCTTTCGCATAGCATTCCTCTGCCCGGTCTTCCGCACAGAAACGCTTGTGAAACTGAAGCTCATAGGCTTTTGCCTGACACATGAGCAGTTCGATCTCATGCTCATAGGCTTCCTTCGCCAGCATATCCTGTGTGACTCGCAGGTCAGAGGTCTTACGGGCAGGTGTTTCCCCGAAGATCGCACACAGCAGCCCAGTGCCACTGTACGGACGGAACATCGCATACGGTGTGAAAAATCCATCGCTGTCGCGCTTCCGCTTGCCGGTCTGCACATGCGGTGCAGTCTTGTAGTGATATCGGTCGGTATCCAGAATGCCGTGAGAGTTCTTTCTCTCAGAGGCACGATCCTTTGCATTCAGAAACTTGTAATTGGTCGTATTCTTTCCCATAATTATTTTCCGCCTTTCTGCGAAAGGCACCAATGCGTCATGAAACATGTTGGCTGACTTTCGCTTCTTATTCTCTATTCTTGTTCCTTCTGATATTATTTTCCTATAAGACTGACACACTACAGAACACGTGGAGGTGAGTGGCGGGGCTGTATAGCGGCGACCTCGTATAATTATGTGTTGTCGGTCATCCGTTAAGGCATCAATGAGTGGCGCATAACAGTAGCCCGTAAACTTATCTCTTCCGAAGTCGACTCGATCTCGCCGGGTGACCAGTCACTGTCAGTTTTATAACTATAAATTTCAGGAGGTTATTTTATTGTCATTTAAAATCTTAAAATTTAATTGCTGTGGGCTTGATGTCCACAAAACATGGATCTATGCCTGTATCGGAATTACTGATTCCAGTAATCGTACAGAGTATAAGCAAGCTCGCTTTTCTTCCTTCACAAAAGGACTAAATGAGCTGTGTAATTGGCTTGCTAAGTACAACTGTACCGATGTCTGCATGGAATCTACTGGTAAGTATTGGATCCCTGTTTTTAACATCTTAGAGCAACACAATCTTTGGGTTACTCTATCTCATCCCAAATACACTAAGCCGATGAAAGGAAACAAAACCGATCGTAAAGACGCTAAATGGATTTGTGACCTTTACATGTGTGGAATGGTAAAACCATCTTTCATTCCACCTGCTGACATCAGGGAACTTAGAGATCTTGTAAGATACCGATATAAGCTCACTTGTATGATTACTAGCGAGAAAAATCGTGCTCAAAATTGCCTTACAGTTTCTAACCTTAAACTTGACGATGTTTTTGATGACGTATTTGGAAAATCTTCTCGTTCTATTACAGAACATATTTTGCAACACCCTGGAGAAAAATTTGATGTATCACCCTTTGTTGACCGCAGGTGTAAATCACCTATTGAAGAGATACAAACTGCTGTTGAAGGTAGCATTTCAAAAGAACAAGCTGTAAAACTTAGACAGTGCCTTAATCATATCGACGAACTTAAAAAGCACTCTTCAGAAGTAGAACAGGAAATCTTTCGTCTCAGTGATAAATATGAGGCTGCTTTAAATCTAATAAGGACTGTTCCTGGATTCGATAAGAATCCACTGACTGCTATTCAAGTGCTTTCTGAGATTGGTGGTGATATGTCTGTCTTCCCCACAGCTAAACACCTCGTCTCTTGGGCAGGATGCTGTCCACGTAATGATCAAAGCAATCAAAAAATCAAATCAACTAGGATTTCCCGTGCTGGTTCCTATTTTAAACCAGTTCTGGTACAAGTTGCAAATGCTTTAATCAAATCTAAGAAGCATCCTGAATTTACTAATCGCTACAAGCGTATCAAAGCACGCCGTGGTCACAAGAAAGCTATCATTGCTATCTGTCGTATGATCCTGACCGCTATCTGGCACATACTCTCAGATTCAAAGCCATACACACCAGAAGGTTTTCTTGAATCTCGTCCCGTGAAGGAAGAAAAGATTCTTTCTACTTCACAAGCACTTAATCTATTAAGACAACGGGGTTATGTCATCAAAGATGAACCTTTACCAGCTTCCTGATTAGGTGTTGCGTTTATATTTATTTTTTAAAACCAGCTTTTTAGGTGGTTTATTTGCTATGCCTTTTTATTGCTTGGGTAACCTCTAATTCTTTGTTTCAAACTTTTCTCCTATTCCTCCAGCCGTGCTCTAACGGCAGATATCAGCTTTTCCTGTGTCATGTCTTTCTGCTCCAATGCCGCCATGACATCCTCGTCCACGGTATTCTTCGTAATGATGTGGTGAATGGTCACCACATGAGTCTGTCCCTGCCGCCAAAGACGGGCGTTGGTCTGCTGATACAGTTCCAAAGACCAGGTCAACCCAAACCAGATCAAAATGTGTCCGCCCTGCTGGATGTTCAGGCCATGTCCGGCCGATGCAGGGTGGATCAGTGCGACCGGGATGTTCCCGGCATTCCAATCCTTGATGTCGGTACTGCTCTTGATGTCCCGGACTTTGATCTTCAGCTTCGACAGATGGTTGATGATACGCTCCCGGTCATGCTTAAACCAGTAAGCTACCAGCACCGGCTGTCCGTTGGCGGCTTCGATCAGGTCTTCGAGAGCTTCCAGCTTGTGGTCGTGAATGACTCTCGCCTTGCCGTTCTCGTCATAGACCGCGCCATTGCTCATCTGCAACAGCTTTCCTGTCAGTGATGCAGCATTGGCGGCGTCTATGTCACCGTCTTTCAGCGGAATCAGAAGATCTTGCCGGAGCATATCGTAGAGTTCCCGTTCCTGCGTGTTCATCTCGACTTCGCACCTTGTAGGTACACAATCCGGCATATTGAGATAATCTAAAGCCTTCATGGAAATCGTGATATCCGAAATCCTCTGGTAGATCATCTCCTCTGCTCCCTGTCTGGGAACATACTGGAACACGATGCCTGTTGCCGGGTTCATCGACCCGGCCTTGAAGTAGGCTTCCCGGTAGCGGCCGATAAATTTGCCGAGCCGTTCCCCGCCATCCAGAATCCCGATCTCCGCCCAAAGGTCCATGAGACCATTAGAAGAAGGTGTACCGGTCAGACCGACCCACCGCTTCACAAACGGCCGCACTTTTCGCAGGAACCTAAAACGCTGGGACTGGTAGTTCTTGAACGATGACAGCTCATCGATCACAACCATGCCAAAATCCCAGTGCATTCCATTTTTCTCGTAATACTCCACCAGCCACTTGATGTTCTCCCGATTGACGATGTAGATCATCGCCGGGTGGTGGACTGCTGCGATCCGGGTCTTGACATCTCCAACGATGACGGAGATGTCCAGACCTTTCAGATGGTCCCATTTCTCGATTTCTGCCGGCCATGTGTCACGGGCAACACGCAGCGGTGCAATGATGAGGACTTTGCTGACCTCAAAGGTCTCCAGCATGAGGTCTTTGATAGCGGAAAGTGTAATAACGGTCTTTCCTTAGCCCAAGCCCATATCCAGAAAAAGGGCTGCAATCGGGTGCGTTTTAATATACTCGGTGCAGTAACTCTGATAATCGTGTGGAATGAACTTCATAGCGGCATCACCTCCTCCCCGGCATCCTGTGCCTGTGTTTCTTCGCCTTGTGTATTTCCCTGCGGCAGCGTAACTTCCGGCATCTCCGGGATTTTCGCCCCGATCCCCTGTGGGATAGGCTCACCCGGCGTCCAGTGCAGGAGTGCGTCCACCGCAGGCTGGATCTGCTCCAAACGGTCAACACAGAACACCGGAAAGCCCAGTGCCTCCAACTGCTGTCTGCGCTTCCGCTGAAGGATGCGCATCTGCTTTCCAGGGGCTTTCAGTTCCACAAACGCACACTTGCCACCGATCAGTAGAACCAACCGATCCGGCACGCCGTTCATAGTCTGACTGGTAAATTTAAGGGCCTGTCCTCCGACGGCCCTTACTGCTTCCACAAACCGCTTTTCGACTTCATTCTCCCTCATCCGACTTCGCCTCCTCTGCCCGCCATACACCGATGCGTGGGCGTTTCTTTTCCTGGTATTCCTTTTTCGGGCGTTTCCTTGGGCGGTGCTTCTTCCTGCGCTCTTCCCGAACCACATTGCCGATGGCTTCATTGGCTGTCGGGTCCGGGTGGCTGTGGCTGACTTTCCTGTTTGGAGCGCTTTCCTCTTTGTGTTCTGTGATCCAGTGAATGACCTCTTCCATAGCCGCCACCTCACTGATTGATCTGCTTCCACTGCTGCGGCTCCATCGTGGCAACCTGCCAGCCGATGCCTTCCAGTGTGGTGGCACGGTCGTAAGAAACAACGTCCTGCGATGCGCGGGTCACCGCATTGGAAAGACCGTACAACGACAGGTCACCGCCTTCGATGAGGTACTTGAGGATGCCTTCCTGCTCCTCGGCATTGATGCCATAGCTCTGCGCGGTCAGCTGCACCACATCCTGCACCTTGCCGGTGATCGGTACTGCCATAGATTCCTGCAGGCGGCCGACCACCTGAGAAAAGCGAGCCTCATCGATGGCAGCCATCGTGGTATCACGCAGCTTCAAAAGAAATGCCTTGTCCTCGGCTTCCATCGTTTCATCCGAATACAGTGCAAAACTGTCCTCCACTGCTTTTGCCTGCCGACCGACATGGTGGCGGCGTTCGCCCATGTCGTTCACCACCATACCGTTGGTGCAGACCAGACGGTATACCAGCGGCTGAATGGACACAGCACCCAGACCAACCTCAGAGTTGGAGATCATCACACCAGCCTGCACGATATCGCCCTTGCGGACTTCCATCTCCAGACGGTGATTGACCACCTTGAGGTACAGACGGTTTTCCGTCACCTCGCAGGACATCACCTCGTACTGATCGTTACCTGCAAACAGCGGCAGGACAGCTGTGGCAATCTCCATGTTGTCGATACGGCGATAGCGTTCTGACAGCAATGCGCGGGCCACCTGTCCGGCACCGTAATCCATCGAGCGGACCATGTAAGAGTTAGGCTTGTCCGCAAACCAGCTGTTCACGTTCTCGGCCAGGAGTTCCGGCTTCTGTGCCTGCATGAGATCATAGTATTTGACCGGGATACCCAGCGCCGATGCCACCTGACGATGGAACAGCGAGGTCGTACCGAACACCTCCTGCTGATTCGTAGTGAGATGGTTGATCTCAAAGGTGTGTCCATCTTCCCGGAGACGCATTCCCTGCGCCGGACTGATGAAATCCTGCTTTGCCTGGTTCTGCCGGTTCAATTCGACCAGGACCTCCTGCAAATTTCTACCTGTTTTCATAGCAATTTTCCTCTCTATCTCTGCGGCGCATATTTATACGCCTGTTTATGCGTCCGTGTCTTTCCGACAAAAACGCCGTGTTTTTATAACTACAAGTGCTTATAATTCCCGGTTGATCATCTGCTGGATGATCCGAACAGCACCCTGCATACGTCTGCGGTTCAGCCGGGTATCCTGCAGGAGTGTGTCCAGAGCATCCACCTCGTCCCGGATGTCACAGAGGACCGACCGCTGATGG
>SAAJ01000018.1 GCA_009929485.1 Negativicutes bacterium
ACTTGTGCCTATCTTGTCGGGTCAGCACATTGTTATTGTATTGCCGGGCGTCTCTTTTTTCAAATACCGTTTTTAGATATTACAGGAATGCTCTGTGTTACGTTTCCCCTTCTCATATCACACCAAGGCTTTACTCCGCCAGGCGCCGCTGCGCCAGCGCCAGAGCATAGCCAGACCGCGAATCCATTCGTCCACAAGCATGGCCGCCCAGATACCCGGCAGTCCATAGCCCAAAACAACGCCTAAATAATAGCCCAAGCCAATGTTCACGCTCCACATAGACAAAACAGCCATCACCACGGGAAATTGCACATCCCCGGCGCCGCGCAAACCGGAAATAAGTACAATGTTAAAAGTCCGTCCCGGCTCTAAAAACGCGTCAATCATAAACACTAGCGCTCCCAAGGAGATAATAGCCTCTTCCGCCGTGAAGATACGCATCAACTCCGTACGCCCCACAAACAATCCAAAGCCGAGCACCCAGGCCGCACCGAAAGCAATGCGAAAATTACGCATGCCTACGCGCGCCGCCTCGTCAAAACGCCCGGCGCCCACCAACTGGCCGATCATAATGACATTGGCCTGGCCGATAGCCAAGGAAAAAAGAAAGGCCATTTTGATGACCGACCAAGCATAGGTACGCGCTACATAGGCTTCCGAACCTAAATACGACAAAATCAGCGCCATCAGCACCGTCTGGCTCAAGGTGTAGGACATGCTTTCCATCGCTGCGGGAAAACCTATTTTCAACACCTGACGCATCTCCAAAAATGGAAAAGTAAGCAAATGGCGGAAAATCGCAGGTTTCAAGAGGCGGGTAAATAAATACCCTTGCACCAACGCGACCGCCACCGCCTTGCTGCCGACAGCCGCCAGGGCTACCCCAAGAACGCCTAAAGGCGGACAACCAAACAATCCTAAACCCAACACCGCTGAGCCGCAAAGATTGAGGACATTCATCGTCGCCGTCACCGCCAAGCATTGCCTGGTGCGCCCAAAACCCTTCAGAATTGCATCGCTGGAAAACAACAGGGCGTCTAGCAAAATAAAACCGCCCACTAACAGTAAATAGGTTTTGGCATGCGCTAACAGTCCTTCTGATAAGCCCAGAAAGAGCAGTAACTCTTCTCCAAAAAGAGTCAGCCCAACGCTGGCGGATAGTCCCAGTCCTAAGCTGAACAGCAGCGATACAGCCGCCGTCTTATCAATGCGTTCGCGATTTCCGGCACCAACATTTTGGGCTACCAGCACCGAGGTTCCGAGCGAAATAACGGCAAAGACCAAGAATACATTCCAGAGCACCTGGGTGCAGCCTTCCACCGCCGCAGCTGCCGAACTATCGTAACGGCTGAGGATATATACATTTACGACTCCCACCATAATAATGAGAGCTTGCTCAATAAAAATAGGCCAAGCCAATTTAAATAACGATTGCGTCCTCACAACATTCTCCTTAGTCCTCTTTCAGGTGTCAGACTATCGTAGCAAAGAAGCCTTACGCTGTCAAAGAAAAGCAAGGCCGCAGTTGCGGCCTTGCTTGCTTCTTCAAGAATATCCCATGGAAAACTTATTGGTCTCCCAGCTTTTTCTCCATGCGCTTTTGGAAATTCCGCAGCCCATAGCGGGACATAACAGCATTCAGACGCTGGCCTTTTTCACCAATGTCTTCATACACCGCTAAAATAGCGTCCAGATATTTCGGCACTTCTTTCTCGGCGATAAATTCTGCGACAATCTTGCCTTCCTGTGTATACCTTCCGCCTTTGCCGCCGACATAAATATGGTAGCCTTCCCGCCCTGTTTGCAGCGCTTTCTTGGGGCACAAACGCACGCAAACACCGCAGGACAGGCATTTTTGATAATCGATTACCAACTCGCCGGACTCCAGCGACATAGCCTTCGCCGGACAGCGCTTCACGCAAGCGCCGCAGCGTATACAGCTTTCCTTTTTCAACAGCGGCTCCGCTGCTCCTCGGAAACCCACATCATGCCCTTGCGGCTTGGTGCAAGCATTGGCGCAGCCGCAAACCGTAAACTTCGTCTTGGCCGGCAAATCCTTGCCTACATAGTCTTTATCCAGTAATTTTCCCAGGCTGTTCGTATCCACCAGGCCGTACGGGCAAGTGCTGTTGCCGGGGCACACCATGACGGGACGCACACGCAAACCACAGACCGCATGCTGTAACCCTGCGTCTAAAATAGCCTGCAACGCCTCTTCAAAGCGCTCTTCCGGCACACCGGGGATCTCTACGCCCTGACGCACCGTAAAATGCACTTCACCGCTGCCGAATTTCTCCGCGAGCGCCGCAATCTTGCGTAAATCCTCTGCGCTTGCATTGCCTGCGCAGTTGCGCAAGCGCATAAGCAACAGGCCCTTCTGCCGTTGGGGAATAAAGCCGTATTTTTTATAGTCCGGTTTCGCCGCCATAACAAAGCACCTCTTCTTGCTCATTTTTATTTTTAATTATATCACTTCTGTTTGCGAAGCAAAGGCCCTCACCGGCGAACCATCCGCCTCGCTGAGAGGTAAAGGAAGAGCAAAAAAGTTCGCACCTCTCTGAACCTCCTCTAAGCGGGTTAAATTCTCAATCAATACCAATTCCTGCGCCAACAGCTGTTGATGAATTTCAAACGCCTTGCTGTCAATCGCATCAAAGGAAATAGCGTCAATTCCTACCCCTTTTAGCTGACACTTGCCTAGATAACTCGCGGCTTCCGCCGTTAAAATAGGGTACTGCCGCAAATACTGTTCCTGCCCCCAATAGCGGCTCCAGCCTGTCCAAAACAAAACAAAGTCAGCTTGCGCCAACAGTTCTTTTTGCGCTTGCAGCTCTCCTAAACCGATTACACCGCCAGCGCAATTTCTCACATCCAATACCGCCGCCCGGCCCACAAACTGCTCTAAGGGCAACGCATCCAGGGTTTTTCCGTCTGCCAGCATGTGCGCCGGCGCATCCATGTGGGTACCGACATGCGTGTTCATTGCAATTTTCTTTACCCGATACCCATGGTTCTCCACGGTAGTTACTGTAGAAAATACAGGAGCAGGCGTACCAGGATACACCGGCATGCCTTCGTGCAACGGCTGCGATAAATCGATCATTCGCATAATTCATTCCGCCTCCTCAGCTACTTCTCACTTACTAATTTGCGCTTTACTATCTAATCCGTCAAGAGGATTTTATTGACATTTTTTACGCGCTTCTCTATAGTATTCATTGTAGTGACTACTAAAAAGGAGTCATCGTTAAATGGATACACTTTGTCAAGAATTACAAGCTTTCGGCCTTACACAATATGAAGCTAAAACCTACTTAGCTCTTCTACGCCTAGGACGCAGCAACGCCTATAAAGTCAGTAAAACTGCCGGCATCCCTCGCACCCGCATCTATGACATTCTGGACGCATTAGTCGAACGAGGTGTCGTGATGCTGGAAGCCGACAGCGATGGCACCAAAGCCTATGCACCGTTACCAACTACCGTATTTTTAGAGCAGCTCCGCACCCAATGGACTCATTCTTACGGACAGTTAGCGGATAAACTATGTCGTCTGGAAGAGCAGCCCCAGGAAGAACGTTATGTTTCCACGGTGCGTGGCCGAGAGCCTATTCTTGCTTTTTGCCGACAACTGCTGCAAGAAGCTGCCGATAAAATTATCGTCTCTCTTTGGGACGACTTATACCAAGAGCTGCTGCCGGAACTAAAAGCCTGCGCTGCACGCGGCTGTACTCTTGGCGGCATCACCTTCCAGGTAGAACAGCCGCTCCCGCCGCTCGCCGCACACCGCGCTTTAAAATTCCACAAGCAGGAAACTCCTGCAGAGTGGTTTATTCTTTCCGTCGACAGCCGCGATCTGCTTTACGGTCATAGTACCACTAACGAAGGCAGCGCGTTTTTCACTAATGACCCCACTCATATTTTTTTAATGGAAGACTATGTGTTTCACGATGTCTTACTCTCTCGACTGAGAGAAAAAACGGACGCTTCATTTCCTCTCAGCCGCTTTGTCCGTGACGTTGCCTCGGAAATGAAGCTTTCTCCAACACATACGCCTGAAACTAGCTGAGAGAACACCTTGCAATAGCATATCCTTGTTTCCTATTTCATCTTTCTGCTCACTATACTTGTCGCATAAGGAACTGACGTTTTACCAAATATCTCCCAAAAGCGAAAGAACGCCCAATCAAAGCATCAGTTCCGCAAAAGAGGAGGAATCACGATGAAACTTGTCAGCTTCTATCAAAACGGCCAACCCACTCTAGGCATCCTGCAGGAAAACGGCGTTATCCCTGTCGTCACAGCCGCTGAGGCCGCATCTTTGTCTGCACCGCGGACCATGGAGGAAGCCATCACCGGAGGCCAAGTCGCTCTTTCCCAGTTGCAAGCGCTTTTGGCAACCAAACCGACTGTTCTTTCCCTCGATGCCATTACTTACGCGCCTTGCGTCGCCTCGCCGGAAAAAATTCTCTGCGTCGGCCTTAACTACGCCGCGCACAGCGCCGAATGCAAAGCCGATTTGCCCACCGTACCGGTGATCTTCAGCAAGTTCAACAACACCTTGGCAGCGCACCAGGAACAAATTCCGATACCTCCTTGCACTTCTAAAGTGGACTATGAAGCAGAACTGGTCGTCATTATCGGCAAAACCGCCAACAATGTCAGCAAGGAAAAAGCTCTTGATTATGTCTTCGGCTATACCGCCGGCAACGACCTTTCGGCCCGTGATTTGCAAATGCGCACACCCCAGTGGCTGTTGGGAAAAACCTGTGATCACTTCGCACCTACCGGACCTTGCGTTGTTACAGCTGATTCGCTGAATCCCGCAAAACTTGAAATTTCCAGCCGCGTCAACGGCGAAATCCGCCAGCATTCCAACACCAGCGACATGATTTTCGATTGCGCCACTGTCATCAGCTACCTCTCTCAGCACCTAACCTTGAAGCCTGGGGATCTCATCTTTACAGGCACCCCCAGCGGCGTCATCTTAGGCTATCCCGAAGAAAAGCAGGTCTGGCTGAAAGGCGGCGACGAAGTGGTCATTGAAATCGAAGGTATCGGACGGCTGGTAAACAAACTAAGCGAGTAAAAAGATAAATTTAACAAGAAGCTTTTATAAATGCTAGTATAGTAAAAAAACCCGCAACAGCCTTTTTAGGATTGTTGCGGGTTTTTTGTGTCATTTAGATGAACTTTACTGATTTTCCTTTAAACCAAAAATAAAACGAGCTATAATACCAGAGATACCAAAGGAGGACGAACCTATGAATCACACGGAAGCCCTGGGCAAAGAACCCATCGGCCCCTTGCTTTGGCGTTGCTCGCTGCCGGCTATTATCGGTATGCTTGTTAACGCCCTCTATAATATTGTGGACAGCATTTTTGTCGGCCAAGGCGTTGGTGAATTGGCGCTGGCCGCCGTCACGATCGCCTTCCCACTCATGACCATACTTATGGGGATGGGCATGTTTGTCGGTCTAGGCGCTGCTTCCATCGCCTCCCTGCGCTTAGGCGCTGGCGACAAGCAAGGCGCAGAGTGCATCCTCGGCAATGCTTTGACTCTGCTCTGTCTAATTATGCTGCCCACTACCGGCCTGGCGTTGCTCTTTTTAGAAGAACTGCTGCAGTGGCTCGGCGCCAGTCCTGAAGTTTTGCCTTACGCCATGGATTTTACCCGCATCATTTTAGGCGGCAGCATTTTTATGCATATCAGCTTCGGCCTCAACGGCCTCATTCGTGCGCAGGGAGATGCTAAAACAGCGCTTTATACCATGCTTATCGCCGCTTTGCTCAATACCGCGCTCAATCCTTTATTTATCTTTGTCTTCCATTGGGGCATCGCCGGTTCCGCCTGGGCTACCGTTATTTCCCAGTTTGTTGCTACTGTCTGGGTACTAACGTATTTTCTCTATGGCCGCAGCACGCTGCGCCTGCGCCGCGCCTGTTTGCCGCTGCAAAAAAAGCTGGTCCTCGATATTTCCCGCATCGGCATGGCCCCTTTTTTGATGCAGCTGGGGAGCAGCTTGGTCATCGTTATTTTCAATTTTACCTTGCTATCCTATGGAGGCAATCTGGCTATCGCCGCTTTCGGCATCGTTAACCGCGTGCTGATGCTGCTGTTAATGCCGGTTCTCGGCATCAGCCAGGGCGTACAGCCCATTGTCGGCTACAACTACGGCGCTCAGAACTACAGTCGTGTCCTCCAAGCCATCAAGCTGGCCGCTGGGAGCGCCACTTTAGTTTGTATCGTCGGGCTAGCGGTGGTCCTTACCGGGCATGAAGCGCTTGTCCGCTTGTTTAACGACAATCCTGAACTCATCCGTATCGGCTCGGAAGGGCTCTGCATTTTCCTGGCCATGCTTCCTATCATCGGCTTTCAAATCATTGGCGCCAACTATTTTCAGGCGATAGGCAAGGCTGGCTACTCTATTGTTTTCAATCTGCTGCGCCAATTCATCCTGCTCATCCCGTTGGTCTATCTGTTGCCGCAATGGCTGGGCCTCAACGGCATCTGGACAGCCGGTCCGGTAGCCGACCTTGGCTCCGCCTGCTTAACCGGCTTTTTCCTACTAAAAGAATTGCGGCGGTTGAAAGCAAAGGGGATTTAAACAGGAGTAGAGGAAGGGCTCGACGGGGTTGGATTTAATCGCGCCCTTTCCCGACGCCAGCGTCAAAACAAGAGCTCGCTCACCTCCTGCGCAGCCAGCTGAAAGGGAAATCCGGAACTCGCTGCGCTCAAACAACCGGATTTCTAATCCTTCCACCAGTCCTTGCAGGCCCTGCGGACCGCTTCGCTCGCAAAAGTTTTACCGCAGACGCCGGGCGCGGACGGTCGGCGCTGTATGGACGACATGTTAACCGACGTCTACTGTCTAAAAGGATTCAATTTTGAGTTCTAAAGGAGCCGCCGATTTAATGAGCGGCTCCTAACTATTTTCTCTGGCTTTTCTCTGTTTCTCTGTGTAAAACGTATTCTCTAGCTCCTAAAAAACACTATAAGAGCCAGCTGCAGGGCGCAGTTTATGGAGACTCCACATGTCGAGCAGTGCACCGCTGGCTTTAAAGGCCTTAACCAGCAACATCGTATGACCAACCTCCACGGTCAGATAGTTCGGTTCGTCCAGCGGGTTGTAAAAGTTTTCATTCCAAACCTGCCGCACCGGGTCTGGATAGGTTTTAGTGCCGCTGCGCCCGGTAGCTACGTGAATCGTGCCAGGAAAACCATTCCCTTTGCCATTCAAAGGAACGGAACGAGCGTAGACATGTTCATGCGCCGTAAAGACGACATCGACTTTGGCTTCTTGCAAAATCGGCACAAAAGCGTTTCGAAAAAAGGCTGCGTCTCCCCCTTTCCGATTTCCATAAAACGGGCGATGCGTCAGCACAATATTCCAAGGCTTGCGGCTATGGGCCAAATCTTTTTTCAGCCATTCCTGCTGCAAAAAAAGACTGTACGGCACGAAAGCCCGCTCTTCCCCCATTTGGCTGTCCAGCACCGCCAAATGCACATCTCCGTATTCCAAGGAATAGACCTGTCCACGCAGCTCCGCCGGTCCGTTATGCGGCAAAGGCAGTTGCGCCGTAAACAATTGCGGTCGCGAATAGATTCGGTTTGGTGTATAGGTTTCATGATTGCCAACAACCGGCACTACTGGAATGGAGTCGATCACACCCTGCCCCGCTTCCAGCCAGCCTTTCCACTGCCCATAATCCTGCCCCACGTCCACCAAGTCTCCCATATTCACCATAAAAGCCGCATCCGGATTGGCCTGAAATGCTTTTTGCAGCGTATGCCCCCAAAGTTGGTAAGTAACGCTTTGGGAATCTCCGAAAACCAGAAACTTTACTTTTGAAGATTGATAGGGAGCCGTCCGAAAAGAACGCCAAGCGCTCCAAGTAACTCCGTCTCCTACACGATATGTATAGCGAACTCCCGGGCGCAATTGCCGCAAGGTAGCCGTAAATTGCTTCACTTCGCCTAAATTGGTCGCCAATACCGCCGCTTGCGCAGGTACCGTGCGAAACGCCCCGACTGCCGCAGGCCTTGCAGCAGCTTCACCGTACTGGACCAAGCCTGCTCCTGTGTCCATCTTCCAGGAAATAGTCTGCGTTGTAGCCGATTCCTCGCTCCAGGTCAAAACAATCTGTTCTGGAGCTGGCGACGCTGCGGCTAAACAACTCCAACTAAATAACCACAGCATGCTCCCTAGCCAGCCTAGATATATTTTTTTCATACTTGCTTCGCCTTAGCTTTCTTTAATTTTGTTGCCCTTTTCGGCAGCAAGAAATCATTTCCCTTCTTTTCATAGTCAATTCTAGTGAATCGGTTTCTATTTTCTTCTGAATCTATCGTTAGTCAGTCTCTCCCCCTATATACCTGCGTCTTCCAGCGATTTTTACGTTCTAGCGCTCCTCTCCCTGACTTATGAGTCAAATTGTTCTTTTTCCGCAGCTGCATTGAATAAACTCATATGTTATAATATAAAAATTGTTAGTAAAACCATCATCGTTAAGGAGACTTTTTTTGCAAAATCTAACACAAACCATTAGTAAAAATTTAGCCAAATTGCGTCTTCAAAATCGCCTCAGTCTAGACAAACTCTCGGAGCGTTCCGGCGTAAGCAAGGCCATGCTCAGCCAGATTGAACGTGGCGAATCCAACCCTACCGTCAATACGCTCTGGAAAATCGCCACAGGCCTGCGTGTTTCTTTTTATGATTTACTGCAGGAAGACAGGCAGGAAATCGAGCTCGTACGTCACGCTTCTTGCCCGCTTATAAACGATACTGCCAACGGCCTGTCGCTTTTCTCTCTTTTTCCTTTTAAATCCGACAAGCCTTTTGAAGTATTCACTGCCAAACTGCAGCCGCAGTGCACGCATTTTGCATCTCCCCACGCTGTCGGCTCAGAAGAATACGTGCTGCTGAGCAAAGGCGCCTTATACATACACGTGAACAACACTGACTACAAGTTACAAGGCGGCGACGCCCTGCGCTTTCCCGCCGACCAGCCTCATCACTATCACAATCCCGGACTCCAGGAGCTTTCTTTTCATTGCATGCTCTACCATGCCTGTTCATAAAACAGACCGCGCTTAGCAACAATAACTTGCCTAGCGCGGTCTATTCTTTTCAAGCAACAGTAAAATCATGCTCTTAAAATAACACTACTTTGTTTCTGCCGCTTTTTTTCGCCTGATACAAGGCGTCATCCGCCCGTTTCAACCAAGATTCCAGCGTATCCTCGCTCATAAACTCCGCCACGCCGATACTTACCGTCAAAATCAACTGCAACGAGGACATTGGCTTGTTCGCCATCTCCCGCCGCAGCTTCTCCGCTGCCGCTAATGCCGCCTCGCTAGTGCTGCATGGCAGCAATACGGCAAATTCCTCGCCGCCCCAACGATAAATCGAGTCTACGACACGGAGATTTTGCTGAATCCGTTCCACCACTTCCACTAAAACCTGATCCCCCAGCAGGTGCCCGTGCTCATCATTAATCTGCTTAAAGAAATCAATGTCAATAAGCAAAATAGATACCGCTTCCCGATAACGCTGGCTGCGCAACATTTCTTGTTCCGCTGTTTCTTCAAACTTGCGGCGGTTCCAAGCGCCAGTCAAGCGATCCGTCAGCGCCACTTCCTCCAAATGCTCATTCGCCAGGCGCAGCTTACGGTTGCTTTCCTCCAGCATTCTCCAAGCCATTTGCAAATCAATCTGCTGTTCTTCACTGCGCTGCAGTTCTTCACGCAGCCGGACTTTAACCTGCACCTTTTCCAAGGCAATGGCCGCCAAAAAAGCGTATTGCTCTAATAAGCCCAATTGCTCTTCATTGGGAACGAACTGCTCCTTGCGCCAAGAAATACAAAAGATACCCAGCATCCGGCCGCCGCTGTTCAACGGATATACGAGCATCGTACTGACCTGATCCATTTCTGGGGCTTTCAATTTACAGGGAAACCGCTGGTAGTCTGGCACATAGAGCATTTTCCCCAACCTCAGCACCTCGCCGCTGGCACCTTCGCCTTTTTTGATTTCACGTTGCGGCAATTCGCTGTAAAGTCCTATAGCGTAGTTTACTTCCAATTTATCGCTCTCATTAACAACAGATATATAACCGTCCGGCGCCCCCATAAGCTGTACCGCATCGTTAATGATCGTTTTCAGCAAGTCCCCCACTTCATCCCGGTCTTGCACCAAATGTCCGGTTATCATCTGTAAAGAAGCTATTTGCCTGGCAAAATCCTCTACCTGCCGCTTTAGCCGATTCTCCTTGCGAAGACGCCGTACCAGCCAAGCACCGACAACGCTGATCAAAATACTGCCGCCCGCAGATATCCACCGGTAAAAACGTTTCCGTTCATTCATGGCTGCTTTAATCTGCTGAACATCCACGCCAACAGCAACAAGCAACGGATATTTCTCCAAGGAATGATAATGAAAAACCAAAAAGAATCAGCCACTCAAGAGCAATGGGCTGTCCCGCCCACGCTGGCTTTCGCTTCATTTGCGGCACGCTCCTCTCGCCTTGCAACTGTAAAAGTATGCCATTTTAATTTCTCGCTGTTATATTCCCTATAGCAATCTTTAATCCCTTTCATCGCTTCTAGTTTCTTTACTTTCCTCTAGCACCGGCGCTGAGGCTCCTGAAATGTGCTAAAATAAAAGAAGTGAACGAAATCGCCGCCAACGAAAATTTTACTAAAAATCTCATTAAGGCTATACGATGTTAAATGCTCGTCATTGGAAAGGATGAACTATATGTTTTATAAGGATTTAGAGCGGCTAATTGATGAAAAAAAACAACGCTGGACCAAGACCAGCGATCAGATTTGGAACTATGCCGAAACAAAATTCCAAGAAACGCGCTCCAGCGAAATGCTCCGCTCGCTTTTAACGCAAGAAGGCTTCGCCGTCGAAACCGGCGTAGCCGATTTGCCCACTGCCTTTGTCGCCTCCTTTGGCAGCGGCGCGCCAGTCATTGCGTTTCTCGGCGAATATGACGCCCTGTCCGGTTTGAGCCAGCAGGACGGCATCGCTGAAAAAATCCCCCTTATCGAAGGAGGCAACGGCCATGGCTGCGGCCATCACCTGCTCGGCGTCGGTTCCCTGGCGGCAGCCGTAGCGACTAAAGAAATTCTCAAAGAAAACAAGCTTCCCGGAACGGTGCGCTACTATGGCTGCCCCGGCGAAGAGGGCGGCTCCGGCAAAGCCTTTATGGCCCGCGCCGGCGTCTTTGGGGATGTCGACGCCGCCTTGACCTGGCACCCGTTGACGCACAACGCCATCTGGTCCACCCGTTTCTTAGGCAACTACCAAGTCGCGTTCCGCTTTCACGGCAAGAGTTCTCATGCCGCTTCCGCGCCGCATGTGGGACGGAGCGCCTTAGACGCCGTAGAACTCATGAATATCGGCGTTAATTACCTCCGGGAGCATGTCGTCCCGGACGCGCGCATGCACTACGCCATCACCAACAGCGGCGGCGCTTCGCCCAACGTCGTCCCAAGCGAGGCGGAAGTGCTGTATCTTCTGCGGGCACCGGAGCTGGCACAGATTCAAGATATTTACGAACGAGTCTGCTCCATCGCTCATGGGGCCGCCTTAATGACCGGCACTACCCATGAAGTCCTTTTTCAAAAGGCATGCTCCAATTACATTCCGAACAACGCCTTAGAAACAATTATGTATCGCCACTTGCAGCAAGTGGCTCTCCCTGCGTTACCGGAAAACGAGCAGGAACTGGCGCAGCAGCTTCACCAAACCATGACGCAAGAGGATTTACAAAACGATCTGCATATGGCGGAATTGCTTTTAGGAGGACAGCACCGCGAGCTGCTGCCCGGCATCCGCAAGCAGCTTGTCGCTGACAGCGTTCTGCCCCATGTTCATACAGCTTCTCTGCTGCCTGGTTCCAGTGATGTCGGCGACGTCAGTTGGCTGGTACCGACCGCACAGTGCAGCACCGCCTGCTATGTATTCGGCACGCCTGGCCATTCCTGGCAAATGGTAGCCCAAGGAACTTCTTCTTTAGCGCACCAAGGCATGCTGACCGCTGCCAAAGCCCTAGCCCGCACCGCGCTGGAGCTTTTCACCCAGCCCGAACTGATTCAGGCCGCCAAAGCCGAGCTGCTTCAGACCTTGGATGGCCACACCTACCAGTGCCCCATTCCTCCTGATGTGCAGCCACCGCTTTAAAGCAGCCAAGGAGCTCAGTCCAAATAGTCCAACAGCGAAGCGTCTTCTGTTGACTCCAGCTGATTTAGTATCGCCTCAAAATCAGTATAGCTGAAAACAGGAATGCGCCGCAGCAGATAGGGATTGTCTTTATCTGGACGGTTGACGCCCGGCAGCACCGTAAACGCCCCAGTATAACCGCTCTGCTCAGTTTTCCTTGTTACCTCGGCATTGTAAAAACCTCCGGGATAGGCAAAATAATCAATGGACTGCCCCGCCAGACGCTCTACGCCGCGGCGGCTTTGGGCCACTTCCTTCTCTAACTCGGTCGCTGCTAATTTTGTCAGATTGGGATGGCTGCGCGTATGGGAGCCAATTTCAATGCCTGCCTTTTCCATCTCTTGAATCTGTTGCACTGAAAGGCGATTCTTGCGGTTAAAATTACTTTGCACCATAAAAATGGCCGCACGAAACCCTTCCTGTTTGAGCACAGGGAACGCCTGGGTATAGTTATCCTCATAGCCATCGTCAAAGGTTATCAGCACTGGCTTCTCCGGCAGCGTGACTGGCTCTCCCCGCATGTAAGCGGTCAAGTCGGCCAAGGAAATACTCCGATAGCCCCGCTCCCGCAATTCCTTCATTTGCCGGGAAAACTCCGGCGTATCTACATTCAAATACGGATAATCCGGAGCTTCTGCGCCCACATAATGGTATAAAAGCACGGGGATTCCCTTAAAGCCAGCCTGCGCCTGCACGACGACCGGCAAAAACAGCAAAAGCCCGGTTAAAGCCGCGCTCACCCCTATTTTAAAGCAAGCAAAAACAGTTCTTTTTCTCATCAGTTGCATCTCCTAAGCTAGCAATACTATTTTCCGGGAGGAATATTCATGTATTTTGATAATGCCGAAGGTCCTGTTTTTCGTCCCCCCAGCGAAGCCGACAGCTTGATTCTCCGCGTCACCATCGGCTGTTCCCACAATGCCTGCACCTATTGCAACATGTACCGCAGCGTTTCTTTTCGCATGCGTCCCCAAGAAGAAATCGACGCGCAGCTGCAGCAGGCGCAGCGCTATGCCGCTCATATTCACCGGGTCTTCTTGGGAGATGGCAATGCTTTGGTGCTGCCCACGGAACGTCTCTTGGCTATTTTAGCACAAATTCATGCTTTGTTGCCAAAAGTACGCCGCGTTTCCTGCTATGCCGGCCCCAAAGACATGCTGCGCAAAACCCCAGAAGAACTGATCTCCCTGCGCCAAGCCGGCCTCAAGCTGGTCTACTACGGCATGGAGTCTGGCGACGACGCCGTACTGGCCCATGTCAACAAGGGAGTCACCGCCGCGGAGTCCATCGAGGCTGGCCAGCGCATCGTCGCCGCAGGCATTAAGCTTTCGATGATGGTTATTCTCGGCCTGGGCGGTCAAGAAGCGTCAGCCCGTCACGCCCGTAATACCGCCTTGGCGGTCAGCGCCATCCGCCCGCACATGCTCAGCGCTCTTACGCTGATGATGTACCGCGGCAGCGAGTTGCTGGAAGAGTTTGAAAGCGGCCGCTTCCCGATCCTTTCTCCTGCCGGCATCATGGAGGAGCTTCATTTGCTGCTGCAGGGCATTGAGCTGCCCCCGGAGCATCACTGCCTTTTTCGCAGCAACCATATTTCCAACTATATCAATTTCGCCGGCACGCTGCCCAAAGACAAAGAGCGCCTTTTGTCTGAAAGCCTAGCGGCTAAAGACAAATTGGCGCTCCTCAAAAACTGGGATCCCTACAACAATGTAGAAAGATAAAGGCTGCCGGAATTGCTTACCGCAATTGCCGTTCCGCCAGTTCCCCAAAGAACGGCAGGCTGTAGCGCTCTCCTTGAAAGCCCTTGTACATCATCAGCAGCCAGACAAACAGCGTAGCCGGGCCAATAACAATGGAAATAAGAATGCCAATAAACGGCAGCAAATGCGCCAGCAGTGAAATAACCATCAAAGAGCCAAAGGTCACCAGCGACTGCATGGCGTGAAAGCGAACAAAGGTATTTTCCTTTTCCAGCAGCAAAAATACGATCCCCGACAGCCAGCCTAGCAAATAACACAAGCACGCCGCCGTATTCGCGCTCAAACCCACTGAAGTTTTACCCCAATCCGTCATCTTGGCGCCCCCCTTCTCTACGTCCCTGCCTTAGCGACCGCTAAAGGCAGGTTTTCTTTTTTCCCGAAATGCTGCTACACCTTCCTGGTGATCCTCTGTTTCCAGGCACAACGCCTGCAGCTGCGCCTCCATCTGCGCCATCTGTTCAAAGTTCGCTTCTTGGCTGGCATGCAAAGCCGCCTTAGTTTTCGCCAGCGCCAGCGGCGGCGCTATCGCCAACCGAGCGGCCCAAAAGCCGGCTTCTTCATCCAGTTCATCCGCTTCAGCGAGGTGATTTAACAGCCCCCATTCATAAAGGGTTTCCGCTGTAACCGCGTCGCCGATAAACATCAATTCCTTCGCCCGATGCATGCCTAAGAGGCGAGGCAACAAATACAAACCGCCGCAATCCGGCACCAGCCCCACTTTAGCAAAGCTCTGCGCAAACTTCGCCGACCGGGACGCAATCACCAAATCACAGGCCAAGGCCAGATTAAAGCCCGCTCCGGCCGCCACGCCATGCACCTTGGCCAAGACAGGCTTCGGCATTTCCCGAATAATTTTCACCAAATTGCCAACCTCTTCAATAAAAGCCTTCGCCTCCGCTGTCCCGGCAATGGATTCCAAATAATTCAAATCGCCGCCGGCGCAAAAAGCCCGACCGCTGCCGGTCAAGACCACGACCCTCACCGAAGCGTCGGCTGCCGCCGCCTCCAGAACCTGACGCAGTTCTTCCGTCATTTCATCATTAAGTGCGTTAAGCGCTTCCGGACGATGCAGCGTCACGGTCAACACTTCCGCCTGCTTTGTTACCATTACTGTTTTTTCACTCATCTGTTCCGCCTCCTTCTTATTCTCGCCGACCTCTACCACAGGCGCGCACAGAAAAAGCCCGCCCAAGTAGACGCCAAGCAAAGTATCACATTACTGCCTGCATTGGCGAAGGCTTGACCCATAGCCCCTTCCTGCACCAGATGCAGCGTTTCATAGCTAAACGAAGAAAATGTCGTCAAGCCGCCCAGAAAGCCTACCGCTATAAACAAGCGCCATTGCGGATCCAGCTCCAACCGTTCCAAAAACAAAGTCATAAATAACCCGATAATAAAAGAACCGGCCACATTCACAAACAAAGTTCCATAAGGAAAAGCGCTGCCAAAACGCTCCGCCGCCCAAATGGTCACCAGGTACCGCGTCACAGCCCCCATCCCGCCGCCAAAGGCGATAACCGCCAGATCCAAGGCCATGTTCATCGTATTTTCTCCTTGCCGTCGTTGTGGCGATAGTGGACCACTTCGATGTTCTCCAGGGTAACCATACCCTGCCCTACAGCTTCATCCAAAAAAGGCAGCAGTTTGGCGATGTATTCTTCGCTGTCCACCAGTTCCACCACAATCGGCAAATCACTGGACAGCTCTAAAAGACGCGATGTATGAATACGGCTGTTGGCGCCGAACCCCTCCAGGCCGCGGAACACGGAAGCGCCCGCCAAATCAAGGGCCTTAGCCTTTGCGACAATCGCATGATATACAGGCTGTCCCTGATACCGATCCGACTCTCCCACATATACGCGCAAGCGCTGAGCCTGCCCGCTGATTTTTATCATGTTCGGCTCACATCCTTAGATAGACAGTATTTATTTGTATTTTCGCCATACAAAAGAAAACTCCCTGCTTAGGCGGCAATTACAGCCTGCCTTTTCTCCCAATTTATCGACCGCTGGAGTAGCTGCCATCCCAGACAACATCGCGGTAGCGCTGGGGATCTGTATCCCCTTCCGTACTAAACAACAAGATTTGAGATTGCGAAGTAAGACCCATCATTTCCTTAGCTTCTCGCCATTCGCTGCGCTCTAGCAGCAACGACAGCAGGCCCAGCGGCACCGCTCCGGATTCTCCGGAAATCACCTGTGCATCGCCGCGAAGCGGATTGCCAAGCACGCGCATACCGCGCGCCGCTACTTCATCGGAGCAGGAAAAAAAGAATTCACCGTAATCACGCAGTAATTCCCACCCCATATAATTTGCTTCGCCGCAGGCCAGCCCCGCCATAATGGTATTCAAATCGCCTCCAACCGCATGAGGACGGCCGTCATTCGCTACGGCAGAACGATACAAGCAGTCAGCTGAACGTGCTTCCACCACGGCTAAACGAGGACGCTCCTCTCCATAGCGCGCCGCCAGTACGCCTTGCAGCATGCCCGCCAGAGAACCGACACCGGCTTGAATCATCACATGACTAGGCGCCGTCAAAGCATGGTCTTGTTTTAACTGTTCCAACGCCTCATCCGCCATGGTCGCATATCCTTGCATAATCCAAAGCGGAATTTCTTCATATCCTTCCCACGCCGTATCCTGAACAATAACCCAGCCTTCTTCTGCAGCCCGGCGAGCTGTGTAGCGAACCGTATCATCATAATTCCAGTCCATAATTTCCGCCTCAGCGCCTTCTTGCCGAATCGCTTCTAAACGATATTCCGTCGATCCTTTCGGCATATAGACCACTGCTTTTTGCTGCAGCATCTTCGCCGTCCAAGCTACGCCTCGTCCGTGGTTGCCATCGGTCGTCGTCGCAAAGGTAATATCTCCCAAGCGGGCTTTTACCTCAGCCCCCGTTAATCTCGAAAACGGAAGCTCGCTAATATCCATCCCCAGGCACTCTGCTAAATATTTTCCCATCGCATAGGAACCGCCAAGGCCTTTAAACGCGTTAAGCCCAAACCGGAAAGACTCATCTTTTACATAAATTCCCCCGACTCCCAAGAGTTCCGCCAAACGAGACAGCGAACGCAAAGGCGTAGGCTGATACTGCGGAAAACTGCTATGAAAAGCTCGAACTTTTGCAGTCGCCTCTAAAGAGAACTTTTCCGGAGAACTCGCCGGGTGTTGGTAAAATTTACTGAACCGATTATCTTGCCAACTAATGTGCATGTCCAATCCCCTTTCTTCCAAGCTGCAAATGAAAAAAGAACTATACAGGAACGCTTACAGGCTCCCTTCCCGCCGCGAACTATCTTCTGCTACTTTTCGGCATCAGTGATTCTTCCCCCTGCCGCCTCGCAAAAGAAAAGCAAGGCTGTATCATTCTCACAACACAGCCTTGCTTTATAAAGTATAGCCTCTTTAGATTCTACTTATTCACCACATTAAAGGCTTTACCGTCAATGAACGCTTTAATGTTCTCCGCGACTAAGTCTACCAAACGCTGGCGGGATTCGTAACGGCGCCAGCCGATATGCGGCGTCATAATCACATTATCCATCGCAAAGAGAGGATTGTCGAGAGCCGGCGGCTCCGGATCCTGCACGTCCAAGGCAGCGCCAGCAAGGCGTCCTTGCTGCAGCGCTTCAATCAAATCGTCTTCTTTGATCAGCGCGCCGCGCGAAGTATTGACGATATACGCAGTGGGCTTCATCAGGGCAATACGCTCTTTATTGATGATCTGCCGCGTACTGTCCATCAGCGGGCAATGGAGCGTAATAAAATCGCTTTGCCGCAATACGTCTTCCAGCGAGGCGTTCTTCACATTACCTTCAGTCCACTCTTTTGGGAAGGGATCATACACCAGCACATTCATGCCCAAAGCAACGCCGATTTTTATCGATTCGCGGCCAATAGCGCCAGCGCCGATAACCCCCAGCGTTTTGCCGGCCACTTCAAAGTGCGGCACTTGCAAGAACTTCGTAAAGTTGGAAAAGTCCTTACGCTCCAGCATGCTTTGTTGCTGCGGCAGCGAAGCGCTGAGATTAAGCACAAAGGTCATCGCCAGCTGCGCTACCGCCACCGTGCTGTAGCTGGGAATATTGCAAACGGAAATGCCTTTTTCGCGAGCTGCAATAATATCAATGTTATTATAGCCGGTGCCCGCCTCACAAATCAGCTTAACCGAATCAGGGAACCGGGAAATTACATCTTTCCCCACCGTCATTTCCTTAGTAATGACCACGGTCTGTCCTTGTACCCGTTCCAAAATTTGCTCGTTACTTGTGTCGTCATAATTGGTCAGCTCTGTCAACGCCTGTACCGATGAAAAATCAAGTTTTTGGTCAAAATCCAATTTAGTTGCATTCAAAAATACCGTTTTCATACCAACCCTCCTCGTAAAATAAGCGCTTTTCGCTTTTTCCCTCGTTAGGATACTTCCTGATCTGTCATTCCATCTGTATTGTAAGACAATTTTCTCTATAATGGAAATGAATATTTCTTATGCAACAAATAACTAAAAAGAATACTAGGCTTCACGACATACTACGCACTGACCATCGGCCCCGCAATAGGCAACACAGTTCTTGCTTTGATGCTTCCCTTCATACAGGGCTTGATCTGCTCGTTTGATACTTTCCTCCATGCCTAAATTCACATCTAGCGCAGCCACGCCCAGCGTAACGGTTATCTCCAGCTTTTCGCCTTGATAGATAACCGGTTCCGTCGAAATGGTTTCACGGATGCGCTCGGCAACGTGCAATGCTTCTGACAGAGAAAGTTCCGGCAAAAGAATTAAGAACTCTTCCCCGCCCCAGCGGGCGACAATATCTTCTTCACGCACAGCCGTCTCCATCCGATGCGACACCAGTTGCAGCACTACATCACCGGCTTCATGACCGTACGTATCGTTAATGACTTTAAAGGAATCAATATCCGCCAAAAGCAAGCTCCCCGACTCGCCGCGGCGACGCATTCTAGCCAGCTCCTCACGCAGGCGTTTCGTAGCACTGCGACGGTTTTCTAGACCTGTAAGATAATCGGTGCGGACCGTTTTTTCCATTTTATCCAACAGCGTCTGCAGAATCATGTTTTTTTCCTCTAGTTCCGCCGCATACCGCTCCAATTGCTTTTTGGCCTGCCTCAATTCCAGGTGAACTTTCACGCGCGCTCGAAACTCGTCCTCTTGAAACGGTTTCGTAATATAATCTTGGCCTCCTGCGTCAAATCCTTCGACAATGCTCTGCGCATCCGCTAACGCCGTAAGAAACAGTACAGGGATTTCCAGCGTCGCTTCATCTTCCTTGAGAATTTTACAAACCGAAATGCCATCCATCTCCGGCATCAATATATCCAGCAAGATTAAGTCTACGGTGTCTTTTTTTAACATCTCCAAGGCTTCCGCGCCGCTCGCAGCCAACAACACTTGATACTCTTCTCCAAGGCGTTTGCGAATAATTTTAAGCTCTACCGGGCTGTCATCAACTACGAGTATTTTAGGCCTCTCCTCCATCTTGCACCTCCCTCGCCGACTCTAATCGTAACTCTTGAAGGGTCTCCAACAATTCTCTGCGATCCAGCTTCACTAAGTAACGGTCAAATCCTGCCTGCAACGCCTGCGTACGATGTTCTTCATCCGCCAAAGAAGTCAACGCGACGGCAGGCATATCTTTAAGTCTTTCCTGGCTTCGCAATAAAGCAATCAATTCCAGTCCGTCCAACTCCGGCATTTCCATGTCGCTGATAAGCACGTCAAAAGGCTCTTCTTGCAAGTACGACCATGCTCTTTTCCCGTTTTCGGCGATCTTCACCGTATAACCGGCGCTCGCTAGGCAATTTTGAACCAAGCGAGCAAATACCGACGAGTCTTCCGCCAACAAAATTCGTGCTTTCCGGTCCTGCGTTTTATAAAAAGCCGCCTCTGGCAACCCTATTCTTTTATTGTATTCCGGCGCCGCATACATAACAAGACTGTGCAAATCCAATACAGTCACAATGCGTCCGTCGACTTGCGCAGACCCGATTATGCCGCTTCCTTGTACGCCGTGTTCATCCAGCACCAACGGCAGGCGAATCGCGTCATGAATAAAGCTTGCTAAGAAACCGACTTTAGCATGAAGCTTCTTCGTAACAATTACATACAGCTTATCCTGCACAAGCTCTCTACTTGCAAAAGGCAAATATTCTTCAGGCTGAAAAACACGCAGCGTCTCTCCTTGAAGCAGCGCATACTGCTTTCCTCCAACTTCTTGTAATTGTTCGGGTGAAATCTCTTCAATCCTAGCCACGAAAGACAAATCCGCCGCCAGCCACTCGGGTCCGGAGCACTGAAAGAGAAGCAAATACGTTTCTTCTTGCTCAGCAAGCTCCGGAGCAAACGCTTCTGCTGTTACCAGCTTCTTTTCCCCTAAAGCAACTCCCGCTTCTAAGCAAAGCCCCTCCGCATCTAAAATCATCGCGACATTGCCATCGCCAAGTACAGTCAGGCCGGAATAGATCTTTCTGCTTTTCATTACCTCCGGCACCGACTTGACCAGCACTTCTTCCGTATCGTAGACGGAATCTACCGCCAAAGCGTAGACCTGCGTTCCCGCTTTAACCACTAAAATCCGCACATATTCATCGGCTGAAAGAGTCTCGCCGGCATTGTCCTCTCCTAATAATTCTCTAAGGTATAAAAGAGGCATACATTGTCCCCTCAGGCGCAATACAGGTTTTCCGTTCACTTTTTCCAAACGTTTATCTCGCCCGCTGTCAGGCAAGATCAGCACTAATTCCCTGACATTCGCTTGGGGAATGGCAAAAGTTTGCCCTTGGGACAACACGATAAAGGCGGAAATAATAGCCAGGGTCAACGGCAGCACCAGCCGAAACGTCGTCCCCTGCCCTTCGTGGGATTCAATTTCAATTTTTCCGCCGATCTTTTCAATATTCGCTTTCACTACATCCAGCCCTACGCCGCGCCCCGATAAGGCGGTTACCGTTTGCGCCGTAGAAAAAGCAGGATGCAAAACAAAGCGCAGCAATTGTCCAGGGCTTAGCAGCTCCAGTTCTTTTTCTGTCGCAAACCCCTTTTGCACGGCAGTTTCTTTGATGCGCTTCAGCGAAATGCCCCTGCCGTCGTCACTGACCTCAATCACAACGCGTTCGCTCTCGTGATACGCTCGAATCGCCAAGGACGCTTGGCTGGATTTTTTCAGTTTCTGCCGCATACTTGGCGCTTCAATACCGTGATCTAGGGCGTTTCGTATCAAGTGATTCATTGGATCCATTAACGCTTCAATCATGGAACGATCCAATTCTACTTCCAGCCCCGCAAGATGCAAAGATACTTCTTTGCCCAGTTTGCGAGACAAATCGCGGACAATACGCGGAAATTTATTCAAAATCCCGCTCATAGGCTGCATGCGCGTCTGCAATACCTTTTTCTGCAATTGCGTCGTCAACTCGTCAATCCCATTGGAAACCGCTTCTAATTGCGGCGATGTCTGCCTTTGCTGCGAAAGCCTGAGCAGTTGATTGCGGCGCAAAACCATTTCGCCTGTTAACGCAAGTAAATCGTTTAAAATCCTCTTATTCACACGCACATACTCATCCGAGTTGCTCAAAAGAGACGGGCCCTCGCCTAGTATGCCGGCTTCCGCCTTTTCTTCCGCAAATTTTGCCGCATGGAAAGGCGCTAAAGAAGGCTCAACCTCCAGTTGTCCATGAAGCTTTTTCAGCGCTTCCTCCATATCCGGGGGCAAAACAATATCAGGCGGCTCTTGAAGAAGCTTGTGAAGCGCATCCAATACACTCAAAAGCGCATCCATCATCGGAGACGTCACAATGGCCTGCCGCTCTCTGAGGGCTCCCAAAAAAGACTCCAAGCTATGCGCCACTCGCACCAACGCTTCCATTGAAAAGAAGCCGGCCGTTCCTTTTATACTATGCGCCCCTCGCAAAATAACGCGTACAGCTTCTTCATCGGCGGCATGCTTTTCCAGCCTTAATAAGGCTTCTTCCATCGCTGCCAAATGAGCTTTTGCCTCCAGCACGAATTCTCGTCTCAATTCCTCATCGGTTTCCATCGTCATTCACCTGCTATCCGGCCTCTACAACGGCAAAAAATTAAATCTTAAATCTAGCTACCAATTCCTTCAGCTTGTCTGACATGCCTTCCGTTTCATAGGCGCAGTCGCTAACCGTGCTCGCCTTGGCGGCTGTATCAACAATGGCTTTTTCCGACTCCTGCAAGCTGCAAGAAATAGCTTGGGTTCCTTTCGCGATCTCATGGGTCGCTTCCGCCATATTCCGCATCATATGAGCCATTTCTCCCGTACTCTGGGCCACCGCTTCGGCTTGCTGCGCTATCTGCTCATTGGTTTGCGACAGGTTTTTGACTTCTTGCGCGGCCAATACTGCATTTTCTGTAACATGCGAACTTTTGGCCACAATCAAAGCCATTTCCTGACGCAGCGTGGTTTCCGGCCGCTCTTCTTCCGTCAACTCTCGCACATCCTCATCGTTGACAGAGGCTGCAATGGACCGGGTAATTTTTCTCGTTTCCCCAATAACGTCATTTATGTTTTCCACCGCTTTCACCGCGCTGGCCATATCGTCCTGCATGCTTTCTATTTGCGCCGCAATGCGCCCTGCTTCTTCGGAGGTTCTTCTCGATAGTTCCTTTACCTCTCTAGCGACTACGGCAAAGCCCTTACCGGCTTCTCCGGCTCCTGCCGCTTCAATGGTCGCGTTCAGCGCCAACATGTTCGTCTGTTCTGCAATCGTTCGAATGATGCCGACAATGCTATTGATTTGTTTAGAAGAGCCGTTTAATGCGTTCATAATAGCAGTTGTTTCCTGCGAACGCGCCTGCGCCTGCCCTGCAATCTGCAAAGAATGACGACACGAAACAGAGACTTTTTGCAGCAACAGGCTCATTCTTTGAATGCTTTGAGACATTTCTTCCATCCAGCCGCTAACCTGTGTCACTTGTTTAGCTACTTCCAAGGAAACGCCGACGCCCTCCGTAGCCGCTTGAAACACCTGGTGCGCTTTTTCATCAACTTTGGCTACATGGTTCTCCACTTGCACTACGGAGCTGGCATTTTCTTCCGAACCGGCAGTAATCTCTTCCACTGCTGCGCTGACTTCGCCCATGGTCGCACTTAACTCTTGCGTATTCGCCGCTACATGAGACGCCGTGTCAACAAGAATATTCGCCTGCGTATGCAGCTCATCCGTCGCCTTATGCACATCCTTCAACATGCCTTGTAAATCATCCGCCATTCGATTAAAACCGGCAGCTAATTGGACCATTTCATCTTCGTCGCCGCCTTCGACTGCCGCACGAACGCGCAAATCTCCCTGCGCCAAATCCCCCACCTTGGCATTGAGCGCTTGCAACGGTTCAACCATCCGCCCGGCCAGACGGTACGTCACAAACACCACCAGACAAATAGCGCCCAAGGTCACGGCTGCAAAGAAAAGTAAAAGCTGCTGCAACGGCTGGTAGACTAAACTTTTTTCCATTTGAAAACACAATACCCATGGTGTTCCTGAAATGGCTCGATATACCAATACCCGCTCTACGCCTTGCTCTTTATAAGCAACTTGGCCGTTTTCCTGTTGCAACGCAAGCTGCAACGCCGCCGCCAGTTCCGGATTTGCCTCTGCATTCAGCGCATTCTTGGAAATCATTTCTTCCGACGGATGCACGCCGATAATGCCTTGGCGGTTCATTAAAAAGGCCTGCCCCTCTCCTTCATAGTGAAGGTCTTTAACAAACTCAGACAACGCCGTCAGGAAAATATCCGCTCCCAAGACACCCTTAACTTGGCCCGCTTCGGTAAACACAGGCATTGAGATCGTGGCCGTCAACTTGCGCGAACCTTCATCTATGTAAAAGTCGCTAAATACCGCCTTATTCGCCTTAGACGCCGCTTGATACCAAAGCCGTTGGCGTGAATCAAAGCCAGCCGGAGGCGCCCACCCTTTGGCGCTGACCATTTTTCCTGCGGTATCCGCAAAATACATATCCACAAAGTCTTTATCCATCCCTTGATATACGCCAAGCCAAGCGGGAGAAACGGCCGCATTGCCCGATAATTTCCGAACCATGCTTCCCGTTAATTCTACAACGGCTTTTTTCGTATTCAGCCAGCCTTCTATGCGATGCTCTTGCGCCTCCACAGAAGCTTCCAGCCGTTGCTCGAGCTGCCTTGAAAGCTGCTCTTTAACAAAAATATATCCGCCTGCCGAAACAAGCAGCAGTATCAAGGCAAACAACCCAGAAAAGGAAAGAACCATTTTTTTCCGTACGCTCATTACTGAACCCTCCATATCTCGTCCTACTAGTAAAAATACATTCGTGTTTATCCGCTCAATTCCTTGTTTTCTAGCGGATTGAAAGCAAGAAACCACTTTCTTCCCGCTTCAGCAGCGGCTAATTTCGCTTTTAAAATCACTGCGTCAAGAAACGCTTCGCCAGCATTTGCAACGCTTCAAGGTCTCTCTTGCAGTTGCGCCCAAGTCGTGTTATGCTAACTTTATTAATTTCGTCAACCGTATCGCCTTAATCCTCTTTTAGTGTAAAAATTATACAGCCAAGTTATAAGGAGGCTATTATTTTGTCAGTGCCATGGGAATTATTTACCGAAAACACCGCAGAAGCGCATGATCTTTTTGAACGGCTCCCCGAAGTGGCGGCCGCCGATCCCCTTGTTATGGATGAAATCATGCGCGGCTTAACGCATGAAGAAGCGCATATCCGCACGCTGGCCGCAGAGCTCGTTGATCGCGTTACCCAAGAGCGCCCTCTTTTTCTCTCTCCTTATAAGCGCCTTTTAGTATATGAGCTTTCTAAAATCACCCAACCGACGGTGAGAGCCAAAATTGCTCTATTTTACGGCCGCGTTTTCTGGGATGAATGGGATCTGCCGCAGGTAGTGCAGCTCTTAGCAAAATGGGCTCGTCAAGAAGACGATGTTTTAATCGTTGTTCACTCTCTGCTCTCTTTGCATCTTCTGGCTCAGCAAAAAGAGTGGATTATACCGACGCTGCAAGAAGAAATCTCCGCTGCCTCCAAGCATCCTCTTGAAGAAGTTCGCGGCTTCGCCGCGCAGCTTCAGGAGGCCTGGAACTATAAGTAATACTCTCTTTTGGATGCAAAAAGACCGCGCAACCGCGCGGTCTTTTTATTTTCTCTTCCTCTTCGAAGAAGATGGTATATGCATTTCTTCGCGATATTTGGCAACCGTACGGCGGGAGATCGGTATCCCCTCTTCGCTCAGCATTTCGCAAAGCTTTTGATCGCTCAAAGGTTCTCCCTGCGGCTCTTCTTGGATCAAGGCGCGAATGCGCTCCTTGACGCCATCGGCGGCCACATTCTCTCCTCCTACGGCAAAGGCCGCAGCTGGAAAAAAATCTCGCAACGGCAGCAAGCCATGCGGCGTCAAGGCGTATTTCCCCGCCACCGTCCGGCTGACCGTCGATTCATGCACACCCAGTTCATCCGCCATCTGGCGCATGGACAACGGCTTCATATGCCGCCGCCCGCGCAAGAAAAATTCTTCTTGACACTGCACCAAGATTTCCGCCAACGTTTGCAGCGTCTGCCGCCGCTGATCCAAGCTCTTCAAAAGCTGCAGCGCCGCATTCAGGCGTCCTTGCACAAATTCCTTAACCGCCGCTCCGCCGCCGGAAGCCATTTTGCGATATTCCTGGCTGATTGTCAGCCCTTTCCAAGGCATCGCCACTTCCACCCGGAACTCGTCGCCCTGCCGTTCAATGCGCACATCCGGCAGCACATACACAGTTTCCGCTGTAGCAAACGCCCGACCAGGGCGAGGATCCAATGACCGCAAACAATGCAGCGCCTCATCCAGCTCTTCCTGCGTACAGGATAAAGCCTGGGTCAGCCTCTTCCAGCGCCCTTGGGCCACATCATCCAAAAGTTCTTTCTCAATTAGCTTAGCCGCCAAGGATTCGCTTGCTCCTTGACGCTGCAACTGCAGCAGCAAACATTCTTCCAGACCAGACGCTCCTACCCCGGTAGGTTCTAACGACTGCAGCCAAAACAACGCTGCCTGCACAACCTCGGCATCGCGCCCTAAACAAGCAATCGCTTCTTCCATACTGACAGTCAGATATCCCCGTTCATCCAGACAGCCGATAAAAAAGCGCACTAATGGCTGCAGTTCTTGCGGACAACAGCTTTCTACCAACTGCTTTTCCAGAAACGCGCCCAGCGTTAGCGCCTGCTCCGCCGCAGATCGTTCCCAGGGCGGCGGCATTTCTTCGTCATCAACCGTCGGCGCAGTTCCGGCCGCCGCACCGGGAGTATCCAAATAACGCGCCAACGCCTCATAATCCGGCGGCGCACCTTCCTCCCATTCCAAGAGAGGATTTTCTTCCGCTTGCTGCTGTAAATTCTGCTCTAGCTCCAATGCCGCCATCTGCAGCACCGCCAAAGACTGGCACAGAGCGGGCGTCAGAGTCAACTGCTGTTTTAATTGTGTCGAAAGTTGAAGATTCATTTTCGTCACTCCATCATTACTAACCGGCGTGCTCTCGAAGCCAACGCCGGACATAGCGGCGAAAATCCTTCCGGAGCTTCTTCAGATCCGGCAGCATGCGCCGCCGCTCATGTTCCTGCCAACCGGCCAAAAAGCCGGCTTCCCACGCTGTCCCCGGAACATCCCTCCATTGCATCAGCAACTGATGCTGTACTTGAATGTCGTGGAGTTCTCCCAGGGCGTCCTGAATTTCCACCAGTGTTTCAATCATTTCCGGCGCCAAACGCAGCCGCTGCAACAAACAAAATTCAAAGGCATAGCGCACTTTTTTCCCTTGAATGCGCCAGTCATGCAGTTCCTCCTGCAAATCAAGATCCGCCGCGTCCCCCACTTTGCGCAACTTAGTTAGCCACTTGGAAAGGCGCGTTGTCAGTTCAGACGCAGTCGGCTCTTCCTCCCAGGCGGGCGACAGCAGCCACTTCCACAAGGAAAGCACTAATGGCGTCGACCAGCCTTTAGCCAATTCGCGAGCCACGTCTTCGGCCAGCACCTGCCTCCGGGCGGACAAGTCCGTTTCCAATTCCCCCAGCACTCCGGCTCCCGCGTCTAGACCGCTGGCAGCAAGAGTTGCCAAAAGAACATCGGTTTCTCTCACGCCAGCCAGTTGCTCGCCCCAATGACGCAATTCTTCCTGATAATGCTGGCACGCCTCGACCTCCAAAAAAGGACGACAAAAAGAAAGCACCGAGCGCATCCGCCGCAACGCCACGCGCAGTTGATGGACCGGCCGCACTTCCTCAGGACGCTGCAAAAACTGTTCTTGCCAATATATCGCTGTACGCAGCCAATGCAGCATCGCCAAGCGGGTCCCCGCCGCACAGCTCGGTGAAATTTCCTCGCTTGCTTCCGTCAAGCCCGCCAGCAATAAGCCTCGATGAAACTTGCTGCTGCTGGCCGGGAGGAGCGGAAAGCGCCGGGCCAGCTCTTCCCCCAAAGAAAAGAGCGCTGTTTCCTGGCCGGACACCAATTCCAGCTCCAGTTCCAGTATCGCAGCCCGACGTCCTGCAGCAAGAATTTTCCCTTTGTCGGCGGCAATCTCTACACAACTTCCATCTGGAAGATCTACACGCAAAAAAGTGCGTTCAAAGTCCGTTTCCAACAGAGCTTGCCAGGACAGTTCCTGCTCTTCCGCCTGCAAGGCCGCCTTCAATAATGCCGCCGCTTCCTCGTCTTCAAATAAGGCTAGTGAAGGCGCCTGCTTGCGCGGCAGAGGCACATTCCATTCCTGCCGCTGATGCAAGCCGCCCAGACTGGTACCGCCGCCTTTCAGCGTCGCCATCCAGCTCCCGTTCTCCTGGCGAATACGCAGCGCCATGCGCGCCTTGCGCAAAGAACCTTTTGGCGTATCGTAATAAATGGCTCGGAAGCGGCCGCTCTGTATTTCACCGCCACCGTCCAGAGTCGGCAAAAAATCCAAAATGGCCTGCCAGCACTTTGGTTCCGCCACCTGCAGCTTCAGTTCGGTTTCCATGAGCGTCCCTCCGGTTCTTTATTTCTTACCCAAACAGCCTAAGATTCCTGCCTGAGCATACCAACGCAAGCGCCACCGCTCGCTGCGTCCGGCGCAGGGCGTCAAGCACGCCGCTGTCGCCGGCTTAAAGGGCAGAGCTGAACCTGCCAAATGTTCCGTCCACAGGCTCAAATACGGTTCGTGACCTACAACTAGAACTTGAGCGTCCTCTTCTACTGTTGCTAGTTCCTGCAATAGCTCCGGCAGCTTCCCTTCTTCCAGACAGGGTAAAAGACGCAATTCCTCCACCCCTAACACTTCCGCTACAATACTAGCCGTTGATAAAGCGCGGGCCAATGAGCTGGTCCAAATTTGCAGGCGACTGGCATCTGCCAAGCCTCCGGCCAACCCTTGAGCCGCTGCAATCACTTTTTCTCTGCCTGGCTCCGTCAAATCCCGTTCTTCATCTTTCATCGGCGGAATCGCCGGCTCCGCTTTCCCATGACGCATCAGGATCAATTCCATCTTCAATCCTCCATCCATTTTTCGTCGACCGCCGCTTCGCTCTCGTCCGCCTGCGGTTCCTCTTCTACAGCCGTTTTAGCAGTATCTTCATAGGCAGGCTTCACTTTGCCCGCGCTATAGTGACGGAAATCCTTGAAATCCAAATTATAAAGGGCGTCAATAAACTTCACGCCAAAGGAGCCGGGCCCCTTGCTCTTCGCGGCCGCTTTTTCCGCCGCTGCGCCATAAAAAGCAATGGCTGCCGTTGCCGCCAGCAAGGGTTCCTCTTGCGCAACCGCCGTAAAGGCCGCCATCAGGGAGGTCAGTGCACAACCGGTGCCTGTAACGTATTGCAGCCACTCGTGCCCTGTTTCCGAAGCCAGTAAAAGCTGCCCGTCCGTTACATAATCTTTTTTGCCTGTAGCCGCCACAATGGCGCCGGTATCTACGGAGAATTTCTTGAACGCTTCTAACGGAAGTTCGGTGCTGGCCGTATCCACGCCGTTCACGATGCCGCCGCTGCCGGCCAAATAAGAGATTTCGCCGTAATTTCCCCGAATCAGCGTCAGCTTGAGTTCCCCCAGCAGTTGCTTGACCGTAATGTCCCGATACGGCGTAGCCCCCACTCCCACCGGATCCAGCACGACTGGCTTGCCATACTCATTGGCGTAGGAACCCGCTTTCAGAAAATATGTAATCTGTCGGGTATGCAGCGTGCCAATGTTCAGCACCAACGCATCCGCCGCCCTGGCCAACGCCTCCGCTTCTGCAGCCCCTTCCGACATGATCGGCCTGGCGCCGGCCGCCAGCAAAATATTCGCCGTCACGTTGGTTACAACATTATTTGTCAGATTATACACCAGCGGGCGCTCTTGGCGCACTTTTTCCCGCAAATCCCAAAGCTGCTGCAACACGACCATCACTCCTCATCATTCCACTATGGCTTTCCTGCTTATAACTGCTATTTTTAACAAACAATTACCTAATACTATTCGCACCGGTTGGCATTTATCCTGCTTGGGATCGCAAGGAGCATAAGATTTTGAACAGGATAATCAGAGAACCGGAGGGTGCGCTTGAGGGCTGCGACGGCGTCAGCAAAAAGAAAACGGGCCAGCCTTAAGGCCGACACCGTTTTCACGTCTTACTGCATTCTTTCTATGACTCGTTTATATTCGCGCTTATTCTCATACATCCGCTGATCCGCCGTATGCACCAGTGTTTCTACCGAAACCGGCGCTTGCGGATTCAGTTCCGCCATCCCCCGGCTGAGGCTCAAAATCATATTCTCCAGGCGTTCGCGATTCTTTTTCCGCAAGGCTTTTTCTACACGCTCCCAAAAAACTTCCGCCTGCTCCAACGTACACCCTTCTAAAATGACCAAAAATTCATCTCCGCCCAAACGGCAAAGGACATCATTATGACGCAGGCAGCTCTTCAGCACTTCCGCAATCGCCACAATGGCGGCATCCCCATTACTATGCCCGTATTGGTCATTGATTTTCTTTAAATTATTGGCATCCGCAAAAATAATAGTCATCGCCTTGGAACGCTCCAGCGAACGGGCATGGATCTGTTCCAGCTCACGAAGTCCTCTGCGCCGATTGAACACGCCTGTCAGCTGGTCTGTATCTGCTTGGACCGCCAGCTTTTCTTGCGCCTTCTTACGCATGCCAATGTTAATATACAGCGATAAAATAACAGCCAGCAAACAGAACAAGACCGTACTTACGATCCAGACTAACTGTCGATTCTGCTCATAAAAGGACGCCGGGCGGTTAAGAACTACACTCCCTAGCGGCAGCTGATCTTCGGTAAGACCAAACTTCTGCATCACCTGATAGTCGAAAACCTTCCGGCTGGGAGCTTCCCAAAGCACCGGTATCTTCCTGGGTTCTTCGCCGTTTAAAACACGCCGCAGATACTGCGCCGTCAATTCGCCATGCTCATTGCCGCGACTGACTTTCCCGCCGAGAGCCCCAAAGTCCAGATAAAAGTCCCAGGGCGTATAAATGGGCACACTGGACTTTTGCGCCAGCAGACGGCAGCTTTCTTCCAGGGTAAAGACATTATTCGAACGATCCTGGGTAAAGGTCAGCAGCAGCACTACATCCCCTTTCTGCAGCTCTGCTACGCGCTCCTGCAATTCCCACATGTTAAGATCATCCAGGTATATCTTCTCCAGACGCCCCGCAAACGCCGGCCATTCTGCCTCCAGCTGCTGCCTGTGGAGCTGACTTACAGAGCCGGTATCCTGAATGACCACGATACGTTTGGTTTCCGGCTGTACCTCGACAATGGTCTCCAGGGTTCCGCGCAAGTCAATGTTTTCCACTACGCCTGTCACCGGATCTCCCGGCTGCAAGGACCTCACTGATCCAACGTCATTCACGCCTGCAAACACAACAGGCACGCCTGGAAACAGCTCTTGCCGGTAGTTCTGCACGAATTGATACGCCGCATCATCCACTGCCACAATGGCGTCAAAATGTTTCTGGCTGTATTTGGTGCGATACAACTCATACAAATGCTGCATATATTCCGGCGAAATATTGCGGCGCACGTCCATGTAGTCACGGAGCAGCTTGATCGACTCATTTCCTGCCAGCTCTTTGCGCAGCCCCTCATCTAAATGCTGCTCCCAAATCATATCCGCATCGTACGAATACAAAACCAAAACCTGTTTTTGATCTATATAGGAGCGGTTGACAATCAAACTTCCCGGCGGCAGCTGCTCCTTGGCAATGCCAAACCGGCGCAGCTGAAGGTCGTCAAACTGAAAGCGATTCATGCTTTCTCGTACCACAGGAATTTTAGCGGGAGATTCTCCTTCTAAAACCCGCACCGCAATCTGCGCCGCCACACGGCCCTGGTCAAAGCCGCTGACAAGTTTTCCTCCCAAAATTCCATGACCCAAATAAAAATCCCAGGCGCCGTAAACAGGCACGCTGCTCCGGGCCGCTAAACGAGCTGCCGCTTCTTGGTATGAAAAAGACTGTCCTTGGGCATCTTCAAAAAAGACCAGCAACAGCACAATGCTGTCTTCCCCAAGAGACGAAACCGTATTTTCCAGCTCCGTCATCGTTTTCCCTTCTAAGCGGTGAAACTGCAGCTGGGGAAATTGGTTTTGCAGCACTTCCCTTTCTTTGTCAATAGCCCGGCCTGTATTGGTCTTGTCATTGATAACATACACATGCCGCACCTGCGGCTGAATATGCAGCGCCGTCTCTAAGGTGCTCTTCAGGTCGCTTACTTCTGCTACCCCTGTATACCAGGCCTCTTGGCCCTCCAGCATTTCCGGATTATAATCATTGACGCCGCAAAAAACAACCGGCGTTTGCGGAAACAGCTGCTGCCGATGCTGCAGCAAAAACTGAAACGCCGTGTCATCGGACGCAAGAATCAAATCAAAAGGCTTTTTCCATTTGTATTCATATACATCTTTGAGAAGTGGAAAGTAAGCCTGCTCTTTGACATACATACTGTCCATGTCCTCTACACTCAGCTCAACATGCTTACCTTGCCCCAACAAGACCGAGGAGGCTCCGTCCACAATACTGCGCGTCCATTTATAGCTTTGCCCATAGGAGTTTAAAAGCAAAACTCGCTTTGAAACTCCGTTTTCCGCTCGTCCAACTGACTCTTCTTCCGAAATTGCCAAAACACTTAGTACAAGCAAGAAGCAACAAATCAACTGCCACAATTTCCTCAATAGACTTCCCTCCAAAATAGCGTTGCCTAAAGCACGTGTGCAATTTCACAAATCAATTCTTGCATTTTTAATTAATTTCAACAATCTTTCAGTTTCTTCCTGCAATTGCTCTTATTTCAGAAGATTGAATACAAAATTCAAAATTGTAACCATACGAATACAGAGTCGCTTCAGCCTTGCTCCAGTGTCTTCAATCGCCCTGCACCAACTGAAAACAAAGTACCGCCCGCACCGCTTGTTGCGCCTTCACCGGGGCCTCCGCCTTCCAGACCTCGCCCCCCTCCAGTTTAGGACCGACTGCGGTAACAACGCCCAGCAGTTGCTCCTGCCGATCATACAGCAAGGCGCGCAGCAGCACTCCCTCTAGCGTCCTGCCAGACTGGTTGCCAACGTCCACCCGCAAGCTGCGCTCGCTTCCAGTTCCTTCTAGACTATGCCCCGTCAAAGACAAGAGTCTTCGTCCCGCCGCATCGCACACCATCCCCTGCTCATCCGGCCGCAAATACCCAGTTGGAGAGACTGGGTATTTCTTTACCGCCGCCTCCCTTTGAAACATCCGCTTATGCAAATACTGCAAAGCGCGGATAACCAGCATCACCACCCCGAAGGGCGCTGCAAAAAGCAGCCACAGCCATTCCACATACTGCAGCCCCACGCGATAAGATAACCATACTGCCATCACGGCGGCCATCGTCCAAAGGAGCATCTCTAAAGAGCGCAAAAACATGGCCGCCTCTTCATAGGCAGCCTGCTCTTGGGAATACTCTTTTTGATAACGACGCATACCGCAACCTCCTTGCACATCCTGCTGCAGACTCACAGCTTACTTACTTCGCCGCAGCGATTCCTCCGCCAGCCAGCGCTCAAAATCATCTTCAAACACCAGCAAGTCGCTGCCGGTTGCGTTGGCAAAACCAACTATTTTATCCGGCTTGGCGCGCAGCTGCTGATAATACTTTCGCAACGCCCCTGCGCCAGCGTTCTCCTCCAGCCGCCAAACCGCCAACGCGCTCATTGCATAACATACCGGCGTCCCGTACACCTCCGCGGTGCGCCGCCACAAGCCCGGCCGCCGCAGCTGACTTAAATACGGCAAAACCGGCGCCACCCGCAGCGTTTGTCTCCAAACCTCCGGGCCGTCAGCGCCACTGGCCTGAAAGGCGACCACTTCCGCCAGGCCCTCGGAAAGCCACAACAGCTCCGCTGCCTGCGCCTCATCCACCAGCGAATATACATACTGGTGAGTCAGCTCATGAATAAAATGTCGCCGCCGCGCCGACGAAGAAGGAACCCCTTCCACATTAGTCACGACAAAGCGCCCCGCCGTCCAGCCGGCTGTTCTTTGACTCAAGTATAGCGCTTCGCTTTCCGGCATGGCAAACTGCCGCTGTAAGGCGTTCTGATACTTTAGGCGGTTGGGTGTCAAACAAAGCGTAACCGTTCGTTCCGCCTCCCAAGCATACACTTGTTGCATGGTCCGATTTATCGCCTGTACCGCCTGCTCGACATCCGCCGCCGCTTGTTGCGGCGTCCCCTCTTCCAGCGTTGTGATGACCGTAAGTCCTGCGGCCTGACAGGAGGCTGCACACAGCCAAGCTGCCAAAACTCCGCCCAGGAGCCCAGCTATCCTCACAGCCATTCCTCCTCGCAAACCTAGCTATGTCCATTGTAAAATACCCCCGCGCCCAACGCAAGAACTCACTCTTGAGCTGGCGCAGCAGTGAACAAATAAATCTGCTTTAACCCTGTAAAAAAGAGGATTCTGCACATAAATAAACGAATGTATGGATAATATTATTTCAGCTTTCAAGCACTGGGAGGGTGACCTTCTTTGAAACAAAACCTGCAACTTTGGCAACTGCTTCCCCCTGCCCAAGAAAAAATCATCGCCGCTTTTCAGGAAGACCTGACCGCCAAGCTGGCAGGCTCCGCCTCTTCCCTGTCTTTACTGCCCTCGTTTCTGCTTCCTGCTACAGGACAGGAGGAGGGCGACTTCGTAGCTCTCGATTTTGGCGGCACCAACGCCAGAATGGCCCGCATCCGCCTCGGCGGCCAAGGCCGCCACAAAGTATTAAAACAGGTCAGCCGGCCTCTTGGCCTTCATTTGACGGCAGAGGGCCATGCCGAAGGACTTTTTGATTTTCTCGCTTCGCTGGCTGCGGATATCGTCGAACCGGAAGAACGTCTGCCGCTGGGCCACACCTTTTCTTTTCCCTGCGAGCAGGCCAATCTACAACAGGCGCAGCTGCTGCGCTGGAGCAAAGAAATTGCCACTCCCGGCGTTATTGGCCAAGATGTTAATCAGCTATTAAGGGAAGCCTTTGCTCGGGCTGGGCTGCAAATCCAGCCTGTCGCCATTATCAACGACACCATTGCCACCCTGCTGGCAGGAACCTATCTGCTGCCAGGCACGCAAATCGGCTCTATCCTTGGCACAGGCCATAATACGGCCTACTTCGAGCCCTCCCTCAACATGCTGCTAAACCTGGAATCCGGCGCCTTTCGCGCCATTCCGGAAAACGAATTTGACGCCGCCCTAGATGCCGCCAGTCTGCATCCAGGCGAACAGCCTTTAGAAAAGCGAGTCTCCGGACGTTATTTAGGAGAGCTAGTCCGCCTAGCACTGCTCAAAGAGCATCCGCATTGCGGCCTAAAGCAGCCCTACTGCGTCACTCCGTTCCATCTGGCCGCTTGGCTGCATCCTGGAGAACGCTGTCCCTTTCCCTTGCCGCCGGACGTAGTCGGAACCGCCCGTCAGCTTGCGCAATGGGCCACCTGGCGTTCCGCCCGCCTGGCCGCCTTAACCTATGTAGCACTATTCCGTCACCTGGGCTCTAGCGGTCCCATCGCCATCGACGGCTCACTTTATGAACACTTGCCAGGCTACGCCTCGATGGTGCGCGTCACCTTGGAAGAGCATGGCTACCGCATCCCTGTCCGCCTCCTTAAGGGAGGCAGCGCTCTGGGAGCGGCTCTCGCCGCCTGCGCTGCTTCAAAAAATCTGTTGTAGGGCTGCACGCCTTTTTAACTTGTATTTTGAACAGGAGAGATTACTGTGCGCAACCACCCGCTAATTCTCATCGCAGATGACCAACCCATGCTGCGCCAAATGCTGCGCGATGCTTTAGCTTCAGAAGGCTATGAATTTATTGAAGCCAGCACCGGCCATCAGGCTATTGATCTTTTTCGCCAGCACAAACCGGACATCGTCCTCTTAGACGTCATCATGCCGGGCATCGACGGTCCCAATGCCTGTGCCGCCCTACGCGCACTCCCGGAGGGACACACAGTACCCATTCTGATGATCACCGGCCGCGATGACGATCAAACCATCAACATCGCTTTTGCCGCCTGCGCTGATGATTACATCACTAAGCCTTGCAATATGTTGGTTCTGCGCCATCGGGTCAAACGCCTTTTAGAAGCGGAGCGGCATCGCAAGGTTATTGAGCAAATGGCTATGATCGACGGCCTCACCGGCCTTTTGAATCGCCGTATGCTTACGCAAAAGCTAACCCAAGCCATGCGCAACTCTCGCGACTCCAAAAAGCCCTTGAGTTTGATCCTCCTGGACATCGACCACTTCAAGAAAATAAATGACACCTACGGCCACACCAGCGGCGACCAGGTGCTGCGAACTTTATCCGCACTTTTGCAAAAAGAAGTGGGAAAACAAGGCTTTGTCGGCCGCTACGGCGGTGAAGAATTTATTATCGTCTTGCCTGACACCGTGGTACATGCCGCCTTTTCTGTGGCTTCCCGGGTGCTCGCCAAGCTTCAAAAGCTGCCCATCGTTGTCGCTGACGCTCCGCAGCCTCTTTTTATTACCGCCAGCCTTGGCGTTACTCAGCTGCGTTATCAGCCACCAGATACCTTCGACGAATTCGTCAAGCGCGCGGATGAAGCTATGTACGAAGCCAAAACCCAAGGCCGATGCCGCGTCTGCCATGGCTAGTTAAGGAACCACTAACTTATTCACAGCTCACGCCAAAACGGACTTTTTTCCGCCAGGCCTTGTCAGAAAGCCTCGGTATAGCGCCGCTATGCCTGCGTTTTCTTTCGCGCCTGCCGAAAAACATTCTAGCCTTGGCGGAGTGTTCATTAAATTAGCGGCTCCTTTAAGTTTGGTATTTTTAAAAATCTTATTATTGGTCGTGGTTCTGCCGAGGCATAATCTGCTAAAAAAGACCGCTTTAAGTTGAAGAGTGAGTGAATTTAGCACTGGAGGGGAGGCAATTTTATGAAAGCTATTGTTCTGGATCAGTTTGGAGGACCGGAAGTATTGCAGTTGCGTGATATGCCCCTGCCAGAGCCAGGACCTGGGGAAGTTCGCATTGCCGTGTACGCTGCCGGCGTCAATCCCGTGGACGCCAAAGTGCGCCAAGGAGCGCTTTACAATCGCCCCCAAGGTCAAGTGAAGCACACGATGCCTCTCATTCTCGGCTGGGATGCTGCAGGTATTATCGACGCCGTAGGCTCTTATACCAGCCACTTCTCGGTAGGCGAGGCGGTATTTGTGCGCCCGGACATCCGCCGCAACGGAGCTTATGCGGAATATCTGGTGGTAGAAGAAAATCTTGTCGCCCCCATGCCCAGCAACCTCTCTTTTGTTGAAGCCGCTTCCCTTCCCCTGGTCGGACTCACGGCCTGGCAGGCCCTTCTAGAAGCAGGCGGACTGCAGGAAGGCTGGAAGGTATTCATTCATGGCGGCAGCGGCGGTGTCGGTTCGCTGGCCATTCAACTTGCCAAAGCCTACGGCGCTTGGGTCAGCACGAACGCCAGCCGTGACAATCTCGACTTCGTCCGCTCCCTCGGCGCTGACGAAGCTTTGGATTATGCATCTGACGAAGAATCCTCTCAGCATGGCTCTTTTGACTTGGTGCTCGATACGCGCGGCGGCGAAGCCGGCCGCAACAGCTATCAAATGCTCCGCCCAGAAGGCATTTTAGTCTCCCTCATCAGCAAACCGGATGAGCAGCTGATGGAGAAATTTGAGGTCCAGGCTCATTATGTATTCATGCAGCCCAATGGCGAACAGTTGGCCGCCATTGGCCGTTTGGCCGAACAGGGCCTAATCCGCCCCCAAGTCAGCCAAGTTCTTCCCTTAGAGCAGGCGCAAAAAGCCCACGAACAGATCGAAACCGGGCATACGCGCGGCAAGATCGTCCTGCAGGTGCGAAGTGAAGAATAGAACATGAGTAGATGGAGTAAAGGGAGGGCTCGACGGGGTTGGATTGAACAAGAGTCGCGACGAGAAAACCGGCGACGGCGCTGGATGCGCCTAGTGCCGGATGCGCCATGGAAGGAGAAGCATCCGGTCTCCAACAGAAAAATGAGGGTTACGGGGTACTAATAATAATAAATGAAGGTCCAACAATAAAAACCCTTTCGCGTCTTTCGTGTGTTTCGCGGTTCGTTATCAACGTCCTGCCAAATTATTATCCAACCGCGAAAATCGCGAAACACACGAAATATAAATTCTGGTATATTCAAAAGGCTGTAGAAAACTTAGCGACAAGTTTTCTACAGCCTCAACTTTTTATTTTTTGGCATTCTTCTCAGGATAACAGATGCCGCAAGTAAGCTTCCTTGAGACGATCCACCACTTTTAGGTAGCGTTCGGTCATCATGCTTTCACCGCGCACACCGGCTGCCAGTTGCACGCTCAGCCAATACAGATCAATCCCTGGCCGCAAATCGCTTACCAAACGCAAATAGGCAGCTTTGCGCACTAAGCGCACTTCCTCCTGTACGCCCCGATCCATGTCTAGCTGCTTCAAGCCTTCTAAAATTACCGTTGCCGAAGAACGAGGCAGTAACTGCAAATAGAAAGGAACGCTCTGGCTTTCAGTCTGCCAAAAATAGCGCCGCCCCTCAGACAACAACGAAACCTCTTGCGGCTGCAGACGCACCCAGCCGCCTTCTCCCTGTTTTTGCAGTACAACGCCGCCTTGCTCATCACGAACCGTTACAAGGCTCTTGGGTTCGCCTACCCAGACCAAATCCACACTATACCCTGGCAGCAGCGATGCCGCCGTTCCTGGGCGCAGCACCGTATCTTCGCGGCTATACGCAAGCCCCTGCAGCGGTTCTTTGCGCAGATACTCCACATATTGCGGCACTACCGTCCACAAGGAATCAAAGGTAACCTCCTGGGGCTGCAAAATTACGCCGCCCCCTTCTCGAGGCTGTGCTTGCGCCAAGGGGTGCAGCACCAACGGCAGCTTAGATAATGCGCCTCCAATGAGAATATCTCCCGCTACCAATGGCATATCTTCCTGCGCTGGAATGGCCGCGCCTTGATGTATTACTTTCCAACCAGCCACATTGCCTGTCACATATGCTAGTGGTGGAGCTGCATAAGAAATACTGCACCAACAAAGCAAGAAAGCTAAAACTACCCCGCATCTGCCCATTGCTTCCGCCCCCAGTTCTTCTATTTTCCCTTTTATTTCGGCGTCCTTGCAGCAACCCCCTCTCCGGCTGGGAAAAAAACAGATTTTGTATTATAATAAAGTCAGCTGATTTTATTGCAAAGGACGAATGCCATGGGTTATTATGATTTGAGCCACAGCATGGGACGCTGGATCTCCTTCATTTATCGAATGTCCCAATCCTATGTGGATCAATATTTCAAACGCTACAATCTCAGCAGCGGTCAGTTTGCATTTCTCTTGCTGCTCTACCGTGAAGACGGACGCAAGCAAGATGATCTGGCCAAAGCCATTGACATGGACAAGGGAACTACCGCCAGAGCGCTGGCCAAGCTGGAAGCATCCGGCTACATTGTCCGCATCCGCGACGAAAAGGACCGCCGCGTCCTGCGGGTGCATTTGACGGACAAAGCCCGTGAAGTGCGCAAGCCTATTTACGATGTACTGCATCGCTGGAACGAAGTCTCCGTCCTCGGCCTGACGCCGGAAGAAAATCAAACACTCCTAACGCTGCTGCGCAAAGTCAGCCTAAACATCCGCGACCAGAAAGAGCGCGGCTGGCAAGCGCCCTTGCGCGACGCTTCCGAGCTTCTGGAAGAGTCCCCCAAAAAAGACTAGCAAAAAACTCGATCAAAAAGAGCGCTATGCCTCAACGGCATGCGCTCTTTTTTACTATCTCACTGAGCCCGAACTGACTGGCCCACTTTCTTATCTTCACCAACAATATGGTCAATCAGCCAATTGGCGATAAAATCCATAATCTGTACAAGGTACGCCTCTTGATTTTCGTCTACAGCGGACAAATCCACCGCTTCCACCTGCGCCAAAAAATTTTGGTGCAATATTTTATGCGAAAAGCGTTTTTTATACCTTGCTTTTTGCATAAGCCCTTCTTCAAAATGAAAATGATACACCGTATACTCTTTCAGTTCCTGTAAAATTTCTACAATCTGGTCATACTTATCAAGCGCTAGTTCATTACGCATTAATTCGTATACCCGATTGGCAATATCGATTAGTTTCTGATGCTGTTCATCAATTTCCGCCACGCCTACTTCATATTCTTCTTTCCATTGCAACATTTGCTAACACCCTTTCCGCCGCACATCCTGAGCCGATTTTAAACTGACTTGATTATACCATACATCCCCTGAACATTTCCAAATAAATTCTTAATTAGTTTTCATTATTAAATGCTTTGCTTAACCTTTATCTCTTCCTCATACCAAGCAACGCCATTGCCTCCCTGGCTCTTTACACGATACATCGCCAAATCGGCCAATTGTACCAGTTCATCCCAACTGCTGGTACGCTTCTCCGACATGGCCAAACCCAAACTTACGGTTGTCTGAATGATCTTACCCGCCCCCACGGAACAAGCACATTGCATACAACGATAGAGAAAAAATCAGGTATCGCGTAACGCAACGCCAGCAACGCCGTACCCAGTAAAAAAAGCAGCTGACTTACGCTCCAAAAGCCAGTAATATTGAGCATCGAAGACGTATAGCGCCACGCCATCAGCATAACCAAGCTGTTAACGCCAGCCACCAACATTAGGGAAATTACAAGCATTCTCAAGTCCAATTGCATCGCACAACTCCTATTTGCTCGCTCCAGACTTCCACAACCGTTTCAGCCCCTATCCCCTGCTTCTAGTTTTTGCTGAAATGATTTTCACATTGCTTTGAATCAACGCATTTTCTCCTTTCCTATATTCCCGTTCACACCTAAAAGTCCTGTAGTAATGGGTACTATGTCTCAAAAAAAGCAAGCTGTTTGCCAGGCAAACAGCTTGCTTCGAAAACGTATTCTTTCTTCATTCGGTTACCATCTTCAAAAAATATTGATGAATGCGATCATCATTAGTCAGCTCCGGATGAAAAGAGGTTGTCAAAATCTTTCCTTGGCGAGCGATGACCGCCTTGCCGTTAACCTCCGCCAAGACTTGCACGTCCGGCCCCACCTTTTCTAGATAGGGCGCGCGAATAAACACGGCGCGAATAGGCTTCTCACCGGCTTCCATCTCCGGCACAAACAAATCCGCTTCAAAGCTTTCCCGCTGCCTCCCAAAGGCATTGCGCCGCACCCTAGCGCCAAAAAGCCCCAGACGCGGCTGATCGCTGCCGATAATATCCCGGCAAAGAAGAATCATACCGGCGCAAGTTCCGTAAATGGCCATGCCTTCTGCATAACGTTCTTGAATTTTTTCCAGCAAGCCAAACTTCACCATCAGCTTGCCGATGGTCGTACTTTCCCCTCCCGGCAAAACCAGACCATCCAATCCTTCCAACTCCTCCGTCTTGCGCACTTCGCAGACTTTTGCCCCACAGCGTTCCAGCATCTGCTTATGCTCTCGAAAAGCGCCCTGCAGCGCCAATACCCCGATTTTCATCGTTCTACCAGCCGCATTCCTGCATGCGCTCATGTGCAGGAATCACGTCAATCTCAATACCGACCATGGCCTCTCCCAAATCGCGAGAGATTTCCGCCAACATCTTCGGATCGTTATAATACGTAGTCGCCGCTACGATGGCCTTGGCCCGTTTCACAGGGTCCCCGGATTTAAAAATGCCGGAGCCCACAAACACGCCGTCACAACCAAGCTGCATCATCAGTGCGGCGTCAGCCGGGGTGGCGATACCGCCGGCGGCAAAGTTAACTACCGGCAACCGTCCTAATTTGCGGACTTCCCAGACTAGCTCCAAGGGAGCTGCTATATTTTTAGCAAACGAGGCCACTTCTTCTTCCGGCAAATTTTGCAGCACTCGAATTTCACTGGAAACCATACGCATATGCTTGACCGCTTCTACTACATTACCCGTTCCGGGTTCTCCTTTGGTGCGAATCATGGCCGCGCCCTCGCCAATACGCCGCAGCGCTTCGCCTAAGTTTTTAGCTCCGCAAACAAAAGGTACCTTAAAATTATGTTTATTGATGTGAAACTTGTCGTCTGCAGGCGTAAGAACTTCGCTCTCGTCAATATAATCCGCCCCCAGAGCTTCTAAAATCTGCGCCTCTACAAAATGCCCAATCCGCGCCTTAGCCATGACCGGAATGGTGGCCACTTCCATAATCCGCTGCACCACCGCAGGATCCGCCATGCGGGCGACGCCGCCAGCAGCCCGGATATCCGCAGGAACCCGCTCCAGAGCCATAACGGCGCAAGCACCAGCTTCTTCTGCAATTTTCGCCTGCTCTGGCGTAGTTACATCCATAATTACGCCGCCTTTGAGCATCTCCGCTAAACCGGCTTTCACTCGAAAAGTTCCTTCTTGCATCGTACTTCCTCCTATTACTTCCCGCAGCGAAAAGTTAACAGTTCCGCCTCAGGTCTCTTTAAAAATCAAGCGTTTTGCAAAACACAACTGTAGTATAAATCAATTCTGGACCTATTAAAATATACAGAAATATCATTTTAAACAAGTACAGTTTTAAAAGAAATAAGGCTGCAGCCAACTTTTTCAAAAGTTTAGCCACAGCCCTAACCAATTTGCTAATGCCTTTTATGCAGTTCCTTCGGAACTTTTTTTCAATTGCCGTACAATATCCCGTGCAAAAGGCCCCAAATCTCCTGCCGCATAGGCCTTTAGCGTACCTGCCGCCACTTGGCTTATTGCGCTTTGAATCACAGCGGGATCACAAACGTCCAGCTTATGGCGCAGCGTGCTCTCAATATGCACTGCCGCCTCCAGCGCCGCCTGCGTAGCAATGCGGTTGATTTCCGTCACTACATCCGCCACGCCTACGCAAGTTTTGCCTACCGAAGAAAAAAGCTCCTTCGCCAAAGCAACCAGTTTCTCCGGACCTTGATCGATCACAATCACCGGGTGCTCCCCTTGAGCCATATGATCCGCCTGTCCGACAATTTTTACCCCCAACGAACGCAGCGGCTCTTCGGTAGCTACATCCAGCTGTTTGCGGCTTAATGCCGTTGCCACGGAAAGCACGGCATAAGGACGCTCCAGCTTGGCTAGCGTATTTAAAGCCTGCGCCGCCACAGGTCCCGGCACCGCCAAGACAACGATCGCCTCCTCCGGCAACTGCTCTTTGGCTGCAACCGCTGCCACGCCCAATTCCGCCGCCGCTTCCTGCGCTACCTTTTCATCTCGGTCAAAAAAGACAATCTCATGCTGGTTCTTCCACAATATTCCTAGCGCACGCCCTAACCGACCTGCACCGATAATGATAATTCTCATTTCGCCGCCTCCCTTAGGGAACCACTAATTTTTATGAATTACGCAGCTCTTTCAGTCTTCGTTCCACCCAATCTCGACGCGTCGCGTCATCACCGGCATACTTGAGATACTGTTCGTAAGCGCCAATGGTTTCCTGCAACAAATCCTGTCCCCAGCCGCCCTGCTTGCGGCTGAGGCTTTCCAGCGCCAGCGCCTTGCTATAGTACGCCAAGCCATATTCCGGCTGTATGGACAAGGCCTTGCGAAAATCCGCCAAAGCTTCACTTTCCTTTTGCTGCCGCAAGAACAAAGCGCCTCGATTATGCCAAAACATAGCCTGTTCCGGTTGAGCGTCAATGGCCCTCGTATAATTTTCAATGGCGCCGCTCACGTTTTCTCCCGCCGCTTGCATGTTCGCCAATTGATAGTACGCCATAGCCAGCTTCGGTTCTGCTTGCACAGCGGCGTTATAGTCTGCCATAGCGCCTTCGTTGCGTCCTAATTTCCGCTGCACATTGCCGCGGTTGTAAAGCCAGTATGCCTGTCCGGGCTGGCGTTTCAGCGCTTCGTCATAATCAATCAAGGCGGCTTCCCACTCGCCCAGATACATCAGCTCTCCCGCCCGGGCGGCCAATAGATCCGCCCGGCCAGCCAACAACCCCATGGCCTGCCCATACGCCTCCGCCGCTTTTTGATGCTGCCCCAAAGCAGCCAGCGCACGTCCTTTATAGATAAAGCCGTCTGGCGACAGCGCGCTATTGAGAGCGGCTTTGGCGTAATCGTCCGCCGCCTGCTGCCATTGCTCTAATGCTAAGTACGCATGGCCTCGCTGTTCATACCAGGACCACGAAGCAGGAGATAATTCCAAGGCCTGATTATAATCTTCCAAGGCCTCTTGATACCGCTTTTGGGCATAGCGGGCATTGCCCCTTTTAACATAAACAGCTGCCGACTTTTCTTGTTGAAGCACCGTCCCGTAAACCGTTTCTGCTTGAGCGTAGTCTTGCGCCGCATAGGCGCTGTCCCCTTGCTGCAGCAAGGTCGCCGATACCGGCGCCTTCGCTGCGGGCTTTGCCGCTCCAAACGCCTGGGGCAGGCATAAACAGCAAGCCAGTACCAAAACTGCGCCGCCTTTTTTCCAGTTTCCGAGCACGATCATTCCCCCTTTATTCCATCGCAATTGGACTTCATCAAAGCGTCTCTTTGGGCGGCGGCGCCGTAGGCGGCTGTGTTGCCGCTTTCCCTTTGCCACCCGGCTCTTCTAAAGGCCTATCTTCCAAACGCAACGCCGGAGGCTGTCCTTTGGGGTCTTTGGCGCCTGCACCGGACGTCCCTTTTTCGTTTTCCTTCGTCTTATCCGCTTTCATCTCTCCGTCCAGAATAATAGCATCCTTAAGCTCTTCCGGCGGCAGTTGACTGGCCTGGGACGCACCCAGCTCTCCCAGCCCCTTATTGAAGCCGCCTGCCGGACTGGGGAAGTCCCTTACCGGCAACTTAGCGGTGGCCGCCTTCATAAACTGACGCCAAATGGAAGCCGGATTCTCACCGCCGGTAATACCGCCCAGGCTGCGGTTATCATCCGCCCCCAGCCAGACTACCGCAGCCAAATTCGGCGTAAAACCAGCAAACCAGGCGTCTTTATAGTCGTTGGTTGTTCCCGTCTTGCCTGCCGCAGGACGGCCGATGCCAGCGCCAGTGCCGGTCCCCCGGCTAATAACGCCCCGCATCATATCCACCAGCACGGACACGGCCCGACTGTCCACTACCTGAGTGCTTTGAGGCCGATTGTCTTCCAGCACTTTACCATTCCGATCCACTACCTTCAAGATCGCCATCGAAGGCGCCCGCGCGCCCTGATTGGCCATAACCCCATAAGCCTCCGCCAATTCCAACGGCGTAACACCCCGTGTCAGACCGCCCAGCGACATCCCCAGCGTCATATCATTCACACTGCCGCTTTTGACCAACGTAGTAATGCCCATTTTCTCCGCATTTTCTACAATTTTTTCCGGGCCTACCTGCCGCGCTAAACGCACCGCCACCACATTGAGAGACTGCTCTAAGGCTTGCCGCAGCGTTACAACGCCGCGAAAACGCCCGTCATAGTTTTGCGGCGCATAGCTGCCAAAGGTCACCGCCCGGTCATCAATGCGCGCCTCCGGCGACACGCCCTGCTGGAGTACCGACAAATAAACAAACGGCTTAAATGCCGAGCCTGGCTGCCGTTCCGCCAGCACAGCACGGTTAAACTGGTCCGTTCCCCGGCCTCCCACCATCGCCCGAATAGCTCCGGTAGACGGTTCAAGCGCAACCAGCGCTCCTTGCGGCTGTTGTACGCCGCCTTCCGAGGTATGACTCTTCGGCAGTTGGCTCCACAAGGCCTGCTCCGCCGCCTGCTGCATCTCGGAATCCAACGTAGTGTACACCTTTAAGCCGCCGGAATACACCATGCGAGCGCCGTATTTTTCAATCAAACGCTGCGTCACATAATCTACAAAATAAGACGCTGTTGTTTCTTGCTTACGAGCCCCGCTGCCGCCATAGCGCAATTCTACCTTGGCGGCCTTGGCCGCGCTCAGGGAATCCAAATAATTGTATTTAACCATCTGCTCCAACACGACCTGCTGGCGCTCTTTGGCACCTTTGGGATTGCGCAGCGGCGACAGCTCGCTGGGCCGCTGCGGCAAGCCGGCCAGCATGGCGCATTCCGCCAAAGACAGTTCACGCACATCCTTGCCAAAGTAAGCCTGCGCCGCCGCCTGTACGCCATAAGCGCCTTCGCCGAAATAAATCTGGTTCAGATACATTTCCAGAATTTCGTTTTTAGAGTACTTCGCTTCCAGCTCAAAGGCTAGGAAAATCTCCCGCACCTTGCGCGTAAAAGTCCGTTCATGCGTCAAAAGCGCATTACGAGCCAACTGCTGCGTAATCGTGCTGGCGCCCTCTGCTACGCCGCCGGAGGTAACATTCACCCAGACCGCTCTAGCAATGCCGCGCACATCGATGCCGGGATGATCGTAAAACCTGGCGTCTTCCGTCGCAATAAAGGCTTTCTTTAAATGTTCTGGAATTTCCTTCAACGGCACCGGCACCCGATTTTCTTCGGCATGCAGCGTAGCCAGCAAGTTCCCTGCCGCATCATACACCTGCGTTGAAGCGGCGCTGTTTTTCTGCAGATCACTGCTGCCAAAATCAAAGAACCCGCAGCCGCTCACCAGCGATACAGCAGCCATCAACAAACAGAGAACGCTCCATCCACGTAAACGTCGTAGCATATAGATCATTTCACCTCATAATTTTTTCCAAAAACAAATATTCTTCATTATATTCGGCATGCTCTCTTGGTTTCCTGCCCCAAAAAGCAGGATGAGAGACAGAGGATTTTAACAGGAGTAGAGGGAGTAAAGAGAGGGTACGAATGAGGGTTGCGAAGCATGAAGATTGAACAAGAGAACCGGAGTCGCGGGGAGGGTACGCAGGAGAGAATAAAACCTTAATAGTACCCGCAGGGAGGCGCTGCTGCAATGAACTCCCTGGCAAAGCAAAAGATTTTTGAGTCTGGCAAGAAAGAAGGTCGCAGGAATAGCGGCGCTATGCCGAGATTTTCTGACGCCGCCAGGCGGAAAAAGATTCGCTTTGCCAGGACGAGTTCATAAAGCAGCGCCTCCCGTAAAAGAAAGACGCAGCACCTCCTGCTACGTCTTTGCTTCATAGTTCCAAGATTTCCTAATAGGAGTCGGTCTTAAACTGATGCATCACCGCCGGAGCTGCGCCATTTCCGGCGGTGAAAGAAATATCCACTACATCGCCGGGCCGCACTAACGGCAGCTTGGGTGATAGCGACGCCGCGCCCATAAATACCGGCGTCTGCCCGTCGAGCATCAAGAAATAGTACGATTCGCCATGCTGCACTACCTGCGAGATACGCGACACCGCTCCGCGCAGCATATTCTGTTTCATCTCGCCGGAACCCAGATCCACTAAGCCAGTTTGGGCCAAATTCTGCCGATATGAGCGATACGCGCTTTCCATATCAGCGCCAACGCCGACGATATTGTAGTTTTCCACTGAGACAAAGGCCACGGCTTTTAATAAGCCTTCCTTATCCTTCATAGGCATGATATACGTTGGTACGCCGCCGATATTATACAATACCGGACTGCCGGCTCGGTAGGCTTTTTCCTGCACTTGGCCTTCCGCCGATTTCTTGGCGCTCAGTTCATTGGCGCCAGCCACCTTGTACCAACGCACTTCCTTCGTCCGGGAATTAACCAGCACAAAACCTACGGTGCTTTCATCCTTACCGGAAGAGGAAATGCCTGTATACCAATAAACGTTGTCGTCATCGCCGTAAATCAAATGCAACCCGTCACCGGCGGGACGCAGCGTGCCGGTTTTCGCTAGCAGCGTATTCCAGAAGCCATTGACATACGCACCCCAGTCACGAATTTGATGAAAAAGAAAATCCTCCGGCTGCACCCGATCTACCCAGCGCGGCACTTCCTCCGGCCCATAACGCTGAATCTCACCGCTTTGCGCGTCAACAACCGCTACACCAACCGCGTCACTGCCGCCGTAACCAATTTTATTCCGGTACAACGTCGCCACCCAGTAAGGATGCAAATCGTCATCCACTTCAAAGCTAAGGTCGCCAATCCCCACATCAACAAGCCCTGATAGATATAAATGCCGATGCAGATCTTCGAGAAAAAAACCTTTTGTCTGGTATTTCAGCCGAATATCTACGCCATTCACCTGCTGTATCAAATGCACGTCCTGCGGATTGGTTGCCGAAACCATCACATACCCTTGACTGCCCTTTTGCCGGTTGCTCCACCATTGGAAAAAGCCCCGGTACTCCAAAGGCGCTACGTAGAACAGTTGATCCTTCACCTTCTGCAGCGACATCTGCCCCAACTGCACCTCACTGCCCAAGGCGGGAATTTCGCCGATCTTCTTATCGGCCAGTCTGGCGGCGATTTCCTCGTCGACAATGCGGATCTGACTCAAATTGATAGGCGCCACATCCGACGAAAAAGAACTTTCCGTAACCGGTCCCAGCAAGTTGCGATACTGCTGACTGAAAAGAACCGGAGTACTCAGCAAAATAGGGAAAACAAAGAAATTACAAAAAGCAAGAATCAACATGGCCGCCCCAATAAAGGTCATGGCCTTATAACGCATCATCAGCATAGCCAAACGACGATGATTGGTAATCTCAACCACCCGTGGCCGTTGTTTAAAAGCCCATGGCAAAAGACGCCGCAACAGTTCTTCCCAAGCATTACGGGTAATTAAATGAGGAAATCGCTCCGCCAATGCAGATAGGGGCCAGGCTAACAAGGCCAGCCCACCCCAAAAAGCAAGAAACGACCAATCCGTAAAGCCCAGCGCCAACACCGGCATCCGCACAAATACATAAATCCCCACTAAGATCAGCAGTATACAAAGTCCTTGGATTCTCCGCTTACGCATCCCTGAACCCTCCTTGTCCGCTTTCCGTCTCCGGTTTTCTCTTAGCTCCCAGCCTACAAAGTACGGATTATTTGATACATAGAGTCTCGCTCCACCGGAACTCGGCCAATTTGACGAATGGTTTCAATAATTGTTTCCTGCGTCAAAAAGGTAGCCGATTTAGCGCCGGCGGCATGCATAATTTTTTCTTCGCTGACTGTTCCATCAATATCATTAGCGCCAAAACCGAGCGCCAACTGTGCAATCGGCAAAGTCAGCATCACCCAGTAGGCCTTGACGTTGGAGAAATTATCCAGCATCAAGCGAGAAATAGCCATCGTTTTCAGCTCGTCCCACAAAGAGGTCCGCTGATGCGTCGCCTCTAGTTCCGTATTGCCGGGGTGGAACGGAAAACAAATAAACGTCTGGAAGCCGCCTGTTTCATCCTGCAGCGCCCGCAGCGACAACAGATGATCGACTCGCTCCTCCAGCGTTTCAATATGACCATAAAGCATGCTCGCATTGCTGCGAATACCCATTTTATGTGCCGTACGCTGTACTTCCAGCCATTCGGAAGCGGTTGCTTTGTTGGGACACAGCTCCTGCCGCACCCGGTCGGAAAGAATTTCCGCCCCGCCGCCGGGAATGGACTGCAAGCCCGCCTCCTGCAAGGCTTTGAGCACTTCCGCCACCGACAACCCGGATAACTTGGAAAAATAATGAATTTCCACAGCGGTAAACGCCTTCCGATGCAATTGAGGCAGTTCCCGTTTCAGCATGCGCAGGACATCCAGATAGTATTCAAAGGGCCAATCCGGATGCAACCCGCTGACAATATGCAATTCCCGCAAGTCCGGGTCCTGCGCCGCCAGCTTAGCAAGCCGCAATACTTCCTCCTGATTCATAGCGTACGCCTTCTTGTCTCCTTCATCACGTCCAAAGGCGCAGAACAGGCAACGTGAAACGCAAATATTAGTCAGATTCACATGGCGGTTCACATTAAAATAGACATAATCGCCGCTTATGCGTTGGCGAACCAGATCCGCCAAATAACCAATACGCGCAATATCCGGCGAAGCAAAAAGCGCCAGCCCGTCTTCCTTGGACAGTCTCTCCCCGGCCCGGACTTTTGCTTCAATCGTATCTAAGGGGGTCTTCAACAACAAACACTCCTTCCCAACCCTTCGGCCAACGCCGCAGGGAAGAGAGCCTCAACTTATAGACGCTCCATTGTCCATTTTCTCCAAATTCTTCGCAGAAGTCAACCGAAAATTATTCTTTACCCCTTAGCTTTATACATCCTTGTCCACGCAGCAGGGGTTTGCACTGGCTTCGTCGAATTTCACCTACTATATAATTATGTTTCAGCATCCTGTTTCCTGAAAGGAGACAAGCCATGCAACAAGCTATTTTTGACGCGATCCACCGCCTGGCCGGCATTGTGCATCGCACGCCGGTCTTAACGTCGCGTTCTTTAGACGAAGAAAGCGGCGGTAATTTGCTTTTTCTAAAATGCGAAAATTTCCAGCGCACTGGTTCTTTCAAGTTCCGCGGCGCGTATCAGTTTGTCAGTACCTTGACTGCCGACGCCAGAAAACGCGGCGTACTCACCGCCGGCCCTGACAACCAGGCTTTGGCTTTAGCCCTCACAGGGCGTTTACTGGAGACGCCGGTACATGTATTGCTTTCAGATACCCTTTCTCCGCAAACTCGCCAGACCCTGCTAGCCTACGGTGCAATTCTCCATTTCGGTTCCGCTGATTTTTTCAGCCGCGAAAAGGAAGCTTGCCTCATGGCGAAGGAAGAACAGTGGCAATACGTTTCTCCTTGGGAGCATAAAACGATGCTGGCCGGCCATGCCACCGCCGCCAAAGAACTGATCGACGACGCCTACAGCCTGGATTATTTATTGGTTCCCTGCCGCCACGGCGGCCTCCTCGCCGGCAGCGCCGCCTACATCAAGCAAGCGCATCCCCACTGCCAGGTTATCGGTGTCCAAGAAGCCACGGAAGCCGCCGCGCCGCTCCCGCCCTCTTCCGAGCTGACGGTTTCTCTCATCCAGCGACATGTCGATGACATCATGACGGTTTCCGAAAAAGATGTCCTGCGCGCTATGTTCTATTTGTGGTCGCGTCTGAAAATCGTGGTGGAGCCCGCCGGTTCCTTAGCTCTAGCGCCGCTTTTAGCCGGGATGCTGCCGCTTTCCGGCAAACGCATCGGCCTTTTAATCAGCGGCGGCAACATCGACATTGGCCAAGCTTGCAACATCTTCAAGGACTGCTAATATCGGCGCCACTTATTTATGCACATCTCACACCAACACAAATCTTTTTTTCGCCAGACTTTGTCAGAAAGCCTCGGTAGAGCGCCGCTATGCCTTCGTTTTCTTTCGCGTCTGACTAAAAAATCTCGCGCGTTGACGGAGCGTTCATTAAATTAGCGGCACCTTTTACTTTTTGGAAAAAACACCGTTCTGTGAGCACCATCACAGGCAATTCGCTTCCTTCTGCTTTATACTGGAATCAGGTTAGCAAAGCCTTTGATTCAAGCAGCGGCTTTGTATAAGGAGGAATGTCTCATGAATACTGCTGTATTTAAAAATCTGCCTGTTGCCCAAGCCGTCGAGCTGCCTTCATTGGTCGCCAACCGCGACGGTGAAATTGTCAGCCGGACGCTGGCACAAAATCCTCATGGCAATGTGACACTGTTCGCTTTTGCCGCCGGCGAGGCCATCAGTACCCACGCTTCCCACGGCGACGCTCTGATTACCGTCCTCAGCGGCAGCGCCCGCATTACGGTTGGCGAAACAACGCAGGACGTGCCAGCTGGCAGCAGCATTCTCATGCCGGCCAATGTTCCCCATGCCGTAGAAGCTGTAGAGGATTTTAAAATGATTCTTTTAGTGCTCTTCCCTGAAAACTGATTAAACAGGAGTAAATGGAGAGTACGACGGGATTAGATTGAACAAGAGTCACGATGAGAACCGGAGGGCCCGAATGAGGGTTACGAAGACACTCATGCCGTTCGTAAAAGCTTATAATTTCTAATATAGACTAAGAGAAGCCAGGCTAACGCCTGGCTTCTCTTAGTCTATAAAGGTCACTACTTCTTCCAACGCTTTGCGCGGCGGACTGCCGAGCGCGGTTGCAGGCACTCCCAAGGGAGTCACCGCCAGCAATTGATAGTCTTCCTTGGCAAAACCTACACACGCACTAATTTCCTTCGCCGCAAACGTCGGCCCTGTCATCCAGCAGCCGCCATAGCCAAGTGCTGCAGCAGCCAACAACAAGTTTTCCATAGCCGCTGCCACATTCTGAATGCCTGGCCGAGCCAGTTGCGAGGTTTTAGCCGCCTCCATCACCTGCGGCTCCGTGCAGCCCTGCAAATCGCTTGCCGGGTAAGGCCCGCCATAAGCCAGCACCAATACCGGCGCATCGCGAAACACCGTATAATAGGGTAACAAGCCGCGAAAGGAGCGTGCTTTTTCTTCTGTTAAAAAGGCCGCCAATTTGGCATTCTTAGCTTCGACAATTTTGGTAATCTCCACAATTTTATGCCGGCTGCGTACGACGACAAAATGCCAGTTCTGCACATTTTTTCCCGAGGGCGCCTGCGTCGCCGCTGCTAAAATCTGACGCAAATCCTCTGCCGGTAGCGGCGTCGGCTGAAAAGCGCGAACGCTTTTACGCTGATAAATAAAATCCAATTTTCCCATACAAGCCCCTCCTTAATAGCCCAGTTCTTCTTCCACCAGCCAAACCTGCAAATCCGTCAGCGGCGGCTTCTTGTCAATAATGGTAGTTACATTGCAAATGCGCGTCGGCCCCTGACAGTTCATACAGCGACCGCTTTGCACGCAAGGATTGGGCAGCTTCAAGCGCTGGTTGTTGCGCGGCGCCGCAATCGCGCGAATACGCTCTAACGCCCCCTCTAAATCGTCGACAATCTTGTTGACTCCAGCAAAAACAATTACCTTCTTCGGACCAAAAACCATGGCGCTCACCCGATTGCCGACGCCGTCTACATTGACAAGCTGCCCGCCTGCGGTCAACGCATTGGTGCTGGTCAAAAATACATCACAAGAAAGCTCCTTCTGCCTCATCTCCAACACTTCTTCCTTAGACAGTCCCTGTTTGTTGTGGTTGTATACGACATTGCCCCTGGCTTCTAATTGCTCCGCCACCTGCAGCTGCATCAACGTCCAGGAACCGCCAAACCCGACGGTTGCCTCCACCGGAATCTCCTCCAACAATTTGGCCACTCCTGCAGTCGCCTGGGAAAAATGCTGCACTCCAAAGCGATTTTTCTTTAAGGCCTCCAACGTCTTTGCCACCCGCGTATCTGTCTGTGCTGTCATTCTGCCGCCTCCTTATTTATCTTTTGATTTTCATTATAGGATCCGCTATAATTAATCACAAGTACAAACATTTTTGTATTATAGTATCCAAAAGGATACCATTGTGATAAATAAAGGAGATTTGCGCCATGTTTTGTTTTAACAATGTCGAGTATCAATGCAGTATGGAACTTTCCTTAGGCCTAATCGGCGGCAAATGGAAAGCCCTTATTCTTTGGCACTTGGGATGTCATCATACGCTCCGTTTCAGCGAACTGCGCCGCCAACTACCCAAAGTCACGCAAAAGATGCTTACCCAGCAGCTCCGTGAGCTGGAGGAGCACGGTCTGGTAAACCGTCTGATTTACGCCCAAGTCCCGCCCAAGGTTGAGTATTCGCTAACCGAAGAAGGCCAAAGTTTGCTACCGATTTTGGAGCAGCTCTGCCAATGGGGCCAAGGCTACGCCGAGCGGCATGATGCAACCGCCTCGCCGCAAGCCGCCAACCGTTAGCTTCTATTAATGAATGGCATCCACAGCCAGCATTAAGCGATAATTTCCCAGCGTCGCCAGCTCATCTAAAAAAGCGGCCAATTCCGTTTGCCCGGTGAACGCCGCCCGGCACCAATAACAGCCGTCGCCGCTTACCCGATAAGATTCACGCACTGCAGGATGGCTGCGCAGCAGTGTTTGCATTTCTCCATGGCGGCCACTGCTCAAAATAATGGTAATGAGCGCCGTCGTCGCTCTCCCTGTTTTGCTTTCATTTACCACCGCTTGATAACCGCAAATGACGCCTTGCTTCTCCAAGCGGCGTACGCGCTCGGCCACAGCGGGTCCGCTCAAATGTACGGCCTCGCCCAGCTCTTTCCATTGCATCCGTCCCTGCTTGGATAGAATCTCCACAATCTGCTTATCGATTTCGTCCATATGCCGCTCCTTTCTCAGTGCTCTTTGCTTTCCCGGTTCACATCTTAATTTCTCCGTCGAACCCTCCCTTTAGAAAGTAGATATCGGTTGCCATGCAAAACAAGCATCCGCGCCCGGCGTCTGCGGCAAAACTTTTGCGAGCGAAGCGGTCCGCAGGGCCTGCAAAGCCAGCTGGAAGGATTAGAAATACGGATGTCTGAGCGCAGCGAGTTCCCGTATTTCCCTTTCAGCTGGCGACGCAGGAGCTGAGCGAGCTCTTGTTTTGACACAGATGCCGGGGGACGCTGCTAGATACCATGCCATCCTTAGCGCATCCAGCACCGTCGCGCTCTTGTTCAAAATTCCGTTCCTCGCTTCTTCTATATTTATATGCACTTCATTCTCTCCTCAACCGAAAAATCCTTTTCAAGCCTTCTTCTCGCTGGCAAGCTTCGCCAGCTTAGAGAAAAAGGCTTTTTTCTTTCATCAAGAAAGCCAGCACCGCTATTTTCTTTTTTCTCCTAAGCGTTGAAAGGCTATACTGAGAATAGGAAAAACCAGAAGGAGTACGAAGATTGAACAAGAGAACCGGAGTCACGAGAGGGTATGACGGAGGCTGCGGTGGCCGTGACTATATTTGAGATTTTTATTGGAGCAAGACGGTCCGGAGGACGCAAAAACAGGAGACAACGGAGTAAAGTTCCGTATGTCTGAGCGCCAGCGAGTTCACGAAACTGCCGTCGTCTCCTGTTGTGGCGAGTCGCGCGCAAATCTTGCCTCAAATACAGTTATGCCGCCGTTAAAATGGTTCAGGAGAACCGTCCCCCTGAACCATAAAACCCTTTCGCGTTTTTCGCGGTTCGTTATCCACAAACCCTTGCCACTCATTCTGTTTCAGCCTCTCAAAACTTATAAATTCTGGTATAGAAAGAAAAAATAAGCATCTAAAGGAGTTGTTACTATGCACTTGCAATTATTTCGCCATGCCACCATGCATCTATCCTTGCCCGAAGGGACGATTTTAATTGACCCCATGCTATCTGCGCAAGGAGCCTTAGATCCTGTTCCCCACTCGCCAAACCCCCGCGCTAATCCCCTTGTACCTTTGCCGCTTTTGCCTAACGAGATTGTAAAAAGCAGCAATGCCTGCCTTGTCACCCATCTGCACCGGGATCATTTTGATACTGCCGCAGCACAGCTCTTGCCTAAAGAGCTTCCTATTTTCTGCCCGCCTTTTGCCACTGCAGCGCTACAAGAACAGGGCTTCAAATCCGTCCAAGCGGCAGCGCCCCAAGCCCATTGGCAGCAGCTACGGTTGATGCTAACCGGAGGCCAGCACGGCTTGGGAGAGATTGGCCAACAAATGGGCGCAGTAGCCGGCTTTGTCCTTACCGGTCCAGCCAGGCCCCGCATCTACCTGGCTGGCGATACTGTCTGGTGCCCCGAAGTGGCCGAAGCGCTAGCAACGCATCAGCCGGACATCATTATTCTCTACGGCGGCGGCGCTCGCTTTACGCATGCCGGCCCTATCACCATGACGGAAAAGGACATTCTCACCGTCTGCCGCCATGCACCCCAAGCCCAGGTTATCGTCGTGCATATGGAGGCCTTCGACCATTGCCTGCTTTCCCGCAATCAGCTTCGTCTAGATCTTGCCGCCGCGGGAGTCAACGCCCTCGTACCTAACGATGGAGACATCATTACGTTGGATTAAGATCGATTTTTTGCAAAATTTTCCTTTTTCCTCTTGACAAGTGTTAATTTTTCAAATATTCTATTAATAGGTTCTCTCTTCATTGTGATCCCAGGGAAACCAACCGACGATGGTTTCCCTCCCATAACTCCTCCTCTTTTTCTGAACCCGGAGTCTCGCCAGACTCCGGGGCTTTTTTTATTTAAACGAGAAATAATGTGCAAGAAACCAACAAGAGTAGAGGGAGTCAAGGGAGGGTTTGAAGGAGGGCTACGGAACATAGCACAAGCAGAGAATGCGGATATAAGAAAGGGTTTTTTCGTTTGCAGCGCGAATTGCTATTCTTACAAAATCACCATTGCAAAGGAGTTGTCCCGCGATGACGCAAGCAAATATAACGTATCTTTTTCACAGCGGCTACAGCGTAGAAACAGCCACGCGCTTTTTGGTCTTTGACTATTACCAGCCCAGCGAGAATCTGCAGTTTTTGACATCCCGCACCTTCCAAACTACGCCGCCCGCCTGGGTATTTGCTTCTCATTCCCATGGCGACCATTTTGATCCGGTCATTTTCTCCTGGGACTCCCCAGAGAACCCCATCACTTATGTACTCAGCGATGATGTATTTCCCAAGCGCATCCCCCCCGGCCACCGCTGTCACGTTCTCAAGGAAGGCGAAAGCCTTAGCCAGGACGGACTTGTTATCACCGCCTACGGCTCCTCCGACCTCGGCCTTTCCTTCCTGGTGGAAGCGGACGGCTTGCGGCTTTTCCACGCCGGCGATCTCAACTGGTGGCATTGGAAGGGAGAAACACCGTCCGAGCAAGCCTATGCAAAAAACCTTTTTCACGAAAAAATGGCCGCTTTACGCGGCCAACAAATCGATATCGCCTTTTTTCCGGTAGATCGTCGCTTAGAGGAATTCCACTCTTTAGGCGCGGAAACCTTCGCCAAAGAAATCAAACCCACTTGGCTGCTGCCCATGCATTTCGGCAAGGATGTGGAAGCCAGCCGCCTTTTTGCGGCCAAAGCCGCCGAACTTGGCATAAAGACCAAAGTCATTGAACACGCCAACCAGCGCTTTGAAATCACCCTATAAGAACGAACAAGAGAATCGGAGTCGCGAGAGGGTATGACTGAGGATTACGTAATTTTAAACAGGAGTAGAGGGAGTACAGGGAGGGCACGTATCTATACATTTTTGTAGAAATCCTTAAGGAAGCGGCTCCCTAACTTTACCCCATTTCATCCAGGCTGAGGGCAAAGCTTTCACCAAAAAGTTCCATGAAAGTTTCCACTTCCGGCAACGGCGACGCCGCCAGCTCTGCACGGATAGTTTTTTCCGCCTTACGAAATTCCTCGTTGCCTGCCTTGTCTTCTTCCACGCATTTTAAGTAGGCGCAGATTTTATCTGCGGCTTTTACCAGTTGCCAAAGCTCTTCTTCCTGCGGCTGCACGAAGAGGAGCTTTTCGTATTCCCCCCGCAACGGCTCCGGCAGCATAAAACAAAGCTTATTCTTTGCCTGTGTCTCAATGTCATCATAGAGGCTTTTTATTTCGTTGTTGAAGTATTTGATCGGCGTCGGCAAGTCGCCGGTAAACACCTCCGCCACTTCGTGAAACATGGCCAGCGCCATGACCCGCTCCGCATCTACCTGTCCGCCGTGATAGGCGTTACGAATGAGCGCCAGCGCGTGCGCTACCGTAGCCACCTGCAAACTATGCTCTTGAATGTTTTCCTTCTGGGTATTGCGCATTAACCCCCAGCGCCAGATTAGACGCATCCGAGACAAATATGCAAAAAAATGACTCATGATTCTACTCCTTTACTTGTTTCTTTCTGTTCCAGCGCCAGATATACCGCCGCTAGGATCAACGCACCGCCGCCAAAAAACGCCGGCGTCAATACCTCCCCTAACAATATCGCACCTAAAAGGCTTCCCACCACCGGCTGCATCAGGAAAAACAGCCCCGCCTTGTGAGAATCCACCAAAGCCAGCCCCCGATTCCAGCAAAAATACGCCACAGTCGTAGCAAACACCGCCAAATACAGGACACTAAGCAAAATCGGCAACCGCAACAGCTCCGCCTGATTCCACGAAGACCACTCCAGCGCCACTGGCGGCACCGCACACACAGTAGCAATCAATACGCCCCAGAAAGTAATACGCAAAGCCGGGTGCCTCGTGGACAAGCCGCGGGAAATGACCGAATAGTAACCCCAAAGAAGCGCCGCCGCCAACAAAAATAAGTTGGCCCACAAATTATCGGCTTCTCCCTCCTGCGGCATGCCGACAATGAGCAGCACTCCCAATAGCGCGATACCGGTAGCCGCCTTTTGCTTGCGACTCATAGGCTCACGCAACAGCCAGACGGCAAAGGCTGACTGAAATACCGGTGAAAGCGACGTAATCACCGCGCCCAGATGAGCCGAGGAGAGCATCGTCCCGGCAAATTGCGCCGCGATAGAAAGAAAATAGCCGTAAAAGCCAATGCGCGCCATATCTTTCCAATCCCGGCGGCATTCCAGAGATAGGCCATCTACACGGCACCACAGATACAACAACACTCCTGCAAAAAGATAGCGCAAAAAAAGCAAGGTAAAGGGTGGTACAACATCTAAAATAAATTTACTTGCCACATAAGCGCCTCCCCAGAGGGAAGCGGCCAGCGATAAATGCAACGGTCCCTGCCACGACATAGACAAACCTCCTGCAATACACTAAGTTGATTCTTGTTTATTGTAACAGAATCGCTAGGTAAAGACCAATCTCGGGCTGCGCGAGGACACGTAGCAGAAACGGAAAGCACGGGAATTGAACAAGAGAACCGGAGTCACGCGAGGGTACGAAGGAGGGTTACGGGGTACGTTATTTTAACAAGAGTAGAGTGAGTAAAGTGAGGGTACGGATTATATTTAAGAGCAAAAAAGTTAGCTAAGTCGTTTAGAGAGAGCTTATCTTTTCGTATGCTAATAGCCTCGGTCCGCGCCCGGCGTCTGCGGCAAAACTTTTGCGAGCGAAGCGGTCCGCAGGACCTGCAAGGCCAGGTGGAAGGATTAGAAATACGGTTGTCTGAGCGCAGCGAGTTTCCGTATTTCCCTTGCAGCCGGCTGCGCAGGAGCTGCGCGAGCTCTTGTTTTGACGCAGATGGCGGGGAAGGACGAGGAGGAACCAAAATCATTTTTTTAAAACAAACACATCTATTATTTGACCGGCACTACCTATCCCTCCCGTCGCGCCCCCTGTCGTCCTGACGGGCGCGACACTAACGCCGTCCAGGCGTGTCGCACGCCGCTGCGCGGCCTTAGAAAGACTGGGGTAGTTGCCGGTAAAAGAAAAAGCAGCATCTGCTTTCGCAGATACTGCTTTTTCTTAACCGGCAACTACCTATCCTCCCAGGCCGCTTCCAGCCAAGTACTTTCGGCGTATGTGGGCTTAACTGCTGTGTTCGAGATGGGAACA
>SAAJ01000056.1 GCA_009929485.1 Negativicutes bacterium
TGTTAGCACTTACTGATTCGCATTTGTGGGGGTGAAGTCCTTTTTATTGCCTAAAAACCCTTTGATTTTTCTAGGGTTCTAGAATATGAAAATCACTCAGAAACAAAGGAACCCAAGACTGACCGGATTTTTTTCTGGTTAGCCTTGGGTTCCTTTATTTTCAATGACTCTCTTCCAGCATGCGCCTCAGCTCTGGCACGCTGAGAAAGCGCGGGTTGGCAGCGGAATTATAAACAAAGCCAGCCGGCACCGCTCTGCCGCTCTCGCCCTGGGAATTCACAGCATATACAGAGTCTGCGACCAGCGCCGCGGGAGGCCGAAGCAAGTAATACCCGGGAAATTCCAGCACCAAGTGCGCCTCGTCCTCCGACCACATGGCTTCATGCAGCTTTTCTCCCGGACGCAGGCCGATGATTTCCGGCTCTCTCCCTGGCAAAAAGGCCTCCGCCAATTGCACAATGCGGCAGGACGGAACTTTAGGAATAAAAATTTCTCCGCCTCTCATGTGACTGAATGCCTCCAGCATAGCTTCCACGCCCTCTGCCGGGGTCAGCCAAAAGCGCGTCATTTCCAGATGCGTAACAGGCAGACGTGTGCAGCCCTCCGCAAGAAGCCTACGAAACAGAGGTACTACCGAGCCCCGCGAGGCGGCCATATTGCCGTAGCGCACCACGGAAAACTGCGTCACCTGCCCTTCTATGCTCTTGTTAGCCGCCACAAACAGTTTGTCCGAAACTAACTTTGTCGCACCGTAAAAGCTGGTAGGATTTACCGCCTTATCGGAGGAAAGGTCTATCACTTTCTTTACTTGGTTGGCGATCGTTGCGGCAATGATGTGCTGGGCACCTAAAATATTCGTCTTTACAAATTCCGACGGATTGTATTCCGCAGTCGGCACTTGCTTAAGCGCCGCTGCATGCACCACATAGTCTACTCCCTGCAGCGCCTGGTGCAGGCGTCCCTCGTCCCGCACGTCGCCAATAAAGTAACGCATACAGCGTTGCGGAAAATCCCGCTGCATTTCTGATTGTTTCAGTTCGTCCCTGGAAAAGACAATCACCCGCCGAGGCTGGTAGCGGCTCAAAATCGTCCGCACCAGTTGCCTGCCAAAGGTACCCGTGCCGCCGGTAATCAACAAAGAGGCCTCGTTAAACACGCTCCCACCTCGTCTCCGCGCCGTATTTCCTCTGCAGGACCGCGCCCTTCACTGCAGCACGACATCCGGAAATTGCGCCGCAATGTCCGCAAAACTATCGGCCGTCTCCAAAAAGGCCTCCACCACTACCGGATCAAATTGAGTTCCCGCCGCCGCTTTAATAATGCGCACCGCTTCCTCATGCGACGCCGGTTCTTTATAAACATGGCGACTGACAATAGCATCGTACACATCCGCCAATGCCATCAAACGCGCTGAAACAGGAATTCGTTCTCCCGCCAGCCCCTGCGGATAACCGTTGCCATCCCAGCGCTCATGATGATAGCAAGCCATTTCCTTGGCAAAACGCAAAAACGGCTCAGGCACTCCTAAAAACAGCCCCGCCTCTTCAATACTTTTCCGCCCCGCCTGGGCATGTCGTTTAACCAAAGAAAATTCAGCAGAAGTTAATTTTCCCTGTTTGCCTAAAACCGACTCTGGAATAGTCAGCTTGCCTATATCATGGAGCAGCGCCGATTTAGAAAGCAAAAAAATACTGTCGAGGGTCAGCTCCTTGGCAAAGAACGCCTTGGCATACAAATTGATGGCCAAAGCTCGCACATATCGGCTTGTGCGCTGCAAATGCGCTCCAGTTTCATAATCCCTGCTTTCCGTCAACAACGCCACAGCCATCATGGATACATCCTGCAGCAGCCCCAGCCCCTGCAGCCTTTCTTCCACTTGCGCTTCCAAATAAGAATTACGCTCACGCAGCTCCTCCTGCGCTTGCTTCAAGGCCATATACAGCTCACTGCGGGCCAGCAGCAATGAGGCCGGACTGCTCTTGTCAATAAAATCACAACCGCCGCGCGCCAACCCTTCCGTTCCGTCCGCCAGTTCGCCAGATTCCAGCAAAAAAACTACCGGAACGCTCTGCAAGATCGCTTCTTTTTTCAACAACGCACAAGCCTCGTAACCATTCAGTCCCGGCATAGTCACATCCAATAAAATCAGATCCGGACGCTTTAATTTAGCATATTCCAGCGCTTCTGTCCCATTAGCCGCCGCCACAACAAAATACTGCGCTTCCAGATGCTTCGCCAGCTGCAGCCGCCATTCCACCGCATCATCCACAACCATTACTACCAGCTTGCTTCGTTTCATTTCCACGCCTCCTCTGAACAAACCCTTTCGAGAACAAACGACAGAAAATTCTAATATTGTTTTCTACATATTTTCCCAATTCCCTTTCGACTAAAAAAAGAAAACCCGCTGACGCAGTCCTTTAGAAGAGAACGTCACACAGAGTAACGGAGGGAAGCAGAGAAAGACCAGAGGAGTAAAGCGAGGGATCATGAGGCTGCGGCGGCCGCAATTGTATTTGAGACTTTTATTGGAGCAAGACGGTCCGCAGGACGTAAACACAGGGTAAGGCGAATGACATTTTCGACTGTTTGAGCACAACGAGTTAAGAAAAAGAGCCTGCAGCAATGCCGCAGGCTCTTCCTTTACTTAAGTTCCGTCTTGCCGGCGCTTGGGGCCGACGTATTCTTGGCTCCAGTTGTCGTTTTTCCACTGCTGCCGTTCTTGGCTTTACTTGCACTAGAACTATTCTTACTCTCAAAACTAGCCTGCCGTTCCGAAGCCGGCCCTCGTTGCACTACCGCTGGCGGAGAGGCAACCCGAACCTCTCTGGGAACCGATTGTTTATACTCATTCGCCAGATTTTCCGTCTCCCGTCGATATCGCTCATCCATGGAAATTCCTTGAATGCGCGCCACTTTAGCCCGCAGTTCCGCCACATCAGGCAGCCAATAGCTTACATCCTGTATCCAAATGGGCGTACCTGTCACCCACTCCGTCTCCAGCCCCGCCTTCACCGCTTCATTGATAGTCGGCAGCAACTGCAGCATTTTAGCAGTTGGCATGTCGGTTTTTATGACCGAAGAAAACTCCTTGATCAATTCTGGCAGCTTGCTGAGCACTTGCGGGCTGGCCACCTCTTGAAAAAGCGCCTTTAGGAATTTCTGCTGCCGTGCTACCCGCCCAATATCGCCTTCCTCATCTCTATAGCGCACATATTCTATCGCCGTACGCCCGTTCAATTTCTGCACGCCCGGATAGAGGTCAATTTCCAGACCGCCATCGTCATCATAGGGGTCGGAATAGCGCATCCGTTTATCCACGTCGATCGTAATGCCGCCCACAGCGTCAACCATGCGCATGAAACCGCGAAAGTTAACGCTCACCGTATAATCAATCGGAATACCCAATAAATTTTCTATGGTTGTTTTAGACAAGGGCGCCCCGCCAAAAGCAAAGGCATGGTTTACCTTGTCCCAGCCATGTCCGGCAATCTTCACCCGTGAGTCCCTGGGAATGGAAAGCATGGTCGCCTTTTTAGCGTCATTATCAATGGTTACTACAAAGCTTGTATCCGAGCGACCCGCATCATCTCCCCGCTCGTCAACGCCAAGGACCAAAATGTTCACTTTTCCTCTCAACGGCGTCAAAACCTTGGCCATAGGCTGATCTTTCTCATTAAGCAACGCCAAACAAGCCGCCCCGGCTGATACCGCCAGCAGCAACGCCGCCACTATAACAATCCACAGCTTACTCACGTGTTTCTTCTTTTTTTTAGAAAGTCTGGAAAGCCGCGAAAGTCCTTCTCGTCCATTTGTTTCCATCGCTAGTTCCTTCCTAGGCAAGTTTTACTACATCATAGACTCTTAGCGCCTTTGCTTAGGATAGTACTTTGAACAGGGTTTCGTCAAATAAAAGTTGCAATAGCAACAAATTTCTTTTTTTAAAGAACGCCTTTGCCTCTTCGGGAACGGTTTTAAAATCGCTGCATCTCCAATGGACGAAAACGCAAACAAAGGCTGTCTCCCGGCGCAAAATTCGTCCCGCCATGCAGCGGCAGGCGAGCCTTCCAAAGCAAGCCCCCCGCCCGCACTAGAACGCAGCAAGCGCCAATACCAGGCAGCACTCGTTCCACCTCCCCCTCCAACAAAGCCCAATCTTCTTCTAAAGCCGCTTCCTCTCCCGTTGCCATTTGCAGCCCGTCCCCAGGCAAACAGCAAAAAGACGGCGACTCCCCCGCAAACCCGTCACAAGGGATAGAAAACGTTTCCGAAAGGCGCAGCAGTTGCTGATCACCGACCATTTCCAAGGTGCAGGGAAACAGATTGTCCATGTCAACCAGGCGGGCCACCTTTTCGTTTACAGGCCGCCGCAGCAGCCTTTCCGGCTCGTCGTCCTGAAGAATCCGCCCTTCCAAAAGCGCTACCGCCCGATCTGCAAAATACAAAACATCGCTAAAATGATGACTTACCAAAAGCACAGCCATTTTTTTTTGCTTCGCCAACTGCCGCAGTTCCTCCAGCAAGGCGCTGCGGGTCGCCACATCCAACGCCGCAAAGGGCTCGTCCAGCAGCAGCAGCTCCGGCTCCGTCACCAACGCCCGCGCCAGACATACCCGCTGCCCCTCGCCGCCGGACAAGCACTTAGCCTGCCGTTCCGCCAGATGAGCGCAGCCAAAGACAGCCAGCGCCTGCGCCACTCTTGTTTGTATTTCTCCGGCCGCCATGCCGCGAAAACGCAGCGGCATGGCCACATTAGCAAAGACGCTGCCTTCCAGCAGCAGCGTTTCCTGAAAAACCATAGCCGTGCGCCGCCGCAGCGCACGCGCTTTGCCAGTTGTAGCGCTTTCCCCAAAGAGGCGGATTTGCCCCGCATACGGCTGCAAAAGATTAATCGTCTGCAGCAGCGTACTTTTACCGGCGCCATTAGGGCCCACAAGAGCCGCCAATTCGCCCTGTTTCATAGCAAAGGAGTCGATCTGCAGCACCGGTTCCTTGCCGCCTCGATACACCGCAACCTCATTCATAGCCAAAATTTCCGTCATTTCCGTTCACTCTTCCTCTTGTGCTGCAGCCAGGTCAGCATGAAAACTACGCCAAAAGCGCCCAAGAGCAAAATCAAGCTGAAGGCGATCGCCGTATCGTAGTTGCCCTTGCCTACTTCCATCACCGTCGCGGTGGTCAAGACCCGGGTTTGGCCCTTGATATTCCCCCCCACCATCATGGACGCGCCTACTTCGGAGATGACTCGGCCAAAGCCGGCCATGACCGCCGCCAAGAGTCCCAAGCGAGCTTCCCTAATGAGCAGCCGGCTAGCCTGCCAGGGAGTCGCCCCCAGCGAAAGCAGCTGCAGCCGCAGCTTGGGATTAACACTCAAAACGGCGGCAAAACTAAGACCGCCCACAATAGGCGTAGCAATAATCGTCTGGGCGATCATCATCGCCACCGGTGTATACATCAGTTCCCATTCTCCCAGCGGCCCGTAACGCCACAAACAGAGACTGACGAATAGGCCCACCACCACCGGCGGCAGGCCCATGCCGAAATTCACCAGCGCACTGCACAGCTGCTTGCCGCGAAAATCCCGCAAAGCCAGCCACACCCCAAGAGGAATGCCTAAAAGAACGCTGCACAAGGTGGCGACGCCGGACACTTGGATGGTCATAGCCGCCACCGCCGCCACTTCGCCATCTCCCGCCAACAGCCAAGAAAGCGCCTGTGTTATTCCCTCGCCAACCATGCTGACGGCCTACAGCCCAAAGTCTTTTTCAGTTTTGCCGCCATCGGCAAAGAACAACGGCTGACCGTACTTATCCTTGCCAAACGCGGCAATCAAAGCCTGTCCCTCCGACGAGAGCAAGAATTCGCGGAAGGCTTTCGCGCCCGCCTGGTTAGCTTTAGCAAATTTTTCGCTATTGACTTCCATAACGTGATAAATGTTTAGCAGCTTGGCATCGCCTTCCACCAGAATCTCCAGCTTAATGTTTTTCTTTTGCGCCAAATACGTAGCCCGGTCTGTGAGGGTATAACCCGCTTTTTCATCAGCAATCTTCAGCGTCTGTCCCATACCAGCGCCGGCTTCTTGATACCAAGGAGCGGCCGGCTTAAGAGCGGCGGTCTTCCACAATCCTACTTCCATTTTGTGCGTTCCCGAATCATCGCCGCGAGAAACAAAGACGGCTTTCGCCTCGGCGATCGCCTGCAGCGCTTCTTGGGTTGTCTTGGCTTTTATCTTAGCTGCGTCAGCAGCCGGACCGACCAAGACAAAGTCATTGTGCATGACCAGCTGGCGATTAACCGCCGCGCCGCTGGCTACTACCTTTTTCTCAGCAGCCGGAGCGTGCACCAGCAGCACATCGGCTTCGCCTTTTTCTCCTAACGCTAACGCCTGCCCGGTGCCTACGGCTACGGTTTTTACTTTGTAGCCGGTTTTCTTTTCGAACGCCGGCAGCAGCACATCCAGCAAGCCGCTGTCTTGGGTGCTAGTAGTGGTGGCCAAAATGACATTGGGATTCGCCGGTTTGGGCGGTTCTTGCGACTTGGCCGCTTCTTTACCACTGCAACCGACGACTGCTAATATCAACATCAATAATCCCATAAGTAAAAATAAACGTTTACGCATCACACAGTTCCTCCTTGAGGCATACGAATTTTTTCAAACTCCAACTGCTCCATATCAAAATAAAGAATTTCATTCCTTAAGCATTTCCCCGTACCTGTCAACATTTTTACCGTCTCTTGGGCTTGCAAGGACGCCGCCATCGCCGGCGTCGCCGCCGGATTGCCCAGCTCCGCTTCTACCCCTTGCTCCGGCGCTTTTTGCGTCAAAAAGACCGCCAAGTACGTATCTTCCGGAAAAAGGACCGCCACCTGGCCGGTAAAACCGGCAATCGCTCCGTGCACCACAGGAATGCCCAGCGCCGCGGCCGCCTGAAAGAGCATACTTCGATCCCGCAGACTATCTAAGGCGTCTACGACAACGTCCGCTCCTGCCAACAAGGCTTGGGCCGTAGTCGTCGTCAGCATCTGCGCCACCGCCGTCACTTCCACTTCCGGATTGACCGCAGCAAGGCGTCTCGCCGCTTCTTGGGCTTTGCTGCGCCCCAAATTTTCAGTAGTACATAAAATTTGCCGGTTCAAATTGTGCGCCGCGAAATTGTCGCCGTCAATCACTACTAACTGGCCCACACCCTGTCTGGCCAGGCATTCCAGCACATAGCCCCCCAGGCCGCCAGCACCCACAACGACCACCTTCGCCTGCAGCAAGCGCAGCTGTCCCACAATACCAATCGTACCGAGATTGCGCCAGTACCGTTCCGGCATGCGCCCGGCTTTGAGTTCCTCCAAAGTTCTCTCTTGCGTCATTTAACCGCCTCCTACCGGCGGAAACAAACCTACCCGGTCCCGCTCCTTCAAGACGTGCGTTCCCTCTACGCCGACACCGTTGACCATGCGCATATGCACCTTGGCGGCTTCGATACCGAGACGCTCCGCCAAGGAATCTACCGTAGTACCCTCTGGACAGTTGGCGCTAAATACGCCTGCCACCGCATCTGCTGGCGCAAAGGCCCGCAAGGTGGCAAACAGTCGAACTTCTAGTTGCACAGCCCCTCCTCCTTTGCTCCTTAATCCATTTTGCGCAGCCCCAGCATCACCCGATACGGTCCGGGCGTTCCCGGCGGCAGCAAGGCCACCCGATCCCCCGGTCGAATTCGGGCCTCCCCGGGGGAGACCGCCTTGCCATTAATCATGAACGCCTCTACCTGTGCCGCCTCAATTTCCAGTTTAGCCAAAAGCGCAACGCCGGTAATCTCCTCCGTCAAGGCCAACCGCAGCGGATTCTCCCACTGCCGCGTCTTGACTAGTTCGGATAACGCCATAAAGAAGCGGACTTCAATCAGCCCTTCCATGCGCTTCCCTCCTTCGCCGCAGCCACTGTGCTTACTCATCTCTTCTCAAGAATTTCCTTTGCCAAGAATGTCGCCGGAACCGCTTAGGTCATAGCCGCCCAAGGCCTCCACGTCCGCCCGGAACTCCTGCGAACGCAGCACCTCCAGCAGCAGCTCCAGGCGTTCATCGCAGGGTTCAAAATTGAGCAGCAAGTCGTATTGCTCCGCCGCTACCGGCAAAAATTCCAACCCCAGCGCCTTGGCCGCCGCCAAGACTCCCAAGCCAACATCCACTGTGCCGGACGCAACCGAAGCGGCTACCGTCATATGAGTGCCGACTTCTTTTTCATAGCCATTAATATCCGCCCCGGAAAGCCCCAGCTTTTTCAATTCATAATCAAGGAGCATGCGCGTGCCGGAACCGCGCTGACGGTTGACGAAAGTGATACCCGGGCGAGTCAAGCAGCTAAGTCCCTGGATATCCTTAGGATTTCCCGGGGCCACCATCAACCCCTGCTGCCGCCTGGCCAAATGCACCAGCAGCCAGGCTCGATCCGGCAAATACGACCGCACCTGCTCTAGATTGTATTGCCCTGTAGCCTCGCTCAATAAATGAATGCCCGCCAAATGGGCTTCATTGTTGCGAATGGCCATCAAGCCGCCCATGCTGCCTACATTAGCGCAGGACAAGGTAAGTTCTCCTTGGCGTCGCCGCAAGTGAACGCCCAGCAGCTCCAAAGACAAATCATGACTGCCCACAGCCAGTAAACTATGGGCCGAATTGCCGCCGCGCAGTCTGCGCACAGCCGCCGTCGAGCCGGCATTAAGACCAGCGCTGCCTTCGGGAACGCGAATCAGCCCTTGCGCCCGGGTCAGCGAGGAAATCAAGCCCGCTCCCCGACCTAGAGGCGCTGCTACCATGCGGCCTTGCACCTGTCCCAACGAAACGCGGACATACTCTTCTACTCCCACCGTAGACGCCAAGGGACGCACCACCACAGCCTCTTCTTCCGGCGCCTCAGCGCAGGGAAGCTTTTGCCGCTCTGCGAGAGCTTCCTTGACAAACATTTCCGCCGTCAACATCGCTGAAACGGGGTAGCCAGGCAGTCCGACTACCGGCTTGCCTGCGCAAATTGCCAGCACCACCGGTTTACCCGGCTTAATGGCCACGCCATGCACCAAGACCTCCCCTAGACGGCTGAGCACATCAAAAGTAAAATCCTCCGTGCCGGCGGAAGTGCCTGCATTGACAAGGACCATGTCGTGACGCTGCAGCGCTTCTTGGACCGCCGCCTCCAACGCCTCTTGCTGATCCTTGATAATGCCGTAACGCGTAGGCTCGCCGCCCCATTGGCGCACTGCCGCCGCCAGCATATGCGAATTAACGTCGAGAATGCTGCCTGGCTTCAGCTCCCGGCGGCTGGCAACCAGTTCATCCCCCGTAGGCAAAATCGCCACCTTCGGCTTTAAAATCACCGACACCGTTTCCAGCCCCGCCGCCCACAAAGCCGCTATATCCACCGGCGAAATAACCTGACGCTCCGCTACCACCAGCTCATTAGCTACAATATCCTCGCCGATAATGCGAACATGCTGCCACGGAGAAGCGGCGGCGATAATTTCCGCTTCTCCCGCTGCAAAATGCACTTCTTCCACCATAATGACGGCATTGGTTCCCTCCGGCAGCACATCCCCGGTATCAACCACATAACAGCCGCCTTCGCTAAAAGGCTGCTCCTTCGAAAGTAAGGTCAGCGTTACCGGCGCCGTTTCCTGCGCGCGAAAGGTGTCTGCCGCCCGCACCGCAATGCCATCCATGGCGGCGCTGTTATAATGCGGTACCGACTGCGCAGCATATACCGAAGCCGCCGCCACCCTTCCTAAGGCTTCGTCTAGGGCCACCTCTTCCACCGGCAGCTGGTCAAAAAAGCCGCAGGCGCTCAGACGCTCCCGCCACAAGGCTTGAGCCTGCTCTCTTGTGCGACAGTCCAAATAGGCCTTATTTTTCCCCACGCCTCATGCGCCCCCTTCCGTCCCAGCCGTTACCGGCTGGATCATTACAGGGTCTCCTTGATACAAACCGCTCTTCGCCGCGGGAATATGCAACACCCCGTCAGCCTGGGCCAACACGCCGATAAGGCCGGACTTGCCCAAAATGGGCTCCGCCACATAGCCTCCGTCTTGCGCCAGGATACGTACGCTGATAAAATCGTCCCGCCCCGGCGCGGAAGCGAGATTGCGCGATAACACCGCCGGCACGCCACGGACAGCGGGGGCTTGGCGTTCGCCGCTCAAGCGCCGCACGGCAGGCGCCACTAATTGCCCGCACACCATAAAGGCGGCCACCGGATGCCCTGGCAGGCCAAAAACAGGCACGTCCTTAGCCATGGCAAAAACCGTCGGTTTACCCGGCTTAATCGCCAGGCCGTGAAATAAAATTCCTGGTTTGGCAATGGCCTGCAAGGCCGGTACGGTAAAATCCTTGGCCCCTACCGAGCTGCCGCCGGAAATCAGCACCAGTTGGCATGTTGCCGCCGCCTGCGTCAGACCTTCGCAAAAACGTTCATAGCTGTCCTTGATAATGCCGAAGCGCTCCACTTCACAGCCCCAGCCGCTTAAAAGCGCGCTAAGAGCGTAGGAATTCACATCGCGCACCTGGCCTCCCGTGGGTTTCACCCCAATTTCCACCAACTCGTCGCCGCTGGAAATCAGCCCCACCTTAAGACGTTTGCGCACCAGCACCTCCTGGCAGCCGCACGCTGCCAAAAGGCCGATATGCCGCGCGTCAAGGCGCACGCCTTTTTCCACAAGCACCTCGCCGCAAGCCACGTCCTCTCCTTGGGTCAGCACATTCTCATTAGGCGCCGCCTTTTTTTGCACCAACAGCGTCCGCCCATCGGGCTGTTCGGCATATTCCAGCATCACTACAGCATCCGCCCCCACCGGCAGCATGCCCCCGGTGGGAATAGCCGCCGCTTGCCCCGGTTCCAGAGCAAAGCCCGCCTCCCGGCCCATATGTATTTCTCCCGCCACTTCTAATAAGGCAGCCGCAGCCTCGCTGGCGCCAAAGGTGTCGGCGCTGCGCACGGCATAGCCGTCAACCGTAGAGCGGGCAAATGGAGGCAAATCCTCTTGCGCCAAGATATCCGCCGCCGTAACGCGTCCCGTCGCCGCCAACAGCTCCACGACTTCTTCTTCCTCCACGGTCGTCAAGGCCTGGGCAACTACTTCCTGCGCCTTTTGCCAATCCAGACATGCTAAAAACTCCATCGTATCCCTCATTTCCCTTGCCAAGACAAACTTGAAAACAGGCCTGGCCGGAACCTATCCGGCCAGGCTGCTTTTCTTTTCATTTAAAAATCAAAAACCTTGTTCAGCTCTTCCTTGGGCACGTCAAAAACCACCTCGTGAGGCGGCAATTTTTCCGTGCGGAAGAAATCCGGCAAATCATCGGAGCCTTCGGCAATACCAGCTTGCTTATTGAAATGCCTTTCATCCCGCAGCACCTGCTTGCCCATTTCCAGATAGTCCTCGACGCTCTTGTTCCAGCCATAGCGGGCGTTACACATTTCCACAATGCCTTCCAAGCCAGCAGGAATATCCAAAATGGCAAAGGCTACAAACAAGCACAGTCCTGTGCTGTCCACAAAGGCCGTGGCAATCTGCAAATTCCGCGACAAATCGACTTGGCCTTCCGCCACCAACGGATCCAGCTTGCCGCCGACATTCAGGATATTCGTAGCTACCGCATAGCCAGCAGTATGGTCTGCTCCCATAGGCGTTGTAGCGTACGTTACCCCTTGGCCTTTTACCGCACGCGGATCATACGCGGGAATGGCTTGGCCCTTCACCACAGGCACGCGGCGCATGCCGAATACCTTGCCCGTTACCGCCGCTCCGGCGCCAATAATCCGCCCGAGCGGCGTCGCCTGCCCCACTTCGTGAATCAGGGAAATGGCGGCTTTGCTGTCTCCTGCCGTGAAAAGGCCGGCTTCCATCAGCACGCCTAAGGCTACGCCGGTATCGATGGTATCCAGACCGTAATCGTCGCACAAGCGATTCATCAAAGCCACATCATCCAAATTATTGATGCCCAAATTAGCGCCCATGGACCAAACGCTCTCATATTCAAAGCCGCCTGTAAGCACTTTGCCGTCTTTATCGTGATAAATCTGGGAACAGCGGATGACACAGCCCGGCGAGCAGCCATGCCCTACCTTGCCGCCCCGCGCTTTGATGGTCTCCGCCATGGTCTCGCCGCCAAGATCATTCGCGCCTTCAAAGCGTCCTTCGCTGAAGTTGCGTGTCGGCAAGCCCCCGGCTTCGCTCAAAATATTGACAAGCACGTCGGTGCCGTACGCCGGCAGCGCCTGGCTGGTAACGGGATGGGTCAACAAGGCATTGGCCAATTTTTTTGCGCCGGCCCGATAGGCGTCTTCATCGGCATAGACAAGTTTCCCTGCGCCGCTGTCATCGGCCACAATGGCTTTGATGCCTTTGCTGCCCATAACCGCACCCAAGCCGCCCCGTCCTGCCTGACGGGTGGGAGCGCCTTCCATATCCGTAAAGCCCACACAGGCTGCGGCCATCCGCTTTTCTCCCGCCGTCCCGATACAGCCAATAGCCGTTTTTAGGCCGTACTTGTCTTGCAGCTTCGCCACGGTGTCATAAATATTCAGGCCTTTGAGTTCCGGCATCTCCACCAGAGATACGCCTGCGGCGGAAACTTGAATCACATAGGTTCCTTCCTGAGCCGGCAAGCCTTCCACAATAATGCCTCTCACTCCCAGCCGCCCCAGCTTCATACCCATGGTCCCGCCGACATTGCTCTCCTTGATACCGCCGGTCAAAGGGCTCTTAGCGCCAAGAGACATGCGGCCGCCGTTAGGAGCGCCAGTGCCGGAAAGCAGACTCGTGACAAAAAACAGCTTGTTCTTCTCGCCCAAAGGATGCGCCGTCGGTTCCACTTCCTCTTCCACAAGGCGCGAACTCAAGGCGCGCCCCCCCAGCCCCGCATACTGTTCGCCTGCATCCTCCTTAACCGACAAGTCCTTCATGTTAATTCGATAAAACATCCTTACACCGCCTTCTTTCTTTATTACACCTACGCCTACAACATTTCCATATTTTTCAAAGTTGCTTCTTTGCCTTGGCAATGTCCCTATTCGCGGCTGACCTTCAACCGCCAATTTGATACATCTTGCGCGCGTTATCCGCGCCCCAGCCTTGCTGCATATAGTGCCGCTCCGGCTTAGCCAAAATAGCCTGACGAAAGAGCTCCGCTACTTCTTCGATCCCTGCCTGGCGGGAAAGGGCCGGTTTTAGATTCACCTCTTCCTTCCCAAACAAACAGCTCCGCAGCCGTCCATCAGCCGTCAACCGCAAACGATTGCAGGCCCCGCAAAAATGGTCGCTCATGGCGCTGATAAAGCCAACGGTCCCTTGACCGCCCCTCAGCTGATAGGTTTTGGCTGGACCGTTCCCCAACGGCGCTTCGCCTGCCACCAGCTCGTAACGAGCCGCCAGTCTTTCTTTCACTTCCTGCATAGACACAAAGCGTTCTTCCCGGTAAAATTCCAAATTCCCCACAGGCATGCACTCAATAAAGCGCACATGAACAGGCATGGTTTTCGCCAAATACGCCAGCTCCATCACCTCCTGCTCGTTGATGCCCCTTAAAACAACGGTATTGATTTTCACCGGCCCAAAGCCTAGCTCCAGCGCCGCAGAAATAGCGTGCAATACATGCTGCAAGCCATCTGTGCCGGTAAGCTCTTTAAAAACGGCTGCGTTCAAAGTATCCAAGCTGAAGTTGACCCGCCGCAAGCCAGCTTGCTTAAGCTCCTGCGCCAGCTCTGCAAAGAGTATGCCATTTGTGGTAAGAGCCACGTCTTCAATATGCGGCGTAGCCTCTATCTGCCGGATCAGTTGCACCACGTTTTTGCGCACCAGCGGTTCGCCGCCTGTCAGGCGTACACTGTCAACGCCCACCATGGCCGCCGCCTGCACAACCCGGTGTATTTCTTCCAGCGTCAAAATATTAGCATGACCGAGATCAGGAACGCCGCTGGCAGGCATGCAATATTGGCAGCGCAAATTGCAGCGGTCTGTGACAGAAATACGCAGATAGTGAATGTTTCTTCCGTATGGATCAAGCAGGCTCCTCACCTCGTTTTCTATTTTCATTACTTCGTTGCTACCCTATTTCGCGGCGGCTGCGGCGGATTCCTTCTCCAAAATTTCCCTTGCAAGAAAAACCGCTCTGCTCTCTAAAAGACCAAAAACAAAATCCATTATTCTCAATTGCGTTTCTTGGCAACCTCCTGCGGTCTTCGAATGGCTCGCCACAACCGTTGGCCCACTTTATAGGCCACATAGGCCAGCGCCGCCGCAAACGCGACAAGCGAATGCCACGTAACATCCGCGGGATCATAGGTAATCATCCAGGCCAGCAAAATGCCTGCAAAGCTATATTCCGGCAAACCGAATTCTCGCTTCATTCTCTGTATCTGCGATTGTAGCGGCAGCATTTTTAGTTCCTTGCAATCACAGCCTGCCTCCCTTCCCTACTCTTCATTATAAAATAGAACGCCTTGTTTTACACTCTTAATTTACTGAAAATTCACTTCTTGTTTTTTATGGCCTTCGCCTGTAAATTTACTGCTCTTTCTTAAAGGATGTGCTTATCTTTTTGTCGGTTGATTGTAAAATGAAGTTGAACACTTAAGAAAAAGTCCATAGTGACTTTTCCTCGTATGGTAGAATGGAGATCTCACAACACCATCACCAAAGA
>SAAJ01000092.1 GCA_009929485.1 Negativicutes bacterium
GTGTCCGGTGGAGTCCGGCGCGGTCGCCTTCCATGCCCTGACGGGCATAAAAACAGGTAAATAAATTCCGTACTTGTATTGACTTTAAAAGCATAATCACCGATAATTAAATCATCGGGAGGCAACACCGCCACCCGAAAAATTGCCGATATCGGCTCACTAAGGAGCAAGCATGACTACAGTTACCACCCCTTCCCAACTGAAAAAAGAAGTCGAATCTCAGAAAGAATTATTGCTGCGCGCCTGCCTCGAAGCGTTCAACCAGCTGCCTAATCAGCGCCTGCAAGGCGCTTTCCAATCGACGTATGCACTGGCGGCAAAATTAAGCCAGCTGCTGCAACAAACTAAATAGCACTGACTGCCCGGCCAAGCCGGGCCTTTAGGCGATTTCTGAGCCGCCTAAAGAAACAAGCCCGGATTGACCGGGCTTGTTTCTTTCCGCTGCGCGGCCGTTCACGTATAGGAAATTGAAAGCCTTTCTTGTCTGCGTTGAATCCCTGAAAGAGAAGAACATGATCCGCAATCCCCGCCCTGAAGGGCGGGGAGCAGTCAAGGTTTCTGGCTTAGGTCTTCCCTGCCTTGCTTTCCGGTCAGTGCCGGTTGCAGAACTTTACCAGGTTTAAGCAGTCAGGCGTATAGCTGGCGCATTCAGTCTACAAAGCAGAACAGCACGCGAACGTCACCCTGCATATTCAGCTTTTTCAGCGCACCCAGGTGCAAAAAGTACCGTTCACCCAGGAATAGCCGTAGGTATCCGGTTCCAGGAATTGCCGGTGGTTTTTGTTTCTGTGTAAATGTGTATTGCACAATACACTACAAATTTAGTTCATTGGCTTCGACGGCAAGCCAGCAGTTAAAGGTTTCGCCTTTCCGTTCACCCTCGCACCCCCCCTCCGCTTTCAGCTTTCCGCAAGCCTGGCATTTTCCCAGCTGTGACTTCTGCTCCTGCCACTGCTGCCAGTTGCGGATAAGCAGCAGCTGGAAAAATTCGTTCGTTGAATAAGGCGTTCGTCCAGGACGGCGAACCCGGCACAGCTCCTGCAACATTGCTTCTTCCTGTTTTGTTAGCGTGACTGTCACGCTTGTGCCTTCTTCCTTGAGCCGCGCGCGGCGGCGGGCCTGGCGTATACGGGCCAGTTCTCGCTGTCGGTCATTCATTATTTTTCTCCCCGTGATGGTCACGCGCGACTGTCACGATGAATTAAAACGGGCATTGCCCCTGCGGGGCCGTTCTGCCGTGCTGCGCTTCGAGCCGGTTCCCGTCTCGCCCCGCTTACGCGGGCGGCGGCCACTAATGCCTCCGGCCTTCGGCCTCCGCGCTCCGCTTGACAAAAAAACCGGGACACGCCCGGTTTGCTTTATCTCAGTAAAAGTATCGCTATCGCGGCGCCTACTGCGGCGCCCACGATGGTGCAGCCAGCTGTAATAAAAAGGATCTGACGGGTAAACGTCTCAGCACTGGACGCCTGCGCGCGGCGGAATTTAGTTAGAAATTCCTCGCGCGCCTTAGCATCATCACTAATTGCCAGGCTAATTGAACGCTGGTTTTCTACTAAAGCCCGTTTAAAAGAGTCTGCCGTCTCTCCTAAACTTTCGGTGTCTTTTGCCAGCTTTTCCGAAAGCTCAGAAAGTTTCTGCGTCATTTCTTTCTGAGTTGCGGTGATTTCCTTCGCGTCACCTAAAAACCAGTCCATCAGAACTTCTAATTTATCCGGCTGCTTTTCCATTTTATTCTCCCATTAAAGCCGCATATGCTTTATCGAGATTAGCTTTTACCGGAATCGCCTGTTTCATGTATGTATAACGGCGTGCCAGTTTTTTGCGCTCGTCAGCATCGGTTGTTTGTTTTGCACGGGATTTGAATTCTTCTGGATCTTCAGCGGTCAATACTTCGAATGAGATACGGTGAAACGCCAGATATTCGAAAACCTCACTGTTATAAATAACAGCCTTCTTGCTTATTTTGCCAATCTTCGTTTCTTTGACAAACTCAAACACCGGCGCCAGCACATCTTCTACTTCACTGTCTGGACTAATACGGTTTGGAACAAAGATAATTTTCTTGCTGCTCACGCCCGCTTTACTTAACGTGTGTGCCGTTTTCAGGCTTTCATCAATCGCCTTATTATCCGGCGTCACCGGGATTACATATTTATCAAATTCGTTCGCGCCACTGTCAAAGCGAGACATAGCCATCAGGAACGCTTCAACGTTTGACGCGCCAATATCAATAATGCCTGCATCTTCAAAAACAATATCCTCAATCAAACGTGAGAAGTCGTCACCTTTAAAACTGGTCACATTTTCAATACCCAGATCGGAAGCAGACTGGTTGATAGTCTCTACCGCATAGAACTTTGCACCAGTCAGGCGCGGGGCTAACAGGTAAGATGAAATTAATGTTTTACCAACACTGCCACTGTAATTAATTACCGCTACTTTCATAAATCACCTCAGAATTTTTTGTTGAACTTCTTAGGGTTGAAATCCTCACCGATTTTATTGAAGAACTCTTTATCAATAATGCCGGGACTCTCTGCTTTTTCACTTTCCTGCGCTTCAGGCTCAGACGGTTGTGTATTGTGCAATACACTTTCCGCTGCACCCTTCGCGCTACTCTTATCATGTGTATTGTGCAATACATTTTTTCGGTTTTGCCGCGTTCTATACAGTGCCATCTCAAGCCCTTTGGCTGTTACCGAAAAGCTGTATTCGCTGTCGAGGATTTCAGCAATTTCATGCCGCGTTAGCCCTCTGTCCAGCCAGTTCTCGATTTCATTTAGGCGCAATCTGACAGCAGCCGATAAGTTGCGGGGTTTCAGATCTGCTGGTTTATTCATAACCCCC
>SAAJ01000057.1 GCA_009929485.1 Negativicutes bacterium
TAGCACTTACTGATTCGCATTTGTGGGGGTGAAGTCCTTTTTATTGCCTAAAAACCCTTTGATTTTTCTAGGGTTCGAGAATATGAAAATCACTCATATAACTATATGCCCAGCCAGGGTAAGCTCCTAAAAATCCCTTTCGACCCGGCCAAAGCAGCCAAATCACCCGATCAATACAGTAAAGAAACAGATGCCGCCAAGGTGAAACTCCTAGAAACCGTCAATTATGACGGCGTAAGCTGCAAGGTAGTGCTGCTGGACCCCAAATCCGATCAAAGCCAGGTCAAAATGTGGGTACGTGAAGATTATGGCATTCCGGCGAAAGTAGAAGTGACCGAAGCTGGAGTCCTCCATATGACCACCGAGTATAAAAATATAAAAGTCGGCCCCGTGCCGCCAGAAACCTTTGCCCTGCCCCAAGGCGTCCCTGTCATCGACATGGGCGAAATGATGAAACAAATACCAGTGAAGCCCTAGCAGTTGCCATTCTTGAAAAACAATAAGAACCGAAGCAAAACGCTTCGGTTCTTATTGTTTTTATTTTTGGGTCCAGACTGCGAGTTATACCAACCCATTAGCCAGCATAATATCGGCAACTTTTACAAACGAAACAATATTAGAGCCAGCAACCAGGTCCCCCGGGCAGCCGTACTCCTCGGCAGTAGATTTGGCATCCTCGAAAATATTTTTCATGATGTCTTTAAGTTTGGCATCCACCTCTTCAAAAGTCCATCTATAACGCAGCGAGTTCTGCGACATTTCCAGCGCAGACACGGCAACGCCGCCCGCATTGGCCGCTTTCGCCGGTGCAAACAGTACCTGGTTCCCCTGAAAATGTGCGATGGCCTCAAGCGTAGATGGCATATTAGCACCTTCGCCAACTGCTTTAACACCATTAGCCACAAGGATTTTCGCCGCTTCCAGATCGATTTCGTTCTGTGTGGCGCACGGCAGTGCGATATCGCCTTTGACGCTCCATACTCCGCTGCAGCCTTCGTGATACTCAGCCTGCGGATGGGTCGCAACATATTCTTTGATACGACCGCGGCGAACCTCTTTAATCGCCTTGACTTCAGCAAGATCTATGCCGTTCGGGTCATAAATGTAGCCATTGGAATCCGAGCAGGTAACCACTTTCGCTCCAAGCTCCTGGGCTTTTTGAATCGCATAGATGGCCACGTTCCCCGAACCAGATACAATAACGGTTTGGCCTGCAAGGCTCCTGCCTTGGTCTTCCAGCATGTTTTTCACGAAATACAACAGCCCATAACCAGTGGCTTCTGTTCGTGCTAGACTTCCCCAATACTCAAGGCCCTTACCGGTAAGCACGCCTGCTTCATAGGAATTGCACACGCGTTTATATTGCCCGAAAAGATAGCCGATTTCCCGACCGCCAACACCGATATCACCGGCCGGCACATCTAAATCCTGACCAATGTGTCGTGATAATTCCGTCATAAAGCTTTGACAAAAGCGCATTACTTCGCGGTCGGACTTCCCTTTCGGATCAAAATCAGAACCACCTTTGCCCCCGCCAATAGGCAGCCCAGTTAATACGTTCTTGAAAGTTTGTTCAAAGCCAAGAAACTTTAAAATACTCAAATTCACGCTCGGGTGAAAACGCAAACCGCCTTTATACGGTCCGCGCGCGCTGTTGAATTGCACACGATAGCCGCGATTCACCTGAACTTCTCCCTTATCATCTTCCCAAACAACGCGGAAAGAAATTACGCGTTCCGGTTCAACAAGCCTCTCCAAAATCCTCGCTTCTTTGTAATGAGGATTTTTCTCCAGCGCTGGAATAATCGTCGTCAAGACTTCTTTCGCTGTGCTATGGAACTCTCTTTGCTCGGGATCTTTTTCAATAAGACCTCCCAATACATTGTTCACATAGTTTTTCATAATACTCAAAGTTACCACTCGCCTTCTTTAATCTTTATTGCTTACGCCCAAGCTTTCCCAAATTTCATTACACGTTCTGCCAAAAACACTTTGTTTTTCTAGTATTTGTAATTCCAATTACGACCGACATTAAAAATTATACATTAACCTTAGCAACATGTCTATTTTTCGACACCTTGTTTCTTGTATACATACAAATATTTTCTTTCGACAGTCCTTGTGCTCATAGAAAAGCAGCAGGGCCGTTCTCACGCTTCATTTATTTTACTGATCCTCTTTCTTTTTATACATTTTTCGGCATAGCGCAATGCATTTTTATGATTCTTACCTGTATTATTCCGCAAGTCCTCCATAAAAAAACGAGCCACACCGAATGCCCTATTGGCAATACGTTATGGCTCGTTCAAGACAGTATGTCAAATCGTTTTATGAGCATCGAAAGTACCGATATAGCAAGCTTCCCGATATAGCAAGCGTTGCAAACTCCGCAATAGGCACCGTCAGCCAAATTCCTTTAACCCCAAATAAAACAGGCAAAATAGTAATTCCCGCTACGATCCACAAGACCCCTTTATTTAAGGCAACCACCACCGCTTGCCCCGGGTTCCCGATCGCCGTAAAATAACCTGCCGCAACAATATTGAACCCATTGACCAAAAAAGCAAACGCATATAGTTTCGCTCCATAGACGGCAAAGCGCACGATTTCTTCATTTCCCTCATGTAAGAACAGCGAAATAACATCTCCGGCAAAAATAAAAATAGCAGCAAACATTCCCACACCGATGACACCGGCACTTGCGGCAACAAGTTGCAGTGCTTTTTTTACACGCCTCATCTGACAACATCCATAGTTGTAGCTGATAATCGCTCCTACTCCGTCCGACAAGCCCAGCAAGACATTATTCCCTATAAACGCCAAGTAACTAATAAGGGTAAACGCCGCCACCCCCATTTCTCCAACATACCGCATTAAGGTAAGGTTGAACAAAAAGGTAGTGATCCCCGTTCCCAGCTCACTCACGCCCTCGGACGCTCCATGATAAAGAATACTCTTCGCCACCGCTTGGTTCCAGGTTCCTACAAAAGGTTTTAACGCCGAACCGGAACGCACGAACGGAAGCGCCGCCATAACAAACGCGACGGCAAAGGCGATCCCCGTAGCAATCGCCGCCCCCTGAATTCCGAAATCCAACACCGCAATAAAAAGCCAATTTAACAGCATATGGCTTACAACGGCCACCACCAGCGCCCACATTGCGTAGACAGGCATAGCCACCGTCTTTAGGGCATAATCCAAAACCATCATCAACGCCAAGCAAGGTAAAAACAGGCCCAAATAGCTGATATAAGACGAAACCAGCGGCATTAGTTTTTCGCTGGCACCCAATACATAGGCAATTTGTTCAAAAAAAAGCACCGCCAATCCCGCAAATACAAGCGCAATCCCGCCAGCTAAGAGCAAGGCGGTGGTGAAAACGAGATTAGCTTCCTTGCCGCTTCCTTCGCCTAATTTTCGTCCAATCAAACTCTGCGAGCCAATGCCGATAACAATGCAAAAGGCCAACAAAAAGCTGCTGAACGGCATGGCTATATTCACGGCAGCTAAGGCGTCCGCGCCGATATAACGTCCCACGAACAAACCGTCTACAATCGTATTGACTCCCAAAAACAGCATCGCGGCAACGGTCGGAATACTATATTGCCAAAACAACGTCGGAATACTTTTTGTGCCCAACTCATTTTCTTGCATAGCGATCACCCCCAATAAAAGAATAAACCTTGGAGTAACTCCAAGGTCAAGTCGCCTGCAAGGCAATCCATATTTCAAAATAATCAAGTCCCTCTTGGTGAGAGCTTGCCAAGTACCTCCCGAGCAGCGGTCCTTCCATACTCCGCCCCCGCTCCGCTAGCCACGCCCGCGCCTGCTCAAAAGCGGCATGCTCCGCACTCGAATAATCGGTTTCGACTACCGTGTACACGCACTCTTTGTCCAACGATAACGAAAACTGCAGTTGCTCGCCCGCCTCAAATTCCCGTATGGTTTCGTCATCAAAGCTAATCCCCATTTCCGCCGCTTCAAAACTGCGCGATCCAAACACCTCTTCCGTCGGCAAAAACAAAGTATGACGAATGCGATCCATCCATCCTTCATCGGTTTTATACTGCTTAACCACGCGGAGCACGTCCTCCACGTCGGTCCCTAAAAACTTAGACTGAAAAGCAGGCGCCGCAACAATCGAAAACTGTCCAAGCTGTTTTTCGCATACTTCATGCTGGGAAATAATCTGTGCAAGCTGCTTTCTCTGTAGCTGCAGCAGTTCCATTTGTTCCTCAATAAGACGATCATTTTGTTGTAGTACCTCTTTAATTTCACCAAGTTTTTTTGTCGTTACCAGCGGCTGAATCTCTTTAACCGGCAACCCCAGACTGCGAAACAATAAAATATCCATCAAAACAAACAAGTCATCATACGAATACTGCCGATACCCGTTTGCCTCATTTCGCTGCGACCGGAGCAATCCTTCCGCTTCATAGTATCGCAGCGTATCGGCGGACACGTCAAACATCTTGGCCAGTTCACCGATCATCCATTTTTGCTTCATTGCCTTTACCGCCTACTTCTCAATTCCAGTATTCTTGCAAAAGCTCCAATAGCGGTTCACCGCCATCGCCAGACATTTACCGGCGCTCAAGGCGCGGAATACGCAGCAAGAATGCGCAAATACAAATTCAATTGTTCTTCAATATACTGAGCAATCATTTTTACCATAGGCGCCGAATCCCCATTTTTATAATACATCTCAAACCCTTCATAGTACTTGCGCCGGTCGGCAAATTTCACATTGATCGGAGGATAACCGTTCTGCATCAACATAAAGTTCAAAATCAAGCGCCCGGTTCGTCCATTCCCATCAATAAAGGGATGAATCCCCTCAAATTTCAAATGAAATAGAGCTGCCGCTTCGATCGGGTGAAGCTGCTCTTTTTTTACTTCGTCTATCAATTGTTCCATCTGAATTGGCACCAGGTACGGCTGCGGCGGTTCATGAGACGCCCCCATAATGCGTACAGGGATTCGACGATACCGCCCCCGATCTTCGGGACGATCCATAAGAACGAGGGAGTGTATTTCTTGTATTACACGCTCAGAAAAGCTTGTTTTTTCCGCAACGATCCGTTTTACATATCCAAAGGCTTCCTTGTGCCCCACTACCTCTAAATGATCTTTTAACGGCTTCGTATCAATGGTGATGCCTTCCAAAACCATAGCCGTTTCCTGCAATGTTAGCGTATTGCCTTCAATCGCATTGGAATCATACGTAAATTCAATCATAAACTCTTCTTGCAAGCGCTTTAGCTCGCCTTGGGTCAGCGGACGACGCAGATTTAGTTTATGCTTGAGTTCATCAATTTTCGCGAAGATAGCTCGATACAAGGGCGAGATATTCTTGTTTTTTCTATATCGCTTATCCACTGGCTTGACGGCAGTTTCAGGAATTAAATAGGCTCTTCCGTTTTGAACAACACCGTCAATTTCTCCATTTTGGCATAAGAGACGTACTCGCCGCTCTGATAGGCCCCAGTCTTCGGCCATCTCCTTCACTGTCTTATACTCCACGAAAGTCACCTCTCTTACTGAATCTCTTTCTATTATATCACTCATCGGAATAATACAGTTGATTTTTATTATTTTTAGCAGTATTATTCCGCAAGTTTTTAAGAAAACAGCCATAGCGCTCGCTCCCTTTGCGATACGTTATGGCTGTTCTTCCCTAGGATAGCGGTCGAGTAGAAGCGCGCCTCGCGGCACGCCCCCCTCACAGAACCGGACTTGCCCTATTAAGGCATCCGGCTCTTCATAACAGCATTTACCGGTAACTAGCCATAGATATTCACATAAATTCTTGCTCTTGCAAGAGGAAACCGCTCTTCAAGTTTTGCAAACCCTTCCCAGGTCAGGCTTTTCTTCTGGCTCCTGCGATTAAGAACTTCAACCAACTTACGCCGTACGCGATATCCATACGCATTAATGCCACTGCTATTGTCGGTAATCCCATAGTAGCGGTAGTGACCGATCAGTTTGGCGTTCACTTTCTTAATTAAGTCTCCGATTTCCATGTGCATATTCTTTAAGAGCCACTGCGCGATGTCTTTTAGCTTCGCTTTGAATTTCTTCCTGCTGGTTTTCCTCTTGACGCGAAATATGCCATTCTTGCTTTTGCCACAGTAGTGCGTGAACCCGAGAAAGTCAAATGTTTCCGGTTTTCCGTCATTGCGTCTGATTCGTCGCTCTTCGGCGAAACGCCCAAATTCCATTATCTTCGTCTTATCTTGGGCTATTCCCAAGTTGAATTTTCTCAGTCGCTCTATCATCTTCCCGTAGAAAGCTTCTGCATCGTCTTGGTACTGAAAGAAGCACACGAAATCATCGGCATATCTTATCAAGTATGCCTCTCCTCTACTTTCTCGCTTTACTTTCACCATAAACCATAAGTCTAGCACATAGTGCAAGTAGACATTGGCTAATGTTGGGGAGATAATTCCTCCCTGCGGCGTTCCAGTATCGGTTTCATAGACTTCGCCCTCTTGCAGAACTCCAGCTTTCAAAAATCGCTGTATCAACCTCAGCAGATTCGAGTCTTGAATTCGTTCTTGCAGGAACTTCATCATCCACCCATGATCTACGTTATCAAAGAAGCCTTTAATGTCCGCCTCTACAACAAAATTGACTTTCTTGGTTTCGATGATTTTAGTGACTTTCTTCAGCGCATCATGACAGCTTCTTCCCGGTCTAAATCCATACGAGCAATCCAGAAATTCCGCTTCGTAGATTACAGTCAAGATTTCATTGAGTACTTTCTGTACTATTTTATCTTCGTAGGCTGGTAATCCTAACGGTCTTTTCTTACCGTCACCTTTCGGAATATATACTCGCTTTACAGGTTGGGGCTTATACGCCTGCCGCTTCATTTTCTCTAGAAGATTATCGATGTTTTCCTGTAGTTTATCATCGTATTCCTCTTTTGTTACGGCATCAATCCCGGTTGCTCTATCTGCCGCTAATGCGCTATGGGCAGCTTTCAGACTCTTCTCGTCAAGAACATGTATTAGTGTTTGCAATTTCACTCTTGGTCTTCGTTTGGCTAGTTCGGCTATCCTTGTCAGTTTTGTTTCCAATGTTTTTCTCTGCCTCCAGTGCAGCATTGTTTCCCTTTTCAAGGGCACTGTTATGTTACGCCCTTCCCTCTACAGGCATTACTCTGCTTCCTCAGTACTATGGCGTAATCCGACTCCCCGCCGTCTATTTGGCTTCCTCGTCATCAACTTGTTGGCCATACTCTCTTTTGAGGGCGGCAGGGTCTCCCAAGTTCACACGGAGTAACGTTGTGTAGCATGCCAAGACCTACGATCCCGGGGCGCCAAGCTTAGCTCGCCTTTATCGCTAAACCCAGTATTGTCTTCTGCTCGTCCCATGCATCGACCATTCCCAAGAGGGATTTCGGGATTCCACATCTTCAGCTTACGCTTTCGGCCTACTACCTTTCCTACCTACGCTTAGACCTGGCGTTACCGCTTCAGTCCCAAGGCTGGATACCGGGTGGCTGGCTAGACCTTCCCGGGCAGGAGTTCCACCCGCTATACTCCGTGCGCTTCTTGGCGCACGGGACGTTCCTTTTTTGTCAACTTTTTGCTACAATCCCACGCGAAATTCCAGTGGCTCGTTCTATTTGCCGTATAGACAGTCCTTCTGCTCTCAATTTTTGCAGCATTACATCTCTTTTACTTTTTTCCCATGCTCCAATCTCATGCGGTTCACTTCCATTAGCTAAATGCATAATCTTACGACGAACTTCATCATCAGATAGATGGATGCACCCAGAAGCCTCAAAAATCTCGTCTGTAACTAACTGCTGTATTCGTATCCACTCCTTACGTCCAACCATCTCAAACGTTAATGCAGTAGTAACGAATTGGCCGCCGCAAAGATATTCATTATAACTGCTATACGGATAGTCTTCCATCTTTCTCACCACTCCGGCTTTCAGCGGATTCTGATGAATGTAACGTTGCAAGGAAATAAAATATTCGTCTACTTCGACTGCGATACTTTTGTATCGACTCGCTATTAAAGCTCCACTTCGTTGATATTTTCGATTAAAGCACATGACATATTTAGTCAATAGCCGCTTCATAATTACCGATATGTCGCCAAGGCGCTTCTCTCTGAGTAAAAGATGGATATGGTTGCTCATTAGACAATACGCATGAATTTCAAAAGCAAGCTCCTTTTTCAACTTGCCTAGAACTTCCAAGAAAAAAACATAGTCACTTTCCTCTTCAAAAATGTGCTGATGATTAATTCCGCGAACTACGATATGATAAAATCCACTATCGCTTAACTGTCTCGCTTGCCGACCCATTCAGCATCACCTCTGGCTTAATTATAACAAATCTTCATAAAACCTGACAAAAAAGGAACGTCCCTAGTGTCCATTGGAATCATACGTAAATTCAATCATAAACTCTTCTTGTAAGCGCTTCAGCTCGCCTTGGGTCAGCGGACGACGCAAATTTAGTTTATGCTTGAGTTCATCAATTTTCGCGAAGATAGCTCGATACAAGGGCGAGATATTCTTGTTTTTTCTATATCGCTTATCTACCGGCTTGACGGCAGTTTCAGGAATTAAATAGGCTCTTCCGTTTTGAACAACGCTGTCAATTTTTCCCTTTTGGCATAGAAGACGTACACGCCGCTCCGATAGACCCCAGTCTTCGGCCATCTCTTTCACTGTCTTATACTCCACGGAAGTCACCTCGCTCACTGAATCTCTTTCCATTATATCATTTATCGGAATAATACAGTTGCATTTTATTATTTTTAGCAGTATTATTCCGCAAGTTTTTAAGAAAACAGCCATAGCGCTCGCTCCCTTTGCGATACGTTATGGCTGTTCTTCCCTCGCACTTGGCTTTCTTCACCAATGCGTCAACCCCAGTTCCCCTGCAAAAACTGCGTCCCATCCCCAAACAGCTTCATTTTCTATCCCGTTGCTCTCCCTTACTTTCAGCGCGATCCGCCCTCTTCGCGTCGAGTAAGAAAGGCAACCAAGTCTGTTTTAGGCAACGGCTTTTTAAAGAAATACCCTTGGCAATAATTGCACCCGGTTTGTTGGATCATTTCCGCCTGCTCAACGGTTTCAATCCCTTCAGCGACCGCTTTCAAGCCGATCCCCCGCGCTAAGTCAATAATTCCGTTTAGCATGGCTTGGGCTTTTTTATTTTCCAGAATATCCATTATCAAGGAACGATCAATTTTCAAAGTATCAATGGGTAACCCATGCAAATAAGACAAGGACGAATAGCCAGTCCCAAAATCATCCAATGCAATACTAATGCCAAAGTTCTTCAACTGTTGCAATATCGCTATCGTTTCTTCCCATCTCCCCATGAACGCCGTCTCTGTAATTTCTAGCTCAAGCCATTTAGCCTCTATTCGGGTTTCTTTGACAATCTCATAGACCTCCGTAAGAAAAGCAGCCTCTTTTAGCTGAATGGCGGATACGTTGATGGCCATAACATACGGCTCGCTATTTCCATGATTAATTAGAGCCAGTGTTTTGCACGCTTCGTTCATAACCCATTTGCCGATTTCATTAATGCGTCCGGTTTCTTCCGCCATAGGAATAAACTCCGCTGGCGAAACCAATCCGAGTTTTAAGCTGTTCCAGCGTACCAAGGCTTCCACGCCTCGAATCTTTTTCCCATCCGCAAAAAATATGGGTTGGTATTGCAAAAACAATTCGTCAAAAATCTCTTCATCCCTAAGCGACTCAATAATTTCATTTTTTCGTTTGATCTCTTCATTCATTTTCTCCGCATAAAAACAAAATCCATTTTTCCCGTGATTTTTGGCTTGATACATGGCCATATCCGCAAAACGAAGAAGCTCGTCCGCGTCGCCGCTATCTTTCGGGAATACAGAGATTCCAATACTCGCCTCTGTCGAAAATACATAGCTGTTCACCTTCACAGGCTCAGCCATTGTTTCGCTTAGCCTTTGAATCCAATCCATCCCTGGGGCGTCTTCCCAATTTTGAACAATAAAAACGAACTCATCGCCGCCAAGTCGGGCCAAAACCGCATTTTCACCCGCAATGGCCTTTAATTTTTCCGCGACTTTGATTAATAAAAAGTCCCCTTGCCAATGCCCGTAAGAGTCATTGACCAGTTTAAAATCATCCAAGTCTAAAAACACGACTCCAAAAGGCTTGTTCTCCCACACCGCTTGCTGCATCCACTGCAAAAACAAGCTGCGATTTCCCAGCCCTGTCAGACTGTCCTTATGCGCCAATTCATAGAGCCTACGATCCCGCTCCCGTACATTGTGCACCATATGATTAAAATGATCCACCATCTCATTTAGCTCACTAAACCCTTCATGCTCCGCCTTAATTTCCAGGTTGCCTCCCGCAATGGCAACAAAACGTTGATTCAAGCGGCTAAACGCTTGTAACGTCGATCCTAGCTTACGCCAGGAAAGAGCCAGACCGCCTACTAAAACAAGAGACGCCGAAATAATAAAGAACCATTGAATTCGGTGCAGCGTAGCAAAAGCAACATCTACCGCCTGGTAAACCACTACATGCCAGCCCGACTCATTAACCTCTTCGGCGCTAACAAGATACTCTACCCCGGAAACAGATACTTGCCTTTCTTTATCATTCCTTTGGTCTTTGTGCAGTGCGAAATAGTCGCCGGACCATTCTCGCTGCCAAACTTTCTCTCGATCCGTATGCGCAATCGTTACGCTTCTTTCATCCGTAATGGCGACAAACACATTCCTTCCATACAATTCGAAAAAGACATCCGTTATATTACTGACTCGCTGCAAATTAAGATACCCTGCTATGCTTCCTCCTGATACGGGCATAGCTACAATAACGGTCGGCTGCCCGGTTTCGGTTGAGATAAAGGAATTAGACCAATATACGGAGGTTCCATTACTTATATTCTTATAAAACTCGTACCGAGAACGATCCATGTCCGCCATATCTTCATTTCGAGGAATGGTTCTCACAACATACCCTTTTTCATCAATAAATTCGATTCGATCAAAAAATTTTTCCTGTTGGATTAAATGATTTACTACCTCATCGGCGGCGCTTTGACTTTCCAAACTTTCATTCTGATACACAGCTCTAATTTGCTCCATCAATCGTAATGGCGCACGTAACAGCTCAGCGACTTCTCGCGAGGTCGCATGAGCCAGCATATCATTTTTATACTGCAAGTCTTGCTGCACATTCTGATACATGTAGTAAAAATTCATAGCGCCCAGCAAAAATACAGACAAGGTTACGGCAAGAAGCTGGCTGATGATTAAATACGTTTTTAATCTCACAGTCGTCCCACCTTTTTAAAGTTGCCATTTTGTACGCGATAAAGATAGTAACTGTTCTTCACGTCGCCGAAGCTATTCATTTTTATAGATTCCTGCAACCCGGAAAATTCGCCCAAACGCAAAATGGCGTCTTTCACCGACTCCGTCGAAGTAGTCCCCGCTTCCTGAATAGCCGCAGCGGCAACCATTACGGCATCATAACTCAAAATGGAAGCAAAGGAGGGAATCTCCTTGTATCGTTCTCGGTAGGCCTTTTGAAATGCAACATATAGGGCCGTTTCGCTCTCTAGGTCAACCTGGCTAATTAAATAAGCCCCTTCAACGTCAGCACCGCCAGCTTGAATAAAATCATTGGTCATCGTCCACATAGGAGCGAACACGGGCAACTTGAAATTTTGCTTTCTACTTTGCTGGCAGAACAGGCCCGCATCAATCGCTGATGCAATCAAAAGAATGCCTTCCGCTTCGCTTTCACGCAGCGCCGAAACAATGCGTTTAAAATCGTTACGATTCTTGAACGATTCAGTAGCGACTACCTTTCCGCCGCTCCCCTGAAGCTGCGCTTCAAAACTTTCCTTGATGATCTTAGCAAAAGAAGCATTGTTTTCATCATATACAATGGCGATGGACCGCACCGCCGTTTCTTGTAAAACCGCTTTCGCCAAACTATAGCCCTGGACCTTGTTCGAAGCAATCATGCGGACAAAGTTGTCATCTACTTGTGTTAGTTCGTCCGTAGCAATCGTCGGGCTAATTAACAATAGGTTCTTTTCATTCGCATTTTTTACCGTATCCATGGCCACACTGCTTACCATATGACCAATAATAATAGTTACTCCTTGTTCCGCCAAGCGCTGGTCCACCGTACACGCAATGTTAGCGTCATTTTTATCATCCGCTACGACTAGTTCAATCTTCCTGCCCCGAATGCCGCCATTTCGATTGATTTCTTCCACCGCCAACTGCGCACCGTTTCTGCCGCTTATCCCCAGTTCTGATTTTAAACCGGAAAGGCCAGCGGAAAAGCCCAGTTTAATAGGAGAAAAAAACAAATGATAAATCAAAAGAATTACCGCGATAAAAAGCAAACTGCTGATACCAAAAAAGAGCCAAGTTTTCAGGTTGCGTTTACCATCCTTCATGTTCTTGGCTCCTTTCTATTCTTCTTTTCTAAATTCTTAATTAGGTAATTTCTAGCTGTTGCGAAACAATCCTTCTTTACACTTATTCCCAAAAACTATTTATTTGCGAACTAGCAAACTGACCGATATAAGAACTTCCGCAAAGGCTTTTCAAGATAAAAAAAGCCCCTTACCGCCAACTAAAAAAGCAGACGCAAATGCCAAACCAGCACTGCGTCTACTTCAACAGCAATAAGCATGAATTTCAAAAGCAAGCTCCTCTTTCAACTTGCCTAGAACTTCCAAGAGATGACATGGGGACGTCCCCAATGTCAAACGGTTTACTTATATAAACGAATACGATATTATTTAGCAATTGTAATTTCAACCATTGGAGTAGTTTTAATCTTAGTAATAATAGATGTGTACAAATCAGCCTCAACTTCAGGTGTTTCAATAGAGACCACAAGAGCATATCTTACTATCTCATCATATTTTCCCAAATAACCTCTTTCACGCCACCAACCAATAACCGGATAAACTGCAACATAATTTGCGTCGCATAAATTTACAGCTAAATCGTCACAATAATCCGAGTGTATTGATCCAACATCACGATTTCCAACACCCAAATACCAATCTCGACTACTTCCATCGCCACTATCCTTTATATCCTCGCCACGCATTTTTATATTAACTCGTTTTTTGAAATCTTCTATCGTTTCATTAGAGTTGATAACATCAAATCTAAGTCCACAAGATGGGTATCTGTATTTGTCTTTCCAACCAACTTCACCAGGACCTGGTTCAATAAAATATGAAAGAGTAACTCTTATCGTTGCCTTTATCTCACCTAAAGACTGTAATACTTCTTTGGGCCACGGTATATTATGCAAGTGCATTTCATTCATATGATCTCTTGTGAACGGTTGTAAGTCACCCTGTATAATTAAATTCACTGAGTTATTAACACACTGAATCGCTTTTGATAAATTAGGAACGCCATAGCCACAAGTTCGTAGTAGCTGTCTTCTTCCTTTTGTTTTAGTATCTTCTTTACAAAATTGTCTGTACATACTTTCAGTCCATCTTGCAGAATGCACTAATAAACCCCGTACGGTTTCAGGCCATATACCGGGATATTCTGCATAAATTTGTGCTGCCATCCATGAAGCTTGTGCAGTCGCTGAACTCGTTCCCCAAATAGTTGAAAATGGACGTACTAAATGCTTATGGCATGTAGTTAAAAGAGATAAGTCCTCACATTCAGTATAATCCGTTCCATTTGTAGCCATATTACCGCCATCTAAAAGTATTTCAGGCTTAACGGGCCATTTATTACTCCACGTCACAGAGGTAGAACTATATGGTGATAATTGTCCCACATCAGCAACTGGAACAAAATGTTTATAACTAGCATCTGAAATTTGAATATCATTTGCTATCGCACCAACAGTGATTGCATTCCACGATTGCCCCGGATTCTCAACTCCATGAAGAAGACTAGTATCCGGATAACCACTATGAGTTAATTCTGCGGGAAATACATTTCCCGCGCTAATAAAAAATAATCGTTTTTCACCATTTTCATTTGCACCTGATGTAATGCTATCTACCGCAGCCGACCAGGAAGTAGGACTTCCATCTTCTGTATTATAATATGGAGATGTTACAGCCATACACATCGTTCTATCCACTATAGCGGTTCAACCCCATAATTTTGGAGTATAGTCTCTATTTCAAGCCATACTGTAGCATAGCTCTTTATTTCATCACAATGTCACGACAAACGGTTGGC
>SAAJ01000019.1 GCA_009929485.1 Negativicutes bacterium
TGTCTGAGCGCCAGCGAGTTCGCGGAACTGCCGTCGACTCCTGGTTTTGCGAGGCGCGCGGAAATCTTGTCTCAAATACAGTTATGCCGCCGTTTATACAAAAGCTCTTAGCCCTTGAAAACCCTTTCGCGTCTTTCGTGTATTTCGCGGTTCGTATCCCCCGCCAGTTTTCTTATCTCAGCCTCTCAACGCTTATAAGTTCTGGTATAGAATTAAGAACGAGGCCCCTGCAACTTCTGCAGAGGCCTCGCTCTTATACACTTGTTTCTTTATGCTATTTTACGACCAATACCGGAACTTTGGAGTAAGCAACCAGTTTCTGCGCTACGCTGCCAATAAGCAAGCCTTCGAAGCCGCCCGCGCCGCGCGTGCCGCTGACGATCAACTCCGCACCGCTGGCTACGCTGTGCTCAATCAGCGTATCTACGATATGTCCTTCTAAGATGTGCGTTTCCACTTTCCGCCCTTTATCGGCGCATTCCGCAAGCAGCAGTTCCATGGATTTTACCATGCCTTCTTTCTGGCTTTCCCTTACGCTCGTCATATCCATAGGATAATCCGCGTACATGAAGAGGTTCCCAATCGGAGGCAGTACGGTGACGACATCTACCGTCACTCCCAGACGTTCCTGCAGAGCCAGCGCCCATTCCAACGCCACCTTGCTATACGTTGAACCGTCGTAAGCAACCATAACCTTGCCAGTGAGCATCTTCTTCCCCTCCTTCACGGTTTAGGCAACTATTGATTTCTTCTTTCATTATATAGGATTTTTACGCACTTTTAAAGTCTGAATATTCTTATTCATTTTCTTTTGACTCGACTTTGTACCAAGCCGCATAAAGAGCCGGCAAGAAAAGCAGCGTCAGCACCGTAGCCACAAAAAGACCGCCCATAATCGCCACCGCCATAGGCCCCCAAAAAGCGCTGCCCGAAAGAGGAATCATGGCCAAAATGGCCGCAGCCGCCGTCAGCATGATCGGGCGAAAGCGAAGCAGCGCCGAGTTGATAATCGCATGCCAGGGGGCTTCTCCTTTGGCCAAATGCTGGTCAATCTGGTCAATCAGGATCACGGAGTTGCGCATAATCATGCCAGCCAAAGCAATAACCCCCAACTGCGCTACATAGCCCATCGGCTTTTGCAGCGCCACTAAAAACAGAGTTACGCCGATCAGGCCCAAGGGCGCCGTAAAAAGCACCAGCAGCATTTTAGAAATGTTTTGCAATTGCAGCATTAGCAGGATAAGAATAACCACGATCATCGCCGGATAAATTTCCACTAACTGCTCCATTGATTTAGCGCTGTCCTCGGCATTACCGCCAATCGCAATGCTATAGCCTGGCGGCAGCTGCTGCCGCAGCGATGCCAAGCGCTCATAGACGCCGCTCGTCACATCATTGCCTGTTACGCCTTTGGCCACCTCCGCTTGAACGGTAATGGTCGGCCGCAGCGTGCGCCGCCAAATCGAGGCGTCTTCCGCCCCGTAGGAAATACGGGCGATCTGCTCTAGCGGCACATAGCGTCCTTGGCCAATGTGAATCTGCAACGCTTTTAGCGCCGCCAGATCGTTTTTGTCGATTCCTTCATTACGCAGCATCAAGGGAATCGTTTTGTCGCGTTCCCGATAATCCGTTATGCTGTAGCCGGACAGCGCCGTCTGCAAGCTGGCCGCCAGCGCCTGACTGTCCGCTCCCAGCACGCGCGCCTTGTCCTGGTCCACTGCAATCTGCACAGATTTCCCTTGTTCAAACCAGTCATAGGCTACCGTTGTGACACCTGGATAGCCGCGTAGTTCCGCAGCCACTTGCGCAGCTATTTCACGCACCTTGCCTACTTTCTCGCCGGATACGCGCAACATCACCGGATACGATGCGGGCGGACCAGTAGAAAGCACCCGGCTATGAACCAAGGCTTGCGGCAATTGCGGCGCAACAACCTCCCGAATATGCTGTTCCAAAGAAATACGAGCTTCCGCACCAGTGGTGAGAATAATAGCCTGGGCAAAATTATCGCCTCCCGGCGGCGCATCAACTACCAATACAAAACGAGGCGTCGGCTTTTTCAGATAGCCGGCAATATTCACAATCCGCTCGTCCCCGTCTAGAAGCGCCTGAAACTTTTGCAAGGTCTCATCAGTCTGTGCCAACGACGCCCCTTCGGGCAGCGTCAGTTCCACAATCAGCTCCGGACGCACCGATTGCGGAAAAAATTCTTCTTTCACCAAGCTGTTCATCGCAATGCAGGCGACAAAGGCCGCCAAGGTCGTGCCAATGACCAGCCAACGCCGGCGCAGACAAAATTCCAGGATACGCCGAAAAGCCCGATTAAAACGAGTATCCGGCACTTCATGTTCCCCCGCCTCGGCCGCTCCGGCATGAGGCGTCACTTTTAAAATGCGATGCCCTAAAAGAGGAATGACGGTTACCGCCACAATCCAGGACACAACCAGCGCCATCGCCACCACCCAAAAAATAGCGCCTGTGTATTCCGAGGTGCTCCCGGCCGAAAAGCCTACAGGCATAAACCCAGCAGCCGTAATCAGCGTCCCCGTCAGCATGGGAACCGCCGTGACCGTATAGGCGTAACTAGCGGCCCGTTCCTTGTCAAAGCCTTGTTCTAACTTTAACTGCATCATTTCAATCGCAATGATGGCATCGTCCACCAATAAACCCAATGCGATGATCAACGCCCCCAAGGACGTTTTGTGCAAATCAATGCCTGTGCCCTTCATGGCAATAAACACACAGCATAACACCAGGGGAATGCTAAAGACCACCACCAGGCCCGCCCGGCGGCCCAAACTGAAGAAGCTGACCACCAAAACAATGACTACCGCTTCTAAAAGAGTCTTCATAAATTCGCTAATGGACTCTTTAACTACCTGCGGCTGGTCCGCCACCGAAGAAATTTCCATGCCCGCCGGCATTTCCGCGCGTATACGCAAGAGTTCCTTGTTCAGGTTTTCTCCCAAAGAAAGGATATTCCCGCCGTCGCGCATGGACACCGCCAAACCGACAGCCGGTTTACCGTTAAAATACATTTTCGCATCCGGCGGTTCGGAATAGCCCCGATGCACTCTGGCAATGTCCCCCAGGCGAAAAGTCCGTCCGTTGGCCCGGATACCCAGGCTCTGAATCTGCTCCACGCTCTGGAACATGCCGCTGACGCGCAGATATACATTATCGCTGTCCGTCTCCATGCGCCCCGCCGGCATCATCGCATTCTGCCGGCTCAAAGTCTGCACAATGAGCGCTGGATCCAACTGCAGCGCAGCCAGTTTGCTATTCTCAATCTCAATATAAATTTTTTCCTGCTGCTCGCCAACAATATCCACCTTGCTCACATCCGGAATCGTGAGCAGCTGCAGACGCAGGCGATCGGCCTCGTCTTTCAGCTCCGCCATAGAAAACTCATCTGACGTCAGTACATAAATAGAGCCAAAGGTATCCCCAAAGGTATCATTAAAGAAGGGGCCTTGAATATCCACAGGCAGAGTCGAACGAATATCGCCTACCATATTGCGCACCTTCAGCCACGTCGGCTTAATCTGATTAATCGCAACATAGTCATCCACCTTCACATAGATCGTAGCCACCCCTGGCTGCGATTTGCTGCGGATACTGTCCAGGCCTGGAGTCTCCTGCAGCTTCTTCTCAATTTTATCAACAACCTGTTCTTCCATCTGCTTGGCTGTCGCCCCCGGCCAAGCTACTGATACAACCATCTCGCGCACCGTGTACGAGGGATCTTCCGCCCTTCCCAAACGCAAATAAGAAAGAATCCCCGCCACAAAGCAAAGAGCCATGAAAAAATACATGAGCTGCCTATGTTTGAGGGCCCATTCGCTCAGATTAAAATGCTGCACTCAACGTCCGCCCCCTTCCCAAATGCGGACGCCCTGGCCTTCCGACAATTTCTGTACGCCAGCAACAACAATGGTTTCCTGCGCAGCAAGCCCTTCCAACACCACTACGTCATTCTTGCCGTACTCACCCAAGCGCACCGAGCGAAAATGCACTTTTTCATCCTGTACCACCCAAACGCCGCTTTGCCCCGCGCTCTGATATACCGCAGCCAGCGGAATGCGCAGCGCCAGCACCGCGCCGGCTTCTACGGCCACACTGGCGCTCATGCCTAAATACACTTGCTCAGGGGGTTGTACCAAGGACACGCGAACCTTATATGTACGAGTTACGGGATCCGCCTGCGGCGTCACTTCCCGAATATTGCCGGAAACCACCATGCCCGGCAGCGCCCAAAAAGACACCTGCACCGGCTTCCCTGGAAAAAGCTCCTGCACCCGGTTTTCCGGCACCGCAAACTCTACTTCCTTTTCTCCGTCGCCTACCAGCGTCAATACAGGCTGCCCTGCGGACACCACCTGGCCAACTTCGCCGCTGATGGCGGACACGACCCCGGCGCGATCCGCCGTGAGCACACTGTAAGAAAGCTGATTGCCTCCCTCGCCGTACGTGGCTGTCGCCGACCTGGCTTTGGCTTCCGCCGCCTCATATTGCGCTACCTGCGTATCATAGGCTTGGCGGCTGATCGCTTGCTGCTCATAAAGCTCGCGGGAACGCTCCAGATTCCGCTGCGCCAGCTTCAAATCCGCCTCAGCGCCAGCCACGCCCGAAGCCGCTCGTTCTAACGACAGCGTCAAATCGCTGGGTTCCAAACGAAATAAAGGATCCCCTGGGGCCACTCTAGCCCCAGCGTCCACTAAGCGCTCTTGAATTTTACCGGCTACCCGGAAAGAAAGCTGGCTTTCCTTGCGCCCCTTCACTTCGCCGGCATAGAGACCGCTGGCCAATTGATTGTTCGCGCCAACGCTTTCCACTTTGACAGCCACTTTATTTTCCATTACTTCTTGCTTCGCTCCACAGCCTCCCAAAAATACAAACGCCGCTAACACCGCTGCTGCGTAGAGCCTGCTATTCATTTTTCGCAAATTAGTTCACCTCTTCGTACTATATCGATATTTTTTAGTTTAGGCCGACGCACTTTGCTTGTCAATAGCGAGGATCGAACAGGAGAGAAACACAGACGAATACGAGAACTTGAACAAGAGTCACGGGAGTCGCGGGAGGGTACGCAAGAGAAAAACCAGAACACGGTTTTTAACAAGAGTAGAGTGAGTAAAGGGAGGGTACGAAGGAGAGTATTGAAAAAAGCGCAAGACAATACTGCCTTGCGCCTAAAAATTATAAATTACGATACTCTGGTTTTAACAATTCCTGCACCTGAGCGAAGGAAATCAAAAACTCCACTTGCCCCATGCGGGCCGGAGCAATCTCACAGGGGCGAAAATAGACGACAATGCCTTGAGGAGTCAAATAAAAAGTCTGCTCCTCGCGAATGCCTTGGAAGCAATAACGTCCGCTTTCCGGTCTAGCCATAATAAGTGCGTTGATACGTTTAGCATACGCATCCCCGGGAAGGAACAAATCGGCAAGGCGAAGCTGTCTGCCATCTTCTACGCGGTAAGTAAGACCGACGGCGTTTCGCTGCCCTTGCTTGGCCGCCAACACGCCGCTGACAACCAGCCCGTCATTGAACCGCACATCATACTCGCCCGGCAGGCGCTGGCCCTGCAGTTCCTTGTGCTGCCTGGCCTCCGGCGGCGCCGTGATTACCGCTGCTTCCGCCTGGGGCCACGCGCCAAACAAAACTGCCGCTGCCGCCATTCCCGCCAAACCTGTTTTCAGAACCGACACAGTACATTTGTTCATACCGTTAGGTACCTCCTGATTTCTTGGTTTGTCTTTGCGGATTCATCGTTCACTTATGCCGTCCTTTGCACCTCCTGCGCCGCCGGACAGTCAACTGCCCGACAGATGAAATTGTTCCTTTATTCGACATTATACAACTATTTTCCTGCTGCGTTCTAGTTTTTACCTATAAAAGTAAGTCAGCCAAAGATAGCCATGGGAAATGACAATCGACAACAGCATAAGCGGAAAAGCGATTTTCAAGTAGTACTTAAATGAAATAACAAAGCCGTTTTTTTCCGCAATCCCGGCTACTACCACATTAGCGGAGGCGCCAATAAGCGTGCCGTTTCCTCCCAGACAGGCTCCTAACGATAGCGCCCACCAGACTGGCTCCATCGGCAGCCCGCCCAGTTGGCCGACTTCTTTAAGCAAGGGAATCATCGTCGCTACAAAGGGAATGTTATCAATAAAAGCCGAGGCAATGGCGGAAATCCACAACACCAAGAACGTCATTTCCTGCACCTGCCCATGAGTTATGCTCAAACACCATTGCGCCAAGGCGCCAATGACGCCGGTAGCCCGCAAACCGCCCACCAGGGCAAACAAGCCCACAAAGAAGAAGATAGTCGGCCATTCTACGTGAAGCAGAATGTCTTCCGGCTCCTCTTTGCTTATAAGCAGCAAAATCATCGCGCCAGTCATCGCCAGCGTCGCCGACTCCAAATGGAGCATGCCATGGAGCATAAAGGAACCAATCGTCAACGCCAAGACAGCCAAGGACTTTTTCAAAAGCAGCCAGTCTTTAATCTGCGCCGCCGCGTCCAGCGCCAGAACCTTGGAACGGTTTTCTTCGGTCACATCCAAGTCCTTGCGGTAAAAAAACATAAGCAAGGCTACGGTCACGATCAAAATAATAGTACACACAGGGGTTAATTCCAGCAAAAAGTCGTTAAAACTCAACCCCACAGCACTGCCGATCATGATATTCGGCGGGTCGCCGATCAACGTGGCCGTACCGCCAATATTGGACGCCATAATCTCCGAAACTAAAAACGGAATGGGATTCACGTCCAGTTTATCCGTCAAGGTCAAGGTGACCGGAACCACCAAAAGGACGGTCGTCACATTATCCAAAAACGCGGACGCTACCGCCGTAATGAACGACAGCAAGGCCAACAGCCACAACGGCCGCCCCTTTGTCACTTTCGCCGCCCAGATGGCCACCGCTTCAAAAGCGCCGGTGCGTCGCGTAATGGCCACTAAAATCATCATGCCAATAAGCAGTCCCAGGGTATTAAAATCAATATCCTCCATAAGTACCGCTTCTTGACTGACAAAACCGCAGAGAATCATCGCCATGCCGCCAGCCATAGCGACAACCATGCGGTGTACCTTTTCCGAAATGATCACTCCATACGCAGCAAGAAACACAAGGATCGAAAGAAAAAAAGAGATATCGCTCATGCCAACCCCTCCTGACACAACATAGGAAAAGAGCCGTTAAGCCGGCCCTTTCCCTAAAGTTTAACCTATTTCTTTATAAATTATACCGCAAAGCGACCAAAGATCCCACTATTTCCAAAGGCTCGCAATGCCCTGCAGCGAAGTAGCCCCGGCATAAGCGGAAACCAGCACAGCCAAAATCCCAAAGATAAACAACCAACGCGGATGCTGATAAGTGCCGACAATCTTCTTGTTTCGCGCCGCTAAAAGCATCGCTCCTAGCGTAATCGGCAGAATCAAGCCGTTCAACGAGCCTACCAAAACCAAAATGGCTACCGGACGCCCAATCAGCACAAACACCAAAGTAGAAATCAGAATAAACACCATAATGACATAGGAATTATAGGTATCCACGGTTTTCGACATAGACCGCAAAAAAGAAACGCTAGTATAGGCCGCGCCCACAACCGACGTAATCGCCGCTGACCAGAGCACAATGCCAAAGAACTTATACCCCACATCGCCAGCGGCAATTTGAAATACTGACGCCGGAGGATTGCTTGCCAACAACTGCGCACCGGTACTCACTACGCCCAGTACAGCCAAGAACAAAATGACCCGCATCACCCCAGTGACGACAATGCCGGTAACGGCGCTCTTATTGACTTCTTTAAGATTTTCTTCGCCTACAATTCCCGCATCTAACAAGCGATGCCCCCCGGCAAAGGTAATATAACCGCCTACTGTACCGCCCACCAAGGTAATCATGGGCAGCATGAGCATACCATAGTCCGCCGGAAACAGAGCTTTCGCCGCCGCCGTAGCCACCGGCGGATTAGAAGCAAACATAACATAGGTTGTCAATAAAATCATCAAGCCGCCTAGAACCTTAGCCACCTGATCCATAGCCGCACCCGCTTCTTTAAACGCAAAAATGCCTAATGCCACGACGCAGGAAATCATCGCGCCAGTCTCCGGCGAAATTCCAAAAAGCACATTCAGAGCCAAACCGCTGCCGGCAATATTGCCGATGTTGAAGGCCAACCCGCCCGCAACAATCAAGATAGCGATAAAATGCCCCAACCCGGGTAATACTGCATTGGCCACATCCTGACCGCGCATGCGGCTCATGGTAATAACCCGCCACACATTCAACTGTGCGCCAATATCAATCACAATCGATGCTAGAATAGCAAAAGCGAAATCAGCGCCGAATTTTTGTGTAAACACCGCTGTTTGCGTAAGAAAACCAGGGCCAATCGCTGAAGTGGCCATAATAAAGGCCGCCCCTAGCAGCACCGACCAATTTGTTTTTCCCGAACCACCCTTTTTAGAAATTACAGGTTCTGCCATAGATATACCTCCTACTACTTGTTTTTAGATAACCCCATAGGACTCATCGGTCGTATCGCAAATAAACATATACCCCGGAGCATGCGTAATCATCAGCTCCGGCTTGGTATTCATCGCCACCGCTTGCGGCGTTACGCCGCAAGCCCAGAAAACCGGCACCTCTCCGGGACGAACGGTAACAGCATCGCCAAAATCCGGTTTGCTCAGATCGCGAATACCGATACTTTCCGGCGCGCCCACATGCACCGGCGCGCCATGCACAGCCGGAAAGCGCGAGGTGACTTGAACCGCCCGCACTAGCATTTTCTCCGGTATCGGCCGCATGCTGACCACCATCGGTCCGGAAAACACGCCAGCCGGCGTACAGGGAATATTGGTAATAAACATCGGCACATTGCAGCCTTCTTCAATATGACGTACAGGCACGTCATTCTTAAGCAGCGCGGTTTCAAAAGAAAAGCTGCACCCTAATAAAAAGCCCACCATATCCTTCGTCCAGTACGCTTCTAAATTATTGACCTCTTCCACAAACTCCCCCTTGCGATACACGCGGTATTTCGCGATGTCATAGCGCAAATCCGCACCGCTTCCTACTAAGCGAGGCTCCGGGGAGCCTACTTCCGTTACGTCCAATATTGGACAAGGCTTGGGGTTCCGTTGGGCAAACAATAAAAAATCATACGCCAGATCTTTGGGCAAAATCGCCAAGTTTGCTTGCGCGTACCCCTGGGAAACCCCCGACGTGGGACGGCACAGTTTCCCCGCGCGAATCAATTGACGCGCCTGCTGCGGCGATAACGAAGCTACGTTTTCCATGTAAATCCGCCCTCCTTTTCGTTCAGAACGCTCCAAAGGCTTTCACTTCTACGCCAGCGGCATCTAAGGCTTTCCGTATGGCCTGAATCATCGCAACCGCCCCCGGCGTATCGCCATGGACGCAAACCGTTTGCGCCGTAATGGGCACCGTCTGACCATCAAGACTCCGCACCTTGCCTTCGCTCACCATCTGCAGCACCCGCTGCGCCACTTGCTGCGGGTCATGAATAACTGAGCCCTCCTGTTTGCGCGGCACCAGCGTCCCTTGCGCCGTATAGGCGCGGTCCGCAAAGGCTTCTTCCACATACGGAACGCCTTCGGCCTTTGCCGCTTCCACCATCAGGGAATTCCCCAGGCACAGCATGTACAAGGCAGGATCTACCGCTTTGATGGCTTTGGCAATGGCCGTCGCCAGAGCTAAATCCTTAGCCGCCGCATTATACAAGGCGCCATGAACCTTTACGTGCTGCAGCTTTAGCCCCTCCGCCCGGCAAATCGCTTCCAACGAACCAATCTGGTACAGCACGTCGGCGTAAACTTCTTCCGGCGAGAGAGCCATCAAACGCCGCCCAAAGCCGACCAAATCGGGAAAGGACGGATGCGCGCCAATCGCCACGCCGTGTTTTTTCGCCAGCCGCACCGTTTTTAGCATATTCGCCGGGTCAGAGGCGTGAAAACCGCACGCCACATTGATCGAAGTCACATACGGCATGGCTTCTTCATCATAGCCAAGCTTATAGGTCCCAAAACTTTCCCCCATATCGCAATTCAAATCCATTTTCATTGTCTTCATCCTTCCTGCACTTGCACCTGATAGGTCACGCCAGCCACGACGATGCGAAACTGACGTCCTGTTGAACGTTCTTCCTCTTCCGCCAGCCACGCCGCAGCAGACTGCTCTAAGGAGCGCAGCTGACGCAACGCCGCCACCGCTTCTGCGTCGCTGCACTGTACAAAGCGCACCCGATCTCCCGGCTTGGACTGAGCAAGCTTGCCCAGATCCGCTCCAATGACCGCGCCAATTTTCGTATAGCCACCGGTCGTCTGCCGGTCTGCCATCATGACAATCGGCTGTCCATGCCCCGGCACCTGAATCGCGCCTAGACATAAGGCATCCGAAATAATATCCGCTTTTCCCACATGTTCAATAACAGGTCCTTCCAAGCGGTATCCCATGCGATCCGCCTCGGAAGAAATCTCATAGTCTGCAGAAAACAAGGCAGCCACGCCCTGCTTGGTAAAGGCTTCCGCCTGCGGCCCCAATAGCACGCGCACTAAGGGACGCTCTTCTTGAATAGGACTGTACGTTGCTGGCAAAAAGAGCGGCTTTTTAAGACTCCTGTCGCAAGCTCCTAAAGGCAAGACGTCTCCTGTTTTTAAAGCGCGTCCGTTTAAGCCCCCTATCGTGCCTCGGGTATAGGTGGAACGGCTTCCCAAAATTACCGGCACCTCAACCCCGCCTTGTACGGCCAGATACGTCCGGCAGCCCTGCTCCGCGTAACCAAAAGACAGCTCACTGCCGGCAGGAGCGAAAAACCGGCTCCAATTGGACTGCGTCTTTCCATCAAGCGAAATCGGCATAGCCGCCCCGGTTACCGCAACCCAGCAGGCCTGGCGAAAGAAAAAGCTCCCCCCCAACAGCGTCATTTCCAAAACAGCAGCCCCTGGTTCATTACCCAACAAACGATTAGCCATTTTACAAGCATACTCATCCATCGCACCGGCAACCGGCATGCCATACGCTTGATACCCGTTACGCCCCAAATCCTGAACCGTCGTAAAAAGACCTGGTTCTTTTACCTCAAGCACGGCTAACACCTCCCAAGCTTACGCGATCTCGCCGTACCTCATAGCGCCCTGCCGCCACCGTTTCAGCCAGTTCTTCATATTCCGCACGTGAAATAGCTTGAAACTGCAAATAGACTCCCGCCTCTAATAAAAACGGCGTCTTTGCTGCAGGATCGAAAGCTTTTACCGGCGTTCTGCCGATCAATTGCCAGCCTCCCGGCGTTTCCAATGGATAAAATCCAGTCTGGCTTCCCGCAATCCCCACCGAGCCGGCGGGAATACGGGTGCGTGGTTTCGTCAGCCGCGGCGTAGCGATACGCTCGTCCATTCCTCCTAAATAAGGAAATCCCGGCGTAAAACCAAGCATATATACCAAATAAGGTTTTGAAGTATGTATTTTTACCACCTCTGCTTCGCTCAACCCATTATGAGAGGCGACAAAGGATAAATCCGGTCCAAATTCCTCGTCATAACATACTGGAATATAGATTCGCTCGGCTTCATGGACGACTGCCGCCTCGGCGGTTTCCCGCAAACACTGTTCCACTTTAACCGTCAAGGCGGCCCGAGATATCTGCAGCGGATCAAAATACACCAGCAAAGACCGATAGGTAGGCACCACTTCTTGGATCACTTCCGGATACTCGTTCACTAATTTTTTAGCTAAACCGTGCACCCGCGCGTTAACAGCCGGATTAATTTCTTGACCAAATTCAATGACAAGCCCGCGTTCGCTCGCCGCCCGCATTTTTACGCCATCCATCCTTTTCACTCCTGCCTTTTAGGGAAATTCATCGATTTTTCAAACATATCTGTCACTATTTCGAACTCAACCACCAGAATCCTCTTTAGGTTGTCAAAAAACCGACATATTTTACGTAAAAAAATAAAAAAGCCCGCCGAACTATGATTTCACAGTCAGCAGGCTTCATTGCCTTATTATAGACTTTTCCTTATTTAGATTTATTATAGCAAAGACTAACGTATTTTGGCAAGCCCTCCCTTGCCTTAGACCTCGCAACACGCTATGATAAAAGCATGAAACGATGGATTGCCCATGTAGACATGGACGCTTTTTTTGCCGCTGTAGAACAGCGGGATCAGCCGGAATTAAAAGGACAGGCAGTCATTATCGGCGGTCTGAGCGAGCGCGGCGTAGTATCCACCGCCTCGTATGAAGCCCGCCTTTTCGGCGTACGCTCGGCCATGCCTATGGTCGAAGCCAGACGCCGCTGCCCGCAGGGCGTCTTTCTCCCTTGCAACCATCGCCACTACGCCGCTGTCTCGCGAGATATCCGGCGCATCATGAATGACTTTTCTCCGCTGGTGGAACCATTGTCATTAGATGAAGCGTTTTTGGACCTCACCGGCATGGAATGGCTGCACTCGGACATCACCGAACTGCCGCGACACTTAATGAAGCGAATCTACGAGGAAGTAGGGCTTACCGCCTCCGCTGGCTTAGCGCCCAATAAATTTCTCGCTAAGATCGCTTCGGATCTCAAAAAGCCCCACGGCTATGTCATCGTACGCCACGGCGAAGAAGCGTCGTTCCTAGCGCCGCTGCCCATTCGCCGACTTTGGGGCATCGGCCCCAAAAGCGCCGCCAAGCTGACACAACTGGGCATTGAAAAAATCGGCCAGCTTGCCACGCTGCCTCTGGCAGCGCTGCAAACCGCCTTTGGCCATACAACAGGCAGCTGGCTTCACGAACTGGCTTTGGGCCACGATAACCGGCCAGTAGAACCTGACTTGGAAGCCCACTCCATCGGTAATGAAAACACCTTCGACCAGGACTTACAGAGTAGAGAAGAAAAGCTGGAAGCGCTGCGGCAGCTGGCGCAGAAAGTAGGCCAGCGCCTACGGTCCCGCAAACTCGGCGGCCGCACCATTACGCTCAAGGTCCGCTTCGCTTCCTTCACTACCATCACCCGCAGTCATACGTACCAGCAGCCGCTGGCCTACGATGAAGACTTATTCCAGGCGGCCCAGGAATTGCTGCAAAAAGCGGCTTCGCCGGAAGGCGTGCGCTTGCTGGGTATTACTGCCGGCCAGTTAGAGCCCTTAACGCAGCAAGGTTCTCTTTTTATGGAAGAAGACCAGCGCAAAGAAGCGCTGTATCAAACTCTCGACACCCTGCGCGCGCGCTTCGGCGAGCAAGCCCTCTGCCGAGGCGCAAAGCCTAATGCACGGAAAAGCACGAGGATTGAACAGGAGTAAAAGGAGTAAAGTGAGGGTACGACTGAGGGTATGATTTTTTGAACCCGAAGAGATTGCCGCGTCACTATGTTCCTCGCAACGACGCAACTCAGCGAACCTAACGCGTCATTGCGAGCGCGGCGAAGCAATCTCTCTGCTTACTCTGGCCCTTCCTCTGTTCCTCTGTGTAATCGTAGCTTCTATACTTTCACAATAAATCTAGGAGGCATTACTATGATTAACGAAGCACGTATGTTGGAAGAATTTTTTGAGCTGGTCCGCATGGACTGCCCCAGCGGTCAGGAAAAAGCCGTAGCGGAAGTGCTGCGCCGCAAACTGGAGTCTCTCGGCTGCACCGTCGCGGAAGACCAGGCGCAGCAGCATTTTGAGGGCAACTGCGGCAATTTGATCGCTACCTTGCCAGCTACCAAGGCCAGCGCACCTACCGTTCTTTTCACCTCGCACATGGACTGCGTTTCGCCTTGTCTTTCCATTCAACCGCGCCTTGAAAACGGACGCATTACGTCCGCAGGCGATACGGTTCTGGGAGGCGACGACAAAGCAGGCATTACCGCTATTTTAGAAGGCCTGCGCGCTCTTAAAGAAAGCGGCAAGCCTCACGGGGCCGTGCAAATCGTTTTTACCGTCCATGAAGAAGGCGGTCTTAAAGGCTCCAAACACATGGACGCCGCGCTGCTCAAAGCCGATTTCGGCTACGCTTTGGACGCCGACGGCGCTCCTGGCGAAATTGTCACTATGGCCCCCGGCCAGGACAGCATCACTGCCATTGTGCATGGCAAAAAAGCGCATGCCGGCTTAGCCCCTGAAGAAGGCATTAACGCCATCCAGGCGGCAGGCAACGCCTTAGCAGCCCTTAAAATCGGCCGCATTGATGAAGAAACCACGGCCAACGTCGGTTTGATCCAAGGCGGCACGGCTACTAATATCGTTCCGGATCATGTGGAGATTCACGCCGAAGCCCGCAGCCGCAATCTGGCAAAGTTGGAGGCCCAAAGCCGGCATATGAAGGAAACTGTGGAGCGCGTCTGCCAAGAATATGGCGCTAGCGCCGAAGTCACCGTACAGCGTCAATACGACAGCTTCAGCCTGGCTCCCGACAGCCCTGCTGTCAGCCTAGCCGTAGCCGCAGCACATCAGATAAACTTGCCTGTCCATATCACCGGCACCGGCGGCGGCAGCGACGCCAACCACTTCAACCGCAAAGGCGTGCCTACGGCGGTTCTGGGTGTGGGCATGAAAAAAGTCCATACCACGGAAGAATACATTGCCGAAAAAGATCTCTACGACAGCGCCCGCTTTGTTTTAGCCATTCTGGAACAAGCCTCACTCTCCTAAACTATTTATGCCGTTGTTTATTGTTGTATGTTTGCTTGAATGAAAGGAGCCCGTCCTCATGAATTTCCGTCTCTTTTTTTGCAGCTTGCTGCTGCTTTGTTTTGCCGCTTCCGCCTCTGCCGCCCCGGCAGACTCTGCCTCCAAAGCTAAGGCAAAGGACGCGAAAAAGGAAGGAGCTGCCGTGGCCGTCGAAGAGCCCTCACCGTTCTCCCAGCGTATTCAAAGCATCCTTGCTTCCTTAAAAACACCGCCGGAAAAACCGGAAAAAGAAGATAAAACCCCCATTTTCGGCCAAGCCCAAGTCCCTCCAGAACAGATTGTAGCTTATATTTTGCAGCGCAATCCCCAGCCCAAGCTCAATTGCACCGTAGCGGAGCTTGTGGGGTACTACTATGAAGAAGCCTCCCGTGAGGGAATTCGTCCGGATTTGGCGATTTCCCAAGCCATTTTGGAAACCGACTGTTTCCGTTATGGCGGCGACGTCGTACCGGAACAAAATAATTACGCCGGCATCGGCACTACCGGCGGCGGCGTCAAAGGCGCCTTCTTCGATTCGCCCCAAATCGGCGTCCGCGCCCAAATCCAGCATCTCTTAGGCTATGCTTCTTCCCGACAGCCGTCTTTGGCTATCGTAGATCCTCGTTACGAGCTGTTAAAAGCGCATCCCGATAAGTTTGGCCGCTGTTCCAATTGGGAAGATCTAAACGGACGCTGGGCCGTTCCAGGTAAAAACTACTCTCAGAATATCTTCCGCACCCTTAGCTATATTAAAACAGCGCCACCCCAGCCCACTGTACCCCAACCGCCGGTAACGGCCTGGCGTGCCACGGCGCCGCCTGTGGAAAAGCCTGGCAATCCTGCGCCGATTGCTCTTCCAGCCCCTGGCGTTACCGCCCAAGACGCCAACGCGGCTGCGGAGTAACGCAGGAACCATAGACGAACAAGAGTAAAAGGAGTAGAGGGAGGGTACGACTGAGGGCTACGGCGGTAATGGTATTTGAGAATTTTAGCTGTCCGTTTTACGCAGAGACCTCTCAACACTTGAAAGTCTTGTAATTTTCAGCATTATTTCCAGAATAAAAAGCAGTACGAGCAAATCGCTCGTACTGCTTTTTTATCGCTTCGGGAATATTCGAACCCTCCGATTACTCCCTCTACTCCTGTTTAAAAACCGGTTCCCCGGCCCTCATTCGTACCCTCATGTTCTCCGGTTCTCTTGTTCAATCCTCGTACTCCGTGACCTTTATCCGAGCTCTCGCATAGTTCCGGTCATTCCTGTTCGTTTTTTGCTTATTTTCCAGTCAGCTTCTCGCTGAAGGCTTGCGCAAAAGAGGCGATAACGGCTGTAAGTTCTTTTTTAGAACTAATGCTTTCCACCAAAGCCGCTACGGTCCGGCCGGTTTGGGGATCATTCATCGTGAATTCTACAGTCTCCCGTCCTTTTTCGTCACGCCCCAGTTCCGTATACATAGCCAGCTCGCTCTGCTCGCCGACTGCTTTGATGAACTGCCGGTAGCTCTCGTCAGGATTGGTTTCGTGAAGCTTCATCAAATCAACGCCGCTCTTTTTCTGATGCGCCGCCAGCACTTGATTCACGTTTAAAAGGGTAACCGTCTTCGGCTGAAAGTTCTTCCAAAAAATCTCCGCCCCTTCGGCTTCGCCGACATAAGACAAGGTGGATGCTATTTTGGGATCATTCACATATACTACCTTAACTTTGGAAAAATCAAATTCCTTATCAAACCAGGCCGACGGCGCCGCACCTGCCACAGGCAGGGACAGCAGCAAAAAAAGCGCTATCAGGCAAAAAAACCGTTTCATTCCCTTCCTCCTCAGTTTTTTAGAGTTTCCGGTATGCCACCAGTCTTTCCATCATACCATCTGCCGCCGTTGAACGCCAGCCCGGCCTGATCTCAAAAACTCCCCACAGGGCTGATGGCAATTTGCGCCGTCATATTCCAGCGCAAACGCTCATCCCAGCTTGCCGGCGCAATCGTCACCGTATAGGTAATATCGCCCCGTTTCTTCTCGCCGTAAGGACGGATAAACTTCACCCGCCCCTGCAGCTCCAGATCTGGAATGCCGTCAAAGGTAAGCGTCACTGGCGCTCCTTCCCGCACTTTGGCAATAGAAAGCTCCGTTAAATCGTCACTGCGCACTTCCCATTCGCTTTCATCGGCAATACGCACCAGCACCGTCCCGATATCGGCACGTTCCCCAAGACGCTTGTCCAGATACGACACCCGCCCAACCATCGGCGCACGCAGCTCGCTCTTGTCCAAAATCTCCTGACTCTCCCGCAGCGACTCCTGCTGAGTCCGCCATTCCTCCTTAGCCTGGGCCAACACCGTCAGGCTGCGTTCTAGCATCGTCTGCGCCTGATCCATCTGCTGTCTGGAAATGCCCCCGTTATCCGCCAATTGGCGCTGCCGGAACCACTCTCTTCTGGCATCCGCCAGATTGACCTCAGCCTGTTCCACCGCTGCCGCCGCTTTGGCTGCAGCGGCGTCAACGCTCCGCACCCGCGCCTGGACGTCCTGGCGCACCAAGCGCAGCAAAGGCTGCCCTTGCCGCACCAATTCCCCCTCTTGCACAAAAATCTCGCCAATAGTGCCCTCCACCGGCATGACGATTTGCGCATAGCGCACCGGAAACACAATTCCTTCCGAAAGCACCCTGCCGTCATCTTTCACAGGCGGCAGCGCCTGCGGTTCCTGGCGGCCGCTCTGCCAATACCACCAGCCGCCGCCAGCCGCCACGAGGAACAGTAAAAGCAGCAGCCCGTATTTTCTTTTTTTAAAGCCTGTAGCTTCCATACAGCATCCCCCGCTTATCGTTACTCATAACTGATGACATCCCTCACACACAGACGTGTCGCATTGTACGCCGGCAGCAAGCTGGCAGCCACCGCCAAAAATAAAGACAGCGCCAACCAAACAGCCCAACCGAACAAACTGAAAGAAAACGTCAACGGCGCCTGAATGAAAAGCATCCCCACTTGATAACTGAGCAGCATGGCGATGGGCAGGGCCAGCAGCGATGCCGCCAGCCAGCTCAACAGACCGATACAAAGGGCCTCTACAACAAACACCTTGCCCACAGCCAGGCTGGAGGCGCCAATGGCGCGCATGACGCCAATTTCCCGGGTGCGCTCCAGCACGTTGATACTCATGGTGCCTGCCAATCCCAACGCCCCCACCAACGCTAACAGCAGCGCCATAAACAGCAAAAAGGTCGTAAGAATATCAAACTGCGAACGCAAGCGTTCCTTCTGTTCCCAGGTAATGTCCACGTTTTGGACGCGCAAATTGTTTTTCTTCAAATGAGACTCTAACTCCCGCCCCAGCTGAGACTGCGCCTGCTGTGAATCCGCAGCAGCCACAATCTGCACGGAACGCGCCTTGCCTGCCGCCTGGGTAACGCGGCTCAGCCAAGCGTAAGGAGCATAGCAAATAGGACCTGTCAGCTGGCTTTGCGCCACTCCCACCACCACGCACCTAAGACGTCGGTTAGCCACTTTGATCACCCCGACTTCTCCCAGACGCAAGTGAGGATTATCCTTGAAAACCTCCGTATTGATGACAATGGCGTTCTCGTCCTCCGGCAACAGCCACCGCCCCTGCACAAGACGGGGGGCAATCATTTCCGTATCTACCGGCGGCGCCAGCAAAAACACATTCTTGCTGGCTTCGTCTTCCGCTTGCTTGCTGTCCTCATGCAGAATTCGCCCGGAATTAAAGCCCCAGGCTTCCGCACGTTTCACCCCGGGCACCTTCAGCACTTCCTGCTCCACCCGCTCGGCCCGGTAGTTTTGCGTAAACGTAACCGCCACGTCATATTGAAAATACTCCAACGCCTTATCCAGGGTGGCATACAAGGAAGCTCTCACCGAAAATACTGCCATAAATACAGTTCCCGCCATCATCAGCGTCAACAGCGTCAGCGCCAGACGCCCTTTGCGGCGAAAGGTATTGCGCAGCGACAAGAGCACAGGGCGCGACAAGGGCTGCAAGCGGCCCAGTACCCAATCCATGCCGCGGTCTATCCGGCCGCTGGCCGCCACAGAGCCAATGCCGTAATCACTTACCGCTTCCCGCACCGTTACGCCGGTTCCCTGCCAGATCGGCCACAGCGCCGCCGCCAGAGGCACCGCCAGCGCTACTGCCGCCTCCAGCAGCACAACTGGCAGAGGCCACTCAAGACCGCCGGAATTAAAATTGAAGGCCGCTGCCATAAAGGCGGTCACCTGCTGCGCCGCCACTGCTCCCAAGGGAGCCGCCACCGCCAGGGCCAACACGCCGTACGCCGCTACCAGGGTCAAATACATGCGCATCAGCTGCGCTCTTTTAGCGCCAATCGCTTTCATAATGCCTACTTGGCGCACTTGCTGCGTCAAAATAGCAGAAACCGTATTCACCAGCAGCAACGCCCCCAACAGCAGCGACAGCACGCCCAACACCGCCAGCAGAAGCAGCAGCGCGTCGATGGCCCCCTGTAGCTGGTGCTCGCCAGGCTTGTTCACTTGCAGCCAAAATACGGTCGTGTCTCCTTGCTCCAGCTTATTCCAGGCTCTGCGCCCCACCGCTTCGATGGCCTGAACCGCACTTTCCTTGTCCTTGCCGGCCAGCACCGACGGCTGCAAAATAAAGTTTACCTGATCCAGCCGTCTCTCTTCATCCAGCTTCTCTAAGGTATCCATAGTAATGTAACCATAGGCGCGGCCAGTAAAGACGCTGGGAATCTGGCTGGCGTCATACACCCGGCCGCTCACCTTCATCAAGCGCGTGCGCCCAGCCGCTGTTTCCACCTTCATATACTGACCGATGCTCAGTCCCAACTCCTTAAAGGAGGAACGCTCCAGCAACACCTCGCCGTCTCGGGCCGGCCAGGCCCCAGCCTCGCTTTTTACAAGATTGACCTTTTGCTTGTCATAGTCAGGGATGGCAATCAGCCACATCTGACGCCACTGACCGTCCCCGCCGCGCACGCGCAGATCCACATTGCGCCGTCCTTCGGCCTCCTTGACGCCGCGAAGACTGCGAACGCTCTGCACCAGTTCTTCGTCAAAAGGATCCGCGTATACTGCGGCATTCGCCGGCGCCGCCATCGTCCAGCTTTGGGTCAAATCTCTGGAAAACATCAAATAGGAACTATAGACCATGCCTACCGCAAAAACGCCGACAGCAATAGAAAGCACCACCAGCAGCGTGCGCAGTTTGTTGCCCCAAAGATCGGCCCACACCTTGCGCCAGCGAGGCCGCACCCAAAAGCCTCTAGCCATCTGCGGCCGCCCCGTCGGCCTCTAAAATCCGTCCTTCCGCTACGGTAACAATGCGGCTGCCTTGACGGGCCAGCTCGCCGTCGTGAGTAACCATAATAATGGTTTTTCCCGCTTGCGACAGCCTTTTGAACAAAGCAATCACCGCCTCCGCCGTCTGGGTGTCCAAATTTCCCGTAGGCTCATCCGCCACCAACAGCGGCGGATCATTGGCGAGCGAGCGGGCAATAGCCACCCGCTGCTGCTGTCCGCCGGACAAATTAGCCGGCAGCTTGTCCGCCTGATCGGCTACGCCAACAAGCTCCAACAGATCCAACGCCCGCTGCGGCCGTTCCTCCCACGCATGGACATTGCAGAAATCCATAGGGAGCATAACATTTTCCAAGGCCGTCAAAGTAGGCAGCAACTGAAAGAACTGAAAGACCACCCCCACCGTTCGCCCCCGCCAAATAGCGCTTTGATTCTCCGAAAGACGGTGCACTGGCGTTCCCGCCACCCAGACTTCCCCTGCCGTAGGCCTGTCAATGCCTGTGATCATATTGATCAGCGTCGATTTGCCGCTCCCTGACTTGCCAATGACCGCCACAAACTCTCCAGCAGCTACGGTCAGATTGACGCCTTTCAGGGCCGAAAACTCGCCGGCGCCAGTAACATAGGTCTTGCAGACCCCCTGCAGCTCTACCGCCCAGGCAGCTTCTTTCGCCGCAATGTCCACCGCTTCTTCCAGCCAAAACCGCCTGCCTTTTCCCATAGCAGCCTCCTATGCCTCTGTTGCCAACCGCCGCTTCACACAAGCCTCTACCGCCTGCCCAATCCGAACCTTTGCCTCTCCCTCCGGCAGAGCCGCCAGCAGCAGCGGTAAGAATCCGGCCCGGTCAACATAACGTACGGCTTCCACCGTATTAAGATCATACACCCAGGAAATGCGAAAGGCTTGCTGATCCGCCGCTGTTTTCACCTGCGCCGGCAAGCCCAGCCTCCCGGCAGCCACCATATCGGCAATTTCCTCGGACACGCCGCCTGCTTGGGAAATTCCGTCCGTAGGCGGCATGCGATATTCTTTGTCTGTTGTAAGCATGTCGAAAATATCCAGCTTGTCCGCATCCCGGACCACTTGCGCCGGCAGCCACGCCGCCCCAGCGGCTTCTGGCGGCAACGCCCGCTTGTTGTGCCAGACCACCGCCTGCCGCAGCACTACCGCCGCTTCCGGCGGCAGCCACTGCCAGACGCCTTCTTCATCCAGCGTTTTAGCGCCCAAGTCTGCATGATCCACCGACAATAAGTCCCGAAACGTCCGATACTGCCAATATTGCGGAAAACGTCCCACATCATGGAGCAAGGCCGCAGCATCCACCAAAGCCAATTCCTGCGCCGGCAATTCTCTTGGGTGCATCAATTGCCGCGCAATATTCCTTACCCGCGCCGTGTGAGCCACCTTCAGCCGCACATGGTAATCGGTCTCTTCATCTCGTCCCCAAAAACGCCGCACATAGGACTCCCACCAAGAAGCCAGCGTTTTCTGCCACGGGACCGTCATTTCCGTCATTACGCCATCACCGTCAATTCCAGATTGAATTCCTTTTTAAAAGCTTTTTTCAGCTTATTCACGTTTTCTTGTTCAATAACCGCCGCTTCCCGCAGTTCTAGTTCCAAGAGAGCCAACCCGTTTTCCAGGTCAAAACCCGCCTTCACCCGGCGTACCAGCTGCATTTGCGTCGTATCCAACGCTTCCGCCACGGCGAGCAGCAAACTCAGCTTGCGCGCCCGCATCCAGTCTCCCTCGTCCAGGAATTCGCTATACATGCGGTTGCGAACGTATTTCATAGAAAGACCGTTATGCCAGCCAGCCATTACGGCGCACAACATCTGCTCTCTGTGGGTCAAACCGAAAAGCCGGGCGTTCTCCACCAAATAAGCGCTGTGCCGGGGATGATCGTAATAATTGATGGAAATGCCGATATCATGCAGCAAGGCCGACACGCGCAGCAACCTCCTCTCCCGCGCCCCTAGCTCCGCCCGGTCTCCCCAGCCCTGCCAAAGTTGATCCGCCAAGCTAGCCACATGCTGCGCGTGCGTTTCATCCAAATTATAGGACAACATCATATTATGCGTACTATGTTCTAAAATATCCCGTACCAATTCCCCCTCGCCATGACGCGACTGGTAATACTGCATAAACAAACCTTCGCGCACGCCGCAGCCGCTTACCAGAAACTGCTGGCTGGAGGTTATGTCAAACAGTGCATTAACAATCGCCAGGCCCGGCACAATAATATCCGCCCGTTCATTACTTAACCCTGGCACTTTGCGGCGCTGGGACAACGTCATCCCCGCCAAACTGCGGTAGAGTTCCTGGAACGCCATTTTCCCGAGGCGATAATTATGCACTTTGGGAAAAGGATAGCCTTTTTTGCGTTGATCCATTTTGGCAATGTTCCGCGCCGTGCCGCCAATGCCAATCAGCGGTACGCCGCTGTCCTTAAGCCAGCTTAAGCCTACCAACTGATCCCACAAATGATTTTGCAGTTCCAGCAGTTTTTTCTCGTTCGGCCGCGCCCCCAGGTACTCCGTCAGCGTCACCGCGCCAAAAGGCATACTGACCGCGGTCTGCGCTTTGCGCCCTTTAATTAGTGTCAACTCGGTACTGGCGCCGCCCAAGTCGAACACAATGCCTTCTTCAATATCCAAGGTGTTTACTACGCCCAAATACCCCAATTTTGCTTCCGCTTCGCCACTGATCACCCGCAGCGGAATGCCTGTCTCTTTTTTAGCTTGCCGCAAAAAATCAGCGCCATTTTTAGCATTGCGCACCGCCGCGGTCGCTACGGCCAAGACCTTGTCCACTTTAAACAACTGGTTCATATGGGCAAACACCTGCAGCGTGCCTACCGCCCGCCGCATAGCCGCCTCCTGCAATTGCCCCGTAGCGGCTAAGCCTTCCCCCAGCCGGACCGTCTCTTTTTGATTATATACCAAATTATAGGCGCCTCTTCGGTCAATATCCACCACAATCAGCCGCGCCGAGTTCGATCCCAGGTCAATAATAGCCACTCGTTCCCGCTCTTTCATGCCAAGACTTCCTTTCTCCGTACACTGCCTCTTCTCTATATTCGCGTTTTATAAAAAAATCCTGCAAAAAAAGCGAAAAACATTCCTACAGTGTCGAGATTTTACACAACCTTAAAGTAACGCGGCAGGGATTTGGGCATCTGCAGGGAGAATGTACTTAAAAACGTAATGCCGCGAGGTGATTTCATGCACAAAAACCATCCCAGTCTCTTTGCAGCCATTCATGTAGGCTCCGAGCAAGTCAGCCTGCAAATTGTAGAATACCACAATTTAGAAACCATACGCGTTCTTGAGAACATACACCGGCAGATTTCTCTGGGCGAAGAAACCTTTCAAACCGGACGCATCGGCACCGACACGGTGGCCCAGTTGTGCGATATTCTTAAAGGATTTCGCCGCAAGCTGACGGAATACGGGGTGCGCGATTACCGACTCATGGCGACTACTGCCATTCGCGAGGCCGCCAATCAACCCTATATTATCGACCAAATTCAAATTAAAGCCGACCTAGAGGCAGAGGTCATCGACATGCCCCAGGAAATCTTTTTTAAATATGTGGCGATTTTTCGCAAAATGCAAGTTCTCGGCTTAACAGCCGGCAAGGAAGCTTTGCTCTTTGTAGACATTACTTCCGGCGGCTTGGGCATTACCCTCTACCGCAACGGCCGCATTCTCTACCAACAGAACATTCATATCGGCGTGCTGCGCATCAAAGAAAGCTTCAATAAAACCCAGCGAGACTCCCTCTCCTTTCAGCAAGCCTTAGGCGAATACATTTTCAGTGTCATCGAGCCGGTTCGGCCAGCCCTGGCGGGGCACACCATCCGCTATGTAGTCCTCTCCGGGCCGGATACGGAGCTGTTTTTGCAGATGTTGGGCCGCAAAACACGAAGCGAGCTGGACTCGGTCAAACAAGAAGAGTTCCTGGTTTTGTACAAGAAATTGCACAAGCTCAACCTTTCTCAAGTCATGCAAGCCTTTGCCCTCAGCGAAGCCAAAGCGGACATGGCCTTGCCGACCATTATCCTGTACCAGCAACTGCTTTCTCTCTGCCAAGCCCAGGAGCTGGCCGTCGTCAACGATCAGTTTCTCGACGGCATGACCGTCTGCCATATCGCCCAGAAAACAAAGCACCCTTGGATGGATGAAATCGACAAGCAGACCTTCAGCCTCATCCGCTCGCTGGCTAAAAAATACCATCAGCATGACGGCCACTCCGAAGCGGTTGCCGCAGTCTCCTTGCAGCTTTTCGACAAACTTCACCGCGCCCACGGTTTAGGAAAGCGAGAACGGCAGCTCCTGGAAGGCGCCGCCCTTTTGCATGACATCGGTAAGTTTGTCAGCCTGCGCAGCCACTATTTATTCTCGCATCGTCTCATTCTCTCCTCAGATATTCTCGGCTTTTCAGAAAAAGAAAAACTGATTATGGCCTGCGTAGCGCAATACCATTCCAAAGGCACGCCTCGTCCTTCCGACCCGACCTTGAGCGGCTTGAGCGTACAGGAACAAATGACCGTAGCGAAGCTGGCCGCCATCATTCGTCTAGCTGACGCCATTGATCGTACGCACCGTCAAAAAGCGCTCAAAATCGAATTTGCTTTTCGCGGTGAAGAGTTGCTCGTCACCGTCACCACTCGCGAAGATTATGCGCTAGAACAATGGACCTTTGCCGACAAGGCTTCCTTTTTTGAAAATGTCTTCGGCATTCGTCCCATCTTAATACGACAGGCAGGTTGATACCATGTTTGATAAACCGGAATACTTTTTTAATCGCGAACTAAGCTGGCTCAAATTCAACAACCGCGTCCTTAGCGAAGCAGGCGACACGGCAACGCCGCTTTTGGAACGGCTGCGCTTTATCGCCATCACTGCCTCCAACTTGGACGAATTCTTTATGATTCGCGTCGCCGGCCTCAAACACCAACTTGAGTCAGGCATCAACAAAACCGATGCCGCCGGACTCACTGTCGCTCAGCAATTAGAACGCATTTCCGAAACGGCTCACGAGCTGGTTAAAAACCAGTATAAACAGCTGCGCGCCATCATTCCCGCCTTATGCGACGCTGCGCTCTGCCTGCGCAGCATTGACGCCTTATCCCCCCAACAGCAAGAATGGCTGGATCATACCTTTCACCGCACCATTTACCCGGTTCTCACCCCTCTGGGCGTGGACGCCAGCCATCCTTTTCCCTTCTTGGCCAATCGCAGCCTGAATCTGGCCGTACAATTAACCCGCCCTGACGAAGACGAACCGGCCATCGCCATTATTCCCGTGCCCTCGGTGCTGCCCCGTTTGCTGGAAGTCCCTTTCGCGCCGCAAGAAGAACGTCATTTCTTATTTTTAGAAGACATCATCGCCGCCTATTGCTCCCGCCTGTTTCAGGGCTATACACTAAGCCAGCCGCTCTTTTTCCGCATCACCCGCAATGCCGACATGTTCATTGACGAGGACGAAGCCGAAGACCTGCTGGAAGAGGTGGAAAGCGCCCTCAAACAACGTAAGCGCGGCCCGGCTGTACGCCTGGAAGTCTCCAAGCACGGCAACAAGGAACTGCAGGCCGCCTTACAAGAAGAGCTGGATATCTCCGGACAAGATATTTACGAAATTAACGGACCTTTAGATACTACGTGCTTTTTCCGTTTCGCTGATATTTCGGGCGCCGCTCATTTGCGTCATGCGCCTTACCAGGCCCCCCTGCCGGCGGCCCTGGCCGAAGCAGAGGATATCTTCGCCGCCATCCGCCAGGGCGATATTTTGCTGCACCATCCCTACGAAAGCTTTGAGCCGGTAGTGGATTTCATCCGCCAAGCAGCCCTTGATCCCCAGGTATTGGCCATTAAGCAGACGCTGTACCGGGTCAGCGGCAATTCTCCCATTGTCCGAGCCCTTATGGAGGCCGCTGAGAACGGCAAGCAGGTTACGGTCCTCGTGGAGCTAAAAGCCCGCTTTGACGAAGAAAACAACATCCAATGGGCCAAACGCCTGGAAGAAGCCGGCGCGCATGTCATCTACGGCTTGATGGGCCTGAAAACCCATTCCAAAATCGCCTTGGTCGTACGCCAGGAGGAAGACGGCATTTGCCGCTATGTGCATTTGGGCACCGGCAACTACAACGATTCTACAGCCCGCATCTACACAGACCTGGGGCTTTTTACCGCCAACGACGCCTTTGGCGCCGACGCCTCGGCTTTCTTCAACATGCTTTCCGGCTACTCCGACCCGCCGGTATGGAATAAATTCATCGTAGCGCCGCTGAACATGAGGGAACGCTTTTACGAGCTTGTAGATGAGCAGATCGCCGCCGCCCAAAGCGGCCAGCCCGCGCACATCAGCGCCAAAATGAACTCTCTCATTGACAAAGGCATCATCCTCAAGCTCTACGAAGCCTCTGCCGCTGGCGTTTACATTGATCTCATTATCCGAGGCATTTGCGGTCTGCGCCCAGGCATCCCCGGCGTCAGCGACAACATTACCGTCCGCAGCATTGTCGGTCGTTTTCTAGAGCATCACCGCATCTTTATTTTCGGTGTTGGCGATGAAGCTAAAGTCTATCTTTCCAGTGCCGATTGGATGCCCCGCAACCTCAATGAGCGGGTAGAGCTGCTTTTTCCTATCGACGATATTCGACACGCCGCTCGCATCCGCGCTATGTTCAGTCTCTTTCTCAAGGACGGGCGCAAAGCCCACACCTTGCGTTCCGACGGCGTCTATCGCCGCGTAGACAAAAAAATTGACGCTTTTTCCAGCCAAGCGGAATTCTGCCGTCTGGCCCACAAGGCCGCGCAAAAGACCTGGACCCTGGAACAGCGCCTCCAGCCCATGCAGCGCAAAGACACCTAGAAGAAGCAGAAAAGTTACGGGGAAATGAAATGTTAACAGGAGTAGAGGGAGTAAATGGAGGGCTCGACTGAGGGTTCGAAGGAATGTATTTTTATTTTTGTCTTCTCGTACCCTCACTCTACTCACTCTACTCCTGTTCAAAACATCGCACCCCGTAACCCTCCTGCGTCCCCTCCGGTTCTCCGATTCTCTTGTTCAAAAATTCGTCCCCCTTTCTTTTGTTCCATTTTCCTGTCCCCAAGAACCGTGCAAGCGGTTTTTTCATTTTTTCCTTGCACCCAGCGGCGAAACATTGCAAAATAAGAGAGATATCAAAAAAGGAGGGCTGCTCTTGAAATCGATTCTTCTTGTCCGCCACGGGCAGGCCGAACACCATACCCGCGGACTAACCGGCGGTTGGACTGACGTCGATCTCACGCCAGTAGGCTGCCGCCAGATTGAGGCCCTTGCAAAACGCCTGGAGCCGCATTTTACAGGCCATGCTTTCGACCTCGTCGCCAGCGACTTAAAACGCGCCGTACAGACAGCCCAGATCCTCGGGCAGCCTTTCGGCTACTCCCTCACACAGCATCCAGGTCTGCGCGAAATGAACAATGGCATCGCCGCAGGCAAAACCGAGGCGGAAGCCCGCAAGCTGTCCTTGCCTAAAACAACCCCGATTCTCGATTGGCAGCATTACCCGGAAGGCGAGTCACGACGCCAGTTTTACAATCGCGTTGCCGCCGCCATGGAAGAGCTTACCGCCCGCCAGCGCCGCCCCCTGGTCATTGTGGCCCATAGAGGCACCATCATCAACATTCTCTGTTGGTGGCTGGGCTTAGGCGTCTCTGGCGCCGTTCATCACAATTTTTCCTTTGAAGTAGCCCCGGCCAGTTTAACGGTGCTGCGCTGCAACCGCTGGCACGAAAATGCCATCGAACGCCTTAATGACACCGCGCATCTGATCAGCGCCGGTTTTGGCGACAAAATTTTGTTGGATCTTTAAAAGAAGAAAGGTTGGATTACTATGTACCGTGTTGCAATCAGCTTTGGAAATGATTTGGGTTATGTTGAGTTCAATGAAGCCTCGCATGCCCTCTCCGTCGTCTTGCCGAACGAAGAAAAACGCCAAGCTACGGAAGCTTTTTTAGCACAACAGCACACCTTGAAACTTCCCCAGGAATCACTGACCGAGTTTGTTGAAGTCACCTTGCTGGCCTCGGAAAGCAAAGAAAATTTCCAGCGAATTTTGGGCTATTTATGGCAAGCTACCGGAGTTCATGTGGACTGGAGCCGCCCGGTAGAGTAACCCACAGCTTATCCACACTTATCCACACACTTATCCACATTTTCAACAAAACGGTGGATAAGTCCCGTCTCAAAATGTTGAAAAGTCGGCTGAGCCCCCTGTTTTACACACTTTCATTGTGGATAAACCTGTGGATTTGTGCATTTCTCTGTGGATGAACATTTTTTCTGTTGACATCCCCTTCTCGTCGTGCTAATATAAATCTCGTCCATTAAACACATGACTCCGTAGCTCAGCTGGATAGAGCGTTTGACTACGAATCAAAAGGCCGCAGGTTCGAATCCTGCCGGGGTCACCATTGAAAATTAATCCTCCGACTTTGTCGGAGGGTTTTTTTATGCTTGCGTAATTTTACCGCCTCACAGGCCGCCTCTATTTTTTCTCAGTTTTATCACCAGCAGCACAGGTCGGCCGCCTCTGAAAAACAGTTGTTGTTATTTTATTGTTTCTTGTTTTATGTAATCTAACAGCGGCCGCTCCGGACCAACCCGCAAAGGACCGCGCGCTCCCCCGAGATTATCACGAAATGAGTTGATTTCATGCATACAGGCTTTGTGTTCGGCCTCTTCTTTGTGGGTCTCCTCTTCAGCGTTCAGCAGCATATCCCGCTTCTTTATCCGCTTTTGCTGGGCCTGGCCGCCTTCACCGCTTTGGCGATGCGCCAGGGACATTCTTTACGGTCCTTAGGAAGTATGATGCTCGCAGGTTCACGCAAATCCTTGATTGTCATCAAAATCTTCGTGCTTATCGGCGTCATCACCGCTGTTTGGCGCTCTGCCGGCACCATCTCCACCATTGTCTACTACGGTATCGCCTGGATGCCTGGTGATTACTTCCTCCCAGGCGCTTTTCTCCTTTGCTCGCTGGTTTCCTTTCTCCTAGGCACTTCCTTCGGCACCGCCGGCACTATCGGCGTCGTGCTTATGGTGCTGGCGCAGAGCGGACATATGGACGTCTCCATGGCGGCCGGAGCCATCATCGCAGGGGCGTACTTTGGCGACCGTTCTTCGCCCATGTCCTCCAGCGCCAACTTAGTCGCCGTCCTTACCGGTACCAACCTTTACGATAACCTGAAAAACATGTTTCGCTCCGCTTGGATTCCTTTTTTCCTCTCCACGCTAGCCTACGTCTGGCTGTCCCAAAATCATCCGCTCCAATTTCAAGCGGACAGCATTTCTCAGGAAATCGCTGCTACTTTCAACCTATCCCCGTTTACGCTGCTGCCGGCTCTGGTCATTTTGATCCTAGGCGCTTGCCGCACCGACGTTAAGCTGGCCATGGGGGTCAGCATCCTCCTTGGCGTCTTCCTCAGCCTCTGGGTGCAGCAAGTCTCCGCTATGCAGCTGTTCCACTACGTCATTTGGGGCTACACTTCGGACCATACAGGTTTTTTTGCCGGCATCATCCAAGGGGGCGGACTTTTCTCCATGCTTAATGTCGCTTTGATCGTGCTTATCTCCTCCGCCTATGCCGGCATCTTCGCCGGTACAAACCTGCTGCAGAATTTCGAAAACGCTTTAATGAAGTTGAGCCAGCGTACCAGTCCGTTTGCCTCCTTGCTGCTCTCCAGCCTGGGAACCGCCGCTTTTAGCTGCAACCAAACATTAGCTATTTTGCTTACCTACCAATTGGCGCACAAAACCTACGCCAGTTGCCGCCTCAGCGCGTCTCGCCTGGCGCTGGATCTAGAAAACTCGGTCGTGCTCCTCTCTGTGGTCATTCCCTGGAACATCGCCGGTGCTGTACCGGCCGCCGCGTTGGGCGCAGACGCCTCCTTCATTCCCTATGCTTTTTACCTCTTCCTGGTTCCCTTGTGGTGGCTGTTAAAAACAAGAAATAAAGATTGAACAGGAGAATCGGAGAACCAGAGGGTTCGAAGGAGGGCACGATATTTTTGAACAAGAGTAGAGTGAGTAGAGTGAGGGTTCGAAAAGTAGACGTCGGTTGCCATGCCTTCCATGCTTTTCAGAGGAGACCGGCGATTATGCCATCCTTGGCATCGCCGGCATTAGGTACATCACGTACCGTCAAGCACATCACATACTGTCGCCGGTTCTCTTGTTCAATTCCCGCGGGGAGATTGCCGCGTCGCTGCACTCCTCGCAACGACATAATGAGCTAGCTAGACGGCGTCATTGCGAACGCAGTGAAGCAATCTCTTCGTGTGTTTTTAGAATAAAACCGTACCCCGTAACCCTCATTCGTACCCTCTCGCGACTCCCGCGACTCTTGTTCAATCTCCGTGCTCTCACAAGACCGCTTAGCGGTCTTTTTTATATGAGAAGCCTGATCATTCCACTTCCTGAGTCTGCTTTTCCTCGCCCAGCATTTTTTCCAAGAACACGTCCAGCAGCACCGGATCAAACTGCAAGCCTCTGCCGCGGCGCAATTCCAGTTCCACTTGTTCGGCTTCCCGCGTTGCGCGGTAAACGCTAAAGTTCGTCATGGCGTCATACGCGTCAACAATGGCCACAATCCGGCTTTCCAGCGGAATCTCCTCGCCCTTGAGCCCCCGGGGATAGCCTTTGCCATTCCACCATTCATGATGCGTACGGATCAGCTCGGCAATGCTCTCCAGCTCGGGAATGACCAAGGCAATGCGATAACCGATTTCCGCATGACGCTGTATTTCTTGCCGCTCCGCTTCGGTCAGAGGCTCTTGTTTGGTCAACAACGGCTCCGGCAAGCCGATACGGCCAATCTCACGAAACTGCGCCAGCAAGATTACTTTTTCAACTTGTTCTTCTGTCAGGCCCATCTCCCGGGCCAGCTTTTCCGCCAACCTTTTTAGACGCTGCGAATGCCCGTTAGTTACAGACTCGTGAAGCTCAATCATTTTTAGCAACGCTTGAATGACTACGCCCCGCGTGCTTTGCTTGCGGAAATTCTTCTGGCGATACATAGCATCGTCCGCTTCACGCAGTAAATTATGCAGCTCATCGCCGCCAGGCACGCAGCATTCTTGATAGCGGCAGCCAAAGGAAATTTGCAGCGGCATCTGACCGCCATCCTGTTTTTGCGCTTCCGTTTGCAGCCGCTGGTACCAATTCCACAGGTCTTCTTCGCGGATGTCGATTAACAACGAAACAAATTCATCGCCGCCAGTCCGCACCGTAATGGCCGACTCCGGCAAAATTTTTCGGAACAAGTCAGCCGTCCGCCGCAAGAGCGCATCACCGGCTTCATGGCCCAAGGTATCATTGACAATCTTCAAGCCGTCCAAATCGCCGCAAATTATGCCAAACCCTTTCACGCCGCTTTGGGCGTATTCATTCAGTACAATCTCCAAAAACGTACGGTTATAGAGTCCCGTCAAAGCGTCATGCCAGCAATGGTATTGCATCTGTTCCTCTGCTTTTTGACGCTCTTTTAATTCTCCCTGCAGCGCTTGGTTCAGTTTGTCGATCTGATAGCGATCCTCTCGTAACCGTTCCAACATCTTTTCTATTTTTTCCGCAATCTGAGCCAGCTCATCATTGCCGCCGCTAGGAAGTTTAAACTGTTTTTCACTTCCAACATTGCGAATATCCGCCAAAAAATCCCCCAGCCGCCTGAGCCGTCTGGTCAAGAGCACATCCAAGCCATACACAGAAACAAACAAAGACATGATTAACACCGCAAGGCTCAACAAAAAGAAATACTGATATTGATGATGCATCTCTTGGTATAAATGCCGCTCTATATCCAAACGCAGCACCATTCCATACTGACCGAAAATATCCTCCAGCGGCCAATACGCCCGAATTAGCCGTTCGTCTTTCTCCTCAAACCACGCGCCCGCTATCTGTCCATAACGCTCCTGCAGCGTCTTATCTTGCTCCAAAACCAGCGACGCTTGCAGCATCTGTGAAAATTCCTTCAGCAAATCCGCATCCACCGCTTGAAACATCACCAAATAACCAGCACTAGGCCCTCGTTTATCGCTGTGCAAAATTTGCTGCGCCGCAACTAACACCGGTCGCCCATTTAAGATGGCTAAGCCTTTAACGCTCTCTCCTCGGCGCAATTGTTCCTGTAGATCCGGAGAGGCCGCTAACCGCGTCTCCCAGTCTTCTTCAAAGCGCAGCCTCTCTTTTTCTTCCCAATCTCCCAGCAGCGAGCGGCTGTAGCGAATCTTATACGCTGGGTCTAAAAGCAGCATCCACTCTACGCGCAGATTGCTCATAGCGTCCTCGCTCAGGTTATCCCGCTCAAATTTCCGTTCCGACGGCTGCTGAGCGAACTCATACAACTCGTCCCACGGAGCCCAGTCCGCCACAGTTAGGGCCAGACGCTTTTCTTCCGCCGCCCATAAATGCTGGGTCCATTTCTCCTTATCCGCCGTCTGCCGCTCCTCCCAGCGTTCATATTCCGGCGCCCATACCCAATAAGCCGCCATATACATGGCAGCAACAATTAACGCCCCCATAGCCAATTGAGAAAAGGCAATTTTTGTGCCAATGCGCATACTCTCACCTACCTGCCTCAGTATCTTTTCGCCACTCGGCTAAGATCCCGTACCAGCCGGCGTTCTTCACAGTTTGCCGCTATCTTAAGCGCTTAGTAGAATTAAACGTTTTATGAAAATTAGAAAATTATGTTCCTCTTATGAGAATACGATTTTTTTGGAATTTTCCTCCTGTTTTGCGTGTATTCACTGGAAATAAAAGTTATAAATCAAGAAAAAGAAAAACACAGAGCAACCGGACCGCAAAGAGCAACAACGCTGGCTTTAAGCCCCTGCTGCCCTTTGGTCCCTCAGTTACTCTGTGTCAATTTTGCATTCTATTTTCAGCTCTTGCCGAACTGCTTCGGCAGTAGTTCTTTAGTATTCCAAATGGTCATCCACTTTGACCCGCTTCCGGAACACCCAATACGTCCAAGCCTGATAAACCAGCACGATAGGCACCAAGGTCAGCGCCACAACGGTCATGATTTTCAGCGTATACGGCGTCGAAGCCGCCTTGGTAATGGTAATGCTCCACTCCGGGTTCAAGCTGGATACCATCAAGCGCGGGAAGAGCCCTCCAAAAAAGCCAGCTGTCGTAAAAACGATAGCCAAAGAGCTCATTACGAAGGCCCAGCCAAAGCGGCTGCGCAGCGTCAGAGCATAGGAAGTCACAAAGGTAAGCACCGCCAAAATCAGCCCGCCCGCTCCAATGGAGCTGCGGAACAAATCGGTGTTGGCGTAGGTCATGCCGACGCAAGCCAAATATACCACCGCCGCCAACAAGCCGCTCTTCAGCGCTGCGCCGCGGGCGCGCGCAATCATCTCGCCATCGGTTTTCAGCGTCAAAAACAGCGCGCCATGGTAAAGGAAAACCAGCAGGAATGCCGCGCCGCCTACCAGTGTATAGGGGCTGAGAAGATCAAAGAAAGTGCCTACATACTGCATTTTCGCATTTAACGGCACGCCTTGGATCAAATTGGTCACCGCTACGCCCCAGAGCAATGCCGGAATGGCGCTGCCGCAGAAAATAGCCCAATCCCAAGTCGCACGCCAAGCAGGCCGCTCGTCCTTGCTGCGAAATTCAAACGCCACGCCGCGGGCGATGAGCGCCATGAGCATCAGAAAAAGAGCCATATAAAAGCCGCTGAACAAGGTAGCGTACATATGGGGAAACGCCGCAAACATCGCGCCGCCGGCGGTAATCATCCAGACCTCATTGCCATCCCAAACAGGACCAATGGTGTTGATAATCACGCGGCGTTCTGCGTCATTTTTACCCAAGAAGGGCAACAGCATGCCCACGCCGTAATCAAATCCTTCCAGAAAGAAGAAGCCAGTGAAAAGCACCGCCACCAGAATGAACCAAAGAGTTGTCAGTTCCATACCGTCGCCTCCTCTGTCCGCCCTTCTTCATCGGGGCCTTTTTTGATGAATTTAAAGACCAGATAGACTGCCGCAGCCGCTAAGAGGCCGTAAATCACCGTAAAGCCAAACAAGGACAACCAGATTTCCGTAGAGGTCACATTCGTAGACACGCCGTCAGCCACTTTCTGCAAACCGATAACAAGCCACGGCTGCCGGCCCGCTTCCGCTACAAACCAGCCGCAGGAATTCGCTACATACGGCAACAGCATGCCTAGCATCGCTAGTTTCAAATACAGCCGCGACGATTCCAGCGCCTCTTTGCGATACAGCCATAAGCCCAGCGCGCCCAGCGCCATCATAGCTACGCCGGCGCCGGCCATAAAACGAAAGGCAAAGAAGAGCGGCGTAACCTGAGGAATGTAGTTGCCAGGTCCATATTTTTGCTCGGCTTCGCGCTGTAAATCTTTAATGCCTTTGACTTCCCCTTGGAACGAGTCGTACGCCAGCAGCGTCAACATGCCGGGCACGCCGATTTCCATGGTATTGCGTTGATTTTTCTCATCCGGAATCACCGCAATCGCGAACGGCGCCGGATCCGCGGACTCCCAAAGAGCTTCCACCGCCGCCAGCTTCATGGGCTGTACTTGCCCCATATACTGCGTCTGCACATGCCCGGTGCCCATAACCGCCAGAGAGCCTGCTAAAAGCACCGCCGTCCCCAGCTTGAAAGAGGGCCGGAAAATTTCCAGGTGCCGGTTGCGCAGCAAATACCAGGCGCTCACCGCTACCAAGAATGCGCCGCCCGTAGTCAAACCGGACAGCACCGTATGGGGAAACTGTTTCCATACATAGGGATTCATCAACAACGCCCCGAAATCGACCATTTCCGCCCGTCCATTCTGCAGGGCATAGCCGACAGGATGCTGCATAAACGAGTTAGCAACCAGAATCCAGAAGGCCGACAGATTGCTCGCAAAAGCCACTAAGGTAATACAAATCGCATGCACCTTCGGCGATAGGCGGTCCCAGCCAAAAATCCACAAGCCTAAAAACGTGGATTCCACAAAGAAGGCGGATAAGGCCTCCATCGCCAAGGGCGCGCCAAAAATATCACCCATAAAACGCGAGTATTCCGCCCAGTTCATCCCGAAGTGGAACTCCTGCACAATACCCGTCACCACGCCAACGGAAAAATTGACCAAAAATAGCTTACCCCAAAACTTCGTCATCCGCTTGTACTCGCTGCGTCCTGTGCGCACCCACTGCCATTCCATCCAGGCCAGCAGCACCGACAAGCCCAAGGTTAGCGGTACAAATAAAAAATGATACGTAGAAGTAATGCCGAACTGCCATCTTGCTAATAAAACCTCAATCATGACTCATCCTCCTGCCTTTCTTTTTTTTGAAATTCCCTCCGTCGCGCCGCCAATGAAGCGAACTCAATTGCATGCAAGGAATCCAGCAACGTTGCCTGCACCCCTTGGAGCGCTTCATGCACCGGACATACGCGACTACAGCCGATTTTACAGCCCTCCGCACTTACAAGGCAGCGAGAAAGCTCCACTGGCCCCTCCATAGCTTCTATTACCTGCAGAAGTGAAACCTCTTCCGGCTGTCGGTTCAAAACAAAACCGCCTTCCACGCCTCGATGAGAACGAACAATCCCAGCGCGATTCAAGAAGCGCATGACTTTGCGCAGAAACTGCACCGGCACTTGTTCCTGCTTGGCGATTTCCTGGCCGCTGACAATGGTTCCCGGCGGTTTTGCCGCCAAATGAAGCACAATGCGAAAGGCATAGTCCGTCGCCTGCGTAAAATGCATGCTTTTTCCTCCTTTGCAGTGTATGTATTCTTTATTCAATACCGTACCGGTACGGTACTATTTACTTGTATAGTATTCTCATTTTTTCTATTTGTCAATCATCATTATTAAATAGCAGGGCCTGTTTTCTATTAGTCAGTCGCCATCTTAAAAAAGCTTCTTATATTAGATTTGTATTCTTTATAAAATTTTAATTTCTTGCAAGGTTTATAGAATAAACATCGAATTATACTAGCATCACTCTAAAAAAAGAGGTGTTGACTATGCAGGAAGATTTTCGCCTTCTTTTGCTTGCCGATACTACCCTCGATCGCAAACAGTTAGAACGTCTCCTGTCCAAATATGCGCCTCATATTTGTCTTTATGAACAGTCCTTCTTCGAAAAAAACTCGGATGTTTCTTTCCATGGCGCTCTTGTCGATTATACTTTCAGCACTGCCAGCGGCCTGCCCTTGTGGCAGCATTTTCAAGAACGCCATCCGTACATCCCTTTGATTTTGCTTACGGACGAGACCCTCTGGCCGCAGCAAGCCATCGACGCCGGCATTATCGATTTTGTTCCAAAAAGCGCCGTCTGCAACCCCCCCTGTACTGCTGCCGCTGCTTCTGAGGCTTCAACAACAGCAACACCATACACAACACCTGCTGGCGCAAATGCGCCACAGCGAAGCGCAACGGCATTTGCTGATGGAACAGACCATCGGCGGCATTCTCCTCAGCGATCCTCAAGGCTATTACGTAGAAGCCAATTCTCGCATGTGCGCCATGCTGGGCTATGAAAAAGAGCAGCTCCTCGGTCTGCGGCTGGAAGATTTGACGCCGCCGGAATTGACAGCTCGCCTAGGCGAGCTGCGCAGTCCTCTGCCGGCAGGTACGTCCTTGCTCATTGATTGGACGCTTCTGCGCAAAGACGGCACCCACATTCCGGTGGAAATGAAAATTTCCCGCAGCGGCAACCGCTATCTCAGCATCATCCGCGACATCACCCGCCGCCAACGCAAAGATGCCGTATCGGCCTTGCTGCACCGAGTCAATCAAGCCATCTTAAAGGATCAGCCGGTCAAACGCATTTTAAGCATGGTCTGCGAAGAGCTTTTATCAATTTACTCCTTAACTCTCAGCTTTGTCGGCGCCAAGAACGCAGACGGCAACGTCGAACTATGCCAAGCCGCCTGTACTAACCCCGAAGAAATACCCAAGTTGAACATTCGTTGGGACGACACGCCTCAAGGCCATGGCCCCAGCGGCGAAGCGCTGCGCACCGGCAAAACGCAGATGATCAGCTGCGACGACCCGCGTTTTTCTCCTTGGGCGGAACAAGTAAAGCGCTACGGCCTGGAAGGAGCCATTTCCGTCCCTATGTCTTTAGGCAATAACACGGATGGCGTTCTTTGCATTTACGGAAAAAAAGGTTATATCTGGAATGAAGAACTAAAAACGGAATTGGAACGAGTCGCCCAAAAAATCACGAACGTCCTGCAGTTTACCCACCACCGCCAGGAAGCGAATCTTTTGCGCTCCGCCTTGCGCGCTACCGCCAACAGCGTCGTCATCACCGATGCCGAAGGAAAAATCTGTTGGCTCAACTCGGCTTTCAGCGCGCTTACGGGGTATTCGGAAGTGGAAGCCTTGGGAGAAAATCCGCGATTTTTACGCTCCTTATTGCAGGACGACTCTTTTTACCAACACCTTTGGAGCACGATTACCTCCGGTCAGCCCTGGCATGGCGAGCTCATTAATAAGCGCAAGGACGGCAGCCTATATCACGAAGAAATGACCATTACGCCCATCTGGGACGCCGACGCCGCAATTACGCATTTCGTAGCGGTCAAGCAAGACATTACCGCCCGTAAAGAGGCGGAGCTGGCGCTGGAAACATACCGTATGTTTTTCCATAACGCCCGAGATAAAATGTTTCTTTTGGATACGGACGGCATCATTATCGCCGCCAATCAGGCCGTTGCGCTTACCTATGGCTATACGGCCGAAGAATTGCAGGGTCTCAGCATCCGCGAGCTGCGCGCGCCGGAAACTCTTGGCGACTGGCCGGAGCAATTAGAGACCGCCCGAACTGCCGATATTCTTTTTGAGACCTTGCACCAGCATAAAGACGGCACTGCGTTTCCTGTGGAAGTTCGTTCTTGCCAAGCGGTTCTGGATGGCAAGAAGTACCTTTTAAGCATTGTTCGCGATATTAGCGTTCGCAGAAAAGCGGAACAAGAAGCCTGCGAAGCCCAGCAGCGCGCGGCGCAAGCGGAACGTATGGCCCTCATCGGCACTATGGCCGCCGCCATTTTCATAGGCAGCCCGCGGCATGCCAAAGACCACCGACGAAGCCTCGTTCTGCGCCAGCGTCCGTCCCCCGGCTCGCCGCATCTCCGCCATGCCGTCCGCTCCATCGGAGCCCATGCCGGTTAAGATAACGCCAAGGGCATTGCGTCCCACCTGCTGCGACACCGACTTAAAGAGCACATCCACGGACGGACAGTGACCGCTGACATTGGGCCCCTCATAGCACTCCACCAGGTACATGCCGCCGCTGCGGCGCACGCGCATGTGCTTGCCTCCTGGAGCCAAGAGCACCCGCCCGGGCATAACGCGCTCCCCGCCCTGAGCCTCCATAACCTCCATCAGCGCTACATCATTAAGACTAGACGCAAAACTTTTGGTAAAGCCAGCCGGCATGTGCTGCACAATGACCACGCCCGGCATCGTCGGCGGCAGCATCTTCACAATACGCCGGATGGCTTCCGTACCGCCTGTAGAAGCGCCGATGGCGATGACCTTGTCTGTCGAGTTAGCCAGCGCCCGCTCTTCTTGTCCGGAAACAGGCCGCTGCGCAGGAAGCTGTTTTTTTTGCTGCGCCAGCCGTTTCCAGGCGTCCAGATTGGCCGCCGCCGCCATTTTCACCTTGGCGCGCAGCTCCTTCATCATGGCCCCCAGACCTCTGGCGATATCGGATTTCGGCTTATTCACGAAATCAATCGCCCCCGCCTCCAAGGCCTCCATGGTAATTTGCCCGCCCCGTTCCGTCAGGGCGCTGACCATGATCACCGGCAGCGGATACTGCGCCATAAGACGCCGCAAAAAAACCACGCCGTCCATACGGGGCATGGGAAGCCTGTTTAAGAATGCTGCCGGAACGCAGCATCCGGAAGGAAGGGTTGTTAAAAACCATGGCCTCGGCAATAACCAGCTCGCCCACATAATCCAGGAGGTGATTCAATTTTTCCACATCCACCCGAATGGCCTGCATCAGCTGGCTGCTTGTTGGATGCTCGCCGCCATTTTTGGGCCCTTCCGCTGCAGCGAGAACCGGTTTGCTTTCCGCTTTGACGCTGCCTTCGCCGCTTGTTTCCGCCGCCTCCTTACCTTGCAAGCCTTGGAGCATCTTTATCAGCGCTCCTTTGGCAGGCAAGTACTCTTTTTCGCCGGAAGCCAGCTTCTCGACGCCTTCGCGCAAGGAATCCACTGTTTTCAACAGAAGAGAGCACTCCGCCGTCTGCGCCGTACGCCCCTGACGCAGCGCTTCCAGCACTGATTCCAATTCATGCCCCACCTCTTCGAGCGGCGCCAAGCCCATAAATCCGGCATTGCCTTTAAAAGTATGCATCACTCGGAACGCCTCGTCCAAGAAAGTCCGCTTGGCGGGCTGCTTCTCCCATTCAAGCAAAGCTGCCGCCGCTTCGCGCAAGTGCTCCAGCGCTTCCGTAGCAAAACGTTCCTGCATTCCCTCTGTCAAGCTTTCTTCATCGGCAATTGCTGCTTCTTCAGCCGCTTCTTGCGCTTCTTGCGCTTCTTGCGGACGCTGCATCCACAAGGCGGTACACTTCACTTCCGCCATACCGTCGGCATGCTCCACAAGCCCCTGCAGCTCTGTCTGCTCCAAATTGGTCCGATAGACAATCGCCATATCCTCGCTGTCCACCTGCTCACAGTGATGCTCCAGCAGATACGGGTCGGGATGGCAATACAGGCTCGCTCCATGTTCTTGCAGCTTGCTTAACAGCATAAACTGCCGCACCTGATGCATGCATTCCGACGGGTCCGCCTTGGCCCAAACCAAAAAGACATGACCATCAGCATAGGCTTCCGTAACCATCGGCGGAGCAATGCTTTCGACTTCGACAAAGCAATTAGGCCCATCCGCCATATTCTTATTCCGTTTAAAATCGAGAGCCTCCTGATTATGCTCTTTGGCCATTTTCACCAAGGCCAGCAAATCAAACTGATGCTGCGCCAGTTCATCCATGTTTTCGTGCGCTACATAGGCCGCAATTTCTTGCTCCATCAAGTCAATGGCTTCTAAAATCAAACTGATGGCGTGACCGTCGATAATATGCTCGCCTTTGCGGATCATATCCAGCAAGTCTTCCATTTTATGCGCCAGTTCCGCCAGCAGTTCCAGCCCAATCGTCTGGGAGCCTCCCTTGATGGTATGGAAAGCGCGGAACACTTCCGGCACCGCCTCTACGGCGCATCCTTCTTTTTCGTTGCTAATTAGAGAGTCCGCGGCATTAGCCAACAGCTCACACGCCTCGGAAAAGAAAATCCCGTCCAATTCGCCAAATTCCCGATCTACTACCGGCGCTCTCGGCCGTACCGGTCCTTGGGGCACATGACCCTGTTCCAGTTTTTCCTGAATGGCGTCCAATAATTCATAGAGCTTGAACGCATTAAGCGGCTTATACAAGAACGCATAGGCGCCGCCCTTGCGAGAGGCCGCTGCCAGTTCTTCATTGCCGTAACCGGTAATAATAATGACTACCGCGTCTTCCCGCCGCTTCCGGATGGCCTCCATTACCTCCAGCCCATTGAGCTGAGGCATGCTAAAATCCGTAAGCACCACGTCATGCACCGCCGGGTCATAGGCGGCCAGGGCCTTAACCGGATCCTGAAAGGCATCGCATTCGCTGCCCCTCGTTTCAATGCAGTCTCTAAGCGACTCCAGACTGCCCTGATCGTCATCGATGATCATGACTCGCATCTTCATCCCCCCTTTGCACCGCTGAAATCAAACTGGTCCCTGCCCTAAAACAAAGCAAGGAGCATGCCAAAAGGCATACTCCTTGCTTTTCCTTGTTTAAATGAAATTGACCGCTTCGCTAAACAGCTGTCTGCGTCAATTTGACGCACTTGCCTGTCGCAAATTGACGCAGCGGCGCATTTTGGGGAAGATACGAAGAGAACAAGGATCAAAATTGAACAGGAGTAGAGGGAGTAAAGTGAGGGCTCGAAAAAGAGGGTACGTTTCACACAGAATAGAGAAAGAGTTTAGAGATTAGATCAAAACCTAAATCTAATCCCCGAAGAGATTGCCGCGCTGCGCTCGCAATGACATCCAAACCAGCCTATCCCGTCGTTGCGAGGAGCGTAGCGACGCGGCAATCTCCCTGCCAATATTCTCTATCATACCCTCCCTTTACTCACTCTACTCTTGTTAAAAACCGTATCCCGCAACCCTCCTGCGGCCCCTCTATGGATGTCGGTTGCCATGCCATCCATAGCGCAACCGACCCTAGGCGCATCCAGCGCCGTCGCCGATTCTCTTGTTCAATCTCCGTGCCTGTTCTTTGTTTCAGCTGCGCCGCAGCATGCGCGTTACCGTCGAGCGGCTGATGCCCAAAAGCCGCGCCGCTTCCTGCTGATTGCCTTTCGTATCGCACAGTATCCGCTTCAAAATCAGCTGCGCATATTGCTCCATCTGCACCTCCGCCGCTGGCGGCGGCAACGTCAGCCAGGCGGCTTCCGAAGGTCCTGCTGTGACTTCTTGCTGCGGCCGTTGGCTGGCCCTTAGCTGTTCCGGCGTCACGACCTCGCCGTCGAACATGAACACCACCCACTCAATTACATTGCGCAGCTCCCGGACATTACCCGGCCACTCCCTGCCCGCCAGCCAGGCGGCAGCCTCGGCGCTGAAGCCGCGAAAATGCTTGCCCCGCTGCCGCACGCTTTCCTGCAAAAACGTCAGGCTCAGCGGCAAAATATCTTCCCTCCGTTGACGCAGGGGAGGAATGTACAAATGCCCCAGCTGCAAACGATAATAAAAATCCTGCCGAAACTGGCCGCTTTCCACCTGTTCCTTAATGCGGGCGTTCGTAGCACAAATCACGCGAGCGTCGCTGGTCAGCCGCTTGAGCCCTCCCACACGGTAGTATTCCCGTTCCTGCAGCAACCGCAGCAGCTTCGCCTGATGCTCCGGCGGCAGTTCCGCCACTTCGTCTAAAAACAGCGTCCCGCCCGCAGCCGCATCCAGCTTGCCTTTGCTCCCTTTAACACTGCTGCCCGTAAAAGCGCCCGCCTCATAGCCAAACAGCTCGCTTTCAAACAGAGCCGGCGTCAACGCCGCACAGTTAACCGCTACAAAAGGTCCGCTGCCGTCTCCTCGAGAACCGTAATGAATCAATCGCGCCAACACTTCCTTGCCGGTGCCGGTTTCTCCTTCAATGAGTACCGGCAGAGCAGGGTCGGCATGATACTTTTCCGCCAACTCCGCCAAAAAGTCCATCGCTGGCGACACAAAGCACGGGCGATTGCCTTCGACTTGGGCCAATTTTTGCTTCAACCGCTGCAGTTCCTGACGAGCTTCTCCCGTCGCCTCTTGAACCGCCGCATCAAAGCGACTCGACAAATGGCGATTTTCCCGTCGCAACGCCTGATGCTCGCCTACCCGCTCGGCGATCGCCGCCAAATCCGCCGCCGCCAGCGGCTTAAGCAAGTAATCATACGCGCCGGCGCGCAAAGCCTCCAGAATCAATTCCGGCTGCCTGTCTCCAGTCATCAAGACCACATCGCTGCGCCACCCGTCCGCCAGCGCCTTCAAACGCCGCGTCATTTCCACGCCGCTCAGCCCCGGCATATGAATATCCGCCAATACCAAGGGGAAATCCGCTTGCTCCCATTTCCCCAATGCTTCTTGCGCTTCTGCGCATTGGACTACTTCATGCCCCAAATCTTGAAGAAACTGCGCCGCTGTATGGCGGCTGTCCTGATCGTCATCAAGCAGCAATATCCGCATGATTCGTCCTCCTGCCTTAGAACGACTTTTGTTGTTTAATTCTCCTTTTCCCGTCAAATCCCTTTATCTGCCAATCGCTTCTTGGCATCCTCTCTTCTTAATTCCTGGTGTCTTTACGTATTTGCGCAAAACTGCTATACTTTTCTTGTTAACCATTATTTATTTTTGGTTTACGAAGGAGTTGTCAGCTTATGCCGATTCGTTTTTTAACGGAAACCGCTCTTTTAGGAGCGCTGATTACCATCACTGGCGCTATCAAACTGCCCGGTCTGCTTCCTGGCACGGAGTTTCAGCTTTCCGCCCCGCTGGCGGTAGCCATCTGCGCCGCGTTCGGTTTTAAAAAATACATAATCGCCGGCGTCCTTTCCAGCGCCGTCGGTCTGCTCCTGGGTACCCAAACCTTGTTCAACGTCTACGTTGCTATGATCTTCCGACTGGTTGTCGGCGGCGTGCTCGCCTGCGGCGGCACGTCCTGGTTCGCGGTGCTTCTGGCAGGTCCCCTTGGCTCAGCAGCAGCTCGTCTTTCTTTGGCGCTTTTCCTGGGGCAGGCCGCCTGGCCGCTTTTGGCCGCCGCTCTGCCTGGCATGGTTTATACCGCCATCGCCGCTTGGCCGCTGACGCAGCTTTTGCGCCGGGTCCGCAGCCAATGCGAAAGGAGCGTGCGCCATGCATTTCAGCGTTAGAATGCGCGCCGCCCAGGGAGGCGCCCATGAAAACGGCGGCCGCCATATTTCCGGCGCCGAACGGCTCATTCCGCGTGAGCTCCTCCTCGAAGCTACGCAGGCCATGGTGCAGCGCGCCCTAGAACACAGCCGAGGCAACGCCGACTTCATCCGCCTCACCGTCGAAGCCGTTGCCCCCGCAGCTTGCCTTGCCATTCCTCTTCTGCCTTGGCACAGCCTGCAAAGCGCTAGCGTAGCAAACAGCCGCCACCTGGCTCTGCAAGCCTTAGGCCAAGCTGGTGTCAGCGAAGAAGCGGCCGCTAAGGGTCTTTTAGCGTTACGAAACCTGCCAGACAGCCTGCGGGGCGCCATGATCCTCTCCGCCGCCACCGGCGAGCGCTTGGATTCTACAGAAACCAGAGGCGTCCGTGTTTCTCGCATGGACCTAGACGCCCAGTCTGACGCGCTTCCTTGGCTACGCCAACAAGGTCTGGACGGCGAGCACCCCCGGGAAGCCATGGTGCTGGCGGCCAAGGTAGCCGCCGCCCCTGGCATGGTGGCGGAACTTTGCTGGTCTGACGACCCGGAGTATACCACAGGGTATGTCGCCTCTCCCCGCCACGGATATGTACGTATTCCCTGCTTAAAAGAAAAAAACAGTTCCAACGGCGGCCGGGCTTTCTTTGTCTCTCCAGACGCCGATCTTGAAGCCTTGCAGCATTTCCTGGAAGAGCAGCCTGTTTTAGTGCAAAATCGGCCGCAGAAAGGACAAGCCTCATGAACCATCTGATACAATCCTTAGGCGAATTGCGCGACGCTCATTTGCTGCGCCGCCGTTCCACTTGCGAAGCCATTGACGCCACCCATGTCCTCTATAATGATCAACCCTGCCTGCTGCTGGCCGGCAACAGCTATCTGGGCCTGACGCATCATCCGGCTGTCCAAAATGCGGCTGCTGCCGCCGCCCTGCAATACGGCACTGGTTCCGGCGGCTCCCGCCTGACCACTGGCAGCCACTCCCTGTACGAATCCTTGGAGGCACAATTAGCCGCTTTTAAGCACAGCGAGGACGCCCTTGTTTTTTCCAGCGGCTACGCCGCCAACGTAGGCGTTCTCTCCGCTTTGGGCCGCAAGGAGGATGTCTTCTTCAGCGACGCCCTCAACCACGCCAGCCTCATCGACGGCTGCCGCCTCTCCAAAGCTGCTACTGTCATCTACCGCCACAACGATATGGCTCATCTTGAAGAACTGCTGGCTCAAACGCCCTGCGCCGGTCAGCGCTATCTGATCAGCGACGGCGTTTTTAGTATGGACGGCGACATAGCGCCCCTGCCGGAACTGGTTGCCCTCGGAAAGCGTTACCAAGCGGAAATCGTTCTAGATGACGCCCACGCTACCGGCGTTTTAGGTCCGGGAGGCGCCGGCACAGCCGCGCACTTCGGCCTGGAAGGGAGCGTCGCCGTACAGCTTGGCACTTTAAGCAAAGCCCTAGCCAGCGAAGGAGGCTTTGTCTGCGGCAGTAAAACGCTCATTTCTTACCTGCTCAGTAAAGCCCGTTCGTTCATCTTTTCCACCGCCATGGCGCCAGCCACAGTGGCTGCCGCTACAGCTGCTTTGCAGCAATTGCAGCAACAGCCTGAGCTGGTAACGCGCCTGCAGAGTCATGCGCGCCTTTTGCGCCAAGAACTGCAGCAAAACGGCCTTGATGTTCTTCCCGGAGAAACCCCGATCATCCCCATTCTCACCTACGAAGCTGCAGCCACGATGGAGCTGGCGGAAGCCTGCCTAGAGGCAGGTCTTTTGGTTTCCGGCATCCGCCCGCCTACAGTGCCCCATGGCGAAAGCCGCCTGCGCCTCACCGTCTGCGCCGCGCATACGCCGGAAGAACTGCGCCAGGCCGCGCAAAAAATCGCGGCTGCGGCAAAAAGAATTATTAAACAAGAGTAGATGGAGTAAAGGGAGGGCTACGAGGAACGGCATTATATTTGAGGAGATTGCCGCGCTGGCGCTCGCAATGACAATAAGCGTCAGCCCTAATACTTATACGCTCCAGCTTTTCTCTGTTACTTTTTCCATGTCCCATTTTCTCTCTTACGTTCCCTCCATCTACTCCCTTTACTCCTGTTCAAATGCCGTACCCCGTTCCTCGCCCGCGACTCTTGTTCACACCTTGTCTCAAAATCTGCATCCAGGAGGTTTTACATATGAAAGGATTTTTTATTACCGCTACAGGCACCGATGTCGGTAAAACGGTAGTCACTGCCGCTCTGACCTGCGCGCTGCGTCAGCAAGGCTTTTCTGTAGGCGTAGCCAAACCGGCCGCATCCGGCGCGATCCGCCAAGCTGACGGCTCGCTGCGCTCGGAGGACGCCAGCCTTTTAATGGCTGCCGCTGGTTTAGATGAAAGCTGGCGTGATACCGTCAACCCCTATTGCTTGGCTGCCGCCCTGGCGCCAGCCACCGCAGCAGAACTGGAACAGGTTACGATTCATCCGGAAGTACTGCTTGATCGCATCGGTAAAGTAGCCGCCGCCCATGACCTGGTTTTGGTAGAAGGCGCAGGCGGTCTAACTACGCCTCTGCACGAAGAATATTTGATCTGCGATCTGGCTAAAGCCTTGCAGCTGCCCTTGCTGATCGTAGCACAAGCCTCTTTAGGCAGTGTAAACACGGCCTTGCTTACCGTCGCCTATGCCAAAAGCCAAGGCCTCAAGCCGGCAGCGCTGTTGCTAAATCGTTGGCCTGCTCAACCAGGCATCCTGGAAGAAAGCACCGTAGCGTACATGAAGCGCTTAACCGGCCTGCCCGTCTGGTCCTTCCTGCCGGACATTCCGGGCCTAAACATGGCCGACACTTCCCTAGGCGAGCTGCCCCAACTGGCCCCAGCTTCCTTTAACCTAGAGGCCTTGCTTCCTTATTTGGAGGGATAAAATTTCCGTACCCTCTGACGTTCCCTCAGATTACTCTGGTCACTCTTGTTACGTTCCCAATTTATTATGGAAAATAAATTAATCCGCAGCAGGATTTGTTGTAACCTATAGAGAATTTTTGCTCAGTGAGAAAAAGAAGCTCAGGAGTGAATCCATGGAAAGCATGCTGTTTATGGTCCATCATACCGACGATCTGCCTCTTATCCGGCAGCAGTTGCAAAAATTACTGCAAAATTTACTAGGATTGCAAAGCGCGTTATTCGAAGTAGCAGTCAATGAAGCTTTGAAAAATGCTCTGCGCAGCAGCACCCAGACTTATGGCGAACCCCTGGTGCGCATTCGCGTATCCCTCTTAGGGCAAGCTTATATCTCCGTGCGAATTCTCGATTACGGCGATGGGTTTCCAGGAAACACCATTTTACGCAGTCTGCCCCCGAAAACTCCCTTTGAGAGCATTCCTGCGGATCTCCCCGAAGACAACATGAGCCTTCATTTAATGCGCGCCGCTACCGACCATTTAACCTTTAACCACCTAGGAAATGAAATATTAATGATCAAGCACTTGCCAAATTAGGCCATTTAACCGCTTTCTTTTCATAAGAGAAAGCGGTTTTTTTCGCAAAAAGCCATTTCGCGTATCCGTCTCGTCGTGATCTTGAATAAGGAGGCTTTCCAATGCGTCTATACTTGATTTTATCGCTTTTTCTTTGCTATCTTTTCGTTCTTCCCGCCACCGCCGCCGCGGAACAACGCATTTTGGTATTGCAATCCTATCATCCCGGCTTTGTCTGGTCGGATCGCATCAACCAGGGCATTTTAGATACAATCCCACACAATATCATTGTGCAAATCGAATACATGGACACCAAACGTCTCAATACGCCGGCTCATTTTGCCAATCTGAAACAATTCTGGAAGCAAAAATTCCAAGGGTTTCAGTATGACGCCGTGATTACAGTCGATGACGAAGCTCTTCTTTTCGCCAAAACCTATCGGCAATCGCTTTTCCCGGATGCGCCCATCGTCTTTTGCGGCGTCAACAACATTCTGCCGGAAAGTCATCTGCCTGCCGATAATGTCACTGGCATTATGGAAAGCGTGGATATTGCAGGTACGGTTGCCGTCGCTCAAAAATTGCAGCCTCAAGCCAAAGAATTGCTTGTCGTCAGCGACCAAAGCCTCTTCGGACAACAAGCGCGGCAGATGCTAGAACAATCTTCAGATATACGAAACAGCCGCTTAACCATCACCTACCTGCACGACCTATCCCTACCGGATATTCTGACGCGTATTGCCGCAGCCTCTACTGACAGCATGGTTTTAAATCTTCCCTTCCACCGCGACGCGGCAGGCAAACAATACCAGTCCGATGAAGTCACCGCCCGCGTCAGCGCCGCCAGCAACGCGCCTGTTTATACTCTTTGGGAGCATGATATGGGACACGGCGTTGTCGGCGGCCATGTGCTCAGCGCTTACAATCAAGGACAGACAGCAGCAACTATGGCGCTGCAAATTCTCCAAGGCGCCCGCGCGTCCGACTTACCTATCATCACGGATCCTCCGCGCACCTATTTATTTGATTACCGCCAGTTGCAGCGCTTCCGCTTTGACGCGTCAGCGCTGCCGCCGGAAAGCGAATTCCTCCATAAGCCTTTGTCCTTTTACGAGCAATACCAATCGCTGGTACTGAGCACCTTTCTCGTTTTCGCCCTGCTGATTCTAGCGGTACTCACCCTCTGGCATCTCAATGTCAGCCGCCGCCGTGAGTTAGAAGCCGTACACAAGCTGGCTCTTGTCGTTGAAAGCAGCGATGACGCCATTATCAGCCGCAATCAGCAAGGAATTATTACCAGTTGGAACAGCGGCGCAATGCAACTCTTCGGCTACACAGCCGAAGAAGCCATCGGCCAGTCCATTCGCATCATCGTCCCAGATGAGCTTCTGGAAGACTGGAACAAAAGCGTCGCCCAATTGGAGCAAGGAATCAAAGAAGAGCACAACAAGGGGCTGCGCCGCCACAAAGACGGGCATCTTTTAATGGTCCTCAAAACTGCTTCTCCCTTATATTCCCCCGAAGGCTACCCTATGGGCGCTTCTATTATTTATAAAGACATTTCGCAGCTAGAAACGGCCTATGAGGAAATCCGCACCTTAAACAGCGAGTTGGAGGATCGCGTCGCCAAGCGCACCGCGGCGTTGGAAGCAGCCAATCAAGAATTAGAAGCCTTCAGCTACTCTGTCTCGCACGATCTGCGCTCTCCCTTGCGCAGCATCGACGGCTTCAGCCTGGCTCTTTTGGAGGACTACAGCGAACACCTGGACGATACGGGCCGCGATTATTTGCAGCGTCTGCGCGGCGCCAGCCAGCGCATGGGACAGCTGATTGACGACATGCTTCACCTGGCGCGCATCAGCCGCACCCAAATGAATCTGGAAAAAGTGAACTTAAGCGAATTAGCGTTTCAAGTATTGACGGAACTCCAGCAGCAGGAGCCGCAGCGGCAGGTGGAAATCCGCATTGAGCCGTCTTTGATGGTTTTGGGAGATATGCCGCTTTTGCGCATCGTCCTGGACAATCTTTTAGGAAACGCCTGGAAATTCACAGGTAAAACAACACAGCCAAGCATCGAATTCGGCTGCCGCCAGGATCAGGAGACCGGGGAGCTCGCTTTCTTTGTCCGTGATAACGGCGCTGGCTTTGATATGGCTTACGCCCATAAGCTTTTTGGCGTCTTCCAGCGTCTTCACCACGCCAAAGAGTTCAGCGGCACCGGCATCGGCCTGGCTACGGTCAACCGCATCATCCACCGCCATGGCGGACGTATCTGGGCGGACAGCCAAGTCAATCAAGGAGCCACATTCTTCTTCACCATAGACACGGAAAGCAAGTGACCACTCCTGACATACATGATATAATGAATACGATTACGAAAGAAAAGAGGGATATCTCCATGAAAAAAGCAACTATCGAAATGGATCGCGGCACCATTACTATTGAATTATTTGAAAAAGAGGCTCCCGGCACGGTAGCCAATTTCACCAAACTCATCAGCGAAGGCTTTTACGACGGCCTGAGCTTCCACCGGGTCATCCCCGGCTTTGTCGCCCAAGGCGGTTGCCCCAACGGCAACGGCACTGGCGGCCCTGGCTACACCATTCCCTGCGAAACCGCGGGCAATCCTAAAAAGCACGTACGCGGCGCATTATCCATGGCTCATCGCGGCCCCAACACCGGCGGCAGCCAATTCTTCATCGTTTACGAACCCCAGCCGCATCTGGACGGCTTGCATACCGTCTTCGGCCAAGTCATCGACGGCATGGACCTGGTAGATGACATCGTCCCCGGCGACCGCATGAATAAAGTCACCGTTATCGAAGAGTAAAACCCTACTTTACGACTATATATGTTCTTTCTGTTTTAAAAAAAGAAACCTATGCTTTCAGGGACACGTTAGCAAGGCATACTATTTTTTGTCAGTCTAGGAAGAAAGCCGCAGGCATAGCAGCGCTATGCCGAGGTTTTCTGACGACGTCTGACCAAAAAAGATACGCGTTGCCGTGAGTTGTGCCTAAAGCAGAGGTTTCTTTAATTAAGGAGGCGCTTTTATGGACTTCCCCAGCGGCGATCTCGTCGCCTTGCTGGTTGTGGCCGGCTTCTTCTCAGCTTTCGTCGACTCCGTCGTCGGCGGCGGCGGCCTTATTTCCTTGCCGGCACTGCTTTTAACCGGCCTTCCTCCGACTATGGCGCTAGGTACCAATAAGATGGCCAGCTGCATGGGCAGTTTGACCAGCAGCCTTTCTTTTTTGCGTTCCGGCAAAATCGATATGAAGCTGGTCAAGTATCTCTTCTGGCTTTCCCTTGTCGGCGCCGCCTGCGGCGTGGTCACGGTCCAGCAAATTCCCTCTCAGTTTCTGCGTCCGTTAGTGGTGGTGCTTCTGATCGGCGTCTCCATTTATACGATCTTTCGCAAAAATTGGGGCAGTGAAAACACCTACCGCGGCTTAACGCGACGCATGTTTATCCTGAGCTGCATCGTCTCTTTTAGCATCGGTTTTTATGACGGCTTTTTCGGCCCTGGCGCTGGCTCGTTTTTCATGTTTGCCTTTTTAATGATCGGCTTTGATTTCGTCACCGCTGCAGGCAATGCCAGAGCGCTCAATTTTGCCAGCAACATCGCTTCGGTTATTATGTTTGCGCTGTACGGCTCCATTGCCTATGCGTATGCTTTGCCGATGGGTATTGCCATGATCCTTGGCGCTTTAGCAGGTACGCGTCTAGCCATTCGCAAAGGAGCAGCCTATGTACGTCCGCTCTTTCTCAGCGTTTCCGCCGTCATGATCGGCAAACAAGTCTGGGACCTGCTGCACTGAGTACCGAGGACACGAACAGGAGTCGCGGAAAGGTACGGCAGAGGGATACGGCGTAAAAAAACAACCCCGGCAAGCCTCTTATCAGAGGTCTGCCGGGGTTATTTTATAGGTTTTTATTTAGCTACATGAGGGGTCATTTTATAGCGATAGACTTCGGAGATTTCCCGATCATATCCAGGATAAAGGCCTTTGCCCATGCCCAGAACAATGCGAGCGCCGCGGTTGAAATGTACCAGCAGTTCGCCAGTCTTGGGGTCTATGGTCAAGCCTTCAATTTCGCCCTGTTTCTTCACTTCGGTGAAGGTCTTTTCCAGAACTACGCTGGCATAGGACTTGTCGGTAATATTCACCCGGTAGAGGTGGTCCGGTTCGTCCAAATCGGCTGTGCCGTCATCGGCGGTCAGGTACAAATTGCCTTTCCAGTAGAAAACGCCCTGTACCCACTGAGGAACCGGTTGGAGATGGACTTTACGCAGAAACTTGCCAGTGTCCAGGCTGTATTCATAGAGGTAGCGTCCGCTTTCCTCACCCACCCAGGAACACATCCACACACTGCGTTTATCCGGGTCTACGGTAATGCCGGAAACTTCTTCCTGGCCGCTGGAAGGCTCGAAACGGAAGGTCCGCTTCAACTTCAGCGTCTTAGCGTCATGAATGGCGATCTGAATGTCTTTGCCTACGCCGTCCATAAAGTTTTCAGCGCTGACAAAGATTTCTCCGTCAAAAACGTCTATGTCGCCAATATGATTGGAAGGAATGGAATATCCTTCCAAGGGCGTTTCGTTGGTCTGCAGCAAGTTTCCTTTTTTGTCGTATTTATAGAGAGCCTTGCTGCCGCTTACGTAGTAGAACTCGCCATCTGTGCAAACGCCTTGACGACCTTTGACTTCAAATGTTCCTACTAACGTATAGTCGTATTTAGGCAAAAACTCCGCATCCTTCACAGGCGCTTCCTTGGCCATGCCCACATTGGCCAGCAGTGAGACGCCCAGAGCGAGCGCCGCAATCCATGCTTTTTTCATGTTCTTGCTCCTCCTTAGTGAGACGCGTCAGCGCCGCCTTTCGCTTTTTTCGCTTCCACCTTGTTAATGGCCGTGCCGGTAGAATACTTCATGTCTTTAGGAGCCAGCGTCGGCGCGGGAACCGCAATGCCTTTTTTAATCAGCACATCCCGCAGCACCCAGGGCTGGTCGCTGATGATGCCGTCTACGCCCATCGCCAGAAGCATTTCCATATCCTTCGGCGAATTCACCGTCCAGGGAACCACTTTCATCCCTAACGCATGCGCTTCGTCAATCAAGTCCGGCGACAATTCTTTAAAGTACGGAGAAACTACGTCAGCGCCAATTTCCTTAGCCGCTTTTACATAGTCCCCTTTAAAGTCATTGATGTTCAAACCGCCTAAATGAGGCGACGGAGCCTTTTCGCCAAGGCGCAGGTACATACCGCTCTTGCCCCAGCTGGGCTGCTCGGAAGACAGCGCCACCAGCGTCAGTTCCGGCGCGATGGCTTTCATCGCCTTTAACGTGCGCCAGTCAAAGGACTGTATGGTCACGCGATCTTGCATGTTGTATTTTTTTACAACTTCATATACTTTTTCTACAAATACGTCCGGATCGGGCGTGTTTGTATAGTAAGGATCTTCCGGATCGGCATAGGATTTGGTTTCAATGTTGAAGATGACTTTTTTATTGCCGTACGCGTTGGCTAGCTCGAAAACCTGCTCTAACGTAGGCATCTGAGCGCCAGGTGTGGCTATCTGCGTTTTGCCGTGCAAGTCGTAGTAGCCGCCTGCTGCGGGATTCATTACACCCATGTCGTATTGCTGCACTTCCGCCAAATTCATCGTGCGGATATCTGGAGGATTTTGCTTGGGAGCATATTGTCCGTCCGGGCCTTTCGCCAGCATCCAGTTCATGACCGGATTGTGACTGATGACCAAACGGCCGTCTTTCGTCAGCTGCATATCCATTTCCAAGGTTGTAACACCCAGTTCCATGGCATACGCAAAAGCATAAAGCGTATTTTCCGCCCGTGCGTCCCGCCCGCCGCGGTGAGCCTGCAGATCAAAGCCGTTGACTACCGCTTTAGCCGCGACATCGGTTGCCGGCAAACCTGCCACCACAAATGCCGCCAGCGCACCGGTCAGCAAGAACCGTTTCCATCCTTTTCCCATCATTCGTTTCATCACACTCCTTATTTATTGTAGTATGTAAAGCAAAAAGTTGTTTTAATTATCTCACTGTTGCGACGATATCGCCAGAAGAAGACTTCTGGCATCTTTATCAGAATAATTCCTACTTTCTTGCGATAACATAAAAAGCGACCGCCTTCAGTATAGCAAAGCCGGTCGCTTGGTTTGTAAACACCATGTTACGTTTTTGTTAGAACTCCCTTGCGGTCTGCAAGCACTCATTCTTCAAAGCCTGCGGTCAGCTCTTGCCGCACCTTGCGCCGCGCATCCCGCCGCCTAGCCAGATGCTGCTCCAACCGCCCCCAGGAGGTATTGAGCACCTGCTCCTCCGGCACGCCGCAGCTGTGCAGCAGCTCCAAGGCGCCGGCAAATTCCCCCACCGATGCGGCAAAATGACTGTCCGTCCCCACCACTAAAGGCACGCCTCGTTCTTTAGCCAACGAAACCAGTCGCTTGCAAAAAGGTTTGCTGCCTTGACGGATATAGCTCAAAGAAGCGTTGTTTACTTCTAAGGCGCAGCCATAGCGCACCGCACCCTCCACAACCGCTTCGGGATTGATAAGAAACTCGTCATTTCCCGGATGCACAATGATGTCCACCCAGGGATTGGCCATCGCCGCCAGCATCGCCCGAGTATTGTCCGCTGTCGTCCCGGAGCGAATACAGCCGCCATGCAAGCCTGCCAATACAATATCCAGACGGTCCAAAATATCCGCTGGTACGTCCAGACCGCCTCGGCTGTCGATAATATTAGCCTCCACGCCGCGCAGCACCCGCACGCCTGCGATCTGCTGCGGCAACGCCGTCAGGTTCCAAAAGTGATAAAGATGAGCGCCCCCGGGCATCGCCGGTCCGTGGTCTGTCATGGCTATCCCTTCTAATCCTTTTTCCGCCGCTGCTTTAGCGTTTTCCATGATCGTACTGTATGCATGGCCGCTGGCCACCGTATGCGTATGCAAATCCATCAAAATGCGCATAACCATCCTCCTTCTCATTGTCTCATTGCTTCTTACTTCATTTCCACAGCCGCCAGCAACCCTCCTGCTATAGTATGTTAAGATTCGGCGAAGAGAAACGTATAGTATAAACAGGAGTAAAGGGAGTACTCGGAGGGTACGAAGCAGAAGTTCAATAAATAATGATAGGAAAGACTCTTACCTTTCAGCTAGAATCTCTCCTATCACAAGAATTATACATTATTAAATCAAACGACTTTCGCCGCAAACCTCCTGCGTCCCCTCCGGTTCTCGCAGCAACTCCTGTTCAATCCAACCCCGTCGAACCCTCCCTCTACTCCCTCTACTCTTGTTCAAAATTCGTATTCTCTTTAGCGAATCTCAATTTGCTTGTTCGTCGGCGTCGGCGACAGTTTGGGCAAGGTAACCTTCAAAACGCCTTCTTCAAAGGCCGCTTCAATCTTCGTGGCATCCACATCGCGGATAAAGAAGCTTCGCTGAACTTGCCCCGCATGGCGTTCGCGGCGCACGTAGTTTTCTTCTTTTGTTTCCTTTTCCTCGCCGCGGCGAGCGCTGATGGTCAAATAGTGCTCATCATAAGTGAGGCTGATTTCATCTTTTTTGACGCCCGGCAAATCCGCCTCTAACAAATAGGCGGCATCGGTTTCCTTCACATCCACCCGGAACGTATGCCTTGCAACGGCCCCCAAGGCTCATCGAAAAACTGATCCACCATCCGATCCAGACTATCGAGACGTTTGCCAACTTCTCCTCCAGCGCGTCGAAACGGTACCAATCCAAACATACTTCCTTCCCCCTTCGTGTAACATGTAGTAAAGACGCCAAATGTCTTTCTAACTATTATTATACTCTTTAAGGTCAAAAGGTCAATATGGAAATCAGCAGAATATTCCTTTTGAAAAAGCGTCTTTTATTTAGGTCTTTGTTTTATCTAGATCCTCTATGGTTACGCCAAAAGCAGCAGGATATCTTCTAAAAGACAGAGAAATTCTGCCTGTAATAACGTTGCGCTATGCAAAAAGGATGGATGTACATGAAACAAATCTCCCAACGCCTTCTGCCTTGGCTGGCTCTTTGCCTCTTGACTCTGCTGCTGCTCACAGGCTGCGTCTCGGCCGCACCGGATAAAACACCGCCGCTCCTTGTCAGCATCGAAAGCGGCGACGGCATTACTCTGGAAGAAACCGCCGACTTTCAACAGGCGGCTCGCGCAACAACGGCATACTATCAAGAGCAAGGCTTGCAGTTAAAAAAACCAGTCACCCTCGTTCTAACCCGCAACCGCCAGACATTTTTAACTGAATCTGTTTCTCGTTTCAAGGTTAGCGAACTAGAAGTCCATAAGGCGGCCAAAGCCGTCGATGCCTTAGCCGGAGACCATTTGATTGTTTTTAATGTAAACGGTACGCCCACCACCAGACAGCGCGTCTTCATTCTAGCTCATGAATTGACTCATCAGTATCAGCGCGAACTGGCTGGCGCTAACGCTGGCGGCGTCAAGTGGATGCTAGAGGGCATGGCGGAAGCCGTCGGCGCGCAACTAGTCGCCAGAGCCGGTTTTTTCTCCGTTCCTCAGTACAAAGCGAATTGGCAAACAGGCATTACCTTAGCACCGCAGAAACCGGCCCTAAGCGAGCTGCGAACCAGCAGCGGCTGGTCCAATTCTCTTTCCACCTACGGCGGCCCGCTCACCTATAAGACAGCAGGACTCGCCAACCTTGTTCTCTTGGAACGACACGGCACTCCTAAAATCCTCGCATATTTCCGGGAACTAAGCCGGGGCGCTACGCCGGAAAGCGCGTTCCGCCAGGCTTTCGGTCAGGAAATGGACCAGTTTGAAAACGAAATCGCAGTCCTGTGCCGTAAGGCGTCCTAAAAGAAGAGCGAATAAAAATTGAACAGGAGTGTTCTCATAAAGTCCTTAAATCCATCGAATAAAATTCCACAACTAAACCTTGGCACGGGCATTTTGAAAATCTAATCCACCGCAAGTCCAATCGTTCGAAAATGGGTATAGCAAAGCTAACCATTGGAAAATGGTTGAAAATGCAAACATGAGATTAAGCGTGAAGCTATGAAGCTAACTCTACCGGTGGTAAAATTTCTTTCCAGATATCAAAGTCGTGTTTTTGG